>NZ_JAUSZF010000001.1:2070833-2680000 GCF_030817315.1 Sphingomonas faeni | reverse complement strand
GGATGAAGGTGCAGTAACATGCACTGGAGGTCCGAACCGATTAACGTTGAAAAGTTACCGGATGAGTTGTGTTTAGGGGTGAAAGGCCAATCAAGCCGGGAAATAGCTGGTTCTCCGCGAAAACTATTGAGGTAGTGCCTCGCACGAACACCTTAGGGGGTAGAGCACTGGATGGGCTAGGGGGTCGCGAGATCTACCAAACCTAACCAAACTCCGAATACCTAAGAGTGATATGCGGGAGACAGACGGCGGGTGCTAAGGTCCGTCGTCAAAAGGGAAACAGCCCTGACCTACAGCTAAGGCCCCCAAATCGTATCTAAGTGGGAAAGCATGTGGGACTTCCAAAACAACCAGGAGGTTGGCTTAGAAGCAGCCATCCTTTAAAGAAAGCGTAACAGCTCACTGGTCTAAACAAGAGGTCCTGCGGCGAAGATGTAACGGGGCTCAAGATACGTGCCGAAGCTTAGGGTGTGCCACTTATGTGGTACGCGGTAGCGGAGCGTTCCGTAAGCCTGTGAAGCGATCTGGTAATGGGTCGTGGAGGTATCGGAAGTGCGAATGCAGACATGAGTAGCGATAAAGAGGGTGAGATGCCCTCTCGCCGAAAGACCAAGGGTTCCTGCGCAAGGCTAATCCGCGCAGGGTGAGCCGGCCCCTAAGACGAGCCCGAAGGGGGTAGTCGATGGGAACCACGTTAATATTCGTGGGCCTGGTGGTGTGTGACGGATCATGTGTGTTGTGCGTCCTTATCGGATTGGACGTGCTTCGAAATGGTTCCAGGAAATAGCCCCACCGTATAGACCGTACCCGAAACCGACACAGGTGGTCAGGTAGAGTATACCAAGGCGCTTGAGAGAAGTGTCCTGAAGGAACTCGGCAAATTGCCTCCGTACCTTCGGAAGAAGGAGGCCCTCACTATGCGCAAGCACTTTGAGGGGGCACAGGCCAGGGGGTAGCGACTGTTTAGCAAAAACACAGGGCTCTGCTAAGTCGGCTTCAAGACGACGTATAGGGCCTGACGCCTGCCCGGTGCCTGAAGGTTAAGTGGAGGGGTGCAAGCTCTGAAATGAAGCCCAGGTAAACGGCGGCCGTAACTATAACGGTCCTAAGGTAGCGAAATTCCTTGTCGGGTAAGTTCCGACCTGCACGAATGGCGTAACGACTTCCCCACTGTCTCCAGGACATGCTCAGCGAAATTGAATTCTCCGTGAAGATGCGGAGTACCCGCGGTTAGACGGAAAGACCCCGTGCACCTTTACTGCAGCTTCAGAGTGGCATTAGGAAGAAACTGTGTAGCATAGGTGGGAGGCTTTGAAGCATTGGCGCCAGCTGATGTGGAGCCATAGGTGAAATACCACCCTGTTTGTTTCTGATGTCTAACCTCGTTCCGTAAGCCGGAACAGGGACCCTCTGTGGCGGGTAGTTTGACTGGGGCGGTCGCCTCCTAAAGAGTAACGGAGGCGCGCAATGGTGGGCTCAGGACGGTCGGAAACCGTCTGTTAGAGTGCAATGGCATAAGCCCGCCTGACTGCGAGACTGACAAGTCGAGCAGAGACGAAAGTCGGTCATAGTGATCCGGTGGTCCCTCGTGGAAGGGCCATCGCTCAACGGATAAAAGGTACGCCGGGGATAACAGGCTGATAACCCCCAAGAGCTCATATCGACGGGGTTGTTTGGCACCTCGATGTCGGCTCATCACATCCTGGGGCTGGAGCAGGTCCCAAGGGTTTGGCTGTTCGCCAATTAAAGTGGTACGTGAGCTGGGTTCAGAACGTCGCGAGACAGTTTGGTCCCTATCTGCCGTGGGCGTCGAAATTTGAGAGGAGTTGACCCTAGTACGAGAGGACCGGGTTGAACATACCTCTGGTGTACCAGTCGTTCCGCCAGGAGCGCAGCTGGGTAGCTATGTATGGACGGGATAACCGCTGAAAGCATCTAAGCGGGAAGCCTCCCTCGAGATAAGATTTCATAGAGCCGTCGGAGACCACGACGTTGATAGATCGGATGTAGAAGTGCGGTAACGCATGGAGCTAACCGATACTAATTGCTCTATTCGCGCTTGAGAGTCTCACACCATCAATGACAACACTGGGGTAACCCAACGCGTCAGATGCGTGCGGATGATTAAGTCGAACGCCAGATTGCCAATCCCCTCGCCGTCGAGGGATTGGTCCAAATACCACTACAACCTTGCACGGTATCGATTTTAAAACCCCACCAGGCGTCAAGCATGGTGGGGTACCCAAAGCATTCCCAACGTATCGTCGCACCGGCTCCATTGCCTGGTGGCTATAGCGTCGGTGTCCCACCCGATCCCATTCCGAACTCGGCCGTGAAACCCGCCTGCGCCAATGGTACTATCGCTCAAGCGATGGAAGAGTAGGTCGTCGCCAGGCATTGAAGCCCGTGCGGCGATACGTAACAGGAAACGCTGAAAACCCATTCACCATGTCTTCTACCCACGTTCTCCAACGAGAACCGTCGCGGGGTGGAGCAGCCCGGTAGCTCGTCAGGCTCATAACCTGAAGGTCACAGGTTCAAATCCTGTCCCCGCAACCATCTTAACTTGCAACGCCTCCGAGGGAACTCCCGAGGGGGGGGCGTTTCTGCTTCGATACATAGCGACAGCATCGACGCAAGCTCACCGCGCAGTTCGATGGCGAGATTGCCGTCTTCCGGCATCAGAACCACCGCCTCGATGAGCCCGCGCAACCGTTCGAACGCCTGCGCCTTCAGCGCATCGTCCTGGAACGCCGCAGTGAGCTGACCGACCTTTTCGCGATAAAGGCGACCAAGGTCGGGGCGCAGCAACTGGGATTCTGTGGATGCGGTCTGCGCGGTGTCCTGTTCAGCAAGCAGGACCTGACGACGCTCGGTCCAGACCTTCATGTCCTCGACGACAACGCTGCGTCGACACCCTTCAGGATGGCGGCCTTCGCAAGTGCGATCTGCCGGTCGAGATTCGCCAGTTCGACTTCGCGCTCCGGACGGGCGTTGACCGTTTCAGCCGCCAAGCGCCGGGTCTCCGCCTCATACTCGGTGAGGAATGCCGCGATGACATCGTCGCGCAGCATCTCGGTTGCCAACCCCGCGAGCACGCGCGTGTCCAGTTCGTCCTGGCGGATCGTCAGCCGGTTGCCGCACCAGGTGGGTCCTTTCGGGGTTTTGCTGCATGCGCCATCGTAGCCAGTCGGAATTTGACCCAGTCCCACAGTTCGAGGGGGACGATGCCAAGGGCCGGTGACTCAACGTCATCAGATCGCTTGTCTTCCGAGTTGATAAAGGCGTGGCGTTTTCCCGTTTCCGGGTTCTTGCGATACATCTGCTTGCCGTACGGTCGTCGGCCCACATACAGCGGGTTGTTAAGGATGCCGTTGCCACGCGCAGCCTTGCCGGTCAGCGTGTTCGGTGTCCATGCCGCGGCTTTGCCGAGCAGGTGCCTGCTGGCTTTGCCGCTACGCGGCGAGGGCACGCCCTTGGCATTGAGTTATCTGCGTAATTCTTCGAGTCGAAGCCGACATACGGGGTTGCGAGCGGCGGGGTGGTAGCGGCGAAGTCGGGTTCGACGTCAGTAACAATTCGGGCTGCTTCCATCGTGTTCGAATAGCACCACCAGGGACCAGCGAGCCAGAATACGCCCGCGTTAGTTCGAATACGCTGCGGTTCTTTTGAAAGAACCCCTGAACGGACCGGTCCGGCGGGTGATAATCGTATTGATGCAGGTAAACGTCGCGGATTTTCGGGAAAGATACGGTCTTGCCCACGTTTTTCGGTCGTGCAGGACTTCAGGAAGGGGTGCCCGGAGATAAATGGATCGGATGGCGTAGCACTAACCTGCGAAGATCCACATTTCCGATCGTTGTTCCTATGATTACTCAGAGAGTAATATCGGAGATTGATAATGGGAATTAAAGCTGTGATGGATTCGGCAGGTGTAATGCTCGAATCTGTTTGTTCGACAACGCAAGGTGATTTACAAGGCGATCGTGCCGACGTACTGCAGGATCTGCATTTGGCGGAAAAGGCCTGGGCGACCAACGGGGTAGTTACAGGGAATTGGTTCATGCGTGATGGCGACCATGTTGCTTTCACGCCTACTACCCGCAATGGCGCAACGCTGACGATCGCCGGTCAGACGACGACGTTCGTACCCGCCGCGCGGTTCGCCGATTACCTGGTGAACATGCGCACTGCGGTCGAGAGCGGCGAGTTCGATCATGAGATCGCTGCGGCTCTGCACGGGTCTGCAAATGTGGGCGGCATCGCCGAGGTTCCGCTTCCTGCCGAACGCGACGGCGACCCGGATACCGTTCGGCGGGCCCAACAGGACGCCGCGCTGGCGCGCGAGGGGCGTAACCCCGACGGTTCATTGGCGGCCGTTCGTTAGCCTATCCCGCAATTTATGCGGTTTCGCGCGTTTCGCCGAGGGGCCGCGACCAATCGGTTATCAGGAGAAAACGATGATGACGAAGTATCTTGGCCTATTGCTGTTCGCTGCGACCAGCGCACCACTGGCAGCGCAGACCCCGCCGCCTCCACCCCCCGCCGAGGCAAAGTCGTCGGCGGCAGCTTATGTTGCTGCTGCTGGAATGAGCGATCTTTACGAAATCAATTCGAGCCAAGTGGCGCTTCAGAAGTCGCAGACGCCAGCCGTGCGCAAGTTTGCGACGATGCTGATCAAGCACCACCAGAAAACGACGGCTGCGACGATGGCAGCGGCGAAAAAGGCAGGGCTGACGCCGATGCCGCCGGCGCTCGACGCAGGCGCGACGGCGTCGATCAACGAACTGCAAACCGCCTCGGCGGCGGATTTCGACCGGCTGTATCTGGGCCAGCAGGTTCCAGCGCACCAGGCGGCACTCGATCTTCACCAGAGCTATGCCGCCGGTGGCGATCAGGCACCGTTACGGGCCTCGGCCAAGGCTGCCGTTCCCATCGTGAAGCAACATCTGAATGCCGCGATGAAGATGAATACGGGCAGGCCGATGGGCAACATGTCCGGGATGTAAGGTCTAAACGAAGCGACGCTGGAGCGGTTATTGCGCTCCAGCGTCGTATTTGACGCTTTGGTGCGATCATATTCGGAGCAAGGACATGAACAAAGACCCGAATGCATTACCGGAAACCAACGAAGATTCCGGGCTTCACGGCAATGAGACCGGTACCCTCGGTCATTATTCCGGAGAGGAATATGACAGTTACCAAAAGGAGCAGCCTCGGTACGTCGAAGTCGGTGTAAGCCGCGGCAATCGGAAGGCGGATACGACGGAGGCGCATCAGGGCGTCGGACATGGAGTGCCCGACGACGGAGTTCCCCAAACTGCGCCGTCGGATGCCGGACACCGGGCCTATATCGACGAAGAAACCGGCGAAGTGCATGGCAGCGGCGCAGGGGCCGGCGGCGGCAACCCGGGCGAAAATTTTGACACCGGCCCGTCTGGTAACGGATAGTAGCCAGTCCAGGCAGACGTAGATGTTCGCGTCATTCGTAACGAGGGCAGTACATCGGTAACGGCCGTGCCTGTGTCAGCGCATCGCGGCAATCGACTCGGTCATCACCAACCGGGCCACGGTTCGCCCGTCGCTATCGGTAACATCGATACGACCGTGCTGATCCAACAGCCCGGACGGACTTGAAGCAAGTCTGCAGAACAGGCGGTTCGCCTCGATCAACGCCGTCTGTGCGTCATTTGCGTTCACGGGTTCGATGCGCAGGACCATTCCAGTCCGGTCGCAAATATTGAGCGAATACGTTGTCATATGGCCTACCGAAGTCCGCTGGCGATGATCGAAGGCCTTTCGACGCCATCGTTTCCGGCGGAAAGATGCTCGAACTCCGTCAGGTCATGTGCGCAAAAAATTCTGAGCGCGTTTCCTTGCTCCTGCACGAGCGCCCGCAGCCGATGTTGATTGGTCATCCGTGCCTTCGCGTCCACCTGCATCAGTCGCTGATATGCGCGGAGGCCTGGCGGACAGGTCCGACGATCCCCCCGGACCTCGCCATTCTGAAAATAGGCGTCGCCCGCATAGAATAACCAGCGGCCATCATCCTCGCGGATCGCGATTCCGGCATGGCCCCAGGTATGACCGGCGAGCGGGACCAGCAGGATCTCGGGTGGCAGGCCCTGCAAATCACGGACGGCGTCGAACCCGAACCACGGCTCGCCCCCGCCGAGCGGGTATAGCGACCAGTTTGCCGCGTCGTCCCATTGCTGTGGTCGATAGCGTTTGCGCGATACGAAGGTGCCGCCATTGCGTTCGTCCGCGACTTCCTTTTCGCGCGCGGTGACGTGGACGCGCGCGCGGGGGAAATCCTCGATACCGCCGGCATGATCGAAATCGAGATGCGTCACGACGATGTGCCGGACGTCGTTCGGATCGAAGCCTAGCCGGCGGACCTGCGCGATTGCGGTTTCCTCGGTCCGCAACTGCGGTCGGTTCAGCGCCAGAAAGAACTTCGACAGGCGATCGCTTTGTCGCGCGATATCCCGCGTGCCATAGCCGGTATCGACGAGAACGAGGCCGTTCTCCGTCTCGATCAGTAGGCAGTGGCATACCAGGTGCGCCGAAATGCCGGTGCTGTAGCCGTCGAACAGATGACCACCCATCGGGCAGCATGTCCCGCAATTCAGATGATGTACCTTCATCTCGATGCTCCGATCCCAAGCTCGTCCCAAATCAGCGATCGGCGCGTCCGGCAAAAACGGAATTACCTGCTGCGGTTCGGCAGGTTAGCCGACAATTTCGACAGTTGAGCGCCTTCCTGAATTGGTCATCGGTATAAGTTCGCAGCGAACCGTTGGCCGCGAAAACCGTGTTAACGCACATTAAAGGGGCCCGAATAATCGGAAACCGCCGCGGCTAAACGCGTTCAAGGAGCTTCCTACAGACAGCCAACCTATTGGGAGCGCTTCATGTATTATCATGACAAACGACTGCAGTATCCGGTTCACGTGACGAACCCCGATCCTGCATTCGCACGCATGCTTCAGCAGGCGATCGGCGGCGTCGAAGGAGAGATTCGCGTCTGCATGCAGTATTTCTTCCAGGCGTGGGGCAATCGCGCGCCGACGACCAAATACCGTGATATGCTGTTGCACACGGCGACCGAAGAGATCGGTCATATCGAGATGCTGGCGACGGCCGTCGCGCTGAATCTCGAGAAGGCGCCGACGCACCTTCAGGAAGAGGGCGTGAAGGACAGCATCGTCGGTGCGGTAATGGGCGGGGAAAATCCCCGTCACAGCATCGAGGGTATCATCCACAAGAACCTGCTCTCCGGCGGGATGGCGGCGATGCCGATGGATTCCGACGGCGTGCCGTTCAACATGAGTCATATCTACGCAAGCGGGAACGTCGCGGCGGATATGTACTGCAACGTGGCGGCCGAAAGCACCGGTCGTGTTCTCGCCGTGCGGTTGTTCAACGCTGCGCACGACGAGGGCATGAAGAAGATGCTCCATTACATGATCGCGCGTGACACGATGCACCAGCAGCAGTGGCTCGCAGTCATCGAAGAGCTTGGCGCCGAAGCCATGAACCTGCCGATCCCCAACAGCTTCCCGCAGGACATGGAAGACCAGCAGAACAACTATAATTTCTACGCGACCTCGGTCGACGGGACGTTTCCGGAAGGTCGCTGGACGTCAGGTCCATCGATGGACGGCAAGGGCGAGTTCACCGTGTTCCGCAACGAACCGCTCGGCGATGAGCCGGTGATGGGACCGGCACGCCCCGACAGCGGCGCGCAGAACCAGCAGATTGGTTGACACGGACAGGAGGGGGCGTGTGCTCCCTCCGCGACGCGCGGTGGGGATCCACCGCGCGTGTCGACGATAACATGGGCAGGTAGCATGATGGATAACGGCAAAAAGGGTCGATCACGCGCGACCATCATCGCCGCGGTGGTGATGATCGCGATCGTGGCGATCGTCGTAATGACCTTCGTCGGGCTCAACAGCCACGACGTCAAGAACGCGGCGGAAAACAACATGATCGCCCAAGAAACGGGGTGACGACGACCGTCTGCGCCGCCCCGTCTGGCCAATTCCCGTTCTGGAAGGATTAAATATGAGCACGTCACCCGATACGCTGGAGACCCTCTTCGTCACCGGCGCCGTCAATCTGCACGCGGTGGAGAAGCAGGCGCTCTCGATCATGACGCCGCAGGTCGCCCGTATCGAACATTATCCCGAGATCGCGGATCGGTTGCAGGCGCATATCGAGGAGACCAACGCGCAGATCGCGCGGCTGGACGAGATATTGGCGACGTTCGACACCAGTGCTTCGGCGCTTAAGGATGCGGGGCTTAGCTTTACCGGGAGCATGGCGGCGATCTCGCACAGCGTGGCGGGGGACGAGATCCTCAAGAACAGCTTCGCCAATTACGCGTTCGAGCATTTCGAGATCGCTGCGTACAAGTCGTTGCTGACGCTGGCAGAGGATGCTGGGATCACCCAGGCGACCGCGTTGTTGCAGCAATCCCTGCGCGAAGAGCAGAGCATGGCGCAGTGGATCGACGAAGCGTTGCCGATGGTGACCCGTCGTTACGCATCGCTCTACGCTGATGGCGGCGCAAGCGCATCCAAGGTTTGAGCAGACCATCATGGCGACGATCAGCAAGACCACCGAGGACGCCGTCAGCCCGTACCTCCTGGGTCTGCGCCAATTCGGGCAAAATCCGGTTCTCAAGCCCAAGGCAACATTTGCGGCGGGCGAGCTGGACGTCGCAGTTCACGCTACCGACGATTCGGTCATGGTGGTGGTTCGGCGGGAAGGCAGGGGAGGCGTGGCGCTTCGCGCTGCCTATCTCGCGGGACCGTTCAGTTGCAAAGCGGTCAAACCCAAGCCGGGGGAAACGGCCAGGTTGACCGTCAGCAGCGCGCTCGGCCAGCACCTCGTGATCTTGCGAGCGGGGGCCAACGCACTCGAGAACCTGCGCGTCACGGTACGGTTCACGCCCGCCGCACCCATGGTGATCCCGTTCATGCCCCGCGACCTGTATCCGCTGGACGACGCGGGCGACCCGCTCGGTGCCAGTGGCAGCGTCGAGGCCAGCCAGCGTGGTCTGAACGTCGGCGTGCTGTATCTCCATATCGATCGCCCGCGCTTCGGCGACGTGTTGTACGTGCAGAACCTGACAGCCTTGAACGACTATTACCGAGCGACGGGCACGACCCCGGATGGTGCGGTCGGTGGGACGTGGCCCGAAATCGGTTACCTCATGCCTACCCCTAAGCCCCGCACCGACACCGCGTCCGGTGCGCTGCAGGCAGGCGTCGAAGTCACGCTGTCCGATGCCATTCTGGTCTTCCGTCACGACGCCCCGCCGCATGAGCGCGAAACGGCACGGCGTTTTCTTCAGATGCTCGGCGTCGCCTACAAGGCGATCGACCTTCCCCAGGTCGAGTACCGCGACTGGGTCGATCGCGCCGAGCGGACCCTGCGCGACCTCGACCAGGCGCCCGAAGCCACGATCGAGCATTACGGCCACCGGTACGTCCACCCCTACACGAGCGCGGAATACCCCGACATCATGGTGCAGATGTCGATCGTTACGGCGATCCACGATTGGGGAAAGTGGAGCGGCGCACCGCACCCGCTCGAGGCGGAGTTCAAGGCGGGACTCGAGAAGTTTTACGATCCGAAGCTGACGTCGCTCCGGCGATACCTGCCCAACGTCGGCGACGACAAGGACGCCGACGCGGTCGACAGCTGGTATCTCTACCACCCGATGCTCAACCTTGGCATTTTGGCGCTCGACGGCGACGAGACGGCAAAGTCGCTGCTGCTCAAATCGCTCGACTACGGGATCAAGGCGGCACGGCATTTCGAGTATAAATGGCCGGTCCAGTACAAGGTCACCGACTTCAGCGTCATCACCGACGTCGCAGGTGCCGATGGCCGGGGGCAGACCGATGTCGGCGGGATCTATGCTTGGGTGATGCTCCAAGCGTTCGAGCTGACAGACGACAAGCGCTATCTGGATGAGGCGCGGGCGGCGATAGAGGCTGCGATCGGCTTGCGGTTCAACGTCAATTACCAGGCGAACCTCACCGCCTGGGGGGCTGCCGCCTGCATGCGATTGTGGCGCATCACCAACCGCGCGGTCTACCTCGAACAGAGCTACGTCTATCTCGCGAGCTTCTTCCACAATTGCGTCATCTGGGAGAGCGAGATCGGCCACGCGGCGCACTACAAGAACTTCCTGGGCGTGACCTGCCTTCAGGATGCGCCGTACATGGCGGTCTACGAATGCTTCGATTCCTTCGTCGCGTTCCAGCGATATCTCGAAGACAGCGGCCCGAATCTCGAACCGGCGGCACGCATGCTGGTGTCGGAATATTGCAAATATGCGCTCGACCGCGCCTGGTTTTTTTATCCCGATGCCCTGCCGCCCGAAGCGCTTTCGCCCAAGCAGCGTGAGACCAACGGCCATATCGATCGGACGCTCTCGTTTCCGGTCGAGGATCTTTACGCCGACGGGCAATTGGCCGGGCAGGTGGGGCAGGAGGTCTATGGCGCGGGCGCCGCGATGATATTCGCGACACGCAGCGTACACCGGATCGAGAATGCACCGTTCGACGTCTTCTGCGATCATTTCATCCAGTCGATGGAACGGACGGGCGACCGCGCGCTGACCATTACGCTGGACGGCGGCGAGACGTGCACCGCCGGCCTCAATATCGTGCGGAAAAAGCGGCGGAAACTCGGCAAAATCACCGTCACGACGGCGGGCGGCGATATCATCCGCGCGTATCGGACCACGGCCGATCGCATCGATTACAACGTTTCGGCCAGCGGCCAACTCATACTCACGTGGGAATGATCATGACTGACAGGATCGACCTGACCGGCAAGCGCATTCTGGTGACCGGCGGAACGACCGGCATCGGCCTTGCGACGGTCGCGCAACTCGTCCGGCACGGCGCGCGCGTGCTGACCTTCGGCCGCCACCAGGAAAGCCTCGACCACGCGCTCGAACAGGCGGGGTCCGGGCCCGGCACCGTCGCAGGTCTAGTCGCGGATGCTGCAACGAAGGAGGGGATCGACACGGTCTTCGCGCATATGGACGAGACGTTGGGCGGGATCGACATGCTCGTGACCTCCGCCGCGCTCGGGGCGCAACCGATCCATGAGATGGAGGAGGATTCCTGGCGCTATGTCGTCGAAACCAACCTGATCGGTACGCTCGCCAGCGCCCGCCGGGCGATCCTGCGGATGGATGCGCAGGGCGGGGGGCACCTGCTGTTCGTCGGATCGATCAGCACCGAGATCAAGGCGGTCGGCGAGAGCGTCTACGCCGCGACCAAGGCAGGTATCCAGGCCTTCGCGGAAACGCTTCGCAAGGAGGTCGCGGAAAAGAACATCAAGGTCAGCGTGATCCAGCCGGGGTCCGTCTCCACCCCCATGCAGGAGTGCAGCGACGATCAGAAGGAACAGGCGATCGCCGATCACGAGATGCTCTACGCCGACGAGATCGCCGAAACGATCGTCTTCGCACTGACCCGCTCCGAACGCGCAGACATCGTCAATCTTCGCATCGAACCGCGCGTACAGAAGACGAGCTGAAGGATCCGCCATGAAGGCTGCGCTGAAAACCGCCGACGGCCGCTTCGAGATCGCCGAGGTCGAGCGACCGATCATCCCGACCGGAGATTTCGTACTCGCACGCGTACGGGTCGCGGGCATCTGCGGCACCGACCTGCGCCATTGGAACAAGGCCGAGCCCGAGCTCGAATGCCATATCGTGGGTCACGAACTGGCCGGCGAAGTCGTCGAGGTCGGCGAAGACGTGACCGATCTAAAGCCCGGCGACCGGGTCGTGATCGAAACCGTGATGGGCGACGACGTCTGCGAATACTGCAGAATCCAGCGTTACAATATCTGCGAGCATTTGTACGACGTCCGCACCAAATACGTGTCGCGCGCATATGGCGAGTTCGTCTGCGGCCCGCAGAGAAAGTTCTACAAACTTCCTGGACACGTCAGCTTCGAGGAAGCGGCGCTGATCGATACCTTCTCGGTGTGCCTGCACGCACACCACCGCGCCGAGGTCGGGGTCAATCACAAGATCGCGATCATCGGTGCGGGCCCGATCGGCCTGGGACAGCTGCAACTCGCCAAGATGAGCGGCGCAGACGTACTGATTATCGACCGCGTCCGCAGTTCGCTCGATCTGGCGAGGGACCTCGGCGCCGACATGATCGTCGACAGCGCGCAAGGGGACGTGATCTCGCGCGTCATGGACTTTACTGGCGGACGCGGGGCCGATGTTTCCTTCGAATGCGCCGGCGGCCTGTCGATGCCGGAAACCCTGCCGCTGGCGACCAAGCTCGTCCGGCGGGGCGGCAAAGTGGTCGTGGTCGGCGGCTTCGACGGGGGTGAAATCGCGATCCCGCTCGAATGGCAGCGTATCCAGATGTCGGAGATCGAGATCGTGATGAGCGCCAGCTTCGCCTATCGCGACATCTATCCCGAACAGGGCATGGTGCTGGACCTGCTGGCAAAGGGAAAGCTCGACGCGAAGAGCCTGATCACGCACCGGTTCGACCTGGATCACATCAACGAGGCGTTCGAAACCGCCGACGGGAAGGAAGAGACGGGGGCCGTGTTCGTTGCGATCACGATATCGTGATGCCGCCGATCTTCGTTGGCACCTACGCGGAGAGCGGCGGTCCCGGACTGCAACGACTGGGCTTTCATGCAACCCGCGGGTGGGCGTGCGAAGGCGCCTTTCCCAATGCGCGAAATGCCTCGTTCGGGGCGTATTCCACGCGTCACGATCTTCATTATCTGGTCGATGAACACCAAGCCGGTACGGTAGGCGTTTTTCGGAGATCAGGCGACGACTGGCAGGAGGTCGCGCGCGTGGCGACCAAGGGTGAAGACCCATGCTATATCACGCTCGATGCGGACGAAGGCATGCTCGCGGTCGCCAATTATGGCAACGGCACCGTCGCGGTGTTTCGCCTCGACCCCGCGACCGGGATTCCGCTCGATAAATCCGGACATCCTCGACAATGCAGGGCACGGGCCCGTCAGGGACCGTCAGGGGGGCGCGCACGCGCATTGTGTTCGCTTTGGGCCCGATGGCAGATGGCTTTTCCATGTGGATCTCGGGACCGACGAAATACTCGCTTACCAGCGTGAACGGGCAACGAACCGGCTTGGCGAGCGTCGGGTAGCGTATGCGGCGCCGGCCGGGTCCGGTCCGCGCCACCTGGTTTTTTATCCGACGTTGCCGCTCGCGATACTCGTCAGCGAACTCGCCAATACGCTGACGGTGCTGCGCGTCGAGGGCGGGACTTTGACAGCAGTCCACGAGGTCTCGACCCTGCCGGACGGTTTTACCGACGACAGTATCGCCGGCCATCTGTCACTCGATCGTTCCGGCGCGCGCATCTACGTCACCAATCGCGGGCATGACAGCGTTGCGGTTTTCGACTGGGCCGACGGTGGCGTCCCACGTCTTCTCCAGCACGTGCCGAGCGGCGGGGAATCGCCGCGTGCCTTCCTTCTCCTGGAGAAGGAGCGCCTGTTCGTCCTGGCGAACGAGGAGGGAAACAGCGTCACCGTATTTGCCGTGCTCGACGAGGGTACGCTGGCCCCACACCATCAAAGCATCGCAGTACCGGCTCCGGTGTTCGTGTTCGTCGGTCAGCCATCGCCCGAATGACGAGGCTCGCTCCCGCACCCTACGTCAGCGAGCAGGAGCGCGAGCGTGGACTATCGCTGCTGATTGTCGAAGCCGCGTTTTCCGGTGGGGCTGCGGCGCTCACGACGGGGGTTATCCTCACGGCGTTCGCGCTGCATCTGGGTGCCTCCAATGTCATGATCGGCATTCTCGCGAGCGCGCCGTTCCTCGCGCAGTTGCTGCAACTCCCCGCAATCCTGCTGGTCGAGCGTCGACGTGCCCGTAAGCGGATCGCAATTTATACCAGTATCGCCGGCCGCCTCATGCTGGGCGTCATGGCGGCCACCGCCTTCTTCAGTGGTACCGGTGCCTTGCTGATCTTTCTCGCAGCGCAGTGGGTCCTGTGTGGCTTGGGTGCGATCGGTACCTGCGCCTGGAATTCCTGGCTGCGCGACCTGGCGCCCGAAAACCGGCTCGGACAGATCTTCGCCAAGCGCTCCATCTGGCTGACGACGATCAGTCTCGCTTTGGGGCTCGCTGCGGCATTTGCGCTGGACCTGACCGCCGAGCATTCCCCCGCGCGTAACCTCGTATTTGCGAGCATGTTCGCGACCGGGTGTATCACCGGTCTGCTGAGCGCGCGCGTCGTCAGCGCGATGCCGGAGCCGATGATGCCCACGCCGATCGGCGACGTGCGGCTGACGGAATTGCTCCGGCAACCCTTGCACGACGGCAATTTCCGACGGCTCCTGGTATTCGTCGGCAGCTGGCAATTCGCCGTGAACCTGGCGACGCCGTTCTTCACCGTGTTCATCGTCCGACAGCTTCACTTCAACGTCAGCTTCGTGCTGGTGCTGAGCGTGGTCAGCCAGATCGCGAACATCGGTGCGCTGCGCTATTGGGGGATGCTCAGCGACCGCTTCGCCAACAAGTCGGTGCTGGCGGTCTGTGCGCCGGCGTATATCGTTTCGATCGTCGGCATGATCGGCGCATCGCAGATCGGGGACCGCGATCTGGTCAAGCTATGGCTGATCGCGCTGCATCTGCTGATGGGCGCGTCCGTTGCCGGGGTCACGCTTACCGCCACCAATATCGCGCTCAAATTGTCGCCGAGAGGTAGCGCCACGGCCTATGTCGCGGCAAGCGCGACCGTCACGGCGGTCGCCGCGGGCATGGCCCCCATCATCGGTGGTTTGCTGGCGGACTTTTTCGCCAAGCGGAAACTCGAAGTGCTGGTGCGATGGTCGAACCCGGAACGGAGTTTCGGCCTGCCGCTGGTGCTGACCAACTGGGATTTCTATTTTCTCGTCGCGGGGCTGATCGGTCTTTTCGCAATCCACCGGCTGTCTCTCGTGCAGGAACAGGGCGAGATCGAGCGACGCGAATTGATGGGCAAGATGCTCGACGATACGCGCCGTAGTATTCGAAACATCTCCAGCGTCGCTGGACTGAGAAGCGCCACGGCAATTCCCGTATCCCTGCTACGCGATGCCCGCGTCCGGCGGCGTTTGCGGAGGGCGCGATCCGTCGACTGACCGAGTCCAACGCCGCGCCGCTCTATGGCCCAGTGTCCGCCATCGCTCTCGGCGTCCTCGTGGACTATTCGGTTCGTCGTAGCAGGTCGGCCAGATCCTGCTTCCAGAACCGGGCAGCGGTGTGGGTGCCATGCCCTCGCGTGTCGGCGCTTTCCGGGATCATCCGAAATCGCGCGTCCTTCATCCGGGCGACGGCGCGTTGCGGGTAATCGAGATTGCGTGGATTGATGAAATCGTCTGCCGAGTTGACCCAGATCGTGGGCGCGGTAATCGCTTCCAGCTGTGATCAAGGCGCATAGGTTCGCGAGGCGTCGAGTTGATACATCAGGTCGTTGGCATCCGTCCCCTTGATCGACGCCGCGACCTTCTGCTGGGCAAATGCCTCTGCGGCATCGCGGCCGGGATATTGTTTCTGGAAGTAAAGCGGCGCCGCTCCGGCGATGAACAGCAAGCTGGAGGCCGTGCGCAAGCCGTGGACCGGTAGCGTGCGTACTCGCCGTCTGCCCAGGCCGGATCGGCCTTGATGCCGTCGATCGCAAGCTTGCGCCACATGCGGTTCAGCCCGGTAATCTCCACCGGTTCGCAGGCGAGCGGCATGAGCGCGCGGACGAACTCCGGGTGTGTCTCGCCCCAGACCAAGCTGTGCATGCAGCCCATCGACGTGCCCATGATCAACCGCATCCGGCGAATGCCCAGCCAGTCGTGGAGCAGCCGGTACTGTACCTCCACCATGTCGTCATAGTCGCAGTGCGGGAACCGCATTTGCAGCTCGTCGGACGGCTTGGAAGATCTGCCATGGCCGATCCCGTCGGGAAGGATGATCCAATAGCGTGCTATGTCCAGCGGGTGGCCCGGGCCGTAGAGTTCGTCGGCGAACTGCGAGCTGAGGAATTGGCGGCCGGTGCCGCCCGTGCCGCACCATCACCGCGTCGTCGATTTCACCCCGGGCATTCCGATGCCGCTGCCCCAGCATCGTATAGTTGATGCGCAGCTCCGGCAGCGTCTTGCCCGAGCGGAAGTGAAATCGCCGGATTGTGAACTGCGCGTCGCGTGCGGGCCACTTTGACGTAGACGGGGTCGTCCTGACTGCGGGCGTGAGCGGCGGCGTCTGTGTGGCGGCTGCCTGGAGCAGCAGGAGCGGGAGTAAGAACGACATGCCCCATCGTTGCGTCTAGGCAGGTCGCGCGCAAGCGATGACCTTATGCGCCTCGAATGAAAACGCACGCCCGGGGGCAGGTCCTCGCAAACGCCGCTGCAAACCCGATCCTCGGGCACGCCTCAATCGTGAAGGCCTGACGCCTAGCGTTCCAAGGTTCACAGTCACCTGCAGGTTCAGCGCGTTGCCCATCTGCGCCCGTGCGCCGCCTCGCGCGAACCGATACTGCTTGAGATAGCCGAGATCAGCCATCACCGCCTTGGCGAGAGGAAAGGCCAGCCCAACGATGTTGCGCATCCGCTCGTACCCCGCGCGTTGACCCCAAGTCGTGCTGTTCGGCAGGAAGAAGCTCTCGTGGATGACGAATGCGGCGAGTCGTTTTGGTCCGAGGGGCATGTTATACCATAACAATGGACGGACGCGGAAGCCAATTTCGCTACCGTCGGAATTGAAGCGTTCGTCGAGCCGCAAGCGGCCGGCGAACCTCCCGCTGGTGATCACGACTTGCTGGCGGACACGGTCCTCGTCTGGGGCGAGGTTGCGACTATGAAAGCCGACATGGCGGTATCCGAACCCGAGTTCGATACCCTCGACCACCTGCCAGCCGACGAGCGCGCCGAACTCGGTGGTGTAAACGCCGCGCTGGCGGTCGCTGATCCGCGCGATTTCTTCCAGCGTCACCCGCAATTGCGGCGCGACGGGCACGACCACGTTAAGCTGTTCCCACGTCTGCGCATCTTCTTGCTGTGCCTAGGCCGGGGCAGCAACGAGCAGCAGCGGCAAGACTATTAAAGAGGGAGGGCGATACATCGGGGTCCTGTTGTCACGCCGCGGCCGATGCAGGCAATGGACGCGCCTTGAAACCGCGATTCACGCTCTCGTTATCCGGTCGGGCAAGGAACGCGGGGCGCGCGGGACGCCGCGTTCGCCGAACCGATTGCCACAAGCCGGACTGGCTCGACCTATAAATTTAGGTGGATCGAAGTCCTCGAAGCGCGATTGGCTCAGGGACGGCGACATATCGATAAACGAATAATGCGCGAGAAACTGCCGGACCTCGCGGTCGTCTACCTCAAGACTTTTGTCAGCGAATTGTAAGCATCATCTTTGGCCCGCTATCGTCTCTGCAGACCGGCGTTGCCTGGGACTGCAGGCCGCAGATGGCGCGGTGTCCAACTTCGACCAAAAAATGGTGCCCGGAAGAGGACTCGAACCTCCACGACCTTGCGATCGCCAGCACCTGAAGCTGGTGCGTCTACCAATTCCGCCATCCGGGCACGGGGTAGGAGGGCGCCTCTAGTGGAGGGTCGCGATGCTTGTCAACACGCCTCTTGCTGGGGCAAGGGGTTATTCGCAAACTGGCAGGCAAAACAAAGTGGACGGACGGGCGATGAACGACAAACTGGTGACGCTGATCGGGGGTGGCGGTTTCGTCGGCCGCTATGTCGCACAGGCGCTGCTGGCGACGGGCGCGCGCGTCCGCATCGCGCAGCGCGATCCGCGGCAGGCGTTCTTCCTGAAACCGCTCGGCGGGCTTGGCCAGACGCAGTTCGTCGGTGCCGACGTGACCAAGCCCGAGACGATCGCGCATGCGGTCCACGGCTCTGACGTGGTGGTGAACCTCGTTGGCGTGCTCGCGGGTGACTTTCAGCGCGTCCAGGCGCTCGGCGCGCAGACCGTCGCGCAGGCTGCGGCGAAGGCCGGCGTCGGTGCGCTGGTGCACGTCTCGGCGATCGGCGCGGATCCCGAGTCCGCGTCGGCGTACGGCAAGTCGAAGGGACAGGGCGAGGCGGCGGTGCTCGACGCGTTCCCGAACGCGACGATCCTGCGGCCGTCGATCGTGTTCGGCCAGGAAGACCAGTTCTTGAACCGCTTTGCCGGCATGATCGCCAAGGCGCCGGTCGTACCGGTGTTGCGCGCGGGTGCGAAGTTCCAGCCGGTATTCGTCGGCAACGTGGCGGATGCGATCGTCGCGGCGGCGTCCGCGCCCGAGACGTTCGGCGGCCAGACGCTGGAGCTCGGCGGGCCCGACATCATCACGATGGGCAACCTCATCCGCTGGATCGCCAAGACGATCGGTCGTGATCCCTCGATCGTCGAGCTGCCCGACTTTGCCGGCGCGATGATCGCCAAGGCCGGCTTCCTGCCCGGCATGCCGATCACCAAGGACCAGTGGACGATGTTGCAGAGCGACAACGTCGTTACCGGCACCGACGGCCTCGCCGCATTCGGCATCGACGCTACGCCGCTGTCGACGGTCGCGCCGGGCTGGCTGGTGCGCTTTCGCAAGGCCGGACGGTTCGGGCGTCGCGCCGAAACGCGCGCGGAAGTCCCTGTCATCTGATCCTGCGCGTGCTACGCCGCCCCTGACATTGCCCTGACCTATCGCGCCGGAGCTCCCGCTTGACCGAACTTCTCACCGTCATCCTCCTCGGCATCGTCGAGGGGATCACCGAATTCCTGCCCGTCTCCTCGACCGGTCACCTGATCCTCGCGACGCGGCTGCTCGGTTATGATGCGGGGCGCTGGGAAGTGTTCAACGTCGTCATTCAGCTCGGTGCGATCCTCGCGATCGTCGTTCTCTATTGGCGGACGTTCTGGGCGGTCGGCATGGGGCTGATCAAGCGCGAGCCGAAGTCGTGGCTGTTCCTGCGCAATCTGGTGGTGGCGTTCATTCCGGCGGCTGTCATCGGGCTGGCGCTGCACAAATATATCGAGGCGCTGCTCGGCAATGCGGAAGTCGTCGCGATCGCGCTGATCGTCGGCGGCTTCGCGATCCTCGCGGTCGAGCGGTTCGCGCCTCGCAGCGACATCAGCGGGGTGGCGGACATTCCATTGAAGACCGTGATCGGCATCGGTTTTCTCCAGTGTCTCGCGATGATCCCGGGCGTCAGCCGTTCGGGCGCGACCATCCTCGGTGCGTTGGCGCTGGGCGTCGAACGGCGCACCGCGGCCGAGTTCAGCTTCTTCCTTGCGATCCCGACGATGCTGGGCGCGAGCGCGCTCGAACTGTTGAAGAACCGCGATGCAATCGCGAGCGGCGGCGGGGTCGGGCTGGGCGCGATCGCGATCGGCGCCGCGGTGTCGTTCATCGTCGCGTTGCTGGTGGTGAAGTGGTTCGTCGGGATCGTTACCAAGCACGGCTTCGTCCCGTTCGCCTGGTACCGTGTGGCAGCCGGCTCGGCCGCGCTGGTGTGGCTGTTGACCAAGTAAGTCCGAACTGGAACCAATAAAGATAGCTGAGAACGATTCTCACAGAATCCTGTCTGAAAAGGCAGTTATATACGACAGCATTTATGTCTTATATGTTGATTTAGCCGTGACAAGCCTCCGATCGCGCAATAACGCGGCTGTCGGAGGCTATGATGGCGAACGATTCGATGCTTAAATTCGTCGGCAGGGAGCAATCCTACCCCGACAAGCGCACCGCGGATGAGCGGGCCGATGATTTCTGCGAGATTGCGCAACGCTATGCCGTCGAACCTGCGGAAGAGCAGGCCGGACGCTGTTCGCAGTGCGGCGTACCCTATTGCGCCGTCCATTGCCCGCTGCACAACCACATCCCCGATTGGCTCAGGCTGACCGCGGAAGGGCGTCTGCGCGAGGCGTATGAGCTGAGCAACGCTACGTCGACCATGCCCGAGATCTGCGGACGCATCTGCCCGCAGGACCGGCTGTGCGAAGGCAATTGCGTCATCGAATTCACCGGGCATGGCGCGGTCACGATCGGAGCGGTCGAGAAGTTCATTACCGATACCGCCTGGGAGAATGGCTGGGTCGAGCCACTGGTCCCCGGCAAGTCGCGGGGCCAGTCGGTCGGCGTGATCGGCGCTGGGCCGGCAGGTCTGACCACCGCGGAATATCTGCGCGGTCACGGCTACGACGTGCACGTCTACGATCGCTACGACCGGGCGGGCGGATTGCTCACCTATGGCATCCCCGGCTTCAAGCTCGAAAAGCCGATCGTCATGCGCCGCGTCGAGCGCCTCAAGGCAGCCGGCATCGTCTTCCACGAAGGCTTTGCGGTTGGCGAGGATGCGAGCCTCGACGATCTGCGCCAGCGTCACGACGCGATTCTGATCGCGACCGGCGTCTACAAGGCGCGCGCGATGGACCTGCCCGGCGGCAGTTCGAACGGCGTGGTCGCGGCACTCGATTTCCTCGTCGCCTCGAACCGCAAGGGCTTCGGCGACGCCGTCCCCGCGTTCGACGACGGCAGCCTCGATGCCGCGGGCAAGGACGTCGTCGTGATCGGCGGCGGCGACACCGCGATGGACTGTGTCCGTACCGCGATCCGCCAGGGTGCGAAGTCGGTGAAGTGCCTCTACCGCCGCGACCGCGCCAACATGCCCGGCTCGCAGCGCGAAGTCGCCAATGCCGAAGAGGAGGGTGTTGAGTTCGTCTGGCTCTCCGGCCCGCAGAGCTTCGACGGTGGTGACACGGTATCGAGCGTCAAGGTGCGGAAGATGCGTCTCGGCGCGCCCGACGCGAGCGGCCGCCGCGCACCCGAGCCCGATCCCGCCGGTGACTATTCGGTGAACGCCGATCTGGTCATCAAGGCGCTCGGCTTCGACGCCGAGGACCTGCCGACCCTGTTCGCGACGCCCGAACTCGGCGTTAGCCGCTGGGGCACCGTGCTGGTCGACGGCAAGACGCTGATGACCTCGCTCGACGGCGTGTTCGCAGCGGGTGACATCGTCCGCGGCGCGAGCCTCGTCGTCTGGGCGATCCGCGATGGTCGCGACGTCGCCGCGACGATGCACAAATGGCTGAAGACCAAGGCTGCGAACGCGAAGGTGGCGGCATGAGGCTGAACCCCGAAGAGGTCGCCGCGATCAAGGAGGCCGCCGCGGAGACGTTCGGCGAAACCGCGGTCGTGCGCCTGTTCGGCAGCCGGGTCGACGACGCCTTGCGCGGCGGCGACATCGACCTCCACATCGAGGTCGACGCGGTTGCGGATGAATGGCGTGATCGGGGCAAATTCGAGGACCGGCTGTTCCGACGGATCGATCCGCAAAAAGTCGACGTCGTACTCACGATCCGTGGCGGTACGCCGCGCGGGTTCGAGCGGATCGCCTATCGTGACGGGATCGTGCTGTGACGGAGCCCGAAGACGACATCCTCGAGATCATCTGTGATCGGGTGCAGTCGCTCAACATCGCGCTCGACGAGGATATGCGGTTGCTCGGTACCGTGCCGAACGACCTGACTGCGTTCAAGGCCATGACGGAACATGGTCGTGTCGGATCGCGCGCCTTGCTAAAAACGGTCGAACAACTGGAAGATCAGTTGATGCGACTGTTTCGGACCATTCTTCAGGCGCGCGCTGTCGATACAAAGGACCTGTACGCCCGCGATGTCGCCAACCGGATGGCGTCGCTGCGAATCATCGATAGCGTCGACGACTGGATGGCGGTGGTCAAGCTACGCAATCGTCTCGTCCACGACTATCCACTGACCAGCGAGGCGCGGTTCGCCAAGTTGGTCGAGGCGGTCCGGGCCACCGACACTCTCCGCGCCGCTAGCCAGCGCGCGCTCACCTACGTCGACAAGAAGGAATGGTTGGCATGACCAACGAAACCGAACGCGCCCGTCTCGCCGAGCACGGCATGTACCGTCCCGAGTTCGAGGGCGATGCGTGTGGCGTCGGCCTCGTCGCCGCTACCGATGGCCGCGCGTCGCGGCGCGTGGTGCAGTCGGCGGTCGATGCGCTGAAGGCGGTGTGGCATCGCGGCGCGGTCGATGCGGACGGCAAGACGGGTGATGGCGCGGGGCTGCACATCGACCTGCCGATGAGGTTCTTCGACGATGCGGTCGCCGCCTCCGGCCACAAGGTGCGGCCGAACCGGCTCGCGGTGGGGATGATCTTCCTGCCGCGTACCGATCTCGGCGCCCAGGAGGATTGCCGGACGATCGTCGAAAGCGCGATCATCGAGGCGGGCTATACCATCTATGGCTGGCGGCAGGTGCCGGTCGACGTGTCGGTGATCGGCCAGAAGGCGCAGGCGACGCGTCCCGAAATCGAGCAGATCATGATCGCCGGGCCGCTCCCCGAGGAGCAGGACGCCGCCGAGTTCGAGAAGACGCTGTACCTCGTCCGCCGGCGGATCGAGAAGCGCGTGATCGCGGCGCAGATCCAGGGCTTCTACATCTGTTCGCTGTCGTGCCGGTCGATCATCTACAAGGGGCTGTTCCTCGCGGAATCGCTGTCGGTCTTCTACCCGGACCTGTGCGACCAGCGCTTCGAAAGCCGCGTCGCGATCTTCCATCAGCGCTATTCGACCAACACCTTTCCGCAATGGTGGCTGGCGCAACCGTTCCGCTGCCTTGCGCATAACGGCGAGATCAACACGATCCGCGGCAACAAGAACTGGATGTTGAGCCACGAAATCCGGATGGCGAGCCTCGCGTTCGGCGACAATTCGGAGGACATCAAGCCGGTGATCCCGGCGGGTGCATCCGACACCGCTGCGCTGGATGCCGTGTTCGAAGCCATCTGTCGCTCGGGCCGCGATGCGCCGACCGCCAAGCTGATGCTGGTCCCCGAAGCCGCCAGCCCGGACATGCCGCCCGAGCATACCGCGATGTACCAGTATCTCGCGAGCGTGATGGAGCCCTGGGACGGCCCCGCCGCGCTGGCGATGACCGATGGCCGCTGGGCGGTCGCCGGGATGGATCGCAACGCGCTGCGGCCTTTGCGCTACACGCTGACGTCGGATGGCCTGCTGATCGTCGGGTCGGAGAGCGGCATGGTCGTCGTTCCCGAATCCACCATCGTCGCCAAGGGGCGCTTGGGGCCGGGCGAGATGATCGCGGTGGACCTCGACGAGGGTCGCTTGCTGCAGGATCGCGCGATCAAGGATCGCATATCGGGCGAGGCGGACTATGCCGCGATGATCGGCGAATTCCACACGCTCGCCGACTTGCCCTCGGTCGAGGACGTGGTCGTCCGCTACGACCGCGCCGAGCTTGCGCGCCGCCAGGTCGCGGCGGGCCAGACGATGGAGGACATGGAGCTGATCCTGTCGCCGATGGTCGAATCCGCCAAGGAAGCGATCGGATCGATGGGCGACGACACGCCGCTCGCGGTGATCTCGGACAAGCCGCGGCTGATCAGCCAGTTCTTCCGCCAGAACTTCTCGCAGGTTACCAACCCGCCGATCGATCCGTTGCGCGAGCGCCACGTGATGTCACTGAAGACGCGGTTCGGCAATCTGGCCAACATCCTCGACGTGCGTGACCAGCGCGAGCGCGTGCTGGTGCTCGATTCGCCCGTGCTGACGGGCGAGCATTGGTCGCGGTTGAAGGCCCATTTTGGTAACGCGGTCGCCGAGATCGACTGTACGTTCGACGTCGGCGGTGGGCCGGAGAAGCTGCGCGCGGCGATCCAACGGATCCGTAACGAGGCCGAGCAAGCCGTCCGCCAGGGCAAGAGCGAGATCTTCCTCACCGACGAAGCCATCTCCGAAGACCGCGTCGGCATCGCCGGCGTGCTCGCGGTGGCGGCGGTGCACACGCACCTCGTCCGCCGTGGGCTGCGCTCTTACGCGTCGATCAACGTGCGGACCGCCGAGTGCCTCGACACACATTATTATGCGGTGTTGATCGGCGTCGGTGCGACCACCGTGAACGCGTATCTGGCCGAGGCTGCGATCGTCGATCGGCAGTCGCGCGGGCTGTTCGGCGATCTGGAGCTGGCCGAATGCCTTCGTCGCCACCGTGTCGCGGTCGAGGAGGGGCTGCTCAAGATCATGTCGAAGATGGGTATCGCGGTGATCTCGTCGTACCGCGGCGGCTATAATTTCGAGGCCGTCGGGCTCTCGCGCAGTCTCGTCAACGACCTGTTCCCGGGGATGCCCGCCAAGATCAGCGGCGAGGGTTACGCCTCGCTGCACGTCAACGCGACGGATCGCCACGAGGCGGCGTTCGATCCGGCGGTCGCGACGTTGCCGATCGGTGGCTTCTATCGCCAGCGCCACACCGGCGAGACGCACGCCTATTCTGCGCAACTGATGCACCTGCTCCAGACCGCGGTCGCGACCGACAGCTATACGAGCTACCTGCAATTTTCGCGCGGCGTGTCCGACCTGCCGCCGGTGTACCTGCGCGATCTGCTCCAGTTCAACTTCCCCGCGGAAGGCGTGCCGGTCGATCAGGTCGAGGCGATCACCGAGATCCGCAAGCGCTTCGTGACGCCGGGCATGTCGCTGGGGGCGCTGTCGCCTGAGGCACACGAGACGCTGGCGATCGCGATGAACCGGATCGGCGCGAAGGCGGTGTCGGGCGAGGGCGGCGAGGACAAGTCGCGCTTCGTGCCGTACGCGAACGGCGACAATGCGAACTCGACGATCAAGCAGATCGCGAGCGGGCGGTTCGGCGTCACGGCGGAATATCTGAACGCCTGCGAGGAGATCGAGGTCAAGGTCGCGCAAGGGGCGAAACCCGGCGAGGGCGGGCAGTTGCCGGGGTTCAAGGTGACCGAGTTCATCGCCAAGCTGCGCCATGCGACGCCCGGCGTGACGCTGATCTCGCCGCCGCCGCATCACGATATCTACTCGATCGAGGATCTGGCGCAGCTGATCTACGATTTGAAGCAGATCAATCCGCGGGCGCGGGTATGCGTGAAGCTCGTCAGCTCGGCGGGCATTGGCACGGTCGCGGCGGGTGTCGCGAAGGCGCATGCCGACGTGATCCTGATCGCCGGGCATGTCGGCGGGACGGGCGCGTCGCCACAGACGTCGATCAAGTACGCGGGCACGCCGTGGGAGATGGGGCTGTCGGAGGTCAACCAGGTGCTGACGCTCAACGGCCTGCGCGGTCGTGTGCGTCTGCGCACCGATGGGGGCCTCAAGACCGGGCGCGATATCGTCATCGCCGCGATCTTGGGCGCAGAAGAGTTCGGGATCGGCACGCTGTCGCTGGTGGCGATGGGCTGCATCATGGTGCGCCAGTGTCATTCGAACACGTGCCCAGTCGGCATCTGCACGCAGAACGACGCGCTCCGCCAGAAGTTCGTAGGCACGCCCGAGAAGGTGATCAACCTGATGACCTTCATTGCCGAGGAAGTCCGGGACATCCTCGCGCGGCTTGGCGTGAAGAGCCTCGACGACGTGATCGGGCGGACCGAGCTGTTGCGGCAGGTGAGCCGCGGGGCGGAGCATCTCGACGATCTCGATCTCAACCCGATCCTGGCGAAGGTCGACGCGGACGATTCTCAACGCCGGTTCTCGCTGTCGACATTCCGCAACGAAGTCCCCGACAGCCTCGACGCCCAGATCATCAAGGACGCGGCGGCGGTGTTCTCGCGCGGGGAGAAGATGCAGCTGACCTATTCGGTGCGCAACACGCACCGCGCGGTGGGAACGCGGCTGTCGAGCGAGATCACGCGGAAGTTCGGCATGTCGACGCTGGCGGACGATCACGTCACGATCCGGCTGCGTGGGTCCGCGGGGCAGTCGCTCGGTGCGTTCCTGTGCAAGGGCATCACGCTCGAAGTGTTCGGCGATTCGAACGACTATGTCGGCAAGGGGCTTTCGGGCGGTACGATCATCGTGCGGCCGGCGGTGAGTTCGCCGCTGGCGAGCCAGGACAACACGATCATCGGCAACACCGTGCTCTACGGAGCAACGTCTGGCCGGCTATTCGCGGCAGGGCAGGCGGGCGAGCGCTTCGCGGTCCGCAACTCGGGCGCGACCGTCGTCGTCGAGGGCTGCGGCGCGAACGGGTGCGAATATATGACCAACGGCATCGCGGTGGTGCTCGGCGCGGTCGGTGCGAACTTCGGTGCGGGGATGACCGGCGGGATGGCGTTCGTCTACGATCCCGACGGCGTGTTCGCCAAGCGCGCCAACCCCGAGAACATCACCTGGGACCGCGTGAAATCGCTCCACTGGGCCGACGTGCTGCTCGACCTGGTCCGCGATCATGCCGACACGACGGACAGCAAATGGTCGAAGGGCCTGCTTGAGGACTGGGACCGGGTCGCGCCGCATTTCTGGCAGATCGTGCCAAAGGAAATGCTGACGCGCCTGAGCCACCCGCTCGACGACAGCGCGGAGTTGGTTGCGGCGGAGTAGGACGCCGTCTTTCCCCCCGGTGTCCGCCGGGGAGGGCAACAGTAAGATTGGTTCACGCGGAGACGCGGAGACGCGGAGACGCGGAGCTAAATTCCCTCTGCATCTCTCCTATTGCGATTGGTGACGAAGGAGCTTCGCTCGCGCCGAACGCAACACCTCCGCGTCTCCGCGCCTCCGCGTGAACCAAATCTTCTTACTCGACGACCAACCCGCGCTAGTGACACACCCGGCACATGCCGCCTAAACGAAGAGTATGTGGCAGCTTTATCAATTCCCCCTGTGTCCCTTCTCGCGAAAGGTGCGCCTGCTGCTGGGCGAGAAGGGGGTTGGCTACGAACTGGTGCGCGAATCGCCCTGGGACCGCCGCGACGAGTTCATGGACATGAACCCCGCCGGCCAGACCCCGGTAATGGTCGACGCGTCGCGCGGTGTCGCTCCCCTCATTGATTCGATGGCGATCTGCGAATTCTTCGAGGAAACCGTCGAGAAGGCGGCGATGATCAACGGCACCGCGACCAACCGCGCCGAGATCCGCCGGCTGGTCACGTGGTTCGACACGCATTTCTACCGCGACGTGACCGGGCCCTTGCTCCACGAGCGCATGGTCAAGCGCCTCGCGCACCGCACCGCGCCCGACGCGAAGGGCTTGCGCGAGGCGATGAAGGCCGCGGTCGGGCATCTCGACTATATGGATTACCTGCTCGATCACCGGAACTGGCTCGGCGGCGCGACGATGAGCCTCGCCGATCTGGCGGCCGCCGCGCAGATCTCGGTCACCGATTATCTCGGTGGGATCGACTGGAAGGGCCACGACCAGACAGCCCGCTGGTATCGCGGGTTCAAGAGCCGCCCGAGCTTCCGACCGCTGCTGTCCGAACGGATGGAGCTGATTTCGCCGCCTGCGCACTACGACAATGTCGATTTCTGAGCCCATCGCCTACCCGGACTTCGAGAAGGTCGACATCCGCGTCGGCACGATCGTCGAGGCCGAACCCTTCCCGGAAGCGCGCAAACCCGCGTTCAAGCTGCGGATCGATTTCGGCGACGAGATCGGCGTAAAGCGATCGTCGGCGCAGATCACCGAACACTATACGCCGGAGACGTTGGTCGGCCGCCAGGTCGCGGCGGTGGTCAACTTCCCGCCGCGCCAGATCGGCCCGATGATGTCGGAAGTCCTGACACTCGGCTTTCCCGATGCGGACGGGAAAGTGGTGCTGATTGCGCCGACCGGGCAGGTCCCGAACGGCGGACGGTTGTTTTAGCAGGCTCGTCGCGCGCGGCTGCTGGTCTAGCCACGGATGCAACTCTTCGTTCGCCCTGAGCGAAGTCGAAGGGCTGGTGCGCAACGGCTGGGCTTCGACTTCGCTCAGCCCGAACGGGTGGGGAGCGGCCAATCCGTCCCCACCCCGAATCCCTTACTGGCGCAGATCGCTCTGCGTGATCGGCACGATCTTCACCTCGACGCGACGGTTCGCAGCGCGACCCTCGTCGGTGTCGTTCGACGCGATCGGCTGCGTCTTGCCGTAACCGCGCGTGCCGATGCGCGCCGCCTGAACGCCGTGGCCCGAGAGATAATCCGCGACCGAGCGCGCGCGACGTTCCGACAGCGTCTGGTTGTATGCATCGCTGCCGGTCGAATCGGTGTGCCCGTACACGTCGACATAGGTCTGGTTGTACTGCGACAGCGTATCCGCGACCTGATCGAGCGTGCGCTGGAACTGCGGCTGCACCGTCGCGCTATCATAGGCGAAGGTGATGCCCGACGGGATGTTGAGCACCAGGTCGTCGCCCTGGCGGATGACCTGCACGTCGGTACCGGCGGTGCGCGCGCGCAGATCGCGCTCCTGCTTGTCCATGTACGCGCCGACGCCCGCGCCAGCGAGACCGCCGATGCCGGCACCCAGCAGCTTCTCGGTCCGGTCGCTCCGTCCACCGACGACGTCGCCGAGCAGATAGCCACCGAGCGCGCCACCGATACCGCCCAGTGCGGTCTTCGAAATCGTCTGGCGACCCGTCTCGGGATCGGTCGTGCAGCCGCTGGTGGCGATCAATGCGGCGATTGCAGCACCTGCGAACATCTTGGTTTTCATAGATAATCTCCCTGAGACGTGATGGATGACGGCTTTGTGCCCGATACGGCCGACAACCCGGCTTCGCGACGATTGTTCCGCCTGCGCACTGAACCGACCATGACCATCATCGCGCGGCGATGTCGAGTATCCGCACGGCTTTACGCAAGGACGGTTGTACGACGCGGCGTTGTCCTGCAAAGAGGCGGCGAGCCAATGGCACCGCTTCCCCCCTTCCCCTGGATCGACGTCGCGATCATCCTCGCGCTGGTCGCGTTGAACGGTGTGTTCGCGATGAGCGAACTCGCCATCGTCTCCGCGCGGAAAGCCCGGCTCGAGGCGATGGCGCGCCAAGGCAAGAAGGGCGCGCGCGCCGCCATGGTCCTCGCCGCCGATCCTGGCAAGTTCCTGTCGACCGTCCAGATCGGCATCACGCTGATCGGCATTCTCGCGGGTGCCTATTCGGGCTCCAGCCTCGGCATGCCGACCGCCGCGCGGTTGCAGGCCTGGGGCCTGTCCGCCTCGACCGCCGAGACCGCTGGCTTCGCGATCGTCATCGGCCTGACGACCTATGCGTCGCTGATCATCGGCGAACTCGTCCCCAAGCAGTTCGCGCTCCGCTCGCCCGAGGCGATCGCCTCGTTCATGGCGCCGGTGATGCGATGGCTCGCGATCGGTACCGCGCCGATCGTGCTGGTGCTCGATTCGACCAGCGCGCTGATCTTCAAGCTGCTCCGGCTCAACCGCGAATCGGAAGAGCACGTCACCGCCGAAGAACTCCACATGATCGTCGCCGAGGCGTCGAAGTCGGGAATCATCGAGGAGCATGAGCGATCGATCATCTCGGGCGTCGTCCGCCTCGCGGATCGCCCGGTCCGCGAAGTGATGACGCCGCGCACCGAGATTGACTGGCTCGACTGCGACTGGGGCCCCGACGAGATCCGCGAGACGTTGCTCGCGTCGCAGCACACCCGCCTGCCGGTCGGCGAAGGCTCGATCGACGCGGTCAAGGGCGTCGTCCAGGCGCGCGACATCGCCGCGGCGCTGTTCCGCGGCGATCCGATCGACCTGCGCGCGCTGATGCGGAAAGCCCCCGTCGTGATCGACCAGATCGACGCGATGGATGCGTTGCTGGCATTGCGCGAGGCCGAGGTGCCGATGGCGTTGATCCACGACGAATACGGTCATTTCGAAGGCATCGTCACGCCGGCCGATCTGCTTGCCGCGATCGCCGGCGAGTTCAAGTCGGACGCCGACCCGGACGACGCGCCTTCGGTGGTGGTGCGCGACGACGGCTCTTTGTTGGTGGCGGGGACGATGGCGGCGGACTCGCTCGCCGACCGCCTCGGCATCGACCTGCCCGAGGATCGCGACTACGCGACGGTCGCCGGGCTGGCGCTGTCGGTGTTCCGCCACCTGCCGGGCGAGGGCGAGAGCTTCGTCGAGCAGGGGTGGAAGTTCGAGATCGTCGACCTGGACGGGCGGCGGATCGACAAGCTGCTCGTGAGTGAGGTCTGAGGGTAAGGTTTGGCTCTGTTGGGGACGGTTCCCCTCGGCCTCCCCCAGCATGCGCCTCCCCCCGGCGAAGGCCGGGGCCCAAATGGGAAGGTCGCAGTAACTATGCGCTAACTCAAGTTTGCCACGTCCCCCAATTGGGCCCCGGCCTCCGCCGGGGAGGTGCTCGGGGTTGAGTTAGTTGCTCCCCTTGCTTGTGAGGCGCCCCCTCCGTTCGTCCTGAGTAGCTGCTGAGCTTGTCGAAGCGGCGTGTCAAAGGACAGGTTGGGGTGCGGGACATGTGCTTCGATACGAGCCCTCGATACGCTCCTGACGGAGCTACTCGGTCTCTACTCAGCACGAACAGAGAGGGGGCGGTAAGGCTCCTCCTTCGTTCAGGGGCGAGCTTCGGATCCGCTAGTCGCGTCGACGCCGGGAGAAGCCGCCGCCGGCGCTGCCGCCGGCACATCGCCACCGGGAGCAGCAACCGCGGGCGCCGCCGCCGGCACATCGACGGCCGGAGCAGCCGGGAAAGCCGCCGCGGGTACATCAACGGTAGGTGCACCGCTGGAGTCCGCCGCCGGCACCTCTGAATTCGTCCCCGAAGCGGCTGCCGCCCCGGGCTCCAGATCGCTCGGCACGAACGGCACCACGCTCGGCGGCGGCCCCGACATTCCCGCCGGATCGCCCTCGACGCGCCCGTGGAGGTGGTCGATCTCCGCCTGCCGCCGGTTGAGATAGAAGGCCCGCGTCGCCGCATACGGATCGGGCGAATTGTCGTGCAGGTCCTTCAGCGTCTGGTCGAACTCGGACCGGTGGTCGAGCGCGCCCAGGATCCCCGCCGGGATCGTGTACGACGCGCTGGTGAACGGCTTGCCGACGCCGACCGGCAGGATCAGCCTATCGACCGCGCCACCCAGCAGATCGCGAATCGTCGTCGGCCCGACCAGCGGCAGGAACAGGAACGGCCCGTTCTTGACGCCGTAATAGCCGAGCGTATTCGCGAACCCGTTCGAGCGCCGCGGCAGGCGGAACGGCTTGCGCTTCGCCATGTCGATCACGCCGGCCGCACCGATCGTCGAGTTGATCGCGAACCGCCCGACCGTTTCCGCCGCCTTGCCCGGCTTGAACTGGAGCAGGAAGTTCAGGAAGACGATCGGCTCGCGCAGATTGTAGAGGAAGTTGTGGATGCCGCGCCGAATCGGGCTCGGCACGGCCCGTTTGTAGGTCCGCGCGACCGGACCGATCACCGCGTCGTCGACCTTCTGCGTCACCGCGAACGACTCGGCATTGACCGCGCGCAACGGGTCGCCCGCGGTCTCCCTGCGGCCGGTGACGACGATATCCTTCGAAGTTCGCTCGGCAGGCAGGGTGCCCAACGGAGCAGGCCCGACCGGCGGAATGTCCTGCGTGGGTAGCCCTTGGGCGAAGATTTCGATCGCCGGAAGCGACGTGGCCAAGGCAAGTGGCGAGGCCGCCATCTGTACGGCCGCCATCTGTAAGACGGCCGGAAAATCGCTGGCAAAAGGCGACGGAACCGCGCCGGGGAGGGCCGCGCTCGCGCTTTCACCGGGTAACGAAACCGGCGCGGCCGTCAGGTGAACGGGTGCAGCGGTCAACAGCATTGCGCTCATCGTTACCAGCATGTGCACTCATCGCCCTGTATATCGGCCGCCCTCCTACATCGAGGTACGACGCGCCCGACATGCCCGTCGGCGCGCGTGCAGCATAGAGCCAATCGTCATCGAACAGTGCGGATCACGGTTAACGGAACAGACCGATGGCAGGCCTTCTGTACACTGCCAATCCACCATGCGCGGGGCTTAAAGCTTGCCGAATACCGCTTCGAAGCCCGCCTTGTCGCCGGCTGCAAGCAACCGTGCCTGTTCGATCCAGCGATCGCGACCCATCCGCCCGGTGAAGTTGCCAAGCTGCGCATCGATGCCCTGCGCCTCGCTCTCCGATAGCGCCGCCATCTGGCCGACCGTCGAAACGCCGAGCGCGCCAAGCTGCGCGGCGACCTTCGGCCCGAGCCCCTTCAACTGCGTCACGGGCCCGTCCGCATAGGACTGCGCCGACGCTACCGGTTCGACCGCCGCCGGTTCAGCTGGAGCCGGCGCGGCAACCTCGGTCGCCGGGCTAGCCTCCAACGGCGACGCAGCGGCGATCGGTTCGTCGGCGAGACGATGGGGCGTTTCCGTCAACTCGTCGTCGCGCTGGACCGGCGCTGGTTCGGGTGCGCTTCGAACCGGCGGCGCAGGTTCGGAGGGAGCGGGGGGCGGCGCGACGGGGGCAAGGGCCGGCGCGGGAACTGGCGCGCGCGCGATTTGCGTCTGCGCCTGCGATTGCTCGGCCTTGCGCTCCTCGACCACCGGTTTCGTCGTGATCGGCTCGGGCGGGACGCCGGCTTCCTCGGCATTGGCGATGACGTCGTGCGCGGCCTTGGTGCGGCTGCGCTTGGCCTTGATGCCCCACATCAGGCCGATCACGACGAGAACCGCCAGCACCGCGATGATCGCGAAGTGGATCGCGGTCAGCGTTCCGATGCCGTCGGGCAACAGGCTCAGGCCTGAGGCGGAAGTCGAGGAAGTTTCGTTCATTCCCATACCGTAGCGATGCGAGTGAAGTGCGGCGAGAGGTAATCGGCTAGGTAGTCAAGTCTGGTCCTCCCCCTCCGTCTGGCAAGCGCCAGCCGCCTCCCCGGCGGGGGAGGACCAAGGGGCATCACCCGCGCGCGATTTCCCGCCAGCCGATGTCGCGGCGATAGAAGCCCTCCGCGAAATCGATCGCCTCGACCGCGCGATAGGCGTTCGCCTGCGCCGTCGCGACATCGTCGCCGGTCGCGGTCACCGCGAGTACGCGGCCGCCCGATGCGACCAGCCTGCCGTCCTCCAGCCGGGTACCCGCATGGAACACCGTGCCGCCCGCAGCCTGCGCCGAATCCAGTCCGACGATCGCGCCGCCAGCCTTGGGTGTGCCCGGATAGCCATTCGCTGCCATCACCACCGTCAGCGCAGTCTCGTCGCTGAACTTCGCCGCCGGCATCTCGCCGAGCCGTCCTTCCGCCACCGCGAGCATCGTCGCCAGCAGGTCGCCCTGGAAGCGCATCATCAGCACCTGCGTCTCGGGATCCCCGAACCGCGCGTTGTATTCGATCAGCTTGGGACCCTGCGGCGTCAGCATCAGCCCCGCGTACAGCACGCCCGAGAACGGCATGCCCTCCGCCGCCATCGCCGCCACCGTCGGCGCGACGATCTCGTCGATCGCACGCTTTTCCAGCGCAGGCGTCAGGACGAGGGCAGGGCTGTACGCGCCCATCCCGCCGGTGTTCGGCCCGGTATCACCCTCGCCGACGCGCTTGTGATCCTGCGCGGAGCCGAACGGCATCAGCGCCACGCCGTCGGTCAGCACGAAGAGGCTCGCCTCCTCGCCCTCCAGGAATTCCTCGATCACCGCCTCGGCCTCGCCATCGGCAAACAGCGCGTCGAGCGCGGCCTCGGCCTCGGCGGCGCTGAACGCGATGACCACGCCCTTGCCCGCCGCGAGGCCGTCCGCCTTGATGACCACCGGCAACGAGAAGGTGCGGGCAAGCGCGGCATCCGCCTCTTCGCGGCTCTTCACACGGACATAGCCTGCGGTCGGGATGCCGGCGCGCAGGCACAGATCCTTGGTGAAACCCTTCGATCCCTCCAACTGCGCTGCCGCCTTCGAAGGCCCGAACACCGGAATGTCCGCAGCCCGCAGCGAGTCAGCCAGCCCGTCGACCAGCGGCGCTTCCGGCCCGATCACGACCAGCCCTACCTCATGCTCGCGGACGAACGCGACGACCGCGGCATGATCCGTCGCATCCAGCGGCACGAGCGTCGCAACACGCGCGATCCCGGGGTTGCCCGGCGCGGCATACAGCGTATCGAGGCCGCGAGATTGCACCAGCTTCCACGCGAGCGCATGTTCGCGACCCCCCGAGCCCAGCAGCAGGACGTTCATGCCCGATCCCTTTTCCGATGATGTCGTGTCGAATGACATGGGCCGGCTGGTAGCCGAGCAAGTCCCCGGCGACAACGCACTGGCGATGTCGGTCGGCGAACTCGCCTTCAAGCTGAAGCGGATGGTCGAGGGCGAGTTCGGCCATGTCCGCCTGCGCGGCGAGATCTCGGGCTGGAAGCGCGTCGCGTCGGGCCATTGCTACATGTCGTTGAAGGACGACCAGGCGGTGATCGACGGCGTTATCTGGAAGGGCAATGCGTCGAGCCTCGCCTTCGTGCCGCAGGACGGCATCGAGGTGATCGCGACCGGCAAGCTCACCACCTATCCCGGGCGCTCGAAATACCAGATCGTCATCGAGCGGATGGAGCTGGCGGGCGCCGGCGCGCTGATGGCGTTGCTCGAGAAACTGAAGGCGAAACTGGCGGGCGAGGGGCTGTTCGACGGCACGCGGAAAAAGCGGCTGCCGTTCATGCCGAAGGTGATCGGCGTCGTCACGTCGGGGACGGGCGCAGTGATCCGCGACATCCTCCACCGCCTGGAGGATCGCTGCCCGACGCACGTCATCGTCTGGCCGGTCAAGGTGCAGGGCGAGGGCTCGGCGGCCGAGATCGCCGCCGCGGTGCGCGGATTCGACGCGCTCGTCCCCGGCGGCCCGGTACCGCGGCCAGACCTTGTGATCGTCGCGCGCGGCGGGGGTTCGGTCGAGGATCTGTGGTCGTTCAACGAGGAAGTCGTGGTCCGCGCGGTCGCCGCCTGCACGATCCCGATCATCTCCGCCGTAGGCCACGAGACCGACACCACCTTGTGCGATTTCGCCGCCGACCTGCGCGCGCCGACGCCGACCGCGGCTGCCGAGATCGCGGTGCCGGTGCTTGCCGACCTCCGCCTGACGATCGACAGCCACCGCAACCGCACCGAACGCTGCGCCCGCCGCCATGTCGAGCGCGGTCGCGAGCGCCTCGATGCCTTGGCGCGGTTGCTGCCGAAGCGCGACCAGTTGCTCGGGCCGCAACGCCAGCGCGCGGACGATTTCGGCCAGCGTCTGGATCGTGGGCTGGAGCGTCGCCTGACTCTCGCGCGCGGCAGTCTCGATCGCTCGGGCGCCGCTCTCCGTCCCGCCACGCTCGAACGCAAACTCGAAGCGAAGCGCGCGCAGCTCGACGCGACCTGGCGCCTCGTCCAGTCGCTCAACCCCGACGCGATCCTCGACCGCGGCTATGCCCGCGTCACCGCGCGTCCCGGCGGCGAGACGCTCGCGTCCGCCAAGTCGGCGCGCGACGCGGGCACGCTGACACTCCACTTCCGCGACGGCGTGGTCGACGCGGTGACGGACACCGGCCTTGAGCGCCCCATCGCCAAAACCTATGCTGCCCCCAAGGCAAAGCCTGCGCCCGATGCGCCGCCGCGCCAGCCGACCCTGCTGTAAAGAAGAGCCCCACAATGCTGATGTCCAACTCCGACCGCGCCGCGCGCCTGCATTATATGGCCAATGGTTTCCGCGTGCTCAGCCCCGGCGACCACGTCGCCTGCGCCGCCACCGGCCATCGTATCGCGCTGGAGGATCTGCGCTACTGGAGCGTCGCCCGCCAGGAAGCCTATGCCACCGCCGCCGCCGCCAGCGAAGCGATGGCGCCTCGATGATCCGGGCGGCGCTGCTCGTCCTGCTGGTTGCAACCAACGCGACCGCCCAGCAACCGCCGCCCCCAGATACCGCGAGCCAGTCCGCCTTCCGCTGGACCGGCACGCTCAGCCAGGGAGGCCTGATCCTCGGCACCGCCCCCGCAGGTACGCGCACCGTTACGCTGAACGGCAAGCCGATCACGCTATCCCCCGACGGTCGCTTCATCGCCGGTTTCGACCGCGACGCGGGGCCGCAAGCAATGCTGGCGGCAACGCTCGCCGACGGTCGGACCGTCACCCAACCGCTGACGATCGCGCCTAGAGCCTGGCGGATCGAGCGCCTCAACACGCTTCCGAAATTCCCCGCGCCCGACCCGGTCTTCGCGAAACTCCGTCCGCCCGAGCTGGCCCAGATCGTGGCCGCCCGCGCTCGCTCGACCGACGCACAAGGCTGGCGACAGGCCTTCGCATGGCCCGCCACCGGCCGCATCTCCGGCCTGTTCGGCGCGCAACGCGTCTATAAGGGCGAACCCGGCAGCTATCATTCGGGCACCGACGTCGCCGTCCCCACCGGCACGATCGTCACCGCCCCCGCTGACGGCGTCGTGATCCTCGCCGCAGACCACCCCTTCACGCTGGAGGGCAACCTGCTCATGCTCGACCACGGCATGGGCCTCAACAGCGCATTCCTGCACCTGTCGCGGATCGACGTGAAACCCGGCGACCACGTGCGCCAGGGCCAACCGATCGGCGCCTCCGGCATGACCGGCCGCGCGACCGGCCCCCATCTGCACTGGAGCCTGCGCTGGAACGACGCCAAGCTTGATCCGATGATCGTTGCCGGTGAAATAAGGTAGTTAAGCTTCCTTACATTATTACAATGAGCACCGTTTAAATTTAGCATTATTTCTCGATAGTAGAAAAGCGGCAAGCTTTCGTGTCATTTTTAACACTGCTAACGTCAAAAATCTGCGGCGCGTCCGGCCCCACCTTTACACGCCAGTCGTGGATCTTCATCCTTAACCCATGTCCTCGGCAGGGCTGTAGCGCAGTAGCCGAGGTGATTTTCGTGGTGGATCGCCAAAGCGACCGCTGCGCAGCGCAAGGGGTTCTCACTTGGTTACCACGTCACGATTTACGTCAAAGGCACTGCTGCTTGCTGCGGCAACGCCATTCGCCCTGGTTCTGTCCACCACGACCGGTTTCGCTCAGGACGCCACGACCGCCACAGACGCTCAGACCGTCGCACCTACGGCGCAGACGCTACCTGCCGACGAGTCGTCGGAGGGCCAGGACATCGTCGTAACCGGGTCGCTGTTCCGCGGTGCCGATACCGGTCCGTCGCCAGTGACCACGCTAACCGCGGCCACGCTTCAGCAGCGCGGCATCAACACTGCTGCGGAGGCTGTGCAGCGACTGACTGCGAACGGCGCTGGCACGATCAGCCAAGGCTGGAATACCGGTAGCAACTTCGCAACAGGCGCGACGGCTGCCTCGCTGCGCGGTTTGTCCGTGCAGTCGACGCTGACACTGTTCGACGGACTGCGCATGGCGCCGTATCCGCTCGCCGACGATGGCCAGCGCAACTTCGTCGACATGAACACGATCCCGAGTTCGCTGGTCGACCGCATCGAAGTGCTGAAGGACGGCGCTTCGTCGACCTATGGCGCAGACGCAGTCGCAGGCGTCATCAACGTCATCATGAAGAAGCAGATCGAGGGCCTTCACCTGAACGGCTCCGCGGGCATCTCGGATCGCGGCGATGGTGCCGAACAGCGTCTCGATGCAACGTGGGGCTATGGCGACCTCGCCACCCAGGGCTTCAACTTCTACGTCAACGGCGAGTACCAGAACACCGAGGCGGTAAATGCGAGTGATCGGGGCTATCCGTTCAATTCGTCAGACCTCAGCCGCATCTGTAACGATGCAGGCAGCTGCATTGCGCAGCCTGCTGGTGCTCGCAACTTCTTCAACGCGGACGGTACCTATTCCGGCCTCGCATCGACGACCGTGGCAATGGTACGTCCCGTTGATGAGACGGGCGGGGCTTTGGGCCGGTATAATATTCTCAACGCCGCCGATGGATGCCGCGATCTGAATCCGGTGACGGTCCTTCCGGGCCAGAGCCCGACCGCAGGCTCGGTCGTCTGTCAGCAGGATTTCCGCAAGCAGTATCTACAGGTCCTGCCGCAGCAGGAGCGCTACGGATTCTCCGGTCGGTTTACGGCTAATGTCGGCGACAACGCTCAGGCCTATGTGTCCGGCAATTACTACCGGACCAACACCTTCACGCAGATCAGCCCGCTTGGTTTCAACAATCAGACCACGCCACCAGGCTCGGTTCTACTGAACCCACTCTATCTGCCGGCCTATGTCTGCGCCGGCGGCGTCGGCTCGCTGACCATGCTCGACACGGGGTGCAACGCGGGTAACGGCGTCCTCAACCCTAACAATCCTTTCGCAGCCAGCGGCAGCCGTGCGCAGCTGCTGAGCCTCTACGACCGTCCGCGTACGATCGAGACGAATTCGCGTGCGTTGCGGCTCGCGGCCGGGATCTCCGGTACGTTCGGTGACGACTGGAAATACAGCGGTGATTTCACGGCGTCGAACACCCAGTTGGACGTGATTCAGAAGAACTATCTGATCCCGCAGCGGCTCCTCGACGTGATCGCGCGCGGAACCTATGACTTCGTAAACCCAGGCAACAATTCGGAAGAGATCCGCAACTATATCTCGCCTGAGAACCGGACGCGATCGACGGCCGACCTTTGGCAGATCCAGGGCACCCTCTCGAAATCGTTGTTCACGCTGCCGGGTGGTCCGTTGCAGGTTGCCATCGGCGGGGCTTATCGCAAGGAGTCGATCGACAACCCAAGCGCGAACCCGCAGAACGACGCGCATCCCTATGACCGCTATTACGGCGTCAACTCGGTTGGTGCGGTCGGCAGCCGCAACGTGAAGTCCGCCTTCTTCGAAATCAACGCGCCGGTTCTCGACCAGCTCGTGATCAACGGGTCGGGCCGTTACGACGATTATTCGTCGGGCCAGAGCAACTTCTCGCCGATCCAGCAGTTCTCGGTGCGCGGTACCTTCTCGAAGGGGTTCCGTATCCCGAGCTTCAACGAAGCCAACGGTCTGCCGACCACGGGTTATGTGACTCGCTCGCTCGATCCGAGCATTCCTGCGCAGGCAGCGTTCATCGCGGCGCACGGCGGCAACTCTTACGCAACGGGTCAGTTCTCACTCGGCAACACGTCGACGGGTAACCCAGACCTGGATCCGGAGAAGTCGACCAGCTGGACGCTGGGCGCGATCTTCGAGCCAACGTCACGGATCAACTTCACCGTCGATTACTTCAACATCAAGGTGAAGGGCATCATCAACCCGGCGAGTTCCGCGGGTGCGTTCGAGCAATACTATGCCAACAACGGCGTCGTGAACCTTCCGGGCGTCGTCGTACGTCCGGGTCTGGCCGACAACGACAATCCCGCTGCCCTGCCGCAGATCGGCTTCATCGAGGTGTCGTATCAGAATGCTGACGAACAGCGCGTGTCGGGCATCGATTTCGGTGCCAATGCCCGCTTCCCGATCGGTGACAACGTGACGTTCATCACCTCGGCCGACGCGTCGTACCTGCTGAAGTTCGAGAAGCAGACTGCAGACGGCAACGTCGAACGGTATGACGGCACCCTCAGCCCCTGCAACAACACGTCCTGCTCGGGCTCGCCGAAGTGGCGCGCGACGTGGCAGAACACCCTCGAAGTCGGTGCCGCATCACTCTCGGCGACGGCATATTATACCGCTGGCTACGACCTGGCGTCGACCGATGTGTCCAACGGCTACAGCGGCGTCAAAGGCGATTGCGAAGCCAGCATCGGATCGTCGGTCGTGACGTATCAGGACGGTTCGCCGGTACTGTGCAACGCGAAGGCAACGTGGAACTTGGACATGACGGCGACCGTCAAGGTCAACGATCGTTTCACGCTGTACACCAACGTGCTCAACATCCTAGACATCAAGCCTCCGTTCGATCCGAGCGGCGGGTACAGCATCAACCAGTATAATCCTGCCTGGACGACCGGCAACATTATGGGTCGCTTCATCCGTGTCGGCGCGCGCGTCGGCTTCTAAACAATAGTCGAGTTAGAATGGGGCGGCTTCCTTCGGGAAGCCGCCCTTTTTTGCGAACGTCGCTCAGGCGACGACCAGCACCAGCTTCCCGTCGCCCTCGTCGATCTTGACGGTCGAGCCGTCCTTTACCTCGCCGCGCAGGATCATGTCGGCGAGCGGGTCCTGCAGATAGCGCTGGACCGCACGCTTCAGCGGCCGCGCGCCGTATACCGGGTCGTAGCCGACGCGTCCGAGCCACGCGCGCGCCGCGTCTGTCAGGTCGAGGACGATCTTGCGATCCGCCAGCAGCTTGTCGACGCGCGATACCTGGATATCCACGATCGGTGCCATGTGTGACTGGCCGAGGCGGTGGAACAGGATCACCTCGTCGAGCCGGTTGAGGAACTCGGGCCGGAAGTGTGCGCGGACGATCTCCATCACCTGCGGCTCGACCGACGACACGTCGTCGCCCTCCGCCATGTTCGCCAGATACTGGCTGCCGAGATTGCTCGTCAGGATGATCAGCGTGTTGCTGAAATCCACCGTGCGCCCTTGTCCGTCGGTCAGCCGTCCGTCGTCGAGCACCTGCAACAGCACGTTGAACACGTCACCGTGCGCCTTCTCGACCTCGTCGAACAGGATCACCTGGTACGGCCGCCTGCGCACCGCCTCGGTCAGCACGCCGCCTTCCTCGTATCCGACATAGCCCGGAGGCGCGCCGATCAGCCGCGCGACCGCGTGCTTTTCCATGAACTCGCTCATGTCGATGCGGACCATCGCCGACGGATCGTCGAACAGGAACTCGGCCAGCGCCTTGGTCAGCTCGGTCTTGCCGACGCCGGTTGGCCCCAGGAACAGGAATGACCCGAGCGGCCGGTTCGGATCCTGCAACCCCGCACGCGCCCGCCGCACCGCTGTCGACACCGCCTTCACCGCATGCGCCTGGCCAATCACGCGCTTGCCGATCGTCGCTTCCATCGCGAGCAGCTTGTCGCGCTCGCCCTGCAGCATCCGCTCGACCGGGATCCCGGTCCAGCGGCTGACCACGCCGGCGATGTCGTCGGCCGTGACCTCCTCGCGCAACATCGCGCCCTTAGTCGCGCCTGCCGCCTCGTCGAGCTGGCGCTGCAACCCCGGAATCGTGCCGTAGGAAAGCTCGCCCGCCTTCGCCAAGTCACCCGAGCGCTGCGCCTGTTCCAGCTCGAGCCGCGCGGCATCGAGCTGTTCCTTCAGCCGTGCCTCGGCGTTGATCTTGTCCTTCTCGCCCTTCCAGCGCGTCGTCAGTTCGGCGGATTGCTCCTCCAGATTGACGAGCTCGCCTTCCAGCGTGTCGAGCCGATCGACCGACGCATCGTCGGTCTCGCGCTTCAGCGCCTCGCGTTCGATCTTGAGCTGGATGATCCGCCGGTCGAGATTTTCAATCGCCTCGGGCTTCGATTCCACCTCCATGCGGATGCGCGACGCGGCCTCGTCCATCAGGTCGATCGCCTTGTCGGGGAGGAAGCGGTCGGTGATGTAGCGGTTCGACAGCGTCGAGGCGGCGACGATCGCGCCATCGGTGATCCGCACGCCGTGATGAAGCTCGTACTTCTCCTTCAATCCGCGCAGGATCGAGATCGTGTCCTCGACGGTCGGTTCGCCGACCATCACCGGCTGGAAGCGCCGCTGCAACGCCGGGTCCTTCTCGACATATTTGCGGTATTCGTCGAGCGTGGTCGCGCCGACGCAGTGCAATTCACCCCGCGCCAGCGCTGGCTTGAGCAGATTGCCCGCATCCATCGCGCCCTCGGATTTGCCCGCGCCGATCAACTGGTGCATCTCTCGTCGATGAACAAGATGATGTCGCCTTCGGCGGCCTTTACCTCGTCGAGCACGCCTTTCAGGCGCTCCTCGAACTCGCCGCGATATTTGGCACCCGCGATCAGCGAGCCCAAGTCGAGCGACATCAGCCGGCGATCCTTCAGCGTATCCGGCACGTCGCCATTGGCGATGCGCAGCGCCAACCCTTCGGCGATCGCGGTCTTGCCGACGCCGGGTTCGCCGATCAGCGCGGGGTTGTTCTTGGTGCGCCGCGCAAGGATCTGGATCGTGCGACGAATCTCCTCGTCGCGGCCGATGACGGGATCGAGCTTGCCGTCGCGCGCCGCCTGGGTGAGATCGCGCGCGAACTTCTTGAGCGCATCATAGCGGTCCTCTGCGCCCGCAGTGTCGGCGGTGCGGCCCTGGCGCAGGCCGTTGATCGCGGTGTTCAGCCCCTCGGGCGTCACGCCGCCGGCCTTCAACGCTTTCCCTGCGGCGGTATTGAGCGACAGCGCGAGCGCGACCAGCAGCCGCTCGACGGTGACGAAGCTATCGCCCGCCTTCGTTGCGATCTGCTCGGCCTGGTCGAGGACCCGGACGGCGTCGTTGTCGATTCCCGGCGTGGTCTGCGCACCCGAGCCCGACACGACCGGGATCTTCGCCAAAGCTAAGTCGGTCTCGGACGTCGCACGCTTGGCGTCGCCACCAGCGGTTGCGATTAGTCCGGCAGCCATGCCCTGCTCGTCTTCCAGCAGCGCCTTCAACAGATGCTCGGGCGCGATCCGCTGATGATTCATGCGGATCGCGACGGTCTGCGCGGATTGCAGGAAGCCCTTCGCGCGGTCGGTGAATTTGTCGATGTTCATGACGAATTCCTGTGGGATTGGTTCGGTGTTGGCCGAAAGATGGTGTTGTATTTGGGCAACACAAGAGGCGGCGCTGACCACATGCTAGGCGCCGCGCGATGGGGCCGGAATAGCGTTTATTGTCGGTATCTAAGCCTCGCCGTCATCGCTATATTCAGGTCCGCATGCTATATGTCGCACGTGACAACAGCGATTCCCCATACCTACGCCATCGGCATCGAGCCGGAAGACATCGACTTCATGGGTCACGTCAACAACGCGAACTATCTGAAGTGGGTACAGGCTGCGGTGATCGACCATTGGCAGCGCCTCGCGCCAGCCGAGGCGGTGGCCGGGCACCTGTGGGTCGCGCTGAAACACGAGATCACGTACCGCAAGCCGGCGTTCCTGAACGACGACGTTATCGCGACGGTGTTGCTCGAAAAGGTCCAGGGCGCGCGCGCGTTCTATGAGACGATCATCAAGCGCGGCGAGGATGTTCTCGCCGAGGTGAAGTCGAGCTGGTGCTGCCTCGATGCCGAGACGCTGCGCCCATCGCGCCTCGCGAACAACGTGGTCGAGCACTTCTTCCCGAAGACCGACGTCAAGGACTGACGGGTCCGGGCGACCGGCCTTAGAAGTCGATTGCCATGCCCTTCAGTTCCCAATCCCCATAGCGCGTAGGATCGCGGGGTTCGGGATCCTTGTCCGGGACGATCGCCTCGGGCTTCGGCACCGGCGTATTCTTCGCCAGATATTCGGGTGGCTTAACGTGATCGGGGCGCTGGCCCATCGCGGCTCTCCGGATTGCGTGTTTGCGTCGTAACCGCCACATGGGCCTTGTCGTGCCGCTTTGCCATAACAGCCGCGCGGCAAACCGAACGCGAAGGACCTTCATATGCCCGATTATACCCACGCCCCCGAGCCGCTCGGCGTCCCCACCCGCCGTGCCGCGCTTCGCCTGCTCGACGCCGTCCTGCGTCGCGGCGAGTCGCTCGAATCCGCCTTGCCGGCCGCGACGCGCGCGATCCACGGGCCCGATCGCGGCCTCGCGCACGCGATCGCCGCCGAGACGCTGCGCCGCCTCCCCGATCTCGACGCGATGATCGATTCGGTCACCAAGACCAATTTGCCCGACGATGCGAAGGCGCGGATGGCGCTGCGGATCGCGCTGGTCCAGGTGTTGATCCTCGGCACCCCCTCGCACGCCGCGATCTCGACCGTGCTGCCCTTGGTCGACGGCGGTCCGCGCAAGCTGGTGCACGGCGTGTTCGGCACGCTGTTCCGCGCCAACATGCTGCTCCCCGAAGTGCCGACGCTGCCGGCGCCGGTCGAACTGCGCTGGGAAGCCGCGTGGGGCGAGGAGATGGTCGACGCCGCCGGCCGCGCGATCGCCCAGGTGCCGCCGCTCGACCTGACCATCGCCGACCCGTCCGAGACCGAAGGTTGGCGCGAGAAACTGGGCGGCGAAAGCTTCATGCCCGGCCATTTGCGCTTGGGCGACCATGATTCGGTCCCCGACATGGCAGGCTTCGGCGACGGCGCCTGGTGGGTTCAGGACATCGCCGCTTCGCTGCCCGCGCGGTTGCTGGGGAAAGGAGAGGGCCATGTCCTCGATCTCTGCGCAGCCCCCGGCGGCAAGACGCTGCAACTCGCGAGCGCAGGCTGGACCGTCACCTCGGTCGACAATTCGCAGAGCCGCATCAAGCGCCTCCGCGAGAACCTCTATCGCACGCATCTGAAGGCCGAGGTCGTCAACGCCGACATCCTCGAATGGGCACCCGCCGAGCCCGCTGATGCAATCCTGATCGACGCGCCGTGCAGCGCGACCGGCATCTTCCGCCGCCACCCCGACGTCCTCCACCGCGTCCGCCCGTCGATCATCGCCGAAACCGCGGCGTTGCAGGCGCGAATCTTCGCCAGGGCGGCGGACTGGGTGAAGCCCGGTGGAACCTTGGTGTACGCCACCTGCTCGCTCGAACCCTCCGAAGGCGAAGCGCAACTCGACGCGTTCCTGTCCGCCCGCAGCGACTACACGATCGCCCCGGTCGACCAATCCGAACTCCCCGCCGGCATCACGCCCACGGAGACCGGCACCATCCGCACGCTCCCCGGCATGCTCGCCGACCAAGGCGGCTGCGACGGCTTCTTCATCACCCGCCTAAAACGTAGCTGACCTTCTGCTTCCCCCCTCCCTTCCAGAGAGGGGCGAGAAGCTAGGCCTTCGCACCAACCGAATCCCGCGCTAGGACAAAATCATGCAACCCGTCCGCATCGCCCCCTCGATCCTCTCCGCCGATTTCGCCAAACTCGGCGAGGAAGTCCGCGCCATCGACGCGGCCGGCGCCGACTGGATCCATATCGACGTGATGGACGGCCATTTCGTCCCCAACATCTCGTTCGGCCCCGCGGTCATGAAGTCGGTCCGCGGCGTCACCACCAAGCCGTTCGACGTCCACCTCATGATCTCCCCCGTCGACGCGTATCTCGACGCGTTCGCGGAGGCCGGCGCCGACTGCATCACCGTGCATTACGAAGCCGGCCCGCACATCCACCGCTCGCTTCAGCACATCAAAGGGCTCGGCAAGCGCGCGGGTGTCGTGATCTGTCCCGGCACCCCGGCAAAGATGCTCGATTACCTGCTCGACATGGTCGACCTCGTCCTCGTGATGAGCGTCAACCCAGGCTTCGGCGGCCAGAGCTTCATCCCCAGCCAGCTCAAGAAGATCTCGGCGATCCGCACGATGATCGAAAAGAGCGGCCGCGCGATCGATCTCGAAGTCGATGGCGGCGTCGACGCGGCATGGGCCAAGCGCTGCATCGAGGCCGGCGCCGACGCGCTGGTCGCGGGCACTTCGGTCTTTCGTGGCGGTCCCGACCACTACGCCGCCAACATCGCCGCGTTACGGGGGTGAATGACACGCCTGATCCCGTGACCGATCCCGCCCCCGACGGGATCGACGAAGGTCGTCGCCTGATCCGTCTCGGCGGCGACAAGGGGCTGTCGCTCGCCGATCGCCTCGCCGAGCGCTTTCACCGGCTGACGTGGCGCACGCCGCTGCACACGCTGCGCCTCAAGGGTCGCTATCCGCTGAAGCTGATCGCGGTTCCCGAAGACCCGATCCTCGGCGACATCCCCCGCGGCACGATGCTGCTGGAGGGCGTCCTCTCGTTCCGCGGCGAAGCGCGCGATATCGAGACGCTCGACCTTTCGAAGCCGCTTCCCAAACCGTTCGCCGAATATTTTCACGGTTTCGCCTGGCTGCGCGACCTGTCGACTGTCGCGACCCGCTCGCGCGGCGCACCGATCGCCGAATATCTCATGGGCCTCTGGCTGACCGCGCACGCCGACACGCAGGGCGGGATCGCGTGGCGCCCCGACATGTGGGGCCGCCGCATCCTCGCCTGGACCGCGCACGCGCCGCTGATCCTGTCGTCGTCCGACCAGATCTACCGCTCCAAGGTATTGAACGCCCTCGCCAAAGGCGCGCTGCACCTCGATCGCACCGCCGACAAGGCCCCCGCCGGCGCGCCCCGCATCGCCGCATGGTGCGGAGTCGTTGCGGCCGGACTGCTGATCCCCGGCGGCGAGCCACGCCAGGCATTTGGTGAGGCAGGCTTGCTCCGCGCGCTCGGCACCGGCCTGTTCGACGATGGCGGCTCGGTCTCGCGCAGCCCGGCAATGCTGCTCGATTCGATCCAACTGCTGACGTTGCTCCAGGAAAGCTACGCCGCCCGCGGCCTCGAACTCCCCGAGACGGTCGCGGTCACGCTCACCCGGATGGTCGCGGCCCTGCTCGGCGTCGCCCACGCCGATCGCGGCCTGTCGAGCTGGCAGGGTGGCGGTCCGGCCAGCGAAACGCAGGTCGCCGCCGTCATCGAAGCAAGCGGCGTCCGTACCCGTCCGCTTCGCCAAGCGCGCGACTGGGGCTATCAACGCCTCGCCGCCAGCACTGCCGTCCTGATCGTCGACGCCGCCCCGCCGCCGATCGCGCGCCTCGTCGAAGGCGGTTGCGCGTCCACGCTCGCGTTCGAATTCTCCGACGGTCCTGCACGCATCGTCGTCAATTGCGGCGGCGCGAGAGCCGGCATCGCCCAACTCCCGCCAGCAATGGTCGAGGGCCTGCGCTCGACTGCCGCGCACTCCACGCTGACGATCGCCGACAGCAATTCCACCGCGATCCACGCCGACGGCACGCTTGGTCGGGGTGTGGCGGAAGTGGAACTCAGCCGCCAGGAGTCGGACGCCGCCAGCCGGATCGAGGCGAGCCACGACGGCTATGTCCGTCGCTGGGGCTTCCTCCACCGCCGCCAGCTGATGCTCACCGGCGACGGCCGCGAACTTCGCGGCGAGGACGCGCTGTTGCCGCATGGCCGCAAGCGCCGTGTCGGCCTGTCGCTGTTCGCGATCCGCTTTCACTTGGGCGAAGGCGTGCAGGTATCCCCCACCGCGGACGGCCTGGGCGCGATCCTTCGCCTCCCCGGCGGCCCCTTGTGGCAATTCCGCTGCCGAGGCGGCGCGCTGGTGGTCGACGACAGCGTCTGGATCGACGCCGACGGCCGTCCGGTCGCGACGCAGCAACTGATGATCACGGGTGAAGCTGCCGCCGGCGGGGCGAGCGTGAGCTGGGCCCTGAAAAAGGCCTGACCTCTTCCCCCCTCCCTGAAAGGGAGGGGCCGGGGGTGGGTAGGCTCGCTCGAGCCCCAACGGTTCGACCACATGGAACCCGACCCACCCCCAACCCCTCCCCCCAGAGAGGGGAGAAGCACACCCCTCTGTTCCCAAACCGCAACCGACGCTAAGGCACCGCCGCACGGTGGCCCCCCGGAACACGAAAGACCCTCATGACCAGCATCCCGATCAAGCGCGCGCTCCTGTCCGTCTCCGACAAGACCGGGATCGTCGATCTCGGCGAGGCGCTCGCGTCGCACGGCGTTGAGCTCGTCTCCACCGGCGGCACCGCCACCGCCCTGCGCGCCGCCGGCCTCGACGTGCGCGACGTCAGCGAACTCACCGGCTTCCCCGAGATGATGGACGGCCGCGTCAAGACGCTCCACCCGATGGTGCATGGCGGCCTGCTCGCGGTGCGCGACGACGCCGGCCATGCCGCCTCGATGGCCGAGCACCAGATCGGCGCGATCGATCTCGTCATCGTCAACCTCTACCCGTTCGAGGCCACCGTCGCGAAGGGCGCCGACCGCGACACCGTGATCGAGAACATCGACATCGGCGGACCCAGCATGGTGCGCTCGGCCGCCAAGAACCACGTTTACGTCGCGATCGTCACCGACCCCGCCGACTACGCGCTCGTCTCGGGCGGCACCACGACGCTCGAAGACCGCAAGAAACTCGCCGCGAAAGCCTTCGCCACCACCGCCGCCTATGACTCCGCCATCGCAACCTGGTTCGGCACGGTAGATCAGGCCGAGGAATTCCCCGCCACGCTGCCGATCACGCTCAAGCGCGGCGATACGCTCCGCTACGGCGAAAACCCGCACCAGTCCGCCGCCTTCTACACCGCGACCGGCAACGTTCGCGGCATCGGCCAGGCGCGCCAGCTCCAGGGCAAGGCGCTCAGCTACAACAACCTCAACGACGCCGACGCGGCGCTCGAACTGATCGCCGAATTCCGCGACGCCGAGCCCTCGGTGGTGATCGTCAAGCACGCCAACCCCTGCGGCGTCGCCACCGGCGCCACGCTCGCCGAAGCCTATGCTGCCGCCTTCGCCTGCGACACCGTCTCGGCATTCGGCGGCATAATCGCCGTAAACCGCACGCTCGACGCCGAGACCGCGCGCGCAATCACCGGCATCTTCACCGAAGTCGTCGTCGCCCCCGACGCCGACGAGGAGGCGATCGCGCTGTTCGCCGCCAAGAAAAACCTCCGCCTGTTGCTGACCGGCGAATTGCCCGACCCCGCCCGCACCGGTCTGACGGCCAAGTCGATCGCCGGCGGGTGGCTCGTCCAGGGCCGCGACAACGGCACGCCGGGTGAGTTGAAGGTCGTCACCAAGCGCCAGCCAACCGAGCAGGAACTGATCGACTGCCGTTTCGCCTGGACCGTCGCCAAGCACACCAAGTCCAACGCGATCGTCTACGCCAAGGACGGCAGCACTGCCGGGATTGGCGCGGGCCAGATGAACCGCCTCGAATCCGCGCGCATTGCCGCGTGGAAGGCGAAGGACGCCGCGGACAAGGCCGGCTGGTCCACCCCCCGCACGATCGGCTCGGCAGTCGCGTCGGATGCGTTCTTCCCGTTCGCCGACGGGTTGCTGGCAGCAGTTGAAGCAGGCGCGACGGCGGTGATCCAGCCCGGCGGCTCGATCCGCGACGCCGACGTGATTGCGGCTGCAGACGAAGCCGGCCTCGCGATGGTCTTCACCGGCATGCGCCACTTCCGGCATTGATAGCCTGACGCTCAGTACGACCGTCATCCCCGCGAAGGCGGGGACCCATACTGGCTGACCTCGGAGAGTATGTCGCCAGCTAGCCAATATGGGTTCCCGCCTCCGCGGGAATGACGAAGGTGGTGAGACTGCCCATAAAACGGGCACCTCCACCGCACTGCACAAGTTTTAACCCACAAACCCCTTTCGCCCGCTCTTCGAGCACTCCTCATCCCTCCACACCGCAATTGGCACGCACATTGCTAGGCATCTTCCGTAACAAGGGGGAAGGGCCGCGATGAAACTCGTCATTGCCATCATCAAGCCGTTCAAGCTCGATGAGGTGCGCGAAGCGCTCACCACGATCGGCGTGGCCGGCATGACGGTCACCGAGGTCAAGGGTTTCGGCCGTCAAAAAGGCCAGACCGAGATCTATCGGGGGGCCGAATACAGCACCAACATGGTGCCGAAGATCAAGATCGAGGTGGTCTGCGCCGCCAGCCTGGCCGACCGTGTGGTCGAGGCTGTCCAGGCGTCGGCGAACACCGGCGCGATCGGCGACGGCAAGATCTTCGTGCTCGACGTCGGCCAGGCGGTCCGCATCCGCACCGGCGAAACCGACGATTCTGCGCTCTGAGGGGGGACATGATGAAGCATGACATGAAGACAGCCGCCTCGGCGGTTCTAGGGTTCGGAGCGGCGATGATCGCCGCCGCACCCGCCTGGGCACAAGAGGTTGCAGCTCCTGCAGTCGCACCCGTCGTGGCTACGGTAAATAAGGGCGACACCGCCTGGATGATGACCTCGACGGTCCTCGTCCTGATGATGATCCTGCCGGGCCTCGCGTTGTTCTACGGCGGCCTTACGCGGTCGAAGAACATGCTGTCGACCATGACCCAGATCGGTGCCGTCGCGGCGCTCGCGATGCTCGTCTGGGTGATGTGGGGCTATACGCTGGCGTTCGGTCCGGACGTGAGCAGCCCGTTGCTCAGCAACTTCATCGGCAGCTTCGACAAGGCGTTCCTGAAGGGCGTCACGCCCGCCTCGCAGGCGGCGACCTTTACGGCGGGTGTCGAGATCCCCGAATATGTCTTCATCTGTTTCCAGATGACCTTCGCCGCGATCACCATCGCGCTGGTACTGGGCTCGGTCGTCGAGCGCATGAAGTTCTCAGCGGTGATGGTGTTCGGCCTGATCTGGCTAACGATCGTCTACTTCCCGATCGCGCACATGGTGTGGGCATCGTCGGGCTATTTCTTCAAGGCGGGCGCACTCGATTTCGCCGGCGGCACCGTGGTCCACATCAACGCCGGCGTCTCGGCGCTGGTCGCGGCGCTGATCCTCGGCAAGCGCATCGGCTACCCGAAGGAGCCGATGGCACCGCACTCGCTGGTCATGACCGGCATCGGCACCGGGCTGCTCTGGGTCGGCTGGTTCGGCTTCAACGCCGGCTCGGCACTCGAGGCGAACGGCTCGGCCGCCCTCGCGATGCTCAACACCTTCGTCGCCACCGCGTCGGCCGGCCTGTTCTGGATGCTTGCCGAGAAGCTCTCGGGTCACAAGGGTTCGGCCTTGGGCTTCTGCTCGGGCATCGTCGCCGGCCTCGTCGCCGTCACGCCCGCTGCGGGCAACTCCGGCCCGTTCGGCGCGATCATCCTGGGCGCGATCGCTTCGATCATCTGCTTCATGGCGGTCTCGAAGCTCAAGCCGATGCTCGGCTATGACGACTCGCTCGACGCCTTCGGGATCCACGGCATCGGCGGCATGGTCGGCGCGATCGGGACCGCGGTGGTCTACGCCCCGTCGCTCGGCGGCCCTGGGGCTGCAGACTATGCGATGGGCGCCAAGCTCTTCGTGCAGCTCCAGGCGGTGATCGTGACGATCATCTGGGCCACGATCGGCACCACGATCGCGATCTACGTCGCCAAGGCCGTCACCGGCCTGCGGGTCTCGCCGGAAGTCGAGCACGAGGGTCTCGACATCGGCGAGCACGGCGAACGCGCTTACAACTGAACACCTGATCGGTAGCGGGCCGCCCGAGCCCGCACCCACGACGTTCCTCCTGCGGACATCCTAAGCCCGGTGCGCAAAACGCATCGGGCCTTTTTTTGTCGGTCGGGAAAGGGCAGTCTACACGACCTCGTACGGAACTGCGCCGCGGCGGTCCGGATCGACCCGGATCCCGCTGGCCGCCGGGGGAAATGCGCGCTGGTCGCAATCCGTGCGCAGGCAGATACGGCATGACGACCCGATCGGCGTCGCGATCCCGCCGGTCCCCAGAGCATCGGCATAGATGAACTCCGACGCGTTCGCCTCCTCGCACCCGAGCGCCACGGCATAGCGGCGCGCCGGCCGCGTGTACGTCTCGGACGGCTTCACCAGACCCTTCGCCATCGAGACGTAGCGGATGCCGTCGGTCGTCTCGATCAGCTGCGTCAGGATCCGGTCGGGGATCGCCACTGCCTCATGGACGATCCACAACGGGCACGCGCCGCCGAACCGCGCGAACTGCAACCGCGTGGCCGAGTGCCGCTTCGTGATGTTCCCCGCCATGTCGACGCGGCAGAAGAAGAACGGAATGCCGAGCGCGCCCGGCCGCTGCAACGTCGAAAGCCGGTGACAGGTCTGTTCGAAGCTCGTCCCGAAGATTCGCCGAAGCCGGTCGATGTCGTGGCGGACAGTGCGCGCCTCGGTTCGGAAGCGGGTGTAGGGCATGACGATCGCCCCGGCCGCGTAATTGGTCAGCCCCGCGGTCAACAGCGCGCGCGCCGTCTCCGATGCCATCTCCGACGCAGCGACGATCCCGCCGATGACGTCGCCGAACTCATGCCGCGCGACCTGATGCGCGAGCGAGAACAGCGTGGTCTCTCCCGGCTGCGAGCCATCGAGCCTCAGGGTCGCGCCGTCATAATCGCGCAACGGTGCGGCGAGCGCGCCCGAGATCGCAATCGAAACACCTTTTGTCGCAAGCCGAGCCTCCAGCGCCGCGATCCGATCCGCCCCCAGCGTTTCGCCAATCTCCTCCGCCCGCCGATCGAGCGCATCGACATAATTGCCCGCCGCGTGAAACCAGTCGCGCACGTCCTCCCAAGGCAGCAATCCCGGCGCCCCAGATCCCGCCACCAGCCGGTCGTCGAGCGCGCGCAACTGCTCCTGCGCGCGGCGGTACGCGTCGTGCATCGCGACCAGCCGCTGCGCCAGCAACGGCTGGTGCTTCACCGCGCGCCGCACCGCGGTCTCGTCGAGCGCAGGCGCCTCGACGCTGGTGTCCGACACCGCCTCCAGCGTCGCGATCAGCAACGCGGTATCGTCCGCCGCGTCGATGCTCCCCCAATCCGCCGGAAACTCGCGGGCGAGCGTGATCAGCACGCCCTCCGTCACCGGCCGGTCGCCATTCTCGATCTGCGAAAGATAGCTCACCGACAGCCCGATCCGCGCGGCCATCGCCGCCTGGCTGATGCCTAGAACGCGGCGCAGGTCGCGCAGGCGGTGTCCGACGAAGAGGCGACGTGCGGGGAGGGTCATGCCTCCACCTAGTTTGCAAACATGCTCCGTGCAACTTTGCAACATTGCATTTGCGCATCGCATCCCGCTCTGTGAAGGCAATCAGCAGGACGGAGAGACGATGTCATCGACGATCGAAGAGCTTGAACGACGCCGCGAAGCCGCAAGAGTGGGCGGGGGTATCAAGCGGATCGCAGCGCAGCACGCCAAGGGTAAGCTCACCGCGAGGGAGCGCCTTGACGTGCTGCTGGACGAGGGGTCGTTCGAGGAGCTCGACATGTATGTCGAGCACAACTGCGTCGATTTCGGCATGCAGGACCAGGTGATCCCCGGCGACGGCGTGGTCACCGGATCGGGCACGATCAACGGCCGCCTCGTCTTCGTCTTCAGCCAGGATTTCACCGTGTTCGGCGGATCGCTCAGCGAACGTCATGCGCAGAAAATCTGCAAGGTGATGGACAGCGCGATGAAGGTCGGTGCGCCGATCATCGGCCTGAACGACAGCGGCGGCGCGCGTATCCAGGAGGGCGTGGCTTCGCTCGGCGGCTATGCCGAAGTGTTCCAGCGCAACGCGCTCGCATCCGGCGTCGTGCCGCAGCTTTCGCTGATCATGGGGCCCTGCGCCGGCGGTGCGGTCTACAGCCCCGCGATGACCGACTTCATCTTCATGGTGAAGGATTCGAGCTACATGTTCGTTACCGGCCCGGACGTGGTCAAGACGGTGACCAACGAGGTCGTGACTCAGGAGGCGCTCGGCGGCGCCGTGACGCACACCACCAAGACGTCGGTAGCCGACAACGCGTTCGAGAACGACATCGAGGCGTTGCTCGCGGCGCGCGATTTCTTCGATTTCCTGCCCGCGTCGAACCGTGACGGCGTTCCCGAACGCCCGACAGCGGACGAGTGGGACCGGATCGAGGAAAGCCTCGACACGCTGATCCCGGCATCGGCTAATCAGCCCTACGACATGCACGAACTGATCCGGAAGACCGTCGACGAGGGCGATTTCTTCGAGACCCAGCCGGCGCATGCGGCCAACATCATCACCGGTTTCGGCCGGATCGAAGGGCGCACGGTCGGTTTCGTCGCGAACCAGCCGATGGTGCTCGCCGGCGTGCTCGACATCAATTCTTCGAAGAAGGCGGCGCGGTTCGTGCGCTTCTGCGATGCGTTCGAGATCCCGATCGTGACCTTCGTCGACGTCCCCGGCTTCCTGCCCGGCACCGCGCAGGAGCATAACGGCATTATCAAGCACGGCGCGAAACTGCTGTTCGCCTATGCCGAGGCGACCGTGCCGAAGATCACCGTCATCACGCGCAAGGCTTACGGCGGCGCGTACGACGTGATGGCGTCGAAGCACCTGCGCGGCGACCTCAACTATGCGTGGCCGACCGCCGAGATCGCGGTGATGGGGGCCAAGGGCGCGGTCGAGATCATCTTCCGCGGCAAGACGCCGGAAGAGATCGCCGAGCGCACCGCGGAATACGAGGCACGGTTCGCCAACCCGTTCGTCGCGGCGAGCAAGGGCTTCATCGACGAAGTTATCCAGCCCCACTCGACCCGCCGCCGCATCGCGCTCGGCCTACGGAAACTCCGCGGCAAAGCGCTGGAGAATCCGTGGAAGAAGCATGATAACATCCCGTTGTGAGCCCGCCCGTCACGCGTTCCGGTCTGCCCTGCGTCACCCCGGCGAACGCTCGGGTCTGACGCGGCAGGCGGCCGGTTTGCTTGCTGAAACGCTAGTATCCTCTGGCGTGACGACGTGGCGGGGGACGGAGGTATAATGCTAGCGTTTCTCCTGCTCCTGCAAGCTGCTGCACCAGCCCCGGCACCAATCTGGAAGCTCGCCGATCGCACCAATCCGGCGGGCGTGCGGAGCATTTCCGCATCGGTCACCGGCAATGACGGGCTTTCGCGGTTTGTCGTAAAGTGCGACGTTGGATCCGAGCCGATCGTGTCGATCCAGTTCATCCAGCCGCAACCGCTCGGGTCGGGCGCGGACAAGCCGGTTGCGGTGCGCTTCGATGGCGGGCCCGCGTTCACCTATAACTGGCAGTTTCCGGGAACCGGCACCTATGTCACCGATCCCGAGGCGATCACCAAGTTGACCAGTTTCCTGGTGAAGTCGAAGACGGTGCGGGTCGAGACAACCAACGGCGCGAACTTCGCGGTGCAGGCAAACTTCGTCGCGCCGACCAGCGATGCGATGGTGCGGCAGGTGCTCGGCGTCTGTGGCTATACGCTCGGCGTCGTCCCCCCGCCGCCCGCTAAACCCGCAGCAGAGCCAGCGGAATGACGCGTTGTATCGCGATCATCCGCACATTATCATGTCATGATAAGGAGTCGTGACATGCAGACCGAACGCGTGACGTTTCTGACCTCGCCCGATCACAAGGCGGCGCTCGATGCGTTTGCCGCCAGCAATGGAAAATCCGTGGGCCACGTACTGCGCGCCGCCTCGACGCGCTATCTCGTCGAAGGCGAAGCGGACGAGGAGGCTGCGCTGGCATTGCTCGTCCGCGAAGTCGAGGCTGCCGTTCCCTTGATGCGCGCCGATATTCGCGACACGATCGCCTCGATTCAGCGCGCCAACGATGCCGTCGACGCGGTCCTCGCCGGTGAGAGACCTCGCGCATGAGCGTGGTTGGCGATGCGTTGAAGGCGATGCGGACAGTCCTGCTGATGCAGGAGGATCTGCGCGTGATGAAGGACGCTATGCACGCGCAGGGCGACCGGCTCGCACGTCTTGCCGAGGCGCATGGCGCATTGCGCGACCGAGTCAGCCGGCTCGAAGGGATCATCGAAGGCGCCGCTATGGCACGCCGCATGCCCGATCAGCCGAGGATTGAAGGATGACCGCCACGCTGGGCCGCCTCAACCATGTCGGGGTCGCGACGCCGTCGATCGCGAAGTCGGTCGAGACGTATCGCCTGTTGCTCGGCGCGACTGCGATTGGCGAGCCGTTCGACCTGCCCGCGCAGGGGGTGAAGGTGTGTTTCATCGATGCGCCGAACACGCAGATCGAACTGATCGAGCCGTATGACGAGAGTTCGCCGATCGCCGGCTTCCTGCGCAAGAATCCGGCGGGCGGTCAGCATCATGTCTGTTTCGAAGTCGCCGACATCTCCGCGGCGGTTGCCGACCTGAAGGCGAAGGGCGCGACCGTGCTCGGCGAGCCCCGCATCGGCGCGCATGGCACGCCGATCGTGTTCGTGCACCCGAAGGACTTTGGCGGCATGCTCGTCGAGTTGATGGAGACGCCGGGCGATACCGGCGCGCACTAGGAGAGATCTGATGGCCGCGTACGAGCATATCCTGAGCGAGCGGCGCGGCGACGTGCTGGTGCTGACGCTCAACCGGCCCGACCGGCTGAACGCAGCGCCGCCAGCGATGTTCGAGGAATTGCGCGCGGCGTTGCGTGATCTGGATGGGGCGCGGGCGGTGCTGATTGCGGGCGCGGGGCGTGCGTTCTGTTCGGGGGCGGATGTTGGGGGCGGAGCGCTTGGTTCGGACAATCCGGGCGAGGCGACGTTCGCGGCGCTGACCGAGAGCTATAATCCGACGATGGCGGCGATCGCCGATCTGTCGGTGCCGGTGGTGAGCGCGGTGCGCGGGCCGGCGGCGGGGATCGGCTGCAGCCTCGCGCTCGCCGCCGATTTCTGCGTCGCGAGCGAGACCGCGTATTTCCTCCAGGCGTTCGTGAATATCGGGCTGGTGCCGGACGGCGGCGCGTCGTGGATGCTGCCGCGGCTGATCGGCAAGGCCCGCGCGACGGAGATGATGATGCTCGGCGAGCGGGTGCCGGCGGCGAAGGCGTTGGACTGGGGCATGGTGCACAAGGTCGTCGCGGACGATGCGCTCGATGCGGAGGCGTTCGCGCTGGCCAAGCGGCTGGCGGCGATGCCGACGGTCGCGCTTGGGTTGATGCGGCGGGCGATTACCGCCGCGTACGAGACGGATTATGCGACCGCGATGCAGGCGGAGGCGGCGAACCAGCGCGATGCGCGGGGCTCGGTGGACTCGATGGAGGGCGGTCGTGCTTTCCTGGAAAAGCGCAAGCCGGTGTTCACGGGGAAATGAACCGCTTCTCTTCTCGTTCCCCGGCGAAGGCCGGGGCCCAGGCTCGATGCGGAGCATCGAACGCGCTCCCGCGCGCGGTGTATTTGAGGGGCTGGGCCCCGGCCTTCGCCGGGGAACTAGGTGCTAGGTAATGACTGACAATCCGAACCCAACGCTCGCCGACTGGCAGGCGCTCGCCGCCAAGGAAGTAAAGGGCGCCGACCTAATCTGGCCGACCCCCGAAGGCATCGACGTCAAGCCGCTCTACACCGCGGACGACGTCACCATCGATCCCGGCCTCCCGGGATTCGCCCCCTTTACCCGCGGCGTCCGCGCGTCGATGTACGCGGGCCGCCCCTGGACGATCCGCCAATACGCCGGCTTCTCCACCGCCGAAGCGTCGAACGCGTTCTACCGCCGCAACCTCGCCGCCGGCCAGAAGGGCCTGTCGGTAGCGTTCGATCTCGCCACGCACCGTGGCTACGACTCCGACCACCCCCGCGTCACAGGCGACGTCGGCAAGGCAGGGGTCGCGATCGATTCGGTCGAGGACATGAAGATCCTCTTCGACGGCATCCCGCTCGACAAGATGTCCGTCTCGATGACGATGAACGGCGCAGTGATCCCGATCCTCGCGTTTTTCATCGTCGCCGGCGAGGAGCAGGGCGTCGACCGCAAACTCCTCGACGGGACCATCCAGAACGACATCCTCAAGGAGTTCATGGTCCGCAACACCTATATCTACCCGCCCGAGCCGAGCATGCGGATCATCTCGGATATCTTCGGCTACACCAGCCGCGAGATGCCCAAGTTCAACAGCATCTCGATCAGCGGCTATCACATGCAGGAAGCGGGAGCGACGCAGCTCCACGAGCTCGCCTTCACGATCGCCGACGGCATGGAATATGTGAAATACGGCGTCGCGAGCGGCCTCGACATCGACAAGTTCGCCGGGCGCCTGTCGTTCTTCTTCGCGATCGGCATGAACTTCTTCATGGAAATCGCCAAGCTGCGCGCCGCGCGCGTGCTCTGGCACCGGGCGATGACGCAGCTCGGCGCGCAGGACGAGCGCTCGAAGATGTTGCGCACGCACTGCCAGACGAGCGGAGTCTCGCTCACCGAGCAGGACCCGTACAACAACGTCATGCGGACGACGATCGAGGCGATGGCGGCGATGCTGGGGGGCACGCAGTCGCTCCACACCAACGCGCTCGACGAGGCGATCGCGCTGCCGACCGACTTCTCCGCGCGCATTGCCCGCAACACGCAGATCGTGATCCAGGAAGAGACGGGGATGACCAAGGTCGTCGATCCCCTGGGTGGCAGCTATTACATCGAGAGCCTGACGCAGTCGTTGGTCGACGGTGCGTGGGCGCTGATCGAGCGGATCCAGTCCGAGGGCGGCATGGCGAAAGCGGTCGCGGCAGGCTGGCCTAAGGCGATGATCGAGGAAGCCGCCGCCGGACGCCAGGCGCGCGTCGACCGCGGCGAGGACGTCATCGTCGGCGTGAACAAGTACAAGCTCGCCGAACAGGACGCGATCGAGATCCTCGACGTGGACAATGTGGCCGTGCGCGCAGGCCAGATCGAACGCATCAACCGGGTAAAGGCCACGCGCGACGAAGCCGCGTGTCGAGCAGCGCTCGATGCCCTCCGCGAAGGCGCCCGGGCCAACTCCAATCCTCCCCCGGCGGGGGAGGTGGCATCGCGCAGCGATGACGGAGGGGTTGCGCCCCATCGACAGGCCGATACCCCTCCGTCAGTCGCCAGCGCGACTGCCACCTCCCCTTCCAGGGGAGGATCGGAAACGAACCTCCTCGCCCTCGCCGTCGAGTGCGCCCGCGCCCGCGCCACGCTAGGCGAAATTTCCTCCGCAATGGAAGACGTATTCGGCCGCTACGGCACGCAACCCACCCCCGTCTCCGGCATCTACGGCGGCGCCTACGAGGACGACGCCCGCTGGACCCGCCTCACCGACGGCGTCGAAGCGACCGAACGCCGGCTGGGTCGCAAACCTCGCATGCTCGTCGCCAAGATGGGCCAGGACGGACACGACCGCGGCGCCAATCTCGTCTCCTCGATGTTCGGCGACCTCGGCTTCGAGATCGTCCCCGGCCCGCTGTTCCAGACTCCCGCCGAAGCCGCCGCGCTCGCGCTCGCCAAGGACGTCGACATCGTCGGCGCCTCGTCGCTCGCCGCCGGCCACAAGACGCTGATCCCCGAGCTGATCGACCACCTGCGCGAGGCGGGCCGCGCCGACATTAAGGTGATCGCGGGTGGCGTTATCCCCGCACAGGACTATCAGGCGCTGCGCGATGCCGGGGTCCAGGCGATCTTTGGCCCCGGCACCAACCTGATCCAGGCCGCCGAGGACGTGTTGAAACTCCTCGGCCACAACATGGCCCCGCAAGAGGAAGCCGCCGAATGACCGATACCCTCCTCCGTACTCTCGTACATGCAGTGGCCCCGAACATAGCGCGCGATGCTCCCGTTTCGCGTACCGACTGGACCCGCCCCGAAATCGCGGCCCTCTTCGACCTCCCGTTCGACGAACTCATGTACCGCGCACAGACGATCCACCGCGCGCACCACGCGATCGGCGAGGTCCAGCTCTGCACGCTGCTCTCGATCAAGACCGGCGGTTGCCCCGAGGATTGCGGCTATTGCTCGCAGTCCGCCTCGTCCGACTCCGGCCTCAAGGCGGAAAAGCTGATGGACGTCGACGCGGTCCTCGCCGACGCCGCCCAAGCCAAGGCCGCAGGTTCGCAGCGCTTCTGCATGGGGGCCGCCTGGCGCAACCCGAAGCCGCGCGACATGCCGAAGGTCGTTGCGATGGTCGAAGGCGTCCGCGCGATGGGGCTAGAGACCTGCATGACGCTCGGCATGCTCGACGCGCAGCAGGCAAAGCAGCTCGCCGACGCGGGCCTCGATTACTACAACCACAACATCGACACCTCGCCGGAGAATTACGGCAACGTCATCACCACGCGCACGTTCGGCGATCGGCTGGAGACGCTGGCGAACGTGCGCGATGCGGGGATCTCGGTCTGCTGCGGCGGGATCGTCGGGATGGGCGAGACGCGCAGCGACCGCGTCGGCTTCGTCCACGCGCTCGCCACGCTGCCGCGTCACCCGGAGAGCGTGCCGGTCAACGCGCTGGTCCCAGTCAAGGGCACGCCGCTTGGCGACATGCTCGCGGGAACGCCGATGGCGCAGATCGACGATATCGAGTTCGTCCGGACGGTCGCGGTCGCGCGCATCACGATGCCGCTCAGCATGGTGCGCCTGTCGGCCGGGCGCGAGAGCATGTCCGAGGCGACGCAGGCGCTCTGCTTCATGGCGGGCGCGAACTCGATCTTCACCGGCGACAAGCTGCTGACCACCGGCAACGCCGGCGACAGCGCCGACGCTACGCTGCTGGCGAAGCTGGGCATGAAGCCGATGGTCGGCCCCGAACCGATGCGGGCCGCGGCGGAGTAAAGACTTAGCTCCCCTCCCGTATGCGGGAGGGGTTGGGGGTGGGCTCGCGCTCACCGCAGACGATACCGTAGCAGGAGGCCGGGCGCCCACCCCCGACCCCTCCCGCATACGGGAGGGGAGTAGATAGTTTGTTCAAGAAAATCCTGGTCGCCAATCGGGGCGAGATCGCGTGTCGGGTCATGCGGACCGCCAAGGCGATGGGCATCAAGACCGTCGCGGTCTATTCCGACGCCGACGCGCGCGCGCCCGCATGTGCTGATGGCCGACGAGTCCGTCCGGCTCGGACCGGCACCCGCCGCCGACAGCTATCTCAAGGCCGAGCTGATCCTGCTCGCGGCCAAGGAAACCGGCGCGGACTGCATCCACCCCGGCTACGGCTTCCTGTCCGAGCGCGAGAGTTTCGCGCTGGCCTGCGCCGAGGCCGGGATCGCATTCGTCGGGCCACCCGCGAATGCCATCGCCGCGATGGGCGACAAGATCGAATCGAAGAAGCTCGCCAAGGCCGCGGGCGTCAACGTCGTCCCGGGCTATCTCGGCGAGATCGACAGCACCGATCACGCGGTCGAGATCGCCGGCGGAATCGGCTATCCGGTGATGATGAAGGCGTCGGCCGGCGGCGGTGGCAAGGGCATGCGGCTCGCCTATAGCGAGCAGGACGTCCGCGAGGGCTTCGAGGCGACCAAGCGCGAGGGGCTGGCCAGCTTCGGCGACGACCGCGTGTTCATCGAGAAGTTCATCGAATCGCCGCGCCATATCGAGATCCAGCTGATCGGCGACCAGCACGGCAACATCGTCTATCTCAACGAGCGCGAATGCTCGATCCAGCGTCGCCACCAGAAGGTCGTCGAGGAGGCGCCGTCGCCGTTCGTGACGCCCAAGATGCGCAAGGCGATGGGCGAGCAGGCGGTCGCACTCGCGCAGGCTGTGGGGTATTATTCGGCGGGCACGGTCGAGCTGATCGTGTCGGGCGCGGACACGACGGGGGAGGGGTTCTACTTCCTCGAGATGAACACCCGGCTCCAGGTCGAGCATCCGGTGACCGAGGAAATCACTGGGCTCGACCTTGTGGAGCTGATGATCCGGGTTGCTGCCGGCGAACCGCTTGGGTTCGGGCAGGACGAGGTTAAGCTGAACGGCTGGTCGATCGAGAACCGCGTATATGCGGAGGACCCCTATCGTGGGTTCCTGCCGAGCATCGGGCGGCTGGTGCGGTACAACCCGCCGATCCCGTTCGCCCTGACCGAAGTCGAAGGGCAGGCCCCAAGCAAAGGTGCTTCGACTTCGCTCAGCACGAACGGTGGAGAGGTGGCAGACGCCGCAGAGCCTCGCGTCCGTGTCGACGACGGCGTCCGCGAGGGCGGCGAGGTCAGCATGTTCTACGACCCGATGATCGCCAAGCTCATCACATGGGCCCCCAACCGCGACGGCGCGCTCGCCGCGCAGATCGCCGCGCTCGACGCGTTCGAACTGGAAGGCCCCGGCAACAATATCGATTTCCTCTCGGCGATCATGCAGCACCCGCGCTTTCAGTCGGGCGCGCTCACCACCGGATTCATCGCCGAGGAATATCCCGAGGGTTTCCACGGTGCACCGGCCGACGCCGAACTGCTGAAGACGCTCGCCGCCGTCGCCGCGTTCGCCGCCACCGCGGAAGCCGACCGCGCCCGCCGCATCGACGGCCAGCTCGGCAAGCGCCTCCGCCCGCCCGCCGACTGGGCCGTGACGATCGACAAGATAGACCACGCGGTGACCGTCTCAACCGAAGGCATCGCGGTGGACGGCGAGGACCTCGACCTCTCGCTCGAATACACGCCGGGCGATCGCATGGTGGTCGCGGACGGCCACGGCGCAGATGGCGAAGACCATCTCACGATCCGCATCGCCAAGGCGCGTGCCGGGTTCAAGCTCACGACCCGCGGCGCAAGCCACGTCGCGCGCGTATTGCCCGCCCGCGTCGCGCCCTACACCGCGCACATGATCGAAAAGGTCGCGCCCGATCTGTCGAAGTTCCTGATCTGCCCGATGCCGGGTCTGCTGGTGCGGCTCGACGTCGCGGCGGGGGACAAGGTCGAGGTAGGGCAGCCGCTCGCGGTGGTCGAGGCGATGAAGATGGAGAACATCCTCCGCGCCGAGAAGACGGGCACGGTGAAGTCGGTCGCCGCGAAGACAGGCGATAGCCTGGCGGTGGATCAGGTGATCCTCGAACTCGACTGAGTTTATGCTCCCCTTGTCTCCCCGCGAAGGCGGGGATCCAGACTGGGCTTCCGCCTTCGCGGGAGAACAAGGGGGCGACGATCGTGTGTGCGGGATAGCGTTCCGATCACACCACCCCGGCGAAGGCCGGGGCCCAATTGGAACGGCCGTCATGACGGAAGCGCGACCTTAATAACCACCGGCCCCAATTGGGCCCCGGCCTTCGCCGGGGTGGTGCCAGCAGGCGCACGTTTCCCCACCCCCTCCCGTTTCCGCCCCCATCGCTGTACAGCACCCCGGATGACTCTCTTCCGCTACCTCGCCGCGTTCCTTCTCCTAGCCTCCGCGCTCCCAGCGATCGCGCAGGACGAGCCCAAGGTCGCAGCCGTCGCCGCCAGCCTCACCCAGGCGTCGACCGAGCTCCAGGCGATCGACGACGCCACCCCCGCCGCGCGCGACGACAAGGCGCGGCAGGCGTTGCGGGATCGCGCGCAGGTCGTGCAGACCACCGCCGCCGATGCGGTCCGCACGCTCACGCCCGAGATGGCGCTGGTCCAGGCGCGTGTCGCGGAACTCGGCGCCGCCACCCCCGGCGTCGTCGAGGCGCCCGAAATTCGCCAGCAACGCAAGCTCCTCGCGCAGAGCCAGTCGGCGATCGATTCCGCCATCAAGCGCGCGCGCCTGATCGGGATCGAGGCCAAGCAGCAGATCGACGACATCGGCGCGGCGGAGGCGGAGGAGCTCGGCCAGCAATTGTCCGAAAACACCGGTTCGCCGCTGTCGCCCGCGCTATGGGCGGCGATCGTCGATCACCTGCCGCGGGACACCGCGCGGCTGATGCGGTTCGCCAATGTCGAGATCCGACAGTTCGGCGCACGGTTCGACATGCGCGCCGGCACCGGTCTGCTCGTCGGGATACTCACCGCGCTGGTGTTGATCGTGCCGTTGCGGCGCTGGCTGCACGGCGTCGGCCGGCGCTACGCGACCGACCACGCGCCCGGCGGGCGGCTGCGGCGCTCGGCCTATGCGCTATGGCTCGTCGTGATCGGCACCGCGCTGCCGGGCCTCGCCGCCTGGGCGATCGTCGCGTCGCTGCGCTGGGCCGGGTTGGTCTCGCCAGCCTGGAGCCGGTTCGGCGCGATCTTCGTCGGGATCTCGTGGTTCTGCGCGTTCGTCTCGTCGCTCGGCGGCGCGCTGCTGTTGCGCGGCCAGTCGACGTGGCGCCTGTTGCCGATCGGCGACCCCGCGTCGCACGCGCTGCGGCCTTACACGTGGATGGCGGCCGGGTTGATCTTCTTCGGCCAGTTGCTGATCGCGACCAACGCGCTGATCGGCATCAGCGCGCCGGCATCGAGCGCCGCCAACGCAGTCGTCGCGCTGCTGCACATCGTCCTGATCGGCGCGGTCCTGGTGACCCTCGGACGCCTGCGCGCCGCCGCGCTGCCCGATCCGACGAAGCCCGCGCGCAATACCTTGCTGGCGATCGTCGCGACGATCGTCTGGCTGGTGCTGCTCGTCACGCTGGTCGCCGGGCTGGTCGGCTATGTGAACTTCGCGCTGAAGGTCGCGACGTGGCTGCTGTGGGGCGCAATCGTCGGTGCGACCTTGTACCTGATGATGACCTTCACCGACGATGCGTGCCGGACGTTGCTGTCGAGCGGCAACCGCCTCGGACGCTCGGCAAACAGCGGCTTCGGCGTCGACAACAAGACCGTCGACCAGATCGGCGTGCTGCTGTCGGCGGTATTGCGGCTGTTGCTGATCATGCTCGCGGTCGGCGCGGTGATGGCGCCGTTCGGGGCAGGCGTCGGCTCGGCGTTCGAGCTGTTCGGAACGGTCGCGAACGGCATCACGATCGGCCAGATCACGATCTCGCCGGGCGCGGTACTGCGCTCGATCGCGGTGCTGTTCGTCGCGCTCGCGATCATGCGCGGTCTGCAGCATTGGCTGGTGAACAGCTACCTCCCGACCACCGCGATGGATGCCGGCGCGCAGAATTCGGTGACGATGGTCGCGCGCTATGCCGGGATCATCGCCGCGGTGCTGTGGTCGCTCGGCGCTCTCGGCATCGGCATGGAGAAGCTGGCCGTGGTGCTCGGCGCGCTGTCGGTCGGCATCGGCTTCGGTCTTCAGGCGATCACGCAGAACTTCGTCTCGGGCCTGATCCTGCTCGCCGAGCGCCCGGTGAAGATCGGCGATCTCGTCCGGATCGGCAACATGGAGGGCGACGTGAAACGGATCAACGTCCGCTCGACCGAGATCCAGGTCGCGGATCGTTCGACGCTGATCGTGCCGAATTCCGAACTGATCACCAAGACGATCCAGAACATGACGCTGGCCGCGCCGATCGGCCGTATCCAGCTGCAATTCTCGGTACCGCTCGAGGAGGATCTGGACGCGGTGCGGACGATGCTGTTCGCGGCGTTCGCCGAGAAGCACGAGGTGCTCGACGATCCCGAGCCCAAGGTGTTCATCGACTCGATCGACGCCGGCCGAGCCAAGTTCAACTGCTTCGCCTACGTCGCGTCCCCCCGCGACGCGTACCCGATCCGCAGCGAACTGCTGTTCACCCTGCTCCGCCAGTTCCGCGAGGCCGGGATCGAGGTCGGCTCCACCGCGACCAAGATGGAACTGGTCGGTTCGCTGCCAGGCTCGCCCGTTGCCGATCCGAACGCCGATCAGAACCCCGATCAGAATAGGGTGTAGGGCAACGACACGCTGAAGCTCGACCCCGCCGCCATCGTCCCGCGGGGGCGGATCCGGACGTTGGTGACGGATCTCGGCGTGGTGGTCGGATCATAGGTCCAGCTGGTGCCGCCGTTCGACGAGAAATCGACGTCGTCGGTGGTGCTCGCAGGCGCGGCATAGGTCACTGCCAGCGACGATGCGGGCGATCCTTCCGCGGTGGTCACGAACGCGGGTGACGCGGTCCCGTCGCCGTCCAAGGCAACGGCCCCTCGCCCGGGGGTGGGCAGTACGACGTTGAGCGAGTTGGCATCGACCGGGATGATGTCGGTATTGGTCAGCGTGATCGTGGTCCGCTGTTTGCTGCCCGGGATCGAGCGCGGATTGTTCGTGGACGATATCGGGTCGTAGGTCGTGCGTGTGGTGATGACGACCGCGACGGGTCTCGACGTCACCACCATCGATACGGAGACGGTGGCGGTCACTGGCGTCGCGCTCTGCGTGTATCCGGTGCACACGACGGCGGAAAGCGACGTGCACAGGTTCCAGTCCCAGGCGAGTTTGAACGATCCCGTATAGGTCCCTGTGGCGAGGGTAGCGGTCGCCGATGGCTTTACGTAAATCTGCACGTTGCGCGTGCTGTTTCCAAGCAACCCGGCGAGGTTGATCAGGCTGCCCCTCAGATAGAAGAACCTGATGCCCGCTGCGATCGGGGTAGTGCCGCCGGCGTCTGCGGCAAGCACGTAGTCGGCGGTGTCGGTGCCGCCGGTCAGTTTCAGTTTGAAGTTGGTGGTGCTGGTCGCGGTCACGCTGAGGGTGTTGTTGCTGAGAAGGGACAACAGCGCATCCTGGCAATCGAATCCGGCGGAAACCCTGGCATAGGCTGCTGCGCTTTTCTGCAAAGCGGGCGAGGAATAGGTGCCAAGCGACGTGTTCGGAGTATCGCTGACGGTGCAGGCTGCCCAAGCGGAGCCCGGCATCACCATCGCCACGACGGCAAAGGCCAGCTTCCTGAATCCGGTCCGCAACGCTTCGCCCCTTTTACGACTGTCACCGTCAGCGGTATTCCCGCATTCGTTAATGCGTTTTGAAGAACCGGAAACGGGTGTTTTCGTTTGTCGAAACGACACGCGTTGGTCTTGCGAAGCCTCGCAAAACGTTCACAACGCGGCGATGACGATCATTCCTTCGCGATACCGCGCCCCATGAGCGCCCACGCCGAAACGACGCGCTCCAGCACGATCCTGATTGCGAGCGTCGCCACCGCCGCGCTCTCGGGCCTGTTGTTCGGTTTCGACACCGCGGTCATCGCGGGCGTCACCGGCGCCTTGAAGGCCAAGTTCGCGCTCAGCGAGGCGTGGCTCGGCTTCACCGTCTCGTCGGCCCTCTGGGGTACGCTGATCGGCGCGCTGTTCGTCGGTATGCCCGGCGATCGCTACGGCAGTCGCAACGTACTGCGGATGCTCGCCTTCCTGTACGTCGTCACAGCGCTCGGCTGCGCGCTGGCGTGGAACTGGCACAGCTTCCTCGGCTTCCGCTTCATCAACGGCATCGCGATCGGCGGCTCGTCGGTGCTCGCGCCTGCCTATATCGCCGAGCTCGCGCCACCGGCTCAGCGCGGCAAGATGGTCGGCGGGTTCCAGTTCGCGGTGATCCTCGGCATCCTGCTCGCCTATGTCTCGAACGCGGTCATCGGTTCGCTCGATCTCGGCGATGTCGAGTGGCGGTGGAAGCTCGGGATCGTCGCGGCGCCGTCGCTGGTGTTCTTCGCGCTGCTGTTCCGTATCCCTAATTCGCCGCGCTGGCTGCTCGCCAAGGGCCGTGACGTCGAGGCGAAGCAGGTGCTCGCGCTCGTCGGCATGAGCCCCGACGTCGCGCGGGCCGAGCTGAATGCGCCCAAGGGCGAGGCGTCGCTCTCCTGGTCGCGCCACCGCAAGCCGATCACGCTCGCCTTCCTGGTCGCGATGTTCAACCAGTTCAGCGGCATCAACGCGTTCCTCTATTACCTCAACGACATCTTCAAGGCGTCGGGCGGCAGCCTCTCGCCCGATCTCCAGGCGGTGATGATCGGTGTCGCCAACATGGTCTTTACGCTGCTCGGCATGCTGCTCATCGACCGGATCGGCCGCCGCACGCTGCTGCTGTGGGGCTCGGCCGGCATGACCGCGGCGCTTACCGTCGGCGGACTCGCGCTGCTGGGCGTATTGCCCAACTGGCTGCTGCTGCCGTCGCTGATCGTCTTCATCATGTTCTTCGCCCCCGGTTCGGGCGCGGTGATCTGGGTCTATATCTCGGAGGTATTCCCGCAGAACGTCCGCGCGCGCGGGTCGAGCATCGGCTCGTCGAGCCACTGGGGCTGGAACGCGGCGATCGCGCAGGTCTTCCCCGTAGCCGCGGCATGGTCCGCAGGCGCGCCGTTCCTGTTCTTCGCGGCAATGATGGCGGTCCAGTTCGTGACCGTGTTCTTCTATTTCCCAGAGACGAAGGGCGTGCCGCTGGAGGACATGGAAGCGCATATGTCGCGATAAGCGGCGGGTGCGACGAAAGCGCCGCGGAACGGGCACAATCCTGCGACAATTGCCGCCTAATCGACACGCTCGATCATCGGGGTGGAATGGGTATGCGTAGTTTGGGTCTGGTTCTGGCAGTGAGCATGCCCGCAATGGTGGCCGCGCAACAGGCACCGTCGTCGCCCGCCGCTACCTCCGCCGCCACTACCTCCGCCGACGCTGCCGCCGCCGACGCTGCCGCCGCCGACGCGCAGGCATCGGAGCAGGACGAGGGCGCCGAATCCGGTGAATCCGAGGAGATCGTCGTCACGGGTTCGCGGAAACTCCCCGGCGCAGTGGTCGGCGACATCCCGCCCGACCAGACGCTGGGCCAGGCCGAGATCCGATCCTACGGCGTCTCCACGGTATCCGACCTGCTTAACGAACTCAGTCCGCAGACCACCAGCGGTCGCGGCAGCGGCGGTGCGCCCGTCGTCCTGCTCAACGGCCGCCGCATCTCCAGCTTCAGCGAAATCCGCGACATCCCGACCGAGGCGATTCAGCGCGTCGAGATCCTGCCCGAGGAGGTCGCGCTCAAATACGGCTATCGCGCCGACCAGAAGGTCGTGAACTTCGTCCTGCGCCGCCGCTTTCGTGCGGTGACCGCAGAGGCCGTCGACGCCCAGGCGACTGATGGTGGCGGCAATACCCCGAAGGGCTCGCTCGACCTGCTCAACATCGCGCGAGATCGCCGCCTGAACCTGCATGCCGAATACACGTCGAGCGAGCCGCTGACCGAATCGCAGCGCGATATCCTCCAGCCGGATCGAACCGCGAACAGCGCGCTCGGCGCGGATGGCAGTGTCGTCGACCAGCGGCCGTTCCGCACGCTCCAGTCCGCGACCAGCACCTTCACCGCGAACAGCGTGTATGCGCGCGACATCTTCGGCAATATCGGCGCGACGATCAACGGCCGCCTCGAATCGACCGACAGCCGCAGCCTCAACGGACTGCCCTTCGTCACACTGAATCAGCCGAACAGCACCCCCATCAACCGCGCGCTCGAGGACGATGGCGTCCTGCCGCTGACCCAGCGTACCTCGTCGATCGCCACGCATCTCGGCACCACGCTCAACGGCGATGTCGGCACGTGGCGCTGGAACGTGACGGGCAATTACGACCGCAGCGACACGCAGACCTTCACCGAGACCGGCCTCGACGCGAGCGACTTCAATGCCCGCATCGGTGCCGGCGATCTGACCGCGAACCCGCTCGGCCGCCTCCGCGCGAGTGACTTCGGCGCGCTGCCGGGCAACCGTGCCTACGCGTCGCAGAGCACCGGCGGAGTCGACGCGGTCGCGAACGGCACCCTGTTCTCGATGCCCGCCGGCGCGGTGTCGACGACGATCAAGCTCGGCGCCGAGACCGCCGACTTCAAAAGCCGCTCGTATCGCACCATCAACCTGGTCGGCGTCGATACGCAGGGCCGGGTCTCGCGCGATACGGTCAACGGACAGGTCAATGTCGACGTGCCGCTGACGAGCCGGTCCAAGGACGTGCTGCCGTTCCTCGGCACGCTGTCCGCGAACTTCAACCTCGCCGAGGATCATCTGTCGGACTTCGGGACGCTGCAGACGCTCGGCTACGGCGCGAACTGGTCGCCGATCGAGGGCGTTCGCGTGATCGCCTCGGTGACCGACACGGACGAGGCGCCGACCGCGCAGCAGCTTGGTAACCCGTCGATCACCACGCCCAACGTCCGCGTGTTCGACTATGTGCGCGGCGAAACCGCGACCGTTACGACGATCAGCGGCGGCAATCCCGGGCTGATCGCGGACAACAAACACGTCAAGAAAGTCGGGCTTACCCTGAAGCCCTGGTCCGCGAAGACCCTGTCGATCACCGCCAACTATGTCGAGAGCCGGGTCGACAACCCGATCGCGGCCTTCCCCGCAGCGACCGCGGCGATCGAGGCGGCGTTCCCCGATCGGTTCCAGCGCGACGCAGGCGGCGCGCTATTGCAGGTCGATCGCCGCCCGATCAATTTCGCCCGCAGCGACCGCTCCGAACTGCGCTGGGGGATCAACTTCTCCGCACCGCTCAAATCGAAGGTCCAGCGCGAGCTGGAGGCATACCGTGCCGGCACCGGCCCCAACCCGTTCGAGGGCTTGCAACCGCCCGGTGGCGCGCGCCGTCCCGGTGGTGCGGGCGCTGATAGGCCGCGTGGCGACGGTGCGCGGGCCGGTGGCGGTCCCGGCGGCGGCAGTCCAGGCGGTGGCGGCGGCGGCGGTCGTGGCTTCGGTGGCGGCGGGCGCGGCGGGCAGGCCGGTGGTCGCGTCCAGTTCGCGGTCTACCACACCTGGCACTTCACCGACCGCGTCCTCGTCGCAGACGGCGGCCCGAGCCTGAACCTGCTCGACGGTGACGCGATCGGCAACAACGGCGGGCAGGCACGGCACGAACTGGAGGCGCAGGCGGGCTACACGAACAACGGCCTCGGCGCGCGAATCTCCGCCAACTACGCGACCGGCACGCGCGTCGACGGCGGCACGATCGCGGCACCCGAGACGCTCAACTTCGGCGGCCTCGCCACCGCCAACTTGCGGCTGTTCGCCGATCTCGGCCAGCGGCTTGAATGGGTAAAGGCGCATCCGTGGCTGCGTGGCACGCGCATCAGCCTGTCGGTGAACAACGTCTTCAACACCCGCCAGCGCGTCACCGACGCGACCGGCGTGGTGCCTAACACCTACCAGCCAGACTATCTCGACCCGCTCGGTCGCACCGTTCGCCTCAGCATCAGGAAGTTGTTCTAGGACGCGGCCGGCGTCCCCCGCGAGCGCCGGCCAGCGCCCCAGTCCACTCGAAATCGATATATCTATCCTGTTGCCCGGCGACGAAGCGCGCTTATGGTGCGACGATATCGTCCGACACCGAGGGTAATGTTCGCCTATGACTTTGAAATTGACCGCGCTTGCCGGCGTCGCTGCAATCGCTCTCGTCTCGCCCGCAGCCGGTCAGGGTCAGCGCCCGGCGGCGACCGCGGCGAAGCCCGCGCCGGTCGCGGATCTGGTCAAGTCGGTCGACATTCCCTACCAGCAGTTCACGCTGAAGAACGGCTTGCGCGTCGTCGTGCACACCGATCGCAAGGCGCCCGTGGTGGCGGTTTCGGTCTGGTACAACGTCGGCTCGAAGTTCGAGCCCAAGGGCAAGACCGGCTTCGCGCATCTGTTCGAGCATCTGATGTTCAACGGCTCCGAGAACGCCCCCGGCGATTTCTTCGAACCCTTGAAACAGGTCGGCGCGACCGACTTCAACGGCACCACCTATTATGATCGCACCAATTATTTCGAGACGGTGCCAACTGCGGCACTCGACCGCGCGCTGTTCCTCGAATCCGACCGCATGGGCTATCTCACCGGCGCGATCACGCAGGGTGTGCTCGACGAGCAACGCGGCGTCGTCCAGAACGAAAAGCGCCAGGGCGACAACCAGCCCTATGGCCTGAAAGAGTACAAGATCACCGAGGGGCTGTTCCCCGCGACGCATCCCTACGGCCACACCACGATCGGCTCGATGGAGGATCTCGATGCGGCGTCGCTCCAGACGGTGAAGGACTGGTTCAAGGATCATTACGGCCCGAACAACGCGGTGCTGGTGCTTGCCGGCGACGTCGACACGGCCACGGCAAAGCGGCTCGCCGAGAAGTATTTCGGCGGCATCCCCAGGGGCGCGGAGAGCATCGTCCCACCCGCACCGATCCCGACGCTGCCGGCACCGGTGAGCGAGACGATCAAGGACCGCGTCGCCGCGGTGATGATCAGCCGCAACTGGGTGGTCCCCGGCCTCAACGACAAGGACGGCACCGCGCTCAGCGTCGCGGCGGGCGTGCTCGGCGGTCTGGCGAGCAGCCGGTTCGACACCGCGCTGGTCAAGAAGGAGAAGCTGGTCACGCGCATTTCCGCCTCGAACAACAGCTTCAGCCAGCTCGGCATGTTCGAGATCCAGGCGATCGTCCGGCAGGGTGTCGATCCGGCGCTGGTGACCAAGCGGATCGACGAGATCCTCGCGGACTTCCTGAAGAACGGCCCGACCGCCGACGAGGTCGGCCGCGTCGCGACGACGACCGCGGCTCGCACGATGGAAGGGCTCGAATCGGTCGGTGGCTTCGGCGGCGAGGCGGTGACGCTGGCCGAGGGTGCGCTCTATTCGAACGATCCCGGCTACTACAAGAAACAGCTGCTGCAACTGGCGGCCGAGACACCCGCGAGCGTGAAGGCCGCCGCGGCGAAGTGGCTCTCGCGTCCCGCCTATTCGCTGACCGTCGTGCCCGGGCCGCGCGATGCCTATGCCAACGCGGTCGTGCCGCCCAAGGTCGACGTCGTGCCCGCACCCGAGGCGCCGCCAAAGGGCACGCGAGGACCGTTGCCCGGCGTCGGCACCGTCGCCGGCCTGAGCTTCCCGACCGTCGAGCGCACGCGCCTCGCGAACGGTATCGAAGTGGTCTACGCACAGCGTACCGCGGTGCCGGTGACGCAGGCGGTATTGAGCTTCGACGCCGGTACCGCGGCCGACGTCGCGGACAAGCTCGGGACGCAGCAGCTGACGCTGGCTATGATGGACGAGGGCACGCCGACCCGCGATTCGGTTGCGCTGGCCGAGGCCAAGGAGCGGCTCGGCGCGGATATCGGCTCGGGGGCGTCGAGCGACCGGACCTTCCTGTCGTTGCAGGTGCCGAGCGCCAACCTCGCGCCGGCGATCGACCTGTTCGCGGACATCGCGCAGAACCCGGCCTTCGCCGATGCCGAGGTCGCCCGCGTGAAGAATCAGCAGCTCGCGCAGATTTCGCAAGAGCTGACCAGCCCGGGTGGGATCTACGCGCGCGTAATGCCGCCGCTGCTCCAGGGGCCGACTTCGCCCTATGCCAAGGCGATCGGCAGCGGCGATCCGAAGGCGGTCGCTTCGCTGACCCGGTCGGACCTGGTCGCGTTCCAGCACGCATGGTTGCGGCCCGACAAGGCGAAGATCTTCGTCGTCAGCGATCGTCCGCTCCCGGAGGTGAAGGCGGCGCTCGACGGTCGGTTCGGCACGTGGACGCCGACCGGCGCGGCTGGCGCGAAGGTGTTCCCGGCGACGGTCACGCCATCGGGGCCGAAGATCGTGCTGGTCGATCGGCCGGACAGCCCGCAATCGGCGATCTTTGCCGGCATCCCGACCGGCCTGAAGGGCACGCAGGACCTGTTGCCGATCGCGACCGCGAACGATGCGCTCGGCGGCAGCTTCCTCGGCCGCGTCAACATGGACCTGCGCGAGACCAAGCATTGGTCCTACGGCGTGTCGGGGCGATTCCAGCAGGTCGAGAACGCCGCGCCCTACATCCTGTCGGCGCCGGTGCAGGCGGATCAGACCGGTCCGTCGATCGCGGCCCTGCGCAGCGATATCGGTGCGTTCCTCGGCAAGGAGCCGATGACGCAGGTCGAGTTCGATCGTGCGATCAACGGCGCGATCCGGTCGCTGTCGGGCAATTTCGAAACGTCCGATGCCGTGTTGAGCGCGATGCAGCAGAACGACCTTCTGAAGCGGCCTGACAATTACTACGCGACGATCACGCAGCGTTACCAAGGGCTTACCCTGCCGCAGCTCAACACGGCGATCCAGCAGGCGATCGATCCGAAGAAGACGATCTGGGTCGTGGTCGGCGATGCGAAGACGGTGCGGCCACAGCTTGACAGCATCGGCCTGCCAGTCGAGGTCATTCCCGCGGCGTCGGTTGCCGACGCCAAATAACTTTCAGAGCCCCGGCGTTCGGGGCGGTAATTCAGGAGAGAAAGCAATGGCAAACGTCGATGGCAGCTGGGATTGCGTAGTCAAATCGCCGCTGGGCGACCAGAAGATGACGCTGACCGTGAACAGCGCCGGCAGCACGTTTACCGGTGCGGTGTCGGGTGCGATGGGCGGCATGGACGTCACCGGTGACGTCGATGGCGACACGATCACCTGGAAGCAGAGCATGACCGTGCCGATGCCGATGACGCTCGACTGCAAGGCGACCGTCGAGGATGACGTCCTCAAGGGCAGCGTCGCGGCGGGTGCGTTCGGCAGCTTCCCGCTGACCGGCACGCGGACAGCCTGACGCTTTCCAGCCGATGACGAATCAGCTCGCCGTTCCGACCGGAACGGCGAGCTTTTTTGTGTCCGTTCCTTTCCGAACTCGAAGCCGTGATCCCCGCGAGAGCCGCAATTTCGTCGATGACTCCTCCCCGTTACCGCGTTGCAATCGCTCGTTAAACTGTAAAAAAACTCTTCATCGACACGGTGTAACTGCTTCTTAGGAGGCTGTACGCCAGGGTCTGCGGCACAACAGACCGGATCGCCGATGATACGCCTCCCCCTGATCGCGCCGAACCCGCCCCGTCTGAGCGAACACCTCGATGCGTTGCGCCGGGTCGAGGCGTCGGGCGTGTTCAGCAACAACGGTCCCGAGGTTCGCGCGTTCGAGGCCGGGGTCACCGCCGGGACGCCGACCTGGTGATCGCGGCGCTCGGCTATCGACCGATCGCAATGCCCATCGCCGACCGCGACGGCGTGCAGATCCCGCTCGCCGCGCATGATGGCGAGCCGATGGTCGACCGTCATTGCCGGATCGTCGACGCCGACGGCACGCCGATCCCGGGCCTTTACGGTCTAGGCCTCGCCGCGGGTTTCGTACCGTGGGCCCCGCTGGGCGGCGAATGTAGTTTTACCGGGCAGGCCAACGGTTTGTGGCTGTGGCAAAACGATGTGGGGCTGATGATCGTGGATCAGGTGATGGCATCGAAAGCCATGGCGGCAGCGTGACGTCGAGCGATGGAACAGCCGATCCCGCCGTCAGCGTCGTGATGGCCCGCGTATAACGGCGCCGGTTTGATCGGAGAGACGCTCGCCAGCCTCCAGGCGCAGACCTTCGCCGATTTCGAGGTGATCGTCGTCGACGACTGCTCGACCGACGATACGCGCGACGTGGTGCGTGCCTGGCCCGATCCGCGCGTCCGACTGGTCAAGGTGGCGAGGAACGGCGGCCCGGTGCTCGCCCGCAATCGCGGGTTCGCCGAGGCGCGCGGGTGCTATATCGCCGCGCTGGATCACGACGACATCTGTCGCCCCGATCGCTTGGCCCGTCAGGTCGCGTATCTCGACGCGCATCCCGGAACCGTGTTGCTGGGCACCGGCGCCGAACTTCTCACCCAAGGCGTCGTCGCCCCGTCGCGCTACGCGCCGACCACGACGCCCGCGCTGGTCGCGTGGCTGACCTGTATCGAGAACCCGCTGGTCTGGTCGTCGACGATGATGCGGACGGAGGTGGCCCGGCGGCTCGATCCGGTGACCCGGCCCGAGCTGCTCTATGCCGAGGATTTCGACCTGTATCAGCGGATCCAGCATTTCGGGGCGATCGCCCGGCTCGACGAGGCGCTGGTGCTGTACCGCGTCCATCCGGGCGGCGTATTGAAGCGCTTCGTCGACACGATGGAGGCCGCCTCGGTCCGCGTCCTGACCGAACGCTATGCCCGGTTGTTCGACGATCGTGCCGAACGGGTCGCGCAGTTGATCGTGCTGCACAACATGGCCAAGCGGCCCGTCCCCGATCGCGCCGCGCTGGCGATGCTCGGCAGTGCATTGAGCGTGATCCAGGCGGACTTTCTCGCGACGCAGGACTGTTCTGCACACGACATCCGCCTGATCCGCTGTGAGACCGCGCGGCGCTGGGGCGACATCGGACGTGCTGGCGGTCCGCCCCGATCATCTCGGGCTCGGCTACGCCGGACTGGAGGCGTTGCTGTGGTCGGGCGTCATCGGCGGCGTAAGGCGCGCGCGCCGCAGGATAGAACAGAGCCGGATGGCCCAGACCGCCGGGTAGACCGCGGTCCGGGCCGGTATCTCAGACCTTCGCGGCGTAGATCATCCGGCCGGCACCGAGGCGTGCGAACACCTGGTCCAGGTCACGTTCGCCGACCGCGAAGCAGCCCTGGCTGCGACCGAGCATGCCATGGCTCTCGATCATGTCCTTGTTGGCGTACCACGCCGAATGCACGACGATCGCACGGTCGAGCGCGTTGTTGTTGGTCGGATCGAGCCCGATCAGGCGCTGCGAGCGACCATGCTTGCCGACGTAATAATCGTCCGTGACGAACGCGCCCTCGGACGAGGCGTTCGAGCCGAAGCGGTTCGAGAAGCGCTCCAGATACCCGGTATGCGCCGGATCCGACCCGCTGCCATGCGCGACCAGCAACGACGTGCTGCGCCCGCTGGCGAGGTCGATGAAGTGGAAGCGCGGCTTGCCCGACGGTGCCGCGAAATCGGCGATCGCGATCCGGTCGTGATGCTGGATGCGGCTGCCGTGGCGGCTGAGCGATGCCATCGCCTGGCGCAGCAGGTCGGGCCGAACCACCTTCGGCGACGTGACCGCGACCGTGGTGCGCGGCAGCGGCGGCTGCGTCATCGGCTTCAGATCGCGTGCCGTCAGTGGCCGCGAGAAGCGAGTCGTTGCGGATACCGCACCTGGCACCGCCAGAGCCCCCGCCAATACCAAACTATTCTTCAGAAGCGCGCGTCGTTCGCGCACAAGACCTTGCTCGTCGTGCATCGATTTTCCCGAAATTGCCCCGTTTCTTGCAACATCGTATAGCTGATTTTTTGTAAATATTCTGCAACCATTTCCACCGGTTGTGGGTCTGTTCCCTCGAACTACCCCGGCTTGGGGTCGGTTCGTCGACTCATCTTCGCTGCGGCATGTTTTAGAGAATCGCGCATTAGGCGAAATTACGGGGATTCGAGGACGGACGTAACGATCAGGATAATCGCGGTCCGTCAGCATCGTGTTACCTCCCGTCATCCTGACGAAAGTCAGGATCCAGAGCCGCGAGTGCTGGCGTTCTTTATTCTGAATCCCGACTTTCGTCAGGATGACGCCTAAGCCGCGATCGGGAGCCCAAGCTCGACCAACCGCGCGCGAAAACTCGCGGCATCCGTGAACAGCACCGATTCGATCCCCAACGCCCGCGCCGCCGCGACGTTCGCCGCATTGTCGTCGACGAACACAGTCTCCTCCGCCGCCAGCCCGAATCGCGCCAGCGCCAGCAGATAGATCGCCGCATCGGGCTTCACCATCTTCTCCTCGCCCGACACGACCACGTCGCGGAACCGGTCGAACAGATGCGCTTCACGCGCGCGGAAGGGTGGCCAGAACTCGTGGCTGAAGTTCGTGATCGCGAACAGCGGTACGCCGGCCGCGTCCAGTTCCTCGACGATCTCGTGCATCCCGGCGATTCGCGCACCGATGCTTTCGTTGAACCGCGGCCCCCAGGCAGCGATCAGGTCGGCATGGTGCGGATGCAACGCCGACAGCTCCGCCGAGGTGTCGGCGAAGTCGCGGCCAGCGTCGTGCTGGAAGTGCCAGTCGATCGTCACGACATCGCGCAGGAACGCGTCGAGCGCCCGATCGTCGTCGATCAGGCGCTCGTACAGGATCCGGGGATCCCAGTCGTAAAGGACACGACCGACGTCGAAAATGACGGCGGTCTTCAGGAGTTTAACCCTGGCGTGCCTTGAAGCGACGGTTGGTCTTGTTGATGACGTAGGTACGGCCACGACGACGGATCACGCGGTTATCGCGGTGACGATCCTTGAGCGACTTCAGGGAATTGCGGATCTTCATGATCGATTCGCTTCTTTTCAAATCTAGGTGTGCGGAAAGACGGGATCGCCTAATGGCGGGGTGTGTCCAAGTCAAGCAACGGACACGCTCTTACCATCCGGGAACCCACTCGGCTGGTCGGAGCGTTACTATAGCGCAACATTCTAAGGAAGTCCCGATGGCGGTACGTTCGATCCTGGTCCTGGCGCTGGCAAGCGCATCCCTCACCGCGTGCGCGACCGGCCCGTCGCTGCCGCCGACCGAGGTGCTGCGCTATCATCTGGGCGAGCCGATCGACCGCGGCACCATCGCGGTCCAGCCGCTGACGGGCGGCGGCCCGGCCAGCATCGAGTTCAAGACCTATGCCGCCGCCGTGCAGGGTCAGTTGCTCCAGGCTGGCTATAGCGTGCCGGCGCCGGGCGCGAAGCCGCTGCTGGTTGCTACCGTCGGCTTCACCCGTACCACGCAGGCGGGGCCGCCCCGGCAGTCGCCGATCAGCATCGGCATTGGTGGCGGCGGCTTCAGCGGTGGCGGCGGTCGTCGCGGCGGCGGTGGCGGCGTCGGGCTCGGCGGTGGCGTCGGCTTCCCGATCGGCGGCGGCGGCAGCACTGCGATCCTCGTCTCCGAGTTGTCGGTGACGATCAAACGGACCGCCGACCAGTCGCCCGTATGGGAAGGCCGCGCGCAGTCGTTCGCCGATGCCCGCAAGGAGGATGCGACGACCGATATCCAGGCCGGCAAGCTCGCCCGCGCGCTGTTCATGGGGTTCCCCGGTGAGTCCGGTCGCACTATTCAGGTGAAATGAACGCCCAAACAATGAGCCCGGTCACCATCAACGCAGCCTTCGATGGCGGCAACATCCGCGTTGTCGCCATCGAAGGAGACCGAATCGACCTGGAGATCGTCACCGATTTCCAGTCCGACTTTTTCCAGTGGTTCTATTTCCGCGTGGCGGGAGCGGCTGGACGGACTCTCACCTACCGCATCCTGAACGCTGGCAAGTCGGCCTACCCGTTCGGCTGGCCGGGCTACAAGGCGCGTGCCAGCACCGATCGCCAGGCGTGGCGGATGATCGAGACGCGGTACGCCGACGGCGTGCTCGAATTCGACTTCACCGCCGATACCGATCTCGCCTGGTTCGCCTATTTCGCGCCGTACACGATGGAGATGCACGAGGCTCTGGTCGCACGCACCGCGTTGCTGCCGGGCGTCGCGCACCGCGAACTCGGCCAGTCGCTCGACGGTCAGGCGATCGACTGCTTCACCATCGGCAGCGGTCCCAAGCAGGTCTGGATCTACGGGCGCCAGCATCCCGGCGAATCGATGACCGAATGGTGGATGGAAGGCGCGCTGGAGCGGCTGACCGATTCGGCCGATCCGGTCACCGCCGCGCTACTGGCGAAAGTTACCTTCAACGTCGTCCCCAACATGAACCCCGACGGTACGCGTCGCGGTCACCTGCGCACCAATGCCGTGGGGGTGAACCTCAATCGCGAATGGCACACGCCGACGCTAGAGAAGAGCCCCGAAGTCCTGTGCGTCCGCAACGCGATGGACCAGACCGGCGTCGACGTCGCGATGGACATCCACGGCGACGAGGCGATCCCCGCGAACTTCATCGCCGGCTTCGAAGGCATCGCCTCCTGGACCGACGCGCACGGCGAGAAATTCTACGAATACGGCCGGCGGCTCGCAGCGCACACGCCCGATTTCCAGACCGAGAAGGGCTATCCCAAGTCCGCGCCGGGCTCGGCGAACCTGTCGATGTCGACCAATCAGGTCGCCGAGCGCTTCGGTGCGGTGTCGATGACGCTGGAAATGCCGTTCAAGGATCACGACGCGAATCCCGATCCCGAGTTCGGCTGGTCGCCCGAGCGCTCGAAACGGCTCGCGCACGCGATGCTTGAGACGCTCGCCGACATGATCGATGAAATCTGAACTGGTTAGCGTGGATCTTGTTGGGCTGGTCATCGAGACATCGGACCGTGCGTTGGCCTAACCCTGCCTAACCTTCTTTTTACAGGAGCCCCGAATGCCGACCCTAGTCCTGATCCGCCACGGCCAGTCCACCTGGAACCTCGAGAACCGCTTCACCGGCTGGTGGGACGTCGACATGACCGAGAAGGGCGAGGCCGAGGCCAAGGCCGCGGGCGAACTGATGGCCGCCAAGGGTCTCGACTTCGACCAGACCTTCGTCAGCCTCCAGACGCGGGCGATCAAGACGCTCAACATCGCGCTCGAGGCGATGGGCCGGCTCTGGCTCCCGGTCGAGAAGGACTGGCGCCTGAACGAGCGGCATTACGGCGGCCTCACCGGGCTCGACAAGGCCGAGACCGCGGCCAAGCATGGCGATGCGCAGGTCCACATCTGGCGCCGCAGCTTCGACGTCCCGCCCCCGGCGCTCGACGACGGTAGCGAATTCGACCTGTCGAAGGACCGGCGCTATGACGGCATCACGATCCCCAAGACCGAGAGCCTCAAGGACACCATCGCCCGCGTGCTTCCATACTGGGACGAGCGCATCGCCCCCGCGCTGAAGGACGGCCAGCGCGTCTTGATCTCCGCCCACGGCAACTCGCTGCGCGCGCTGGTCAAGCACCTCTCCAACATCCCCGACGACGAGATCACCAGCCTCGAGATCCCGACCGGCCAACCGATCGTCTACGAACTCGACGCCGACCTGAAGGCAACGGACCGCTACTACCTCAGCGAGCGGTAAGCCCCTCTGAAGTAGCACCTCCCCGGCGAAGGCCGGGGCCCAGTTGGAAAGGTGGCAATAACGGAGCGTCGTCCCTCGTTAGCAACCTCTCCCAACTGGACCCCGGCCTCCGCCGGGGAGGTGCAGTTTTGCGTGGCAGGTACCATCCACCCACCAACAACATTGCCCTAACCCCCGCCCATCGCTAGGCACGGCGCTCCTTTGATCCGGGGACGGAAATGGCTCTAGTCGGCATCATTATGGGCAGCACCTCCGATTGGGAGACGATGCGCCACGCCGCCGAGACGCTCGACGCGCTCGGTGTCGCCTACGAGACCAAGGTCGTCTCCGCCCACCGCACTCCCCAACGCCTCTACGACTACGCGACCACCGCGGCGGACCGCGGCCTGAAAGTCGTGATCGCAGGCGCAGGCGGCGCGGCGCACCTCCCCGGCATGGCCGCCTCGATGACGCATCTCCCGGTGCTCGGCGTGCCGGTCGAATCAAAGGCGCTCAAGGGCATGGATAGCCTGCTCTCGATCGTCCAGATGCCCGGCGGCATCCCGGTCGGCACGCTCGCGATCGGCAAGCCCGGCGCGATCAACGCTGGGCTGCTGGCGGCTGCGATCCTCGCCACCTCGGACGATGCGCTGGCCGAGCGCCTGAAGGCCTGGCGCGCCGCACAGACCGATGCCGTCGCCACCGACCCCGCCTGAAGGACGCCGAGACATGACGCCGCTTCCCCCCGGATCGACCATCGGCATCCTCGGTGGAGGCCAGCTCGGCCGCATGCTCGCCACCGCCGCGGCGCAGCTCGGCTATCACACCCACGTCCTCGCGCCCGACCAGGAGAGCGTCGCCGCGCAGTCCGCCTCGACGATGACGCGCGCCGACTATTACAACCGCATCGTGCTGGCCGACTTCGCCGACGCCTGCGACGTTGTGACCTACGAGTTCGAGAACATCGCGGTCGAGCCCGTCGAATGGCTCGCCGACCGCGTCCCCGTCCATCCCAGCCCCCGCGCGCTCCGCGTCGCACAGGAGCGGATCGGCGAGAAACGCTTCGTGGAGAGCGTCGGCGGTCGTCCGGCACCGTGGGCCGCGGTCGACAGCTTCGAAAGCCTGCAAGCGGGCCTGGAGGCGATCGGCACCCCCGCCATCCTCAAGACCGCCCGCTTCGGCTATGACGGCAAGGGGCAGGTCAAGCTCGACACACGCGCCGCAGCGCACGCCGCCTGGGACGCGATCGGCGGCCCCGCGGTGCTCGAAGCCTTCGTCCCGTTCGAGCACGAGTTCTCGATCCTCATCGCCCGCGGTCTCGACGGCAGCATCGCCCGCTACGATTCGCCGCTCAACGTCCACCGCGACGCGATCCTCCGCCATTCGACCGTCCCCGCACTCGCCGCAGTGCTGGGCCAGGCCGACGAAGCCGCAGCGTTGGCGCAGCGGATCGCCGCCGAACTCGACTATGTCGGCATGCTGGCCTGCGAGTTCTTCGTCGGCGCCGATGGCCCGGTGTTCAACGAGATGGCCCCGCGCGTGCACAATTCCGGTCACTGGACGATTGAAGGCGCCGAATGCTCGCAATTCGAAAACCACATCCGCGCGATCTGCGGCCTCCCGCTAGGCGCGACGACGCTGACCGGTCGTGAAGCGACGATGGAGAACCTGATCGGCGACGACGCGGACCGCTGGGCAGAGTTGCTGGCCGAGCCCGGCGCGCACCTGCACCTGTACGGCAAGGGCACCGCGCGGGCAGGGCGGAAGATGGGGCACGTCACGCGGATCCGGCGCTAAAGGCCCATCAAGGATACCCCCCAATTCCGTTCGGCCCCCTTCCGTTCGCCCTGAGCGAAGTCGAAGGGTTCGACCCAAGCGAAGGTGATTCGACTTCGCTCAGCACGAACGGAATTTGGGGTCCAAGCTCGCTGCCTTGCGAGTGAACCGACAGCTTAAATCACGTGGTAAGAAAATGGTGCCCGGAGACGGGGTCGAACCGCCGACACTGCGATTTTCAGTCGCATGCTCTACCAACTGAGCTATCCGGGCACGTCCGGTCTGGGACCGGAGAAGCGTCCGACCTTGCGATCGGAAGGGCGCGTTTAGTCGGGGTCTTCGGCGCTGTCCAGCCCCGTTTGCGAGATTGGCCGCCCAGGAATGCGATAGCCTTCGCCGAGCCACTGCAACAGGTCGCGGTCGCGGTGGCGGCTCGAGCAGAACGGCTTGTATTCAGGCACCGCGGGCTGGTCGCAGATCGGGCATTTGACGGTCGGGGTGGTTGGGGCGGTCATGGGCATCAGGCGCTCTCCAGTTCGTGGACGACGCCCGTGCGGCGCGCGACTTCCGCCAGCCACTCGGGACGCGCCATGAGGCGTGAGTGGACGGCGGCGGGCAAGGTGTGGCGGCGCGATGCGGTCGGTGGGGTGCGTTCGAGCGTCCGCAGCGTCGCGCGGGCTGCTGCACCAACTGGATCGGCGCGTAGGATCTCCGGGATCGACACACGCGGACGAGGTCGGACGATCTGGAGGAAGCCGAAGCCGTTCATCGCAGTGCGCTCGAACGGTTGGAGGAGCGATTCGTCGATCGCGGCAGCGACGGCGTTGCGCTGAGCCTTGCCGGCGATGGTCGGGAAATCGATGCCGATCGAGCCGCCGATGCCGTGTCGGCGAATCGCGCTGGCGACGGCATGCGCGGCGGCGATGGCGAGCGTTTCGAGCGGCGGCGCACCGTCGACGTCGAACAACGTCATCGCTGGTGTCGGCGACAGTCGCAGCGCGCCGAGCGGAAAGACGATCTCGCCACTGACAGCCTCGTCGAGCAGTTCGGACCAACCCGCCGCTTCCAGTGCGTCGGGTTCGTGCGCTCGCGGACTGCGGACAGGCAGGCCGGTCGCCACGAGGCGTTCGTACAGCGTCGGTGCGGAGCAGGGGGCCAAGTCGGTCGGGACCGCCTTTGCGAGTTTGGCACGACCGGTCTCTGGCAGGGCTTCACGGACGATCTCGACGGTCAGGCTCGCGCCTTGCGTGATGCCCGTGGGGAGATGATTGATCAGAGCCTCTCCGCCCTCGAGAACGACGCGACCGCGTCGGCCCGGCAATAACTCCACGAGCCTTGCGCGGGCGACGAGGCCGACCTTCAACGCGCTACCGTCGTCGAGTTCGATCGCGGCTTCGATAATCTGATCATCGTGAACCAGCGCGGCGCGCGCTTCGCCGATACCGGCTTCGTAAAGCCACTCAGGCAAGCGCGACGCCAGCGGTCTTCAACAGTGCGCGCGTCTCGAACAGCGGCAGACCGACCACACCCGAATGACTGCCAGACAGGAAGCGGACGAACGCCTCCGCCCGGCCCTGGATCGCGTAGCCGCCGGCCTTGCCGAGCCCCTCGCCGCACGCGAGATAGTCGTCGATCTCGGCTGGGGACAGCGGCTTGAACGCCACGATCGTGTCGGCGATTCGGGTGCGGACCTTGCCGGTCGCGTCGATCACGCAGACCGCGGACAGGCAATGGTGGCGCCGGCCCGACAGCTTGCCGAGCAGGTCGCGCTGGATTTCCAGCGTGTCGGCGGGCGGAAGGATGCGGCTGCCGAGCGCGATCGTCGTATCGCCAGCGAGCACGATCTCGCCCTCCGCGCGCGCAACGGCACTGGCCTTCTCGATGGCGAGGCGCAGAGCATAGGCGCGGGGCGGTTCCGCCTTGCGCGGGCTCTCGTCGATGTCGGGAGATTCCACGCGCGACGGCACGACGCCGAGCCGTGCGAGCAGATCGCGGCGGCGGGGCGAGGAGGAGGCCAGGACCAGCATTGGTGCCTCGATGTTTGGGCTACGCACCGCGCAAACGGCGCGTGGCGCTTATTTGAAGCGGTAGGTGATGCGACCCTTGGTCAGATCGTACGGCGTGAGTTCGCACAGCACCTCGTCGCCGACCAGCACGCGGATGCGGTTCTTGCGCATCTTGCCGGCGGTGTGACCGAGAATCTCGTGGTCGTTTTCGAGCTGAACCCGGAACATCGCGTTGGGGAGGAGTTCCACCACGCGGCCGCGCATCTCGAGCAGTTCTTCCTTGGCCAAATATAATCTCTGAATTGGGGGAATTTCGGGACGAGCGCCCTTACCGCAGGTTCGCGAAAAAGGAAAGCACGGCCGAAGGCGGACACGGACGTTATGCCCGAACCCGCTTGCTTACCTCTCATATCGGCCGTCGGTGGTCATTGAACAAGGGCATGGGTCGGGGACAACGGACGTGCGCCGTCATAGCAAACTCGGTTGGAGCGCGATGGCTTCCCGCGCCGCACGCCGGAATGCGGCGCGGTCGACATTGGGAATGCGTGGCCGCTTGCCCTGGAACAGGTCGGCGAGCGTCAGGATCTGGAGTTTGGGGAATGCCTCGTCGACACCGGCGCGGTAGATCCCGACGGCGGCGGCACGGCGCTCCATCTCGCGGGTCGGCTTGGCGTTCATGATGAGGATACCGATGGGCGCCTTTTCGCGCGCGATCGTCGCGGCGAGCGTCTCGACCATCGCATTGTCGGGATTGAGGCCGCCCTTTACCGACACGATCGCGCGGTGCGTCACCATCTTGCCCGACGCCTGATCATGATCGTTGAAATAGATCAGCCCGTCGATCCCGCCATCCGCGCCTTTCTTCCGGCCGCCGAACGGCAGCGCATCGACCATCGAGACCGCCCACCACTGGAACTGGTATTTGTCGCGCAGCGCGAGGTCATAGGCCGAAGCGAGATCCTTCGGCGTACCCTCGACGGTAAAGGTGACGCCGGGAAACGCATCCTTCATCCGCTTTTCGATCAGCGAAATGGCGAGATGCGTCACGTCGATCCCGATCCATTGCCGCTTGAGCTTTTCCGCCGCGTGCACTGCGGTGCCGCAGCCGCAGAACGGGTCGAGCACGACGTCGCCTTCGTTCGACGACGCGGTGATGATGCGCTCGAGCAGTGCCGAGGGTTTCTGAGTCGGATATCCCAGACGCTCCTTCGACGACGCGTTGATGATCGGAATGTCCCACCAGTCGCCCAGCCTGACGCCGTCAGCCAGATAGATGCGATACGGCTCGGCGCCCTTGCGCTTCTGCCAGCGAAACCAGCGTCCGTCATCGTCCTCGCGGTAATGCGAATCGCGCTTGCCCGATGTCTCGCTATACGGGACGCGGATGTCGTTGAAGCGCCGCTGGTCGGTCTTGCCATAGAAGAGCAGCGTGTCGTGGAGCCGCTGGAACCGGTTGCTGGCTGCGGTATAGCGCCGGTAGCACCAGATGATCTCGTTCGCGATCTGGCGCTTGCCGAAGATCGCGTCGAGCAGCAGCTTCAGGTAATGGCTCGCGGTCGGATCGCAGTGGAGATACAGGCTCCCGGTCGACTTCAACACGCGGTGCAACTCCAGCAGTCGCACCGCCATCATCGCCAGATACGCCATCATGTCGTTGTCGCCGAGGAATCCGCGCATCGCGTTGAGCAGGTCGAACGCCTTGGTGCTACCGCTGCGTTGCACTTGGTCGAAGGCGTCCTCCGCAGTCTCGTTCCAATGCCAGGTATCCTCGAACGCCTCTATCTGCGCATTCGACGACTTGCCGTCGGGTTCCTTGAACAGGATGCCGTAATTGGCGTTCGAATTGAACGGCGGATCTAGATAGATCAGGTCGACGCTCTCGTCGGCGATTTCCTTGCGGAGGACTGCGAGATTGTCGCCGTAGAAGAGGTGATTCTCGGGACGATTGCGCATCGTCGGAAGATGCGGGGATAATCTCACCCGCGTCCAAGCGAGATGCATCCGTAGTCGGCCGATATGCTCCGATGTGGCGCTTTCGACGTGCAGTAACGCCCACGCTACGCCGGATTATACTTTGCCAGGAACGTGCCCATCGCCTTCAGGAATTCGAGCCGGTCCTCGCCGCGCGTGAAATGATGATCGCCGAGCGGTTGTTCGATATACTCGTACGGCTTGCCCGCCTCCTTCAGCGCGGCGGCCATCATCCGCGATTGCTTCACGGGCACGCGCTTGTCCTCTTTGCCGTGCAGCATCAGGATCGGGATCGAGAAGGTCGGTGCGCCGAAACGCGGAGAGACGCTGCGATAGTCCGGCGCCTGTTTCTTAAGCCAGTCGCCGCGGGTCTTTCCGTACAGGAACTTGCCATCGTAGCGCTGCATCGCCTGAAGATCGGACACGCCGGCATAGGAGATCGCGCAACGATACGGCGCCGCGTCGCCGGTCCCGTTCCGCTGCGCCGCGCGCATCGCCGCATAGCCACCATAGGACGCGCCGGCCATGCAGACGCGCTTCGGATCGGCGATGCCGAGCTTGGCCAGATGCGTGATCGCATCATCGAGATCGTCCTGCATCTTCAGGCCCCATTGCCCCTCGCCAAGCTTTGCGAAACTGGTGCCATAGCCGGAGGAGCCGCGGTAATTGGGCTGGACGACGGCATAGCCGGTCTCCGCCAGATACTGCGTCCACCAGTCCCAATCCTCCGAATCGCGCGCGAACGGGCCGCCGTGCGGCAATACGATCAGCGGCAGGGTCTTCGGGCTGTGCCCGCGCGGCAGGGTCAGCAGCGCCTCGATCTCGACGCCGTCGCGTGCCTTGTACCGGATCGTCGATACCGGGGACAACGTCCGCGCCTTCAGGTCGTTGTTCTGCCAGGAATAGCGCTGCATCGATTCGTTCGCAGGATCGTAGAAATACAGCGCCCCCGCCTGCGAAGGCGAGCCGACCTGCACCAGGAATTTGGACCGGGTGCGATCCCAGGAGACGATGCGCGCGCGTCGCTCGCCGACCGCCTTGTCGACCGCGTCCTGGATTTCCTTCAGATTGGGGTTCAGCCAGACGGTATGGCCGAAGCGATCGGTGACGGTGATGCCGTCGATGTCGTCGCCGGTCGCGTTCTCGACCACGCCATCGACGTCGTAGCCGTCGGCACCGTACAGCTTCTTGCCGAGCTTCAGGTTGGGCAGCGAGACCTCGAACACCTCGTCCCGACCGCCTGAATCGTCCGTCGCGATCGCCGTACCGTCGGCGCGGAACGTGACGGGGATGACGATATCCTGCTTGCCGCGGGTCGAGGCGATGACCTTGAACGGATCGCGATTGGCGCTGCGGTACAGAAGCGAGCTCTTGCGGGTGTCGTCGTCGTAGCGATAGCCCATCCGGACGACGCCTGCGCCATCGGCATACCAGTCGAACACGTTCGTCTGGCCGCCGGCGACGGTTTTGGCCTTGCCTGTCGACAAATCGATCTCGGCGACCGCGGGATACCATTGGCTTTCGCTTTCGATCCCGGTCTGGCGCGACAGCAGGACACGCGGTGTGCCGTCGCGTGCCGCCCAAAGGATGTCGTCCGCGCGGACGCCCGAATTCTTCCAGTCGATCCGGTTGATCTTGGTCATGTCGGCTTTGACGCCCAGCGTGCGCGTGACGTAGATTTCCTCGCCATACAGCATGTCCTGCGAACCGATGCCGACCGCCAACCAGTCGTCACCGACCCAGCGCCACCAATTGATGTCGACGGTCGAGCCGACCTTGGCCGCGACGACCTTGCCGCCGGGGAACAGCGGCGCGACGACCAGCACCTGCGCCCCGTCGATCGCCATCTTCGCCGCTATGCGCGTGCCGTCGGGCGACAGTTTGGGATTCGCGATGGTCGGAAGCTTGGCGAAGGTTTCGACCGGCACCCGGTCCGACAGCGTGGCGCTCGTTTTCGGCGTCGAGGCGGGCGGTGGCGCGGTCTGCGCCGCCACGATCGCCGGTATCATTGCGCCGGCCAGCAGGCCCATACGCCACGTCATGAATAGTCTCCCCCCGGCCATTCCCCAACGACCGTTTGGACAGAGTATCGCGTTCGGTAGCCGGTACAAGAGGAGGTCGCAGCGTATCGGCGCAATGCCGATGTCGATCGGACTGGGCGGAAATCGCTCAAGCGGCGCATAGCCTTGGTATCGCGCGGGAATGAACGAGAATATTCAGGTACCGGGCGATAAATGGATCGCCGAGCGGTCAGCGTAACTTGGCCGCGCGGCGATCTCTTTTAGATCAGCCGACCCCGCTGCCGGCCAGTGCTGCGAGCAACAGCAGCGCGACGATGTTGGTGATCTTGATCATCGGGTTCACCGCGGGCCCCGCCGTGTCCTTGTAGGGATCGCCGACCGTGTCACCGGTGATCGCGGCCTTATGCGCCTCGGACCCCTTGCCGCCGTGGTTGCCGTCCTCGATGTATTTCTTGGCATTATCCCACGCACCGCCGCCGCTCGTCATCGAGATCGCGACGAACAGCCCGGAGACGATCACGCCGAGCAGCATCGCACCGAGCGCGGCGAAGCCGGCGGCCTGGCCGGCGACCGCGGTGATGATGAAATACACGGCGAGCGGGGACAGCACCGGCAGCAGCGAGGGCACGATCATCTCGCGGATCGCCGCCTTGGTGACGAGGTCGACGGTGCGCGCATAGTTCGGGCGGCTGGTGCCCAGCATGATGCCGGGGTTGTTGCGGAACTGCTCGCGGACTTCCTCGACGACGGCACCGGCTGCGCGACCGACTGCGGTCATGCCGAATGCGCCGAACAGATACGGGAGCAGCGCGCCCAGGAGCAGCCCAACGATGACGTACGGGTTGGACAGGCTGAAATCGACCGTGACGTCGGGAAAGTAGGTCGCGAGGTCGGTGGTATACGCGCCGAACAACACGAGCGCGGCAAGTCCCGCCGAGCCGATCGCATAGCCCTTGGTCACCGCCTTGGTGGTGTTGCCGACCGCATCGAGCGCATCGGTGCGCTGGCGGACGTCGTCGGGCAGGCCGGCCATCTCGGCGATCCCGCCTGCATTATCGGTGACGGGGCCATAGGCGTCGAGCGCGACGACCATGCCGGCCTGCGCGAGCATCGCGGTCGCGGCAAAGGCGATGCCGATGATCCCGGCGAGCTGGTACGCGACGATTACCGCGACGACGATCACGAGCGTCGGCATAGCGGTCGATTCGAGGCTGATCGCCAGGCCCTGGATGACGTTGGTACCGTGGCCCGTCTCCGACGCCTTGGCGATCGACTGGACCGGGCGGTGGTTGGTGCCGGTGTAATATTCGGTAATCCACACGATCAGCCCGGTCACGACGAGGCCGATCATCATCGACCAGAACAAGTCCATGCCTGTGAAGCTCTGCGTCAGCGACGGTGCGGCCTGCGTCGTCAGGTCGTCGGTGGCCGGATCCAGGAACCCGGCGCCGCCGATCACGCGGTGGAGGTCGCCGAGCACGTGCTGCGTGGCGAGGTAGATCGCCGGGATCGACAGGACCGTCGAGGTGAAGAAGCCCTTATAGAGCGCGCCCATGATCGAGCCCTTGCCGAGCCGGACCATGTACGTGCCGATGATCGAGGTGACGATGCACACCCCGCCGACGAGCAGCGGGAGGGTCATCAGCCGCATCAGCTCGGCGCCGCTCGCCTGGATCAGCAGCGCGATCGAGATCATCGTGACGCCGAGCGTGACGACGTAGGTCTCGAACAGATCGGCCGCCATGCCCGCGCAATCGCCGACATTGTCGCCGACATTGTCCGCGATCACGGCGGGGTTGCGGGGATCGTCCTCGGGAATGCCGGCCTCGACCTTGCCGACCAGATCCGCGCCGACGTCCGCCGCCTTGGTGAAGATGCCGCCGCCCAATCGCGCGAAGATCGAAATCAGCGATGCGCCGAATGCGAGGGCTGTGAGTGCCTCGACGATGATCCGGTCGTTGGGGGCGTGGCCTGCGGGACCGGTGAGGTACCAGAAGAACGCGCTGATCGCGAGTAGGCCGAGACCCGCCACGAGCATGCCGGTGACCGCGCCCGAGCGGAACGCCATCGTCAGCCCGGCTTGCAGCGACGTCCGCGCGGCCTCGGCGGTGCGGACGTTGGCGCGGACCGAGATGTTCATGCCGACATAGCCCGCGACACCCGACAGCACCGCGCCGATGACGAAGCCGATCGTCGAGATATAGCCGAGCGTCACCATGAGGATCACCGCGACGATGACGCCGACGATCGCGATCGTGGTATATTGTCGCCCGAGATACGCCTTCGCGCCCTCTTGGATGGCGGCGGCGATGTCCTGCATCTTCTCGTTGCCGGGGGAGGCGGCGAGCACCTGTCGACTGGTGACGAAACCATATAGGACGGCAATTACGCCGCAGATCATGGCCAAATAGACGATCGTCATACGGCGCTATCCCTCTTTTCAGGTCCTCTCCGGTCCCGACTTTGCCGAGTCCCGATGTAAGGAACCTACCAGTGCAGGGGCATTGCGCAAGTTATCCGCGAGGGGCGTGCTCGTAGCCTAGACTTGAGGGGAGCGGGACGGGCTTTCCCGAGTCGTGGAGCGTGAGCCCGAAGCCGGCTGAGAACGTACCGACGGGGGTTGCGTCGGTGACGAAATCTTGCGGTGCAGCGAACAGGAGTTGGTAGTCGTCGCCGGCGGTCGCTGCGGCGAGGCGGTCGCCCGAGAAGGCGCGGTAGGCAGCCGACAGGGGAATCCGGGCGAGGTCGATCGCGACCGCGACGCCGCTGGCGCGCGCCATGCGGGCGGCATCGATGAGGAGGCCATCGGACACGTCCATCATCGCGTGGACATGGGGGGCGAGGATGCGGCCGTCAGCGAGTCGGGGCTGCGGGCGACGGTAGGCGGCGAGCAGTTCGAGCGAACCATCCTTGCCCAGCGCGATCGCAAGTCCTGCGCCTGCGTCGCCGATCGTACCGGTGACGTAGAGAGCGTCGCCGGCTTTCGCGCCGCCGCGGGCCGGGGCGGCGGCGTCGCTCCCGAATGCGGTGACGGTGAGGATGCGCGGCGCGTTCGGGGGAAGCGTGACGGTGTCGCCGCCGATGATGCGCGTGTTGAATTTGGTCAGGACGTCGGCGAGCCCTTCGAGGAACGCGCGATCCCACGCGTCGTCGCCGAGCGGGTAGTTGAGGAGGATACCCTCGGGGTTCGCGCCCTTGGCGGCGAGATCGGAAAGGTTGGTCGCGACCAGCTTCCATGCGACGTCGTGCGCAGGGTCGGTCGGGAGGAAATGCATGCCCTCGACCAACGTGTCGGTGGTGACGACCAGCGGGCCCGCGTCGAGCAGCGCCGTATCGTCGTCGAGGCCGCGCGCCGCCGGATGCAGCGGGAGCTGGCGGAGAGCGGCAATGAACTCGGCTTCGGTCATTCTCTGCTCCCTCTCCCCTCCGGGGAGAGGGCTGGGGTGAGGGGCCGTTCCAGGTGCCGCACTGCTTGGCAGCCCCTCACCCCGACCCTCTCCCCGGAGGGGAGAGGGAGTTCGTCAGGCTCGCACGTCCTTGGCGATCCCATCGAGCAGCCCGTTCACGAAGCCCGATTCGCGCTTGTCGTAGAACGCATGCGCGACGTCGACATATTCGCTGATCACTGCGGCCACCGGCACGTCCTTGCGCGCGAGCAGTTCATACGTGCCGACGCGAATGATCGCCTTCATAGGCTTGTCGAGCCGCGCGAGCGTCCAGCCTTTGGCGAGCTTGCCCTCGATCAGCACGTCGATCTCGCCGGCGCGGGCGTTGGCGCCAGTGACCAGATCGTCGAAGAAATCGACGTCGGCCTCGGCATATTCAACGTCTTCGATGGTCGCGCCGAGGCGGTGCTGGTGGAATTCGTTGAGCAGGACAGGCATCGCGGTACCCTCCATCTCGTGCTGGTACGTGGCCTGGACGGCGGCGAGGCGAGCGGCGGCACGCGCCTTGGTGCGGGGGGCGGTTCGAGTCATAAGCGGTTGCCTGTAGGCGCGGGGCGGCTTTGTGTCAGCCCTTTGCGTTCCCGTGCGGGTTGGCGAAGAAGGTTTGTTCACGCGGAGGCGCGGAGGCGCGGAGGCGCGGAGATGTTGCGTGCGGCGCAGCCGCTTCTATCTCTTCATCCGCCGATGATCGAAGGGCCGCTACGCGGCAAGGTCGACACCTCCGCGTCTCCGCGTCTCCGCGTGAACCAATCTAACTGTTGAGCCGCAGCCGCAAAGCCACCGATTTTGCATGGGCAGGCAGGCCTTCGGCGTTTGCCAAAGCGACCGTGGCAGGTCCAAGCTCGCGCAAGGCGGCTTCGTCCAACGCTAGGAAACTGGTGCGCTTCATGAAGTCGAGCACCGACAGCCCGCTGGCAAACCGCGCGCGGCGGCCGGTAGGGAGGACGTGGTTGGGGCCGGCGACGTAATCGCCGATCGCTTCCGGAGTGTAGCGTCCGAGGAACACCGAGCCGGCGTGGCGGATGCGGTCAAAGAATCCTTGCGGGTCGGCGATCGCCAGCTGGAGATGCTCGGCGGCTAGACGGTCGACCAGAGGAATCGCATCCGCCAGCGTATCGACCACGACGATCGCGCCATTGGTGTCCCAAGCGACGCGCGCAACGGCTTCGGTAGCGAGGTCGCGCAACTGGCGGTCGACCGCATCTGCCACCTTGTCGGCGAACGCGGCATCGTCGGTGAACAGGATCGACTGCGTGGTCACGTCATGCTCGGCCTGGCTGAGCAGGTCGGCGGCGGTCCACTCGGGGTCGTTGAGCGCATCCGCGACGACGACGATCTCGGACGGACCCGCGACCATGTCGATGCCGACGACGCCGTAGACCTGGCGCTTGGCCTCGGCGACCCAGGCATTGCCGGGGCCGGTGATGACGTCGACCGGTTCGATCCTACCCGCGCCATATGCCAGCGCTGCGACCGCCTGTGCACCGCCGACGCGCCACACTTCGTCGACCCCCGCGAGGTGCGCGGCGGCGAGGACTAGCGGGTTGATCTGGCCGTCCGGGGTCGGTGTGACCATCGCAAGGCGTCCAACGCCGGCCACTTTGGCGGGGATCGCGTTCATCAGCAGCGACGAGGGATAGGCAGCGCGACCACCGGGAACATAGATGCCGGCAGCATCGACGGGCAACCAGCGCGCGCCAAGCCTCACACCAGCCGAGTCGACCGAGTCGCTGTCGAGCGGGCGCTGTTTCTCGTGATAGGCGCGGATGCGGGTGGCAGCGAGTTCGAGCGCCGTGCGGAGGTCCGGATCAAGCGCGTCGAACGCGGCCTTGCAGTCGGCGGCGTCGATCTGCCAGCCCGTAGCTTCCAGATCGTGGCGGTCGTGCTTCTGCGTGAGGTCGCGGACCGCGGTTTCGCCATCGCGGCGGACGGATGCAATGATCGCAGCGACGTCCTGCGTGACGCCAGCGTCGGACTCGCGGCGGTCCTCGACGAGCGCGGTGAAGCGCGTCGCAAAGTCCGCGTCGGATGTAGATAGACGGATCACTTGCCCCCCTCCCGCAAGCGGGAGGGGCTGGGGGTGGGCACGCGCTCGCCGCGGGCATCACGCCGGAGGATAGCGCGAGCCCAACCCCCGATCCCTTCCCCCACGCGGGAAGGGGAGCAGAAGAGCGCGCTCATGCTGCGATCTCCTGCGCTTCGACAGCGCGACGGAACGCCTCGACCAGCGGCACGACCCGAGCACGCGTTTTCATCGCGGCGCGGTTGACGACCAGGCGGCTGGTGACTTCCATGATCGTCTCGACCTCGACCAGGCCGTTCTCCAAAAGCGTGCGGCCCGACGACACGAGATCGACGATCCGCGGCGCCAATCCCAAGGTCGGCGCCAACTCCATCGCACCGTTGAGCTTCACGCACTCCGCCTGCACGCCGCGGCTAGCAAAATGCGCTGCGGTAACATGCGGGTATTTGGTCGCGACGCGGACATGGCTCCAGCCGCGCGGATCGTCCTTCGCCGCCATTTCGGCAGGCTCGGCGACCGACAGGCGGCAATGGCCGATGCCGAGATCGACCGGCGCGTACAGTTCCGAATAGCCGAACTCGGCGATTACGTCCGAGCCGACGATGCCGAGTTGCGCCGCACCGTGCGCGACGAAGGTGGCGACGTCGAACGCGCGCACCCGGATCAGCGAGATCGCCGGATCGTTGGTCGCAAAGCGCAACGCCCGTGAGTTCTCGTCCGAGAACGACGCTTCCGGATGCACCCCGGCGCGCGCGAGCAGCGGCAGGGCCTCGGCGAGGATGCGTCCCTTGGGGACGGCGATGATGATTTGGGGGATGATTTGAGAATCTGGCACGCGCCCGGCTTTACGGTTGGGCCGGAGCGGGTGCAACCGTCGCCAGACGGCTACCGGCCCGGGATCGCTCCCGGGCCGGTGATCGAGATCAATAGAAGAAGCCGTTGTTGACTTGAGCGACGCGGCCGTTGCGCGTGTCGACCAGGACGACGTCGCGGCCGTAGCGGACCCAGCGTTGATAGCCATAGCCCGGACGGGGCAGGCGATACGTCTGGTAGTCGTTGATCCAGTAGTTGCGACCGTAATAGGCCGGCGCGAAGCGATAGCCGACGGTCACGGGGCGATAGCGATAGCCGCGCGGGCCGACATAGGCGGGGCGGCGATAGACATTAGCGTGGGTGCGCCGATAGTCGCGCCAGTCCTCGCGCGCTTCACGACGATCTTCGCGCAGTTCCTGACGGGCTTCGCGGATGTCACCGCGGTCGCCGTAGCGGCGTGCGCGCTGCAGGTCGCGCTGGCTCTCGCGGATTTCGCGCTGGTCGCGGCGGACTTCGCCGTAGCTTTGCGCGGTGGCGAAGGTGGGGACAAGGGTGGCGGCGGCAACGGCCGCGAGGATCATCTTACGCATGACTGCTCTCCTGTATCTGGCGCCGTTCGAAACGGCATGACACGGGTTTTGCTCCCGCGCCGCTGAACGATCGCAGAATGTGGTCGTCAGGATTTAGACAGGTGGCAAAGGTTTGGAATTATATGCGGATATGCAGCGGGATACGCCCCCCCCGGCAAAGGCCGGGGTCCAATTGGAGAGGTTGCAGTAACGTAGCGCTGCCCTGAGTTACGACCGTCCCCAGTTGGGCCCCGGCCTTCGCCGGGGGGTATCGTAGGTGAAGGGTACGTACATCGCTGACCGGCGCTTGGATCAGATCCCCCAGCGGCGCATCGCGGCGATCACCTCGTCGGGTTTTTGCCAAGGCACGAAATGACCCGCATCGATCTTTTCGATCGTGAGATCGGGGACATAGCCGGCGAGGTCGAGCTGGCTTGGGAGCAGCGCGCTGTCCTCCATACCCCAGATCACCAGTACCGGCATCGCGGTCGGGGGAAACGGTGCATCGAGAAAGGCGGGGCGCGGCGGGGTCTCGTCCATTGCGGGGACGACGATCGCGCTGGCGCGGTACCAGTTGAGCATTGCGGTGATCGCGCCGGGCTGGCCCCATTCGTCGAGATAGGCGGCCTTGTCCTCGGCCATCGCGGCGAGATCGGCGTGTTTGGAAAAACTCGTGTCGAAGAAGGTTTCGAGGCCGATAGACTCGATGTGCTTTTCGAGATCGGGGTTGCGGAAGGCGCGGATATACTGGCTGGCGGCGCGCTGTTCGAGGTCGTCGAACATGGTCCGCTGGAAGACGAGCGGGTGGGGGGCGTTGATGATGACGAGCTTCGCGATGCGCTCGGGGTGGCGCAGCGCGGCCATCCAGGCGACCGCGCCGCCCCAGTCGTGACCGACGAGCGTGAACCGTTCAATCTTCAGGTGATCGGCGAGCGCGATCAGGTCTGCGACGATCTTGTCGGGGGTGTAGCTGTCGACGCCCTCCGGTTTGGAGGAGCGCGCGAAGCCGCGTTGATCGGGGGCGATGACGTAATGGTCGCGGGCGAGGTCCGGAGCGATGGCGCGCCAGGTGCGATGGGATTCTGGGAAGCCGTGGAGGAGGATGACGGGCGGGTTGGCCGGGTCGCCGGTGATCGCGACGTCGAGGGTTACGCCAGTGGACAGCGTGATGCGTTGTAAGTCCGACATTATTCCCCTCCCGCTTGCGGGAGGGGTCAGGGGAGGGCCTGCCCGTCGCGCTGCCTGCTGGTCATGCCCTTACTCGACAAAGCCCGCAAGCTGACTAAGCCAAGGGAGCAGGCGCTGGTGCTCCCCTCTCGCTCGCGGGAGGGGCTGAGGTCGCGGTCAGTCGCAAGCGGATCACTCGTTGATGGCGCGTGCCCACCCCCTGCCCCCTCCCGCTTGCGGGAGGGGAGGAGTCACGGATAGCTGACCGTCTTGGGGATCGCGGGGATCTCGATCCATTCCTTTTCGTCGCCGGGCACTTTCGGGAAATTGCCCGCGTTCCAGTCGCGTTTCGCCTGTTCGATGCGGTCGCGGTTCGAGCTGACGAAGTTCCACCAGACATGGCGCGGGGTCGTGAACGCATCGCCGCCGCACAGCATCGCGCGGCCGCCATGCGCCGACCGCAGCGTCGCCGAGATACCAGGCCGGAGCACGTACAGCACCTGCGGCTCGAGCTTTACGCCTTCCAGCGTGGCCTCGCCCATCGCGAGATAGATCGCGCGCTCCTCCGCCGCCGCATCGATCGGCACGCTCGCGCCGGGATCGAGCGCGATGTCGGCGTAGATCGTCCCCGAATAGGTCGTCGTCGGCGCGGTCTGGCCCCAGAGGCTCCCCATGATGATCCGCGAGCGAGCGCCGTGCGCCTCGATCGTCGGCAGCTGTGCCTTGGTGACGTGCTCGAACGCGGGATCGATCTCCTCGACCGCCTCGGGCATCGCCAGCCAGGTCTGGATACCCGACAGGTTCGGCCCTTCGGCACGCTCGTCGCCGGGCGAGCGTTCGGAATGGACGATGCCGTGGCCCGCGGTCATCAGGTTCACCGCGCCCGGCTCGATCCGCGCCTGCGTGCCGAGCGAATCGCGGTGATCGATCGCGCCGTCGAACAAGTATGTGACGGTCGACAGGTTGATATGCGGATGCGGGCGCACGTCGATGCCCTGGCCGATTTCGAGATGCGCGGGGCCCATCTGGTCGAAGAACAGGAACGGACCGACCATCGTCCGTTCCTTGTTCGGCAGCGTGCGGTGGACCTTGAACCCGCCGAGATCGTGCGTCGACGGCAGGATGGTCTGGAGGACGAAATCGTCGAGCATGCGCGTTATCCCTTGGCAGGTTCCGTGGCGTCGAGGAGCTCGACCAGGTCTGCGGGATAGAGCGTTTCGTGAAAGCCCGCGATGTCGTTTCGGGAAAACCAGCGGTGACCGACGAGCAGTTGCTTCTCCTGTTCGGTGAGATTGCCCGCCTTCACCTCGCAGGTGTCGACGTCGATCCGGAAATAGCGTTCGTCCGCGGTCACCTCGACGCCTTCGAAGGTCAGGAAGTCGATGGTGCGTTGCGCGACTTCGGGGCCGCAGTCGATGTCGAGGCCGACTTCTTCCCACAGCTCGCGGCGAGCGGCGGCGGCGTAGCTCTCGCCCGGATCGACCGCGCCGCCGGGCGTGCACCAGAGCGGGGGGCGATCGGCGGGGGTGAAGCGGAACATCAGCACGCGGCCCTCGCGGTCGACGAGCAGAATGCGCGCGGCCGGGCGCAGAGTTCTCATAACCCGATGCACCTCCCCGGCGAAGGACGGGGTCCAGTTGGAAAGGTCGATATGGCGAAGGGCCGTCCATCGTTACCCCTGTCTCCCAACTGGACCCCGGCCTTCGCCGGGGAGGTGCTGGGTGTGGGGATGCTGCCAAAACTCATACGGCGTCGAGCTCGGGATAGGCGCGGAAGATGCCGTCGGTGCTGAAGGCGAGACGCCGATCGCTTCTCAGATACGCCTTGATCCCCGGCAGCTCGGCGACCTGATCGTGGAGGCGGACGAGGTTCGGGTACTCGGACTCGAGCGTCTTCATCCGCTTGGGGAACATGTACCGCAGCCCCTCGACCAGCTGGAACAGCGAGGTGTCGGCATAGCTCCACTTGTGATCGATCAGCCAATCGCCCGGATTGGCCTGCGCCGCATCCTCGAAATGACCGAGATATTTCGGCATCCGCTCTTCGCGGAACTGCTTGGCGGCCCGCGCGGCTTCGGGTTTCTGGTCGTCGTAATAGTCCATCATCGCGACAGGATGGTGGACGTTGTGGACCTCCGCGACGAGGTCGGCGATCGTCAGCTGGAGCTGGTTGAGCCAGAGCCGGTCCGCCATGGCCGACGGCGCGAGGCCGTGGCGCTCGCCGAGATACATCAGGATGTTGGCGACCTGCGCGATCACCAGACCGTCCAGCTCCAGATAGGGCGGCGCGAACGGCGTCCGGCCGGTGCGGTCGTTGAGATCGGCCATCAACCCGTCCTCGCCCACCGCTCGCGCGCAATCCTCATACGCAATCTCCGCGCCTTCGAGCGCGAGGCGGACGAACTCGCCGCGCCCCTGCAGCGAGGGCCAATACCAGAGCTTATACGCCATCAGATTTCCCCGGGCGCGCGGGCCTTGATGGCGAGCGCATGGATCTGCGTGCTCAACAGATCGGCCAGCGCTTGGTTCACCAGCCGCTGGCGGGCCACTCGGTTAAGCCCCTCGAACTTCGGCGTTTCCACCTCGACCCGGAAATGCGTCTCGCCGGTGCCGTCGTCGCCCATATGGCCGGCATGAAGGCCGCTCTCGTTGACGACGGTCAGGTGCGTCGGGGCGAGGGTCGCCGTGAGGCGGGCGGTGATCTGGTCCTGAACGGAGCCGGTGGCGAGGTCTGTCATGGTCCCTATATAGCCCGTTTTGGAAGCGCGGGGAGCCGGTGGCGGACGACGATCGAAAAGAGCGGAAGGAACGCCCCAGCCCACGGTTTCACGGCCGCGTGGAAGGGACGGGCCGCGTCTGCATGTGGCGCGACTGCAAGGAGCCTGGCGAATTTCGCGCGCCACCTTTGGAAGGCCCGAGCGACAGCGGCCCGCCGCAGTTCCGCTGGTTCTGCCTCGAGCATGTCCGTGCGTTCAACTCCGGCTATAATTTCTTCGACGGGATGACCGCTGATGAAATCCACTATGCCCAGCGGCCGATGGCGGGCTGGGAACGTGAGACGCGGGCGTTCGCGCACGGCGGCGGCGACACCCCGCCGAAATGGGCGGACTTCGCCGATCCGATCGATGCCATCGGTGCACGGTTTGGCGAGCGCATGGCGGCGGCGCGCAAGGACGGCCGCGTGCTGTCCGATGGCGAGCGCCGCTCGCTGCGCGTGCTCGGATTGGGTACGGACACCGACCGGACACAGCTCCGCAAACGCTACAGCGAACTCGTCCGGCGCTACCACCCTGACCGCAACGGCGGCGACCGCGCGCATGAATCGGAATTGCAGAAGGTGATCGCGGCCTACCAGCATCTGAAGGGCGCCGCCGCGTTCGCGTAACCACGTCGTCATCCTGGGCTCGACCCAGGATCCAGAGCCAAGCAGGATGTCGATCGTTGCTCTGGATCCCAGCCTTCGCTGGGATGACGGAGAAAGGGGCGACCGATATTACTGTGATCGATAAATCGCTGCTCTCTGCGGGGGAACTCGTCTTCGGCCGGGCGGTTCGTCCAGTTCATCCACGTTACTCATCCGCGCATTCGTACAGCGGGCGGTTGAGTAACAGCCCGCGCTTGGCCTAGAGCTACCGGGAACACGAGGCCAACATGACCGATATCCCGAATACCCAGCCCGACAGCCGCGAGACCACGATCCTCGACGCCCCCGACCGCATGGTGAAGGTGCGCGAGATGTTCGGGATCGATTCCGACATGGAAGTCCCGGCCTTCTCCGAAGCCGACGAGCGCGTGCCCGATCTCGATCCGGCGTACGTCTTCGATGCGGACACGACGCTCGCCGTGCTGGCGGGCTTTGCGCATAATCGCCGCGTGATGGTCCAGGGCTATCACGGCACCGGCAAGTCCACGCATATCGAGCAGGTTGCGGCGCGTCTGAAATGGCCATGCATCCGCATCAACCTCGACGCGCATATCAGCCGTATCGACCTGATCGGCCGCGACGCGATCGTGCTGAAGGACGGCCAGCAGATCACCGAGTTCCGCGAAGGCCTGCTGCCCTGGGCGTTGCAGACCCCGACCGCGCTCGTGTTCGACGAATACGACGCAGGCCGCCCGGACGTGATGTTCGTGATCCAGCGTGTGCTGGAGACCGAGGGCAAGCTGACGCTGCTCGACCAGAACCGCGTGATCCGCCCGAACCCGTGGTTCCGCCTGTTCGCGACCGCCAACACGGTCGGCTTGGGCGATACGAGCGGGCTGTATCATGGCACGCAGCAGATCAACCAGGGCCAGATGGACCGCTGGAACATCGTCGTGACGCTCAACTATCTGCCCGCCAAGGTCGAGGCGCAGATCGTGCTCGCCAAGTCGGGCGAATACGACAAGCCCGACGGCAAGAAGGTCGTCGAGAACATGGTGCGGGTGGCGGACATGACCCGCAAGGGGTTCGTCAACGGCGACATCTCGACCGTGATGAGCCCGCGTACGGTCATCACCTGGGCACAGAACGCGCTGATCTTCGGCGACGTCGGCTTCGCGTTCCGCCTGTCATTCCTCAACAAGTGCGACGAGGCGGAACGGCCACTGGTTGCCGAATATTACCAGCGCGTGTTCGGCAAGGACCTTCCCGAGAGCGTGGTGGGTAAGGCCTGAGCCTTTGGCCAACGAAACCCCTCTCGATCGCTTCAAGGCGGTCCTTGCCGGTACCGCGCGTGCGATCGCGGAGGAGCCGGAGGTCGAGCTCGCCTTCACCGCGGATGCTCCGGCGCAAAGCGGCAAGCACATCAAGGTGCCTATGCCCGCGCGTGCTCTACCGGCCGAGCAGGTGGCGGAAGCGCGCGGCTTTGCCGACGGGTTCGCACTACGATTGAAGCATCACGACATCGCGTTGCACAACCGTGCGGCGCCCGTTGAAGCGGTGGCTCGGGCGGTGTTCGATTCCGTGGAGAACGCCCGCGTCGAGGCGCTCGGCGGACGCGGCTATCTGGGAATTTCGGACAATCTCAACAGTGCGCTCGACGTGCGGCTGCGCGCAGACCCGATCACGCGCGCGCGCAACCGTGACGAAGTGCCGCTGTCGACCGCGCTCGGCCTGATGGTGCGCGAGCGGCTGACCGGGCAGGAATCACCCGCGATCGCCGCGCCCGGCCTCGCGCTGGTCCGCGAGTGGATCGAGAGCAAGACCGACCTAGACGCGTTGGCCTATGCGCTCGACGACCAGAAGGCGTTCCAGGGTCTCGCGCGGAAGATGCTGCAGGAACTGGAGCTGGTCGAGGGCGATCAGGTCCCCGAGGAGAGCGACGAAGGCGGCTCCGAGGACGAGGGCACCGACGAGCAGCAGCAGGACGAGGGCGACGAAGGCGACGACCAGGGCGAGGACGGCCAGGGCGAAGTCGAGGCGCGCGGCGAACAGGCCGAGCAGCAGAACGAGGAAAGCGACGGCCAGGATCAGAGCGACGAGTCGATGGACGACATCGACGGCGAGCCCGGCGACGACGGCGAGGAAGGCATGCAGCCGGTCCGCCCGAACCGTCCCTTCGCGGACATGGGCGGCGCGTTCGACTACAAGCCGTGGACGACCCAGTTCGACGAGGTGATCGCCGCCACCGAGCTGTGCGACGCCGATGAACTCGCGCGCCTACGCGGTTATCTCGACCAGCAGCTGGTGCACCTGCAATCGACCGTGTCGAAGCTCGCCAACCGGCTCCAGCGGCGGCTGATGGCACAACAGTCGCGGTCGTGGGATTTCGACCAGGAGGAGGGCATCCTCGATGCGGCGCGGCTCGCACGCGTGATCGTCAACCCGACTCTGTCGCTAAGCTACAAGGCCGAACGCGAGACCGACTTCCGCGATACGGTCGTGACGCTGCTGATCGACAATTCGGGGTCGATGCGTGGTCGCCCTATCTCGATCGCGGCGATCAGCGCGGACATCCTCGCGCGCACGCTGGAGCGGTGCGGCGTGAAGACCGAGATCCTCGGCTTCACGACGCGTGCGTGGAAGGGCGGGCAGAGTCGCGAGACATGGCTGGCCGCCGGGCGTCCGCCGCAGCCGGGGCGGCTCAACGACATCCGCCACATCGTCTACAAGCGCGCCGACGAGCCGTGGCGCCGCGCGCGCAACTCGCTGGGCCTCATGATGCGCGAGGGGCTGCTGAAGGAGAATATCGACGGCGAGGCGCTGATGTGGGCGCATGCCCGGCTGGTCGCGCGGCCCGAGGAACGCCGCATCCTGATGGTGATCAGCGACGGCGCGCCGGTCGACGATTCGACGCTCAGCGTGAACTCGGGCTCGTATCTCGAACGCCATCTGCGCCAGGTGATCGGCTGGATCGAGAGCAAGTCGCCGGTCGAGCTGGTCGCGATCGGCATAGGCCACGACGTCACCCGCTATTACGCGCGTGCCGTGACGATCATGGACGTCGAACAGCTCGGCGGGACGATCATCGAACAGCTGGCGTCGCTGTTCGACACCGAATGATACGCTGGTGACCGCGGGCGGTGGTGTTACGCCGCCTGCGGGTGGGTTCCACGGACCCGTCAAACGCTCGATCACGATCGCCGGCCACCAGACCTCAATCAGCCTCGAACCGGTCTTCTGGCAAGCGCTAGAGGCCGCTGCGACGCGTCTTTCATTGCCCCTGTCTGCACTCGTCGCGGAGATCGACGCGATCCGCATCGTAGCCGACGATCCGCCCAATCTGGCTAGCGCCTTGAGATCATGGCTATTCTCGAATGCCGCATGAGAATCAGTCGCAATAGCATTGACAGTGAGAACGAGTCTCAATAGCGAACCCGCAACAATAAGGGGTTTCGCATGTCTGGTTTCTCGTCGCGTTCGTCTGCCGCGCCTGCATTTCTCGCGCTGTCCTGCGTAGGATTCATCGCCAGCGCCCCCGCCTACGCGGCCGATAAACCTGCTGATTCCGCGAAGACTTATGCGGTCGACGACCAGGATAAACAGCTCGTTCGCGACGAGATCGTCGTCAACGGCAAAACCGTGCCCGCGACGACGCTGGAGAGCCCGAAGGCCACGCGCAGCCTGCTCGACACCACGCAGACCGTCACGATCATCGGCGACCAGACGATCCGCAAGCAGAACCTTCTGACCTTGCGCGACGTTTTGCAGACGATTCCGGGCATCACCTTCGGCGCGGGCGAAGGTGGCGGCGGCTATGGCGACAGCATCAACCTGCGCGGCTATTCCGCCAACAACGACATCACGATCGACGGCGTCCGCGACAGCGCGCAGTATAGCCGCAGCGAGACGTTCAACCTGCAACAGGTCGAGGTCTATAACGGCGCGAACAGCGTGTTCGGCGGCGGCGGTTCGGTCGGCGGTACGATCAACCTCATCACGAAGCGCCCGCAGGCGGAGACGCTGACGGTCGTGTCGGGCGGCGTCGGCACCGACGATTACTACCGCACGACGCTCGACTCGAACGTCCGTGTCAGTGACTTGGTCGCGGTCCGCCTGAACGCAGTCGCGCACAAGAACGACATTCCCGGCCGCGACGTCGAGAACAACAAGCGTTGGGCGGTTGCCCCGTCGCTGACCGTCGGCATCGAGGGCCCGACGAGCCTGACGCTGCAATATCTGCATCAGGAGGACGAGAACGTCCCCGTCTACGGCGTGCCCTATTTCCGCAATGCGGTGAATAACGGGCCGCTGCCGGGGGCCGACAACTCTGGCTATTACGGCATCCGGAACCTCGACAAGCAGGACATCACCGTCGATCAGGCGACCGCGACGGTCAGCCACAGCTTCTCCGACAAGGTCTCGATCCGCAACCTCAGCCGCTGGCAGCGCGTGCAGCAGGACTCTCTGACGAGCGCGCCGCAGGGGGTGTTCTGCCTGTCGACCGGGTTCCAGCCGCTTCCCTTGACCAACGTCGCGACCACGCCGCTCACATGTGCGGCTGGCCAGGCCACACCCGGTTCCTATTATCCAAGTGGCCCGCGCGGCTTCGTACGGAACCAGGAGAACCAGATCCTCTATAACCAGACCGATCTCCGTTCGGTCTTCGATACTGCCGGGCTGGAGCATACGCTTGTCCTCGGCGCGTCGATCTCGCAGGAAGATTACACGATCGTCACGGGCAACACGCTGCGTACCGCGACCGGTGCGACGGTACCCCAGTCGCCAATTAACCTCGCCAATCCGAACACCGACTACACCGGCCCGTTCAACTTTATCCAGGCCGGCCGTTCGCAAGGCACCACCAGCAACGCCGCCGTCTACGCGTTCGACACGATCAAGGTGATCCCGCAGATCGAGGTCAATTTCGGCCTGCGCTACGAACATGCCAAGGGCCGCTTCCGCGCCGATACCTTCTCGGTCGTACCCGACGCGACGCTTGGCACCTATGCGCGCGGCCTGAACCAGACGAGTGACGAGACGCTGTTCTCGTACCGGGGCGGCATCAACTTCAAGCCGATCGAGACCGTCAGCCTGTACGCATCGTACGGCAACGCCACCACGCCAACGTCTGCGACCGTTCGACTCGGTTGCGGTACGTTGATCAATGCGCCCGCGGGACAGCTCGACCCGTGCGACGTAAAGCCGGAAAAGGCGGTGAACTACGAACTGGGCGCGAAGGCCGACCTGTTCTCGCGCAAGCTGCAACTGACCGCGGCGGTGTTCCGTAACGAGCGCACCAACTACCGCGTCGCCACGAATGACCCGATCGTCACGACGCTCGGCGTCAACGACGGCCGTTCGCGCGTCGACGGAATTGCGCTGGGCGCGAGCGGCAGCATTTCGCATGCCTTCTCGATCTTCGCCAACTACACGTATCTCAAGGCGAAGATCATCCAGAGCGTCTCGAACTTCTGTCTCGCCAATCCGGGTCCGGTGCGTACGACCACGACGACGACCAACGCCTGTGGCAACTCGGCCGCGATCCTCGATACGCAGGCAGGGCAGGCGCTCGCCAATACGCCCAAGCATTCGGGTAGCATGTTCGCGACCTACACGCTGCCGTTTGGCCTGCAGCTGGGCTACGGCCTGACCTATCAGGGTGCGTTCCCGTTGAACCAGAGTGCCTTGGCCACCCCGCTCGCGCCGACGACGGTGGTGACGCCGGTGTTCCATTCGGCGGATTACCTGACGCATCGCGCGTTCCTGTCCTACACCGTCGGCAACGGGCTGACCGCGCAGCTCAACGTGCAGAACTTCACCAACGAGAAATATTACACCGGCATCCGCAACAATGGCTGGGCGACGCCGGGCGAGGCGCGCTCGGTGCGGTTGACGCTGTTCTACAGCCTGTGAGGCTCGGCGGCGGTGCGGGCAGTTTGCCGGTATCGCCGCCGCATTCTAGAGTGATGCCATGTTGATCGCGATCCCCGACGTCCTCGATGCTGCCGGCGTCACCCGTGTCCGCGCGCTGATCGACGCGGCGGACTGGATCGACGGCAATGCCACGTCGGGGCCGCAATCTGCGCTGGCCAAGCGGAACGAGCAATTGCCCGAGGATTCGGCGGCCGCGCAGCAGGCTGGCGGGATAATCCTCGACGCGCTCGGCCGGTCCGCGCTGTTCGTTGCGGCCGCGCTTCCGCTGAAAGTGTTCCCGCCGCTGTTCAACCGGTACGCTGGCGGACAGGATTTCGGGCTTCACATCGACAACGCGATCCGGATGAAGCGCGGCACCGACTTTCGTATCCGCAGCGACCTGTCCGCAACGCTCTTCCTCGCCGATCCCGAGACCTATGACGGCGGCGAACTGGTGATCGAGGATCAGTTCGGGCCGCAGAGCGTCAAGCTGCCTGCGGGGCATATGGTGTTGTATCCGGCGTCGAGCCTGCACCGCGTCACGCCAGTCACTCGAGGAGTCCGCACCGCGTCGTTCTTCTGGCTGCAGTCGATGGTCCGCGACGACGGTGCGCGGCGGATCCTGTTCGATCTGGATCAGGGCGTGCAAGCGGTCGCGGCCACACAAGGCCAGGGCGATCCGGCGACCGTGCGGCTGACAGGGGTGTATCACAACCTCCTGCGCCGCTGGGCCGACGCTTGATCCCTTCTGCTCCCCTCCCTGGAAGGGAGGGGCCGGGGGTGGGTCGGTTTCCGCATGTCCAGACGTCGCGACCAAAGCCGGCCGACCCACCCCCAACCCCTCCCTTCCAGGGAGGGGAGCAGTTGCATGTGGGGCGACGGTTGTGGACTTGCGCCTAGTCCCCATGCCACGCTCCACGCCCTTGGGGAGTAGATAATGAGCAAGCTGGCGATGCGACGGGCGTGGTTCCAGGTCCACAAGTGGATCGGGCTGGCGCTGGCGATCCTGATCATTCCGCTGTCGCTGAGCGGCGCGGCGCTGGTGTGGCACGACGCGCTCGACCGGATCGTCGATCCGGCGCGCTATGCAGTTACCGGAAAGACCGTGGTCGGGCCCGACAGCTATGTCGCGGCGGCGCGCGCGGTGCTAAAACATGGCGAGCGGATCGCGACGCTGACGATGCCCGAAGACGGCGGCCCCGTGATCGTCGCTGCAAGCGCGGTCAGTGCGCCTTCCCGGCCGGGGCCGCCGCAACGAACGATGGTGTATCTCGATCCGCCGACCGCGCGCGTGCTGGAGGTGTCGCCGTCGAACGGCGGGCTCGTCCGGTTCCTCCATGTCCTGCACGGGAGCCTGCAACTGCCCGGCGTCGGCCGCTCGATCGTCGGCTGGATCGGCGTGGCGATGATGGTGTCGTGCTTCACCGGGCTCTGGCTGTGGTGGCCGACGGTCGGCAAATGGACGCGCGGGCTTCGGTTCAGGCGGCACCGCGACGTCGAGACCAACCTGCACCATCTGTTTGGCTTCTGGATCGCGCTACCGCTGTTCGTGCTGTCGCTGACCGGCGCGTGGATTTCGTTTCCGCAGTTCTTCGGGAAGATCACGGGCGAGGCATTGCGGCCGAGAAGCGGGCCCGATCGTGGAGCGATAATGCGGGCGCGGCCCTTGGCGTCGCCCGCGCAGCCGCTGGCGGTGGCGATCGGCAAGGCGCGGGGTATCGTCGATAATGCACCGTTGCGGAGCGTCGCGTGGCCGACCAGCCTCAGCGCCGATTGGACAGTTACGTTTCAGGGTAGGGGCTCGCCGATCGGCGTGAAGGTGGCCGACGACACCGGCGGCGCGACCGCGGCACCCGCGCGACCTCAGGGTGGCGTAGCGCGGTGGATGCGACGGATCCACGATGGCACCGACATGGGCGCGCTGTGGCAGGCGATCATTTTTCTGGGCGGGATCTTGCCGGCCGTGCTGGCGGTGACCGGAGTGATCATGTGGTGGCGTGCGCGTGGGTGGAAGGCGGAACTGGCAGCACGACGCGCGGCATAAGCTTTCCCTCTCCCTTAGGGGAGAGGGAAGGAGGAGCTCTTGCGACGGGAGGGTGAGGGCACGTGCCTTGGCTGGCGTGCCCTCACCCTCTCACGCGCAAGCGCGCGCGGGCCCCTCCCTCTCCCCTGAAGGGAGAAGGGTTTACCGCCCCAACAACACGCGCGCTTGCCCGGCGATCTGCGCCAGCATCGCCGCGTTGGGAACCGCCGCATGACGCGCGCGGTCGATGACTGCCTTGAACTGCGCGACGCGGGTGGCGTTCGCCAGCAGCCAAGCCTCCACCGCACCCTGCGGATCCTGCGCCCCGCGGCGCGCCAGGAACTCCAGCCGCAACTGCTGGAAATCACGCGCGAGACCGGCGATCAGCAACCGCTCCCAAGGATCGGTCGGGCTGATCCGCGCCGCGTTCGCCTGCGCCCAATCCAGCCCCAGCGCCTGCCCGAGATGCGTGAACGCGCGCGTGAGGACCGCCTCGTCGAGCGCCATCCGCTGCCCAAGATCGGCCAGCCCGACCGCGCCATCCATCTCGAACAGGCGGACAACCTTCCGCACAAGATCACCGGGCGCGCCGACCGCTTCGAGCTGGCCCGCGATGCGGCTGCTCTGCGCGCTCGCCTCTTCGAGCAGCAATGCCGCGGTCTGGCTGTCGAGCTGCGTGATCCCCTTTGCCAGCCGTGCGAGCACGTCGCCCGGCGCAGTGCCCGGCGCCGACACGCGCAACAGATCGGCGATCTGCGAGCGGGTCGCGACCGCCACCTCGTCGAACAGCGCGATCCGCGCCGCCTCGGGCATCACCGCCGTCTCGATCTCCGCCCACAAGGCGGGTAGGTCGAACAGGCGTTCGGCGACGACGAACATCGCCGCGATATCGCCCATCGCCGCGCCTTCCTCTTCCGCCAGCTCGAACGGGTAGAGGATCCCCAGCCGGTTGACGATTCGGTTGGCGAGCTTGGTCGCGACGATCTCGGGCCGCAGCCGGTGCTCGTCGATTGCCGTCGCGAAACGCTCGCGCATCGCCGCCGGGAAAGCGGCGTGCAGATCGGGCTTGAGCGCATCGTCCTTGGCGATGTCGCCATGCTCGATCGCATCCTGCAACCCGAGCTTGGCGGTTGCCAGCAGCACGGCGAGTTCGGGACGCGTAAGGCCCAGCCCGTCCTGTCCGCGACGGAGCAGGATGTCGTTCGACGCGAGCCCCTCGACCGCCCGATCGAGCCGGCCCGCGCCCTCGAATATCTCGATCACGCGCACATAGCTCGGCACCGCGACCGCGCCGTCCGCCTCGGCTATCGACAGCGCGAGCGTCTGGAGGCGGTTGTCCTCCAGCACCAGATGCGCGACGTCGTCGGTCATGCTGGCGAGCAGCGTATTGCGGTCCTCGTACCCCAGGCGCCCCTCGATCATCTCGCGGTTGAGCGCGATCTTGATGTTCACCTCGTTATCCGAGCAGTCGACGCCTGCCGAATTGTCGATGAAGTCGGTGTTGATCCGCCCGCCGCGCGCCGAGAACGCGATGCGCGCCGCCTGCGTGACGCCCAGGTTCGCGCCCTCGCCGATCGCGATCACGCGCAAATCCTCGGCATTGACGCGCAACCGGTCGTTGGCCGGATCGCCGACCGCGACGTTCGCCTCGGACGCGGCCTTCACATAGGTGCCGATGCCGCCGAACCAGAGCAGGTCGGCCGGCGCCTTGAGGATCGCAGAGATCAGTGCGCCGGGCTCCATCTCGCTCACGGTCACGCCGAGCGCAGCTTGGACTTCCGGCGAGAGTTTCACGACCTTGTCGGTGCGCGCGAACACGCCGCCGCCCTTCGAGATGAGCGCGGTGTCGTAATCTGCCCAGCTCGACCGCGGCAGCGCGAACATCCGGTTGCGCTCGTCCCAGCTGGTCGCGGGATCGGGATCGGGATCGAGGAAGATGTGGCGGTGATCGAACGCCGCGATGACCTTCAGCGTCTTCGATAGCAGCATGCCGTTGCCGAACACGTCGCCCGACATGTCGCCGCAACCGACGACGGTGATGCTCTCGCTCTGCACGTCGAGGCCGCGTTCGGCGAAGTGCCGCTGCACGCTGAGCCACGCGCCCTTGGCAGTGATCCCCATCGCCTTGTGGTCGTAGCCGACCGAGCCACCGGAGGCGAACGCGTCGCCCAGCCAATAGCCGCGTTCGAGTGCGAGCGCGTTCGCCACGTCGCTGAACGTCGCGGTGCCCTTGTCGGCGGCGACCACGAAATACGGGTCCTCGCCGTCGAGGATCGTCACGCCGTCGGGATGGACCACCTTGCCCTCGACGATGTTGTCGGTGATCGACAGCAAGGTGCGGATGAAGATCCGGTAGCTCTCGGTGCCCTCGGCCAACCATGCATCGCGGTTCGACGGGGCAGGGAGTTGTTTTGGATAGAAGCCACCCTTCGCACCGGTCGGCACGATGACGGCGTTCTTGACGCGCTGCGCCTTCATCAGCCCGAGAATCTCGGTGCGAAAATCGTCGCGACGATCGGACCAGCGCAGGCCGCCACGCGCGACCGGGCCGGCGCGGAGGTGGATGCCTTCGACACGAGGCGAATAGACCCACACTTCGCGCCACGGCACGGGGGCAGGGAGGCCGGGGATCAGATGGCTGTCGAGCTTGAACGCGAGCGCTTCCGACGCGGCAGGCGTGAACGCGTTGGTGCGCAATGTCGCCGCGATCAGGTTGCGATAGGCGCGCAGGATACGGTCGTCGTCGATCGCAGTGACCGCGTCGAGGCCCGCTTCGATCGCCTGGTCCGCCTCGATCGCATTGCCCGGATGATCGGGATGATGGACCGCGGTGAAGCGCGCGATCAGGGCGGCGGCGACCTTTGGTGCACGTCGCAGCGCGTCCACCACGGTGGTCAGCCCGTACGGAAGTCCCGCCTGGCGCAGATACCGGAACCACGCGCGGAACAGCACGATCGCCTCGGGACGCATGCCGAGTTCGACGATCAGCCGGTTGAACGCATCATTCTCGGCCGCGCCCTCCAGCACCGCCGCGATCGCGCCTTCCAGGATGCTCGCGTCGCTCTGCTGCGCGGCGGCGTTCGCCTCCAGCACGAAATCATGCACGAACGGCACGCTGTCGTCGCGCAACCGCGTCGGCAATTCGCCGATCACGCGGAAGCCAAAATTCTCCAGCACCGGGACGGCGTCGGACAGCGGCAACGCGCCGCCGAGCTTGTAGATCTTAAGCTGCGGATCGGCGCCGGCTTCGCTGGGTACGAGACGCACACCACGCGCATCCGGGTCGGTCAGCGCGGCGATCCGCTGGATATCCTCGGCGGCCTCGGCAGGCGTGCTGAGGTTGCGGTAATTCTGGGGGAACGCGGCCGCCCATTTCAGCGCAAGCCGCGCGGCGCGCGGGGGCGGCAACGTCTCGATCAAGGCTGCCTCGACGTCGGACACCCAGCCGCGCACCATCCGCTGCAACCGGAGCGCGAGCGGCGCGGCGTCGGGCATCCGTCCCTCGCCGCGCAGATCGAGCGTGTAGCGGATCATCGCGACCTCGCCGTCCTCCAGCGCGATCGACCAGTTCAGGATGCTCGCATTCGCCGCCTCGGCCAGCATGTCGCCGATCGCGACGCGGCGGCTGGTGGTGACGTCGTCGCGCGGTAGCCAGACGAACCCGAACAAATGACGCCCGAGCGCCGACTGGACCAAGACGAGCGCGGGCCGCGGCCGATCCGCGAGGCTCATCGCGGTCAGCGCGAGGTCTTCCAGCGCATCGGGTGCGAACGCGATCACCAGGTCGTGCGGCAGCGCGGTGAACGCATGCGTCAGCGCCTTGCCCGCATGACCGCGCGGATCGAACCCGAACTTGGCCTTCATCGCGGCGAGGCGCGTGCGCAGCACCGGCACGTCGCGCGGCATAGCGGCCAGCGCGGCGCTGGTCCACAGGCCGCTGTAGATCGACAGCCCGGCAACCGTCGCGCCCTCCATCACCGGCACGACAACGAGGTCGAGCGGCACGGCGCGGTGCACCGTCGAGATCAAATTCGACTTCAGCAGCAACGGCGCATCGTTGCCCGCCTCGAACCACTCGATCGCCAGCGCACGCGAGGCTTCGGCGAGGATCGGCACGCGGTGTTCGTTGCGCGCAATACCGAGCGCCGCGCCGCTGCTGCCGTCGCGATGCCAGACCTGATGGCCGAGCAGCGTAAGATGCCCGTCGAGGAACCACTGCAGCAATGCCGCGCCTTCGCCCTCGGGCAGCTTGGCGATATCGTCGTCGAGCGCGGCCTGCATCGCGCGCCAGTCGGTCACCGCCGCGCGGACGTCGGCCAGCACCGCGGTCAGGTCCTCGATCAGTCCGCGACGGTCGCGTGCGTCGGCGCGCTCCATCTCCAGATAGATCATCGATTCGGGGCGGCCTGCGCCCTGGCCGTCCGCGTCGATCGCGTGCAGCGTGCCATCGGGCGTCCGCGTCGTTCGGACGACGGGGTGGATGATCCGATCGACCGCGATATCCTGCGCGCCGATTGCCGCAGCGATCGAATCGACCAGGAACGGCATGTCGTCGTTGACGATCGCGAGGCGCATGCGCCGCCGCGTGTCGTCCGCACTGATCGGCTCGATCGCGATCGCCGGCGCACCGTCGTCGCGGTGCGCAGCGGTCGCGGCCACGAACGCCGCGGCCTGCGCGACCTCCGCTGCCCCGAAGTCCTTGAGTTCGCCCGGAAGGGCCCGTTCGGTCAACCGGCCCGCAAGGGTTTCGGTGAGCGTTTTCAACGATTGGTTCGCCATAGGTCCGGGCCTATGCGCCCGCTATTCGCCTATCTCAAGGCTTGTGGCAGGTGCGAAGGGATATGCTGCGCCGCACCTAAGCCGCGGCGCGCTCCGCGGTGGCGATCGCGGTCAGGTCGCCATCATAGCCGTCGAGAAAGCTCGGCAGCCCGCCGATCGGCACATGGAGACGCCGGGCATGCCGCAGCACGTCGGTGAACGTCGCGAGTCGGCCCGCATCGAAATTGGCGCCGAAGACGAGTTTGACGATCTGCGCCATCGCCGCAGCCTCGCCCGGCAGGCACGCGGTGGACAGCAGGGCAGCGAGATCGTCGCCTTCATGCTCGGCCGCGACGGCAAAATCATGGGCCCGGCCCAATGCCCGGTGGAGCGCGGCGCGGCTGCGGGCTTCGGCGGCACGGAAATGCGCGGCGTTTTCACGCGCCATCGCCAGTTGCTCGCCCAGCGGTCCGGTCGGCACTGTCCCCGAGGGCAGCGTATCCGAGGGCAGCGTATCCGAGGGCAGCGTATCCGAGGGCAGGGGTTCGTCGAGCACGAGATCCTGCATGACCGGCGCCGCGCTCGCGAAGCCACCGCTCGGTCCATCGGCCCAGACCTGCGCGGCGTCGCCCGAGACCTCCGGCGTCGCGCGGACGGCGGCGTCCAACTCGGCCGACAGCATCGCCTGCAGGTCGGCGTCCGCGAGTTCCTTCCAGTTGATCACGCCGAAGATGAAGTCGATCGTCTCGCCGCCCGATGCGAACGGCATCAGGATCCCACGGTACAGCGTCGTGCGCCCCCGGCTGCTGACGAATTCCGCCTCGAACCCGATAGGCGCGCGATTGGCGATGATCTGGAGGTAATGATCGGTCAGCCGCGACAGCAACGACCGGTTCGGCACGTCGGCGATCGTCGCGATCGGCCCCTCCAGCCCGCATTCCTCGCGCAGGGCGCGACCGAGATACGCGATCTTCGGGTCGCCCATGCCGTGGCTGAAATCGAGCAGCACGCTGTGCGGGCCGAAATCGGTGATCGTCTCGGGCTCGAGGTTCGCGATCGGCGGATAGGGGTGTCCGTCGAGCAGCGACACCCAGTGATTATAAGCACGCACATGCATCCGACGCTCGTCGCCGCCGAGATCGAACATAACGTCGTTGACGCCCGCGTCCGCCGAATCGCGCGCATCGCCATCTACGGTTCCCGCCGTCGCGCCCACAAGCGCAACGCCAGCCACGCCCGCTGTGCGTCCGCCCTCTACGCCGCGTGCCGTCGTCATGCCCAAACATCCCCGTATCGTCGCCACGTTTGTGCATCGCGTCTGGTAAAGACCGAGTAAACTCGCAAACCGCTTGTCAGCCCGCAAAACCGCTGGTAGTTGCCGCCCCCTCGACCGGGTACATCCCCGTCATCGGGCCGCTTTAGCTCAGCTGGTAGAGCATCGCATTCGTAATGCGGGGGTCACAGGTTCGAGTCCTGTAAGCGGCACCACTTCGTTAAGCATTGCGTGTTGTAGCCGATAGGCTGCGCATCAGCGCATGCCGTCGCCAACGCCTCGTCGCGGGACATCGGTCGCGCCACGGGAAAGGTTGCTGGGAACGTTGCACTGGCGGTAGCGCCGGGGGCGGTGCTCTCCAAGGCTGCCGCATTGCACCGATTCCCTATCGCGAAGCCGCGTGTAACCTTTGACCCGCCGCAAATCGGCTGGGTCAAGGAGGCGACCAAGTCAAACAAGCCCTGGAAGTCCTATAACGACTCGGCGCCCGGCGCGCGTGCCGGGCAGGCGCCAACGTTGATGCGGACGATGGCCGACGGTTCGAAGCGGCCGGTGAAGTTTGACGGCATTCAGGGCGATTATATGATCGACCGAAAATGGGCTGTCGTAAACAGGCCTCGCTCGCGGGCTCAGATCTTGCGGCAGTCGGAGGTATTAGCACAACACCGTCTGATCGGGACGTGGGAGGTCCCCACGCCCGTTGAGAAAACCAAGGCACTGAACTGCTCAAGCAGATGAGCATCACCAACATCCACGTAAGGGTTGTGAAGCCATGATCGCTATGCAGGTTGCAGAAATTATCGCGGAGTATGCCGTGTTCCTCGAACTGACCGGCGACGAGGAACTTAACCCTGACACCGCCGTGAAGATGATGGAAGCCTTGGCTGGCCATCTTCAAGAGATGGACAAGAGATTTCTCCGCGAGCTCGTGAACGCGTTCCCGATCATAGCGGAAGAATACAGTGGTGAGGCGCAAGAGGTGGTGCGCAACATATCTTATGGCTACTATCTTGAAGAGTCTCTTGCAGTTGACGACCCGGTCAAGCTGGCGGCATTGGAAGCTTTGCGCGACGCGAGGGGCTGAACGGAAGGATGCCCGCGTCCGAACGACGGAAACATCGAAGCGTCTTGGTAACAACACCCTGTTTAGATCGCGGGCCCAAGCGGATCGTTGCATGGCAGTGTCGCACGCCTGCTGTGTAGGGAGGTGAGTTGGTATCGCGCTTCTTAAGGGCAGGTCGCACAAGCCCGTGCATCCGCTGCCCGATCGAGACCGTTCGATCTAGCCTTCCTTGCATACCCGCGCGACGGCCCCGCCCGCTTAGCGAACGACTTTGGCCCGCCACGTTTCGATGTAGTCGATGTTGCCACGGCATTCGCCCATGTCGGCTTGTCCGGACAGGCGGAAGCGGGTGCCGTCCCAGACGAAGCTCTGGTGCGAGCCACAGTCGCCCAGACCGCGGCCTTTTGCGTAGCTGGTCAGGACGCCGTTCTCGAAGCCGCCATTGATGACGCTTTTCACGCGGGTGCCGGTGTCGGCGCCGGTCGCTTCGAAGCCTGAGGGGGCGTCGATTTGCGCTGCGGCGATCTTGGCGCCGTCGACGATGAAGAGCGCGCCGATCAGATTGTAGGCGCCGGTCGAACAGGGGAGGATGACGAGCGACTTTCCACCGCCCAGTGCGTGCGTTTCGGGGGTGAAGCCTTCGAGGTCGCAGGTGCCGAGTTTGCGCATCGTTGCGATCTGCGCGGGAGTGAGTTTGGCCGGGGAGCCCGTCGGGGCGATCGCGGCGATGATCGGAAGCGGCGGCGTTGGTGCGCGCGACGGGGCGGGGCCCTTGGCGACGATCGCGTCGATGCTGCCCGCACGGCCTTGCTGCGCGTCGACGTAGCGGAGCGCGGCGGCGGCGCCCTTGAGCGATAATGTGGCCAGCGTGCCGCCCTTCGCGTCGAGAATCTCGAGCGATTGAGCATTGGCGATCGCTGCGGCGAGCGCGGCGGCGTCGCGCAGGGCGATGGGTTTGCCGTCGACGGCGAAGCTGGCGGGCGGACGCTTGGTGGCGGCCTGATCGTTGCGGGTTTCCAACGCCAGCGAGATTTTGCCGCCGTCGTTTGCCACGGCGCCAGGCTCGCGCGTCAGGTTGAGCGTGATCATGTCCTCGCCGCCACCCATTTCGGGAAGAAGCGATCCGAGCGTACAGCGGAGCGTGTTGTCGCAACCGACGGTCCAGTCGGCGAAGGTCTTCAGCGTGCCGGGCTTCGGCGTCGCGTGCGAGTCGGTGGCGGGCCTCGCCTGATGTGCTGTCGGCGCGATGGGGGCCGGATCAGTCTTGGGCACCGGCTCGACCTTGGGCCGGGGGGTAGGTTGGCTCGGCGAACAGGCCGCCACCAGGGGCAATACGACGACGGACGCAAGCGCGTAAAAGATCGGTTTGCATAGCATTGCTGCAGCCTAGCGCTCTGGCCGCGCGGGGAAAAGCAGCTAGGGAGGGGCAAACATCTAGGAGAGAGACATGCAGACGATCGGCGTGATTGGTGCGGGGCAGATGGGCGCGGGGATCGCGCAGGTGTCGGCGCAGGCAGGATACCGTGTGCTGTTGGCGGACGTGTCGCTGGACGCTGCGAGCAAGGGCAAGGCGGGGATTGCCAAGGCACTGGCGCGGCTGGTCGAGAAGGAAAAGATCGGCACGGACGCGCGCGATGCGGTGCTGGCGCTGATCGAGCCCGTCGCTAGCGTGGCGGACATGGGCGAGTGTGCGATCGTCGTCGAGGCGGCGACGGAGCGCGAAGCGGTAAAGCGCGCGATCTTCACCGAGGTCGGCAAGGTGCTGGGACCGGACGCGATCCTGGCGTCGAACACGTCGTCGATCCCGATCACGCGGCTGGCGCAGGCGGCGCCCGATCCGGCACGGTTCATGGGCGTGCATTTCTTTAACCCGGTGCCGGTGATGCGGCCGATCGAGTTGATCCGGGGGCTGGCGACGTCGGACGCTACGGTAGCGGCGGTTGAGGCGTTTGCGGAAAAGCTCGGCAAGCAGGTGGTGCATGCGAACGACGCGCCGGGCTTCATCGTCAACCGCGTGCTGATGCCGATGATTAACGAGGCATGCTTCGCGCTGGGCGAAGGCGTGGCGAGCGTGCGCGATATCGACCTGGCGTGCCAGTTGGGGCTGAACCATCCGATGGGGCCGCTGACGCTGGCGGATTTCATCGGGCTCGACACGTGCCTGGAGATCACGCGCGTGCTGTTCGAGGGGACGGGTGATCCGAAGTTCCGGCCGGCGCCGGTGCTGGTGAAGTATGTCGAGGCTGGCTGGTTCGGGCGTAAGACCAAGCGCGGCTTCTATGATTATTCGGGCGCGGAGCCCGTGCCAACTCGGTGAGACATGCGCGCCGCGGCCGGGCGGCGCGTCGATCTTCCGTCGATAGGGTAGGTTAGGCTCGGCGAGGCGCAGCGAACTCGGCGAGTGCGATGCCCCGATCGTTAGCGGGACGGTGCAAAGACCATAAGCGACCTTATATCAGGCGCATGAACCCCATTCGTCATGCCATCCGGGCCCAGGTGCAGTCGGTAATGCGCCCGGGTGGCATGAGCGAGGACCCAGGGTTGATCCGTCCCCCTGGTGACGACGGATTGTTCGGCCCCGGGTCCGCGGTCTGGGTGGTCCATAGCGATTTTACGGCGATGATGATCGGCGGCGTATCGTCGCTGTTGCTGCAGATGTTGCATCCGGCGGCGCTGGCTGGCGTATGGGACCATTCGAATTTTCGGGCCGACATGCATGGTCGGCTGCGACGGACCGCGCGGTTCGTCGGCATCACGACGCGCGGATCGACCGAAGCTGCTGAGGCGGCAATTGCGCGTGTGCGATCGATCCACGACCGGGTGACGGGCGTGTTGCCGGACGGCACGCCCTATGCCGCGAACGATCCAGCGTTACTGACCTGGGTGCACGTCGCGGAGGCGTACAGCTTTCTTGGCGGGTATCTGCGGTACCGGGATCCGAGCTTTCCTGCTGTTCGGCAGGATACGTATCTTGCCGAGATGGCGATGCTGGCCGAGCGGCTCGGCGCGCGCGACGTGCCGGCTACCCGTCGCGACGTGGCGTCGTACCTGCGCGACATGCGTCCTGCGCTGCGGAGCGACGCGCGGACACGCGACGTGGCGCAGACGCTGCTGGGCCAGCCGGCAAACAGCGTATCCGCGATGCCGTTGCAACGCGTACTGCTCGACGCGGGTGTGGAGCTGCTACCGGACTGGGCCCGAACGATGCATGGTTTGCCAATGCCGATGGGGCGGCGGCTGGCGGTACGGGTCGGGGGTGTAGGCGCTGGTCGGATGCTGCGATGGGCGCTCAAATAAGCTGGCATTGCCGACGCCCAGCTGGCGACTCTCGGGAGCTTACGTTCGGGGAGATGCGGACGCTTGCCGACGTCCGCACCTCCAAGCCATCGGCGACTGGATCTAGTCGACCCCCTGCTTCCGTGCGCCGATGATCATCTTGCGGGCGATCTGACGGACGGCTTCGTCGTCCTTCGTGGCGTCGGTTGCCGGATCGCCGAGGTGGTCCAGGCTCTTTTCCATGAAGTCGAGCAGGCCGCTGTGGCGATCCTCGACATATTCCATCAGTTTGAACAGCAGGTGTTCGGTGGCCATCTCACGCTGTCTCGCGTGCGTTGCGGTGTCCGGCGTGGTCACTTCGCCACCTGCTCGGCCGCATCGAACTCGTCGAATGCCGCGCGTACTTCGTCGGCAACGGTCTCGTCGCGTACGTCGACCGTCACAAGGACCCGGCCGTTCAGCACCGCATCGTTCCGAGCCTCGGGGCTCGGTGCGCCTGCTTCGTTGTCGGATCCGGCTTCCTCGATGCCTGCGGAGTTTGCGCTCCCTTCCGGTGTGACGACGACCTTTGCGCGGTCGATGCCGAACTGCTGCACCAGCCGTTCGACGGTCATCTCGGCTTCACGCCGCGTGTCGAATTTTCCGATCAATTTCATGGTGCTAACTCTCCAGCCGATATGGCACGAAGCAAGAACCCCTCAACGCGCGGCCGGTGCCATCCCTTTTACGGCGTTTGGTTTCAAAGCCCGTAGATTGCCCTCGCATCACGCTTGAACGCAGCGCCGCTGTCCTCGCGACTGTAGAACATGTGCCCGCCCGGATAGACGTTCAGCTTCACGCGCTCGGTCGCGCCGAAGCTCGGCATCTGGTCCACGATCAGCCGCGAGGCGAAGAACGGGCAGGACAGGTCGTCCCAGCCGTGCACGATCATCACCGCCATCTTGGGATCGTTGGCGATCGCTTTCCGTAGGTCGGTGACGGGCGTGTCGTCGGGCTTGCCGCGATCCCAGGCCGCGTTCACCTCGTACGACAGCGCATGATAGCGCGCGTCGGTCTTCCAGCCGACCACGCGCGTGACGAAATCGACCATCGCGCTGGTCGTCGGTGCGATCAGCGCGTCGAGGATCGGATCGTTCGACTGGCGCTGCGCCGACCACGGGAAGGGATCGAACGCGGTGACGTTCGAATCATAGACGCTGCCGATCGTGCCGTCTGCCCGGTGGATCTCGCGCAGGAACGTGGCGGAATCGACCCGCCCGCCCATTTTCTGCACCAGCGCCGGATCGAGCCCCGTCAGCCGGCTCACGTTGGTGACGAGCCGCGACACCGCCTGGGGATCGGTCCGCCCGCGCAGCAGGTCGGTCGCGAACGCCCCGCGCGTGTAAGCCTCGACGTCGACCATCGCGGCAGGGGTCAATTGGTGCTGTTGCTCGAGATGCGCCGCCGCCATCGACGGCAGGTCGATCATCCAGGGCAGCGGCGACAATGCGGTCGCGCCGTCGCCCGAGGCGGGATCGAGGTACGGCGAGACCATGACGATCCCGTTGACCCCGACGCCGATCTGGGACTGGAGTTCATACGCGATCCGCGGCGCGCGGTAGCCGCCATAGCTTTCGCCCATCACGTATTTCGGCGAGCGCAGCCGACCGGCCTTCACCAGCCAGTCGTAGACGACCTTCGACAGATACTTGATGTCGGGATCGTTGGCGTAGAACGCCTTCTTGGTCTTGTCCTCGTCGACCAGGCTCCGGCTGAAACCCGTGCCGACCGGATCGATGAAGACGAGATCGGTGAAGTCGAGCCAGCTGTTGGGATTGTCGGTGGTGATCGGCGCGTCGGACGGTGCATTGCCCTGCGCTCCGAACTGGACGCGCTTCGGGCCGACCGCGCCAAGGTTGAGATAAACGGACGATGCACCGGGGCCACCGTTGAAGGCGAACGTCACCGGACGGTTTGTAGCCCCACCTGTCGCTACATAGGACGTGTAGACGACCTGGCCGATCTCCTTGCCTTTGTCGTCGCGTACCGAAATCGTGCCGATGGTGGCGTCGTAGGCGATGCTCCGGCCGCCGATCGTCGCCGACTGACGCACCGTCTTGTCGGCGGGAAGCGGCGGGAACTTGACCTCGTCGTCGATCTTCTTCTCGACGGTCGATGTCTCCTTCTTGTCCTGCGCCGCGATTGGTGAAGCGATCAGGCTGACTGCGGCTACTGCGGTGAGGATACGCGCGATCACTTCGCCGCTCCTCCGCCAGCGGCGATCCAGGCGTCGATCTTGCGTTCGAGCACCGGCATCGGCAGCGATCCGGTATCGAGCACCTGCGCGTGGAAATCGCGCGGATCGAACTTCGCGCCCAGCGCCGCCTGCGCCTTTGCCTTGGTCCGCGAGATCGTCAGCTGGCCGATCTTGTAGGCGAGCGCCTGCCCGGGAATCGCGATGTAGCGCTCGACCTCGGCGGTCGCATCTGTCCGCGCCATCGGCGAATTGGCGAGCATATATTCGATCGCCCGATCGCGCGTCCAACCCTTGGCATGAATGCCGCTGTCGACGACCAGCCGCATCGCGCGCAGCATCTCGTCGTTCAGCCCGCCCATCCGCTGGTACGGATCGGTCTCCATGCCGAGCTCCTTCCACAGGCTTTCCGCGTAGAGCGCCCAGCCCTCGACATAGGCGGTGTTGCCGCCGAACCGCATGAACGCCGGCAGCGCGGTATTCTCCTGCGCGAGGCTGATCTGGAAATGATGCCCCGGCACGCCCTCGTGGAGGAACAGCGTCTCCATTTCCCACATGTAGCGCGAGGGCAGGTCGTAGCTGTTGTAATAGAACACGCCGGGCCGCGATCCGTCCGGGGTGCCGCCTTCGTACGAGCCCCCGGCCTCGGTCTTTTCCTTGAAGGCCGGCACCGGGCGGATCTCGAGCGCGGTCTTCGGCGTCAATGAGAACTGTTCTGGGATGCGCTGGTAGATGCGCTTCTCGATCACCCGATATCCGTCGCTCAGCTGCGCGGTCGAGCTTGGCTGGAACTGCTTGTCGGTCCGCAGGAAGGTGAAGAACGCGGGGAGGTCGCCCTTGAACCCGACCGCCTGCTTCTGCGCCTCCATCCCCTTCAGGATTCGCGCGACCTCCGACAGGCCCAGCTCGTGGACCTGCTCGGCGGTCATGGGCAACGTCGTGCGCTGCTGGATCAGATAAGTGTAATAGGCATCGCCACCGGGCAGCGCGGACAGCCCGACCGTGTCGCGCGCGACCGGCAGGTACGTCTTGGCGAGGAAATCGCGCATCCGCTGGTGCGCGGGCGTGATGACGTCACGGATCTGCGTCGCATACGCCGCCTTCAACCGCGTCTGGTCGGTTGCGGAAATCGTCGCGGGGAAAGTCTTTACGGGACCGTAGAAGGTCGAGCCCTCGACGCCTTCCGCGATAAGGTTGTCGAACTCGTGGATCATGTTCGTCACGACCAGCTTTGGCTGGACGATCCTGTCCTTCATGCCCCGGCGGAACAGCCCGATCGCGCGATCCATCACCGCGGCATATTGCGCGTTGCGCTTCAGGTTGTTCTCATAGTCGACGAGCGTCTTGAACGGCGCCGCGCCCTTGCCCGACGCGAAGTCCGGATAGAAGGTCTGGAACCCCTGGAAATGATCGATCGGCAGGTCGCGCTGGACCTTGAGGATCGCGGGCGTGTAGCCGGCGAGATCGGTCTCGTTGCGGGTCTTGAACACGTCGTAGGCGATCTGGTCGGTCGGGGTCAGCTTCGTCCGATCGATCGTCTTGAGCGCGGCGAGATCATGCTCGATCGCCGCACGCTCGGCCGCCAGATACGCATCGGTCAGATAGTCGCCGAGCCGGTCGGCATAGCGCAGGTCACCGCGAAAAATCGCCTCGACCGGGTTGCGCTTCAGGCTCGCTTCGTCGCTGTCGTAGAACAGTTGCTTCAGCCGTGCGTCGTCCTTGCTCTCGCCGGGTTGCGCGACGGGCGGGGGAAGCGCCTGGGCCGTTGCTGCGGTGGCGAACGTCGTGGATAGGAGAGCGGCGATCACCAGTTTGATAGACAACATGCGTTCCTTCGGATGCGATGAACCGGGCGTAGATTGCGGCATGTTTTCCCGCAAGCGCACACTGTTTTCCGCCTTGGCGCTGTCGCACATCGAAAGATGGGAGGGGGCGATCAAGCTCGTGAAGCGCGCTGCCCCGTGAAACGGAGGGCTCGCCGACCAACGCGTTGCGTACCAGTGAGACGTTCGGCCGAAACACGATCGATGTGTGACCGACAGGCACTTCAGAGGTTAGCCACGAACAGCGATGGAACAGGTAGTTGAATTGATCCGGCGACGGCAAGCTTTAGATCGCAGTCGGTAGTCGATGGCCGTTGATGAAGCTTCATCAACGGCCCGACCTGATCACGCTTCCTGGTAATAGTCGGAATATTGCTTCGAATAATAATAATATGAACCGACCGCCTGCGAACTGGTGTCGACCATCGTGAACATGGAGCCGACGAGGTTCGCGCCGTCCGACTTCAGCCAAGCGGCCGCCGATGTCACGGCGTGCTTCGGCGTGTTGTTCCAGCGGATCACGAGCGCCACCGCATCCGCCAGCGCCGACAGGAAGCGACCGTCCGCCAGACCGACGAGCGGTGGCAGATCGAGGATGATCGTGTCGTAGCGCTCCGAAAGCTGCTCGAGGATCTTCGGCATCAGGTCGTTGCCGAACAGGTTCTCGGACGAGAAGAACGGCTTGTGGATGATGATCTGGTCCAGGCCCTGCAACCCGCTCGGCTCGATCGCTTCGTCGAGCGTGACGTCGCCGTGGAGCAATTCGACCAGACCGACGCCGTCGGGCTTCGTCTGCGTGATCATCCGCAACTGTGCGCGCCGGACGTCGGTATCGATGATGATCGTCTTGTCGCCGTTCATCGCCATGACGCGCGCCAGTGCCAACGCGGTGGTGGTCTTGCCTTCGCCCGGCAGCGCCGAGGTGAGCGCGATGATCTTGGGCCGGGTCTGGCCGCGGACGCCGAGCAGCGATGCACGGGCGTTACGAAGCGCTTCGGCATATTGCGACGTCGGCTTGTCGATCACGATGTCGGCAGGATGGTCCTGCCGGATATTTGGGATCGCCGCGATCAACGGCACGCCCAGCTCGCTTTCGACTTCGTCGATGCTGCGCATGCCGGTTACCAGCATTTCCTGCGTGACGATGACTGCGATGCCGACGCCGAACCCTGCGATTAGCGACAACAGGAACAGCAGCGGGCGGTTCGGCCAGCTGGGCGACTGCGGTGGCTCGGCATTGTCGATGATCTGCGCCTGCGCGATCGAGTTCTGCGCAGCCTGACGCGATTCGAGCGCCATCTGCGAGATCTTCTCGTACGCGTCATGCTTGCTGTCGGCATCACGCTGGAGGCTGGCCGCGATGACCGACGCGCGGGCGTTACCGGCCTGCTTCTGTTCGAGCTGTAGCGGCCATGTCGCGCCAGGTCGCCACGTCGCGCGCCGCGATCGCCTGTTGCGCGAGCCCGATCAGGATCACGAACGCGCCCAACACCGCGACCGCGACCGCCAGGTAATAGCCATGCGCCCAGATCGCCCGCAGCCAGAAGCCATAGATGACCGTGACGACCACGACGATCAGCGCCACCAGGCAGATAGCATCGATGAGGCGACCAATCCGCTTGGGCCACCGCGATTGATTGAGGCCATGGTGAAGAGGGTCGGGCACGTCGCAATCCTGTCAGAGAAGATCCGGATCGGCAACCAACCGGGCGTGCTTCGCTAGCGACGCTTTCGTTACCCGCGTGACGCCCGGACGGATCGTTCAGATTTGTACAGTCGCGGACGATAAGGCGCGGGTTGCGGCGTCTCGCTCGGGCGCGGTCAGCGCCAATGCCGTCGTGGCGCCGGTCTTCGCGGACAGGAACGCCGACTCGACGACCGCCATCACTGCCAGCGCTTCGACGGGTTCGACCGGGTTCTTTGCCGTTCCCCGAACCGCCGCCGCGATGCCGCGGTAATATTGGCGCTGATCGCCGGGTAGCGCGCGCTGTTCGCGTTGCCCGTTGGCGGCATGGATCACGAGCGGATCGAGGTCCTCGCCCCAACCCGCATCACCCGGCCGCATTCCGCCTAGAAGTTGCGTCTCCTGTCGGTCGGCGTAGTGCTTCGTCATGCTGCCCGCGGTGCCGTGCACGGTGAACCGGTCGACGCCGCCCGCCACCAGCATGCTCGCCTGGAGGATCACGCGGCGCTCGCCGTAGGACAGGACGACGTGCGCCCAGTCGTCGGTCATCGCGCCCGGCCGCTGGGTCGCGATCGAGGCCTGCACCGCGTCCGGAAGGCCGAACAGGAGCAGGGCCTGATCGACCAGATGCGGACCCAGATCGTACCAGACGCCGCTGCCGGGCTCGGACCGCTCGCGCCAGCGGTCGCGGACGTCGGGCCTGAACCGATCGAAATGCGACTCGAAATGCGTGACATCGCCGACGATAGCTTCGTCGATCGCGGCGCGAACGGTAAGGAAATCGCTGTCCCATCGCCGATTGTGGAAGACGGACAGCAGCACGCCCCGATCGTCCGCCAGCGCGAGAAGCCCGCGCGCTTCGTCGAGGTCTAGCGTGAACGGCTTGTCGATCACGACGTGCTTCCCGGCCGCGATCACTGCCCGCGCGAGCGGTGCATGCGTCTCGTTCGGCGTCGCGATCACGACGAGGTCGATAGCGTCGGCCGCGATCAGTGCGTGCGGATCGGCGTGGACCGCCATGCCCGGAAAGTCCGCATTCACCTTGCCGGCATCGCTGGACGCCACCGCACAGAGTTCGAGCCCCGCGACGGACCGTATCAGCGGAGCGTGGAAGGTCTTGCCCGAGAACCCGTAGCCGATCAGTCCGATGCGAACGGGGTTGTCTTGTTCGTCGGTCATGCTCATCGCCTCAGTCCATGCCGGCACGGATCGCCGCCGCGGCCAGGAACGGCGCGCCCGCGACCAGCACGAGGCTGACCGCGGCGAGCAACTTGACCGCGCCCGCGCCGCCGGCCGGATCGAGCGAGCCTGCGCCGAAGATGAGCAACGGCACCGCGAGCGGGAGCATCACCAGCCCGGTCACCGCCCCGCCGCCGCGCACCCCGGCTACCAGCGCGCTGGTGGCGACCGCAAGCGCGGCGAGGCCGGGCGTGCCGATCAACAGGCCGATCTCGACGCGGAGCAGCGTGTCGGCCGACAGGTTGAGCAACCCCGCGGCGATCACCGCGGCCAGCATCAGCGGCGGGCCGAAGCTCAGCCAGTGCGCGATCGTCTTCGCCAGCGCGACTAGCGCAAGCGACATCCCGCGGACGACGAACTGGTCGAACACGCCAGCCTCCAGATCGGGGCCGACAAGGCGCTCGACCGGCAACAAAGCTGCGAGCAAGGCCGCGGTCCAGATCACCCCGCCGCCGATCCGCGCGAGCAGCGCGCCGTCGGGGCCGATCGCGAACGGGAATAGCGTCGCGACCAGCAGGAAGAACGCGACCACCAACGTCGCGCCGCCACTCGACACGCTGCGGCGCAGATCGCGACGGATCAGCGCGATCACAACGCGATCTCCTGCGCGTGGGGAATCGCCAGCGGCAGGTGCGTGGCGACCAGCGCGATGCCGCCGGTAGCACGGTGCTCAGCGATCAGCGTCTCCAGTCGAGCGATCGAAACCGTGTCGAGTCCGTTGGCCGGTTCGTCGAGCAGCCAGACCGGCGCCCCGCTGGCGGCAACCCGCGCGATCGACGCGCGGCGGCGTTGCCCGGTCGACAGCAGGCGGACGGGAATGTCCGCCAGCGCGTTCAGATCGAGCGCGGACAGCGCTCGGGCGATCCGGGTATTGGCGACGGGCTTATCGTCCAACGCAGCCCAGAAACGCAGCGCCGCGATCAGCGTGCGGTCGGGGTCGAGCGCACTCGCCTCGGTCAGCAACGCCTGCGCGGTATCGCACGTCACACTACCCTCGAACGGCGCGAGCAGGCTTGCAGCGATGCGGATTAGACTGGACTTCCCCACGCCATTGGGGCCGGTAACGACCGCCGCATCGCCAGACTGCAGGTCGAACGACACGCCCGAGAACAGCATCCGCCCGCCCCGCACGCACGCGACGTCGCGAAACGCGAGACTCACGGTGCCCGATCTTCGGCCGAGTCCTCCAGCGCGTGCATGTCGTCGTCGCTCAGCCCGAAATGATGGCCGATCTCGTGGATCGTCACATGCGCGACGAGGTCGTCGAGGCGCACCCCCGTCTCGATCCATTCCTCGAGAATCGCCCTGCGGTACAGCACGATCCGGTCGGGCATCGTCCCTGAATCCATCGACGATTTCTCGCCGAGCGGGCGGCCGTGATACAGGCCCGACAGGTCTAGCGGATGCTCCAGGCCGAGTGCCGCCAGCGTCTCGTCGTCGGCATACTCCTCGACCGCGAACACGATGTCGCCGAGATGCTCCGCGAACTGCGCGGGCAGCTTGGCGATCGTCGCGCGGCAGATCGCCTCGATCGTGTCGGCGTCGGGTGCTTCGCCCCGGCCCCCCTCGTGCATTGTCGCTTGCCCGCTCATCCTGCCAGCCATACGCGTTGGCAAACGATGGCGGCAAGGGACACGCGAATGATCGAAGCGCTGAACGATACGGAACGGGCCGAGGCACTCGATGGGCTCGACGAGTGGGATTATGACGATGCGCGCGACGCGATCACGCGGACGATCGTGTTCGCCGATTTCGTCGAGGCGTTCGGCTTCATGACTCAGGTCGCTCTGATCGCCGAGCGCGCGAACCACCACCCGGAGTGGAAGAACGTCTGGAACCGCGTCGAAATCCTCCTGACCACGCACGACGCTGGCGGCCTCTCGCCACGCGACATCGAAATGGCCGAAGCGATCGACGCCATAGTCGGCGACACCTAAGCCTTATGTTTTGCCCCTCCCTGAAAGGGAGGGGTTGGGGGTGGGTTGGCCAGCTTGAGCCTTAGGTTCGGGTATGCGAAAGCCGACCCACCCCCTAACCCCTCACTTCCAGGGAAGGGAGTAGTCAGCCCTTCCGCACATCCCGCCGCATACGCTTGCGCAGCGCCCCCGGCATCCACCGCGCGGCGAACGCCATCCGGTGCGCGGTCTTCCCTACGAAGGTATGCACCTTGTCGCCGTGCACCGCCGCCCAGGCCGCCTCGGCCACCTTGTCCACCCCGGTCAGCTCCAGCCCCGCGCCCGTCACCGTCTCGCGGATCGAGCGGTTACTGCCCCCCGCCGCGGAGTCGAGCAGCGGCGTGTCGATGAAGCTCGGCACGATCGACCGCACCTTGATGCCGTCCGCCGCCCATTCGCCGTCGAGCGCCTCGGTGATCGCGCGCACCCCGAACTTGGTCGCCGAATAGGGCGCTAGACCCGCCGAGCCATAGATCGCCGACGCCGACGCGGTGTTGAGCAAACACGATCCCGGCGTCCGCTTCAGATACGCATGGCCGATCCGCGCGCCGTTCAGCGCACCGACCAGGTTGATCGCGATCACCCGGTCGATCTCGGCGAAGTCGGTCTCCGCCAGCGGTCCGCCCGACCCGATCCCGGCATTGTTGAACAGCACGTCGAGCCGGCCGTCGGTGGTCGCGACGAACGCATCGAGCGACGCTACCCACGCATCGCGGTCGCGCACGTCCATCCGATAGGTGCTGACCATGCCCGCAGGCAGTAGCGCGGCGGTCTCGGCAAGTCCCGCGACGTTGACGTCGGCGAGCCCGACCCGCCAGCCTTTCCGCGCGAACAGTATCGCGGTGGCGCGACCGATCCCCGATCCGCCGCCGGTGATGAAAATGCCCTGCTGGCTCATACCCTCTCCATTTGATTTTCCGGTATGTTTCCCGCATCCTGCGCACAGATGCCAGACAATTCCCCAGCGCTCGTTTTCGAACGCGTCACCAAGCGGTACCCCAGTGATGGAGGTGCGACGATCGCCGTCGACGCGGTCTCGCTGGAGATAGCACGCGGCAGTTTCGTCGCGCTCGTCGGCACGTCCGGTTCGGGCAAGTCGACGCTGCTCAAGACGCTCAACCGCCTGGTCGAGCCGAGCGAAGGCCGCGTGACGATCGACGGTACCGACGTCGCCGCAGAGCCCGCCCCCGAACTGCGCCGCCGGATCGGCTACGTCTTCCAGAATATCGGCCTGTTCCCACACATGACGATCGCCGAGAACATCGCGATCGGGCTCCGAATCGCCGGGCGCTCCGACGAGGCGAAAGTGGGCGAACTACTCGATCTCGTCGACCTTCCGCGCGACATCGCGAGCCGTATGCCCGACGCACTCTCGGGTGGTCAGCGCCAGCGCGTCGGCATCGCCCGCGCGCTCGCACCCGGCGCCAAACTGCTGCTGCTCGACGAGGCGTTCGGCGCGCTCGACCCGGTCACGCGCGACGCGCTCGGCACGCGGATCCGCGAACTCCACGACCGGCTCGGTCTTACCACCATCCTCGTCACGCACGACATGGCGGAGGCGCTGCTGCTCGCCGACCGCGTGCTGGTGATGAAAGCCGGACGCATCGTCGCCGACGCCACGCCTGCCGAACTCGTCGCCGGCCAGGGTGGCGACGATGCGCAAGCGCTGGTGCAAGTGCCGCGCGCGCAGGCCGAACGCCTCCAGGCGCTAGTCGCATGAGCGCCTTCCTAGACGCGCTGAGCCGCGTGCCACCGCTGCTCGCCAACCACGTCCTGCTCTCCGCGGCGGCGCTGCTGCTCGGCATCGCGATCAGCCTGCCGCTCGGCATCTGGTCCGCCCGTAACGCGACCGTCGCGCGCGTGTCGCTCGGCTTTGCGAGCCTCGTCCAGACCATCCCCAGCCTCGCGCTGCTCGCCTTGTTCTATCCGCTGTTGCTCAGCCTCTCCGCGCTGGTCGGCGGCGGCATCCCCGCATTGGGCTTCCTCCCGTCCTTGATCGCGCTGACGCTGTACGCGCTCCTCCCGATCATCCGGAACGCGGTGACCGGCCTGCACGGCATCGACCCTGCGGTAATTCAGGCGGCGGATGCGGTCGGCATGACGCCCGCGCAAAAACTACGGCTGGTCGAGGCACCTTTGGTCGCGCCTGTGCTGATCGCCGGCATCCGCACCGCGGCGGTCTGGACGATCGGTGCCGCGACCTTGTCGACGACCGTCGGCCAGCCGAGCCTCGGCGACATGATCTTCGCCGGCCTCCAGACGCAGAACTGGGCGCTGGTCCTCGCCGGCTGCGTCTCGGCAGCCGCGCTCGCACTGGCAGTCGACGCGCTGATCGGGGCGATCGAATACGGCATCCGCTCGCGCCGCCGCTGGCTCTGGATCGCGAGCGCCGCGGTGCTGCTCGTCGGAACCGCAACGGCGACCGCCCCGCTATGGCCGAAGAGTGGCGCGGACCGCACCGTCGTGGTCGGCGCGAAGAACTTCTCCGAGCAATATATCCTCGCGCGGCTGATCGGCGACCGGCTCGAACACGCGGGCTACACCGTCGAATACCGCGACGGCCTCGGCTCGGCGGTCGTCTTCGGCGCGCTCTCCGGCGGCGATATCGACGTCTATGTCGATTATGCCGGGACGATCTGGGCGAACGAGATGAAGCGCAACGACGTCCCCGAACGCCCGGCGATGGTCGCTGCGATCGGCGACTGGGCCAGGCGCGAGCACAATGTCGGCCTGCTCGGTTCGCTCGGGTTCGAGAACGCCTATGCCTTCGCGATGAAGGGCGACGCGGCCAAGTCCAAGCGCATCGCCAGCCTCGACGATCTGGTGAACGCAGCACCCGGCATGACGCTAGGCAGCGATCTCGAATTCCTCGAACGCCCCGAATGGGCCGCGGTGAAGCGCGCCTATCCGCTCCGCTTCGCCAAGACGACGCCGTACAGCCCGACCTTCATGTACCGCGCGCTGCAAAGCGGCAATGTCGACGTCATCTCAGCCTTCTCGTCCGATGGCCGGATCGCGGCGGACGGTCTCACCGTGCTGACCGACCCGCGTCGTGCGATCCCCGGCTACGACGCGATCCTGATGGTCGCGCCGAAGCGGGCAGGGGACGCGAGGTTCCTCACCGCGCTGAAACCGATGGTCGGCCGCATCCCGGTCGAGGCGATGCGCGCCGCGAACTACCGCGTCGACCGCGATACCGACAAGCAGACGCCGGAGGCCGCAGCGAAATGGCTCGCCGCGAAAGTCGGCCTTCAGGAATAGGCGCGCCAGAAGAATACGATCGTCGTCGCGATCGTCACCAGCAGCGTCCACACCCGGATCACCTGCGGGGACAGCAACAGGCCCAGCTTAGCCCCGTAATGCCCGCCGACGATCCCGCCGATCAACATCGGCACGCACAGCGCCCACACCACCATCCCGGTCGCGATGAAGATGATCGTCGCGGCAAGGTTCGCAACCGCCAGCATCAGCGTCCGCGGCGGTGCGAGCGTCGCCGGCGTCGCGCCAGACAGCAGCCCCCACGCCGCCGTCAGCATCAGCCCGACTCCGCCCCCGAAATAGCCGCCATAAATTCCCAGCAACGCCTGCACACCGACCAGCGACTTCGGCCCGATCTCGACCCGCGAGCGCAGCCACAACGACGCCCGCGTCCCGAACGCGATCGCCAGCGTCGCGAACAGCAGCAGCCAAGGTACGATCAGGTCGAACGCGCGCGCGGACGTGGCCACCAGCAACAAGCTGCCGATCAGTCCGCCGACGAAGGTGATTCCCGCCATCGTCTTCATGCTGACGCCTGAGATCGGCTGGAGCCCGTGCCGATACGCCCAGGCGCTGGCCATCGCGCCCGGCTGTAGCGACACGTTGCTGGTCGCGTTGGCGAAGGTCGAGGGCAAGCCAAGCCCGATCAGCGCCGGCATCGTCGCGAAACTGCCGCCGCCCGCCAACGCATTCATCGCCCCGCCGAGAGCGCCTGCCCCTGCCGCCAGCGCAACCGCACTCCACTCAAGCAAAAGCGTCGGACTCGGCAGCAGCCTCGCGATCGAGCTGCGCCCGGCTCTTCTTCTCCGACGCGGTCTTCAACTGGCCACACGCCGCATCGATGTCGCGACCGCGCGGCGTCCGTACCGGTGCCGAAATCCCCGCACCGAACACGATACTGGAGAACGACTTGATCCGCTCCGGCGTCGAACACTCATATGCCGCGCCCGGCCACGGGTTGAACGGAATGAGGTTCACCTTCGCCGGCAGTTCATACTTCCGCAGCAACCGAACGAGTTCGCGCGCGTCGTCGTCGGAGTCGTTCTTGTCCTTCAGCATCACATATTCGAACGTGATCCGCCGCGCATTGTTGGTGCCCGGATAGTCCGCGCACGCCTGCAACAGCTCTTCGATGCCGTACTTCCGGTTCAGCGGCACGATCTCGTCGCGCACTTCCTTGGTCACCGCGTGCAGCGATACCGCGAGGTTCACGCCGATCTCGGCCCCCGCGCGCGCCATCATCGGCACCACGCCCGACGTCGACAACGTGATCCGCCGCCGGCTGAGCGCCAGCCCTGCGCCGTCCATCACCAGCTTCAACGCATCGCGGACGTTCTCGAAATTATACAGCGGCTCGCCCATCCCCATCATCACGATGTTGGTGAGCATCCGCCCCTCGGGCTGGCTCGGCCATTCGCCCAGCGAATCGCGCGCGAGCATCACCTGGCCGACGATCTCGGCGGGCGTCAGGTTGCGCACCAGTCGCATCGTGCCGGTATGGCAGAAGGTGCAGTTCAGCGTGCAGCCGACCTGGCTCGATACGCACAGCGTGCCGCGATCCGCGTCCGGGATGAACACCATCTCGTAATCCTGCGCGTCGTCCGACCGCAGCAACCACTTCCGAGTGCCATCGGTCGACACCTGCGCCTCGACCACGTTCGGCCGGCTGATCACGAAGCGCTGCTCGAGCCAGGGGTGCATCGTCTTCGAGATATCGGTCATCGCCGAGAACTCGGTCGCGCCGCGATTGTAGATCCAGTGCCACAGCTGCTTGGCGCGCAGCTTGGCCTGCTTCTCCTCGAGCTGCGACGTCTCCAGCGCCATCCGCAGATCGGCGAGCGACAGCCCGAGCAGGTCGATCCGCCCATCGCTGCGCGGCACGAAGCTGCGGGGAACGGGCACGGGATCGATGTGCCCCGGAATAGGCATGAGGTTCGCGGCGGTCTGCATGGCGCGGCCCTTAGCGGAATTCTGCTGATTTTTCTACTGGCTGTAGGGACGGGGGTCAGCTGGGAGCAGGGCGGGCGCAGATACGCCGAAATTACAAACCACCACTCGAGAAGAAAACGCCACCCCGGCGAGGGCCGGGGCCCGGTTGGGGGACGACAGTGACGAGGTTCAGCCCTTCGTTACGACCACCTTGCCAACTGGGCCCCGGCCTTCGCCGGGGTGGCGGTTTATAGTATACAGGTGCCCCCTCCCAATTCAGGAGGTCACCCCCCGCTACACCCCAACACAGCCGCATCGATCGCCGTCGCCGCGCCCGACAGCGCATAGACATCGACAAACGGCCGCCCCCCGACGCCGACCGCCTCCACACTCATGCTCCGACCCGACCGCATTGCCGCCACGATCGCATGATCGCTCGGCGCATCGCTCGCCCAGGCATCCAGCCCGTTCGCCACCAACGCGAATCGCCGCTCGCCGACCGTCAGCGTCACCCCCGCCGACCGGTCCCGCTCCCGACTGAGCCGCACATACAGCGACGCCCGCAAACCCCGCTTCGGCCAAGTGGCGATGCTGGCAAAACCAGTCGCCCGCCCACCCGCCATGATCGGCCGCGCGATCGCGTAACACCGGGCGGGCGTAGCGTCCCGGAACGCACCCCAGCCCTTGAAGATACCGATCGTATCACGCGCAGAGACCGGAGCAGCAACCGCAAGCAACCCCATCGCCAACCCCAAACGCCACAGAACCCCCCTCCCTGAAAGGGAGGGGCAGGGGGTGGGTAGGCCCGCTTTAGCCCCAACGATCCGAACATACGGAAGCCGACCCACCCCCAACCCCTCCCTTTCAGGGAGGGGTGCAAAAGTCCGCACCCCCGATAAGTGGCCTTCCACCCAACCAGATCTCACGCCGGAGCAAACCCCGTACCCAGATGCGGCACCGTCGCCCGCCCGTTCTCGACCAGCGTAACCGACCCCTGCGGCAACCCCTTCGCAACCGGCGCGCCAAGCACTGGATCGACCGCCGCCCCGGTCATCACTCCCAGCATCACCCGACTCGAAATTCCGTGCATGACCACCAGCCGATCGCCCGGATCTTCCGAAGTATCAGCAAGCCACCCACCAACCCGAACCGCAATCTCCGCATAGGTCTCGCCATCCGGCGAAGGTTTCAGCGCCCCACCCGGCAGCATCACCGGCCCGACCTCGTCGATCACGTCCGCATAATAGCGCCCGCCCCACGACCCCATGTCGATCTCGACCAGGCGAGCATCGGTCCGCGCACCATGCCAATCCAGCTCCAGATGCTCGCAGATCACTGCCAGCGTCTGCAAGGCTCGCCCCGTCGGCGACGCCCACAACGCCAACGCCGGCTTCACCCCCAGCAACGCCCGCAACGCTCGCCCAAGCTCGTCGGCCTGCGCGAACCCCGCCCGCGTCAAAGGCGTATGCGGCGCATTTCCCTGCAACCGGTGCGCCGCGTTGAACACGGTTTCGCCGTGCCGCGCGACGAAATCGCGACCTTTCCGCGGGGCCGGAATGTCGGTTGATCGGGCGTCCGCTTCACCCTGCCGATGGCTTGGAATCATAGGCCGCGTTTCAACCCCCTGTGGCGCAAAAGCAACGGATTTCCGTGTTTATCTGGGGTTCATGCAACGTCCGCGCGGTTAGTCCATTGGAGCGGTCCACCCCGCGTTTTGGGGTGCCCAGATAGTAAGGAGTAACCCCAATGCGTACGCTTATCGCCGTCTCGCTGCTCGCCACCACCGCAGTCGCAGCACCCGCCCTCGCACAGACCAACCCGACCTTCACCGGCCCTCGCGTAGAGGCCACGCTCGGCTACGACCACACCGGCGCCGGCAGCAGCGTGTCCAACAACAACGGGCGCGACGACCAGAAGATCGACGGCCTGCTGTACGGCGGCGGCATCGGCTACGACATCGCGACATCGGACAACATCGTGCTCGGCGCAGAGGCCGAACTGACCGGCTCGACCGCGAAGAGCGACCGCAACGACTACACGAGCGACTTCGGTTATGGCCGCGTCAAGCAGGGTCGCGACATCTATGTCGGCGCACGCGCAGGCTATGTCGTCGCACCGACGACGATGCTGTACGTCAAGGGCGGCTACACCAACTCGAAGCTCAACGTCCTCGCCGGCAGCACCAGCCAGACCACCGACAACAACTTCAAGCTCGACGGCTGGCGCATCGGTGCCGGTGCCGAGCATGCGGTCGGCCCGAACAGCTATGCCAAGCTCGAATATCGCTATTCGAACTATGAGCGCGGCAACATCGACTATGCGACCGGCGGCACCAGCAGCCGATTCGACGTCGACACGGATCGTCACCAGGTGGTCGCCAGCTACGGCTTCCGCTTCTGATCGAACCGGCGCACGGGTTTAACGCGACGTTTACCGTGATCAAAGAAGGGTCGGGGCGCTTGCTCCGACCCTTTGTTGTTGGGTAAGCCATCTGCGGATTGCCCCCAGCCCCGATTCTGGCTGCGGTGGCGGGGGGAATTACGATGAAGGCGACGATCGAACGCGCAACGCTCCTCAAGGGGCTGAGCCATGTCCAGTCCGTGGTGGAGCGGCGCAACACCATCCCCATCCTGTCGAACGTGCTGATCGAGGCGACTGCCGAGGGCACGCTCAAGCTGATGGCCACCGATCTTGATCTCCAGATCAACGAATCGATCGCGGCGGCAGTCGACCAGCCCGGCGCGACCACCGTGTCCGCGCACACGCTGTTCGACATCGCCCGGAAACTCCCCGAGGGTAGCCAGGTCCAGCTCGCCGCGTCGGAGGGCCGGATGAGCATCGTCGCAGGTCGCGCGCGCTTTTCGCTCGGCACGCTGCCGCGCGACGATTTCCCGGTGATCGCCGAGGGTGAACTGCCGACCCAGTTCGAGCTGCCCGCCGAGACGCTCAAGCAGATCATCGACAAGACGCGATTCGCGATCTCGACCGAAGAGACGCGCTATTATCTGAACGGCATCTTCCTGCACGTGGCCGACGGCGACAGCTCGAACCCGGTATTGAAGGCCGCCGCGACCGACGGCCACCGTCTCGCCCGCGTCACGCTGCCGCGCCCAGAGGGTGCCGAATCGATGCCCGACGTGATCGTGCCGCGCAAATGCATCGGCGAGCTGCGCAAGCTGCTCGACGAGGTCGACGGCTCGGTCGGCGTCTCGCTGTCGCCGACCAAGATCCGCTTCGACCTCGGCCAGGCGATCCTGACCTCGAAGCTGATCGACGGCACCTTCCCCGATTACAGCCGCGTCATCCCGACCGGCAACGACAAGATCCTCAAGATCGACCCCAAGAGCTTCATGGAAGGCGTCGACCGCGTCTCCACGATCGCGACGGAGAAGACCCGCGCCGTGAAGATGGCGCTCGACCGCGACAAGATCACGCTGTCGGTGACCTCGCCCGAGAACGGCACCGCGGCGGAGGAAGTCCCCGGCGATTACGTCGCCCTGCCGTTCGAGATCGGCTTCAACAGCCGCTACCTGATGGACATCCTCGCCCAGATCGACGGCGACATGGTCGAGGTACATTTGGCGGACGCGGCAGCCCCGACCCTGATCCGCGAAAACGACAAGTCGCCCGCGCTCTATGTGTTGATGCCGATGCGTGTGTGAGTTGATTGCCGATCGGCTCGCTCGGGACTAAGTTGGTCATCCAACTGGTCAGGAGCGAGTCGTGGAGGCTTTCAAGCTTGCGGATGCCAAGGCGCATCTGAGCGAACTCGTCAGCCGCGCCGAGGCTGGCGAGACGCTGGAGATCACGCGACGCGGCCGGCCCGTTGCGCGGCTCGTGCCGGTAGAAAAACCGCGTCCGGCCATCGATTGGGACGCCCTCCGCCAAGTTCGCGCCGGGACAGTCGCCGACGATGCTACCACGGTCGAGGAATTGCGCCGACAGAACCTCCTTTGATGATATACTGCGACGCATCGTTGATCGTCGCGCTAATTGTAGAAGAGAGTCGCAGCGATGTTGCCGCCGCCTGGATCGAGCAGCGATCTCAAGACGATCTGGCGGTAAGTGGCTGGGTCATGACCGAAGTCGCTAGTGCGTTGGCGATGAAATTCCGCATGGGCGTGCTTTCGCGGGCGCGTCGTGATGCGGCGGAGGATGTGTGGCGCAGGACTGCGATCGGCATGACGATCGTCGAGGTCGTTGCGGCGGATTTCTATCGCGCCGTGACGTTGGTCGATGCCGGACCGCATGGCTTACGTGCCGGTGACGCACTTCATGTTGCGATCGCGCAGCGACGAGGCTTCAGCCTTGCAACATTCGACAAGGGTATGATCGATGGCGCCCGCGCCGTGAACGTCGCCATCGCGACGATTGATGGTGCTTGACGTCGTACCGACGCGCCATTACTAACAGCAATGTCAGTAAGGAGCCGACTCGATGGCGAAGCTTCCCCCGTTTCCCGGTACGACCGGTCGTCGCGATTGGCGTACGGCGTTCGATGCGATCAAGAAATTGCTCGCGAACGGCGACGACACGACGCAGGTGTTTCGGATCATGCGCGCGTTGAACGTCGGCAATGCACCGATGAACTACGCGCGGCTGATCGCCACCGAGCAAGGCGGGCGAATCGCCTATGACCGCGTCGAGTTGGCGCAACGTTTCTCCGACCCCGCGTTCGTCGCGAGCTTCGCGCCCGGCACCGTCGGGGCGGCGTATCGCAATTTTCTCGAGACGACGGGCTATTCCGCGGACGGCTTGGTCGAAGTCTCGCGGCTCGAGCCGAGCGAGGACGATCTGGCGCATCCCTATGCGTGGTTCGGCCGGCGGGTACGCGACACGCACGACATCTGGCACGTGCTGACCGGCTACAAGGCGGACGAGAGCATGGGCGAGGCGGCACTCGTCGCGTTCAGTTATGCGCAGGTCGGCGGGCTGGGCTGGGCGCTGATCGGCTCGGCGGCGGCGTTGAAGAGCATCCGCGTCACCGGCAGCCGGCTGTTCGCGAAAGCGGTCTGGGAAGGCTATCGCAACGGGCGCAAGGCGAAGTGGATCTCAGGCGAGGATTACCTGTCTCTGCTCCACGAACCGCTGGACGCCGCACGCGCAAGGCTCGGCATCGTCATCCCGGTCGCCTATTTGCGGGCGCAGCGCGAGCTCGGGCCGGCGCTCGCGTCGTATCTCAGCACGCAGAAGGCGGCGACTGCGCCGGCTGCACCCGCGATCGCGCCGGAGCGCATCGCCGCCTGATTGGAGGCTGATACGGCGCGGCAAGCGTCGCTGGCGGGGAGTTGGATCAAACCGCCCCACCTCCGCCGTTCGTGCTGAGCGTAGTCGAAGCACCGTAGCTTGTGCCATGACCTTCGACTTCGCTCTGGCCGAACGGGAAAAGGGCGATGCAATCGGCTGCGAAACTCCTCTAAGGCCGAGGCGATGCTGTCGCGCCTGGTCCTTACCGATTTCCGCAATCATGCCGACCTGACGCTCCAGCCGGGCTCAGGCTTCGTCGTGCTGACCGGCGAGAACGGTGCGGGAAAGACGAATATCCTGGAGGCGGTATCGCTCCTCGCGCCCGGCCGCGGGCTGCGGAGAGCGGCTCTCGGGGAGATGGCGAGGCAGGGCGGCGCAGGCGGCTTCGGCGTCGCGGCCACCTTATCCCCACAACGCGAACGAGAGGTCGTTACCTTATCCCCCTCCCGCTTGCGGGAGGGGTCAGGGGAGGGCGCGACGTACGTACCGGCGCCCGCTCCCGAGGAAAACGCGTCCCTCCCCCAACCCCTCCCGCAAGCGGAAGGGGAGCTAGAAGCGAAACAGGACGCTCCCGCAGCCGGCGAAGTCGACGTCGCCACCGGCACGCTGGCCTCAGCCCCCGAACGCCGCATCGTCCGCATCCAGGGCGCCACCACCACCGCCAACGCGCTCGCCGAGTGGCTCACGATCCTCTGGCTCACCCCCGCGATGGACCGCCTGTTCGTCGCCCCCGCCGGCGAACGTCGAGGCTTCCTCGACCGCCTCACGCTCGCCCTCGCCCCCGCCCACGCGCACCACGCCGCCCGCTACGATGCGGCAATGCGCGCCCGAAACCGCCTGCTCGCCGACGAAGGCCGCCCCGACGGCGACTGGCTCTCAGCACTCGAAGCCCAAATGGCTGAGCACGGCGCCGCGGTCGACGCCGCCCGGCGCGAGACCGTCGCGCTGCTCGGCACGAGGCTCGCGCACCAGGACGACGGCCCGTTTCCCCGCGCTGGCCTCACGCTCGAAGGGTGGGCCGGCGACACCACCCGCCTCCAAGCCGACCTCGCGCAAGGCCGCGCACGCGACGCCGCCGCCGGCCGCACGCTCGTCGGCCCGCACCGCGTCGACCTCGCGGTAACGCATCTCGACAAGGCCCGCGCGGCCTCGCTCGCCTCGACCGGCGAGCAGAAGGCGCTCCTCCTTAGCATCGTCCTTGCGCATGCCGAACTGGTCGCCGAGCGGACCGGTCAGTCGCCGATACTGCTGCTCGACGAGGTCGCCGCCCACCTCGATCCGGCGCGCCGCGCGGCGCTGTTCGAGCGGCTGTCGGGGCGCGGGCAGGTGTGGATGACCGGGACCGAAGACGCGCTGTTCGACGCGATCGGTGGCGGCGCGACGCGCATCGCGGTCGGCCCCGCTCACTAAAAGGACGCGCTACCTACTGAAAGAAACACACAATCTCCGACTGAACACAGGCTGTCGATCGAGGTCACTGCGCGTTCAAGCGACCGCGGGCAGAGCCCGTCGCATCGAAGATCACGGAGAGTTCACGATGGCCCTAAATCTTACCCGCACCGCCCTCGGCATCCTGATGGCGACCGCGACCGTCGCACCCGCGCTGGCGCAGGACCAGGCGCGTTTCGACCCGCGTACTGCACCATGGACGCGCCCGGGCTATCGGCTGGTCGGTGCCGGCGTGCCGATCCTGTTCCCCGAACTCCGCGACAGCCCACGCGGTCGTGCGTTCGTGATGCCGAACTTCGATGCGAACGGCGACGGCCGGATCAACCGCCAGGAAGCCGACGACGCCAACCGCGAATTCGCCCGCATCGCGGGGCCCCGCCGCGACCGGTTCGACTGGGATGCCTATGGACGCGATCCGCGCGGCTATCGCGGCGGCGGCACCACGGTGGTCGAGACGACCACGACCTGGGATCGCGGCGCGATGCGCAACTACGGCTTCCGCCAGACCCCGCGCGGCGCCACGCTGACGCTGCAGGAGGACGTGCTGTTCCGCACCGACAGCGCCGTGCTTCGTCCCGGCGCGATCGAGAAACTGCGCCCGCTCGCCCGCTATCTGCGCGCCAACCCCGGCGTCCGCGTGTCGATCGACGGCTTTACCGATTCGCGCGGCACCGACGCACACAACCAGGACCTGTCCGAACGCCGCGCAGCCAGCGTCCGCCAGGCGTTCGACGACATGGACGTCGTCCGCGCCCGCTTCAGCGTAGTCGGCCACGGCGAGCGCGACCCGGTCGCGACCAATGCGACCGCAGCCGGCATGCGCCTAAACCGCCGCGTAGAGGTAACCCTACTAGGCCAACGCGCCGACCGCTTCTGAGGCAATCCTCCCTCTCCCCGCCGGGGAGAGGGAAGGGGCCCGCCGCCTTTGCGGTGGGAAGGGAGAGGGGAATGAGGCTCGGGAGTGCGCCCCAACTTCCCCTCACCCTCCCGTCGCCTACGGCTCCTCCCTCCAAGTCCCAAAAGGGAGAGGGACAAGGGAAAAGCTGCCCCCCTCCCTGGAAGGGAGGGGCCGGGGGTGGGTCGGTTTCCCCAAAGTCCGACCGGCATGGCTCAAGCCAGCCAACCCACCCCCAACCCCTCCCTTCCAGGGAGGGGGGGCAAGGTGCCACCTTCGAACTGCTGTCCTACACGACCCCACCCTGTCACCCTCCCCGCATGGCGAACCCAACCCCCTCAAATCCAACCCGCCCGACACCCGAACACCACACCCCCGACAAAACGCTCCCAGCGTCTATACTTCCTATACTTCACTCCAGCGCACCCCAGCCCGCCCCGGCCATTTCGCTTCCGTTTCGGCCGTCCGATGCCTATATACTTGTCATGGCATCCAACCCTGAATCCAATAATCCCAACCTCCCGAACATGGGCGATTACGGCGCCGACTCGATCAAGGTCCTCAAGGGCCTCGACGCGGTGCGCAAGCGTCCAGGCATGTACATCGGCGACACCGACGACGGTTCGGGCCTCCACCACATGGTGTTCGAGGTCAGCGACAACGCGATCGACGAAGCGCTCGCCGGGCATTGCGACCGCATCGACATCGTCCTCAACGCCGATGGCTCGGTCAGCGTCACCGACAACGGCCGCGGCATCCCGACCGGCATCCACACCGAGGAAGGCGTCTCCGCAGCCGAGGTCATCATGACTCAGCTCCACGCCGGTGGTAAGTTCGAGAACACCAGCGACGAGAACGCGTACAAGGTCTCGGGCGGCCTGCACGGCGTCGGCGTCTCGGTCGTCAATGCGCTCAGCGAATGGCTCGACCTGACGATCTGGCGCAACGGCGAGGAGCATTACATGCGCTTCGCATTCGGCGATGCGGTCGCGCCGCTCAAGGTCGTCGGCCCCGCTACCGACGGCCAGAAGGGGACGCGGGTCACCTTCTTCCCGTCGCCCGCCACCTTCAAGATCACCGATTTCGACTTCGACAAGCTTGAACATCGCTACCGTGAACTCGCCTTCCTGAACTCGGGCGTCCGCCTGTTCCTCACCGACGCGCGGCACGAGGAACTGAAGACCGTCGAGCTCTATTACGAGGGCGGAATCGCCGCGTTCGTGAAGTATCTCGATCGCGCCAAGGTGCCGTTGATGCCCGAGCCGGTCGCGATCAGCGGTACGCGCGACGACGTCACGATGGACGTCGCGCTCCAGTGGAACGACTCCTACTACGAAAACGTCCTCGCCTTCACGAACAACATCCCGCAGCGCGACGGCGGCACGCACATGGCCGCGTTCCGCGCCGCGCTGACCCGCACGCTCAACAACTACGCCGAGAAATCCGGCATGTTGAAGAAGGAAAAGGTCCAGCTCACCGGCGAGGACATGCGCGAAGGCCTTACCGCGATCGTCTCGGTCAAGCTGCCCGATCCGAAGTTCAGCAGCCAGACCAAGGACAAGCTCGTCTCGTCCGAAGTCCGCCAGCCGCTGGAAAGCCTGATGGCCGACAAGATGGCCGAATGGCTCGAAGAGAACCCGGCGCACGGGAAAGCGATCGTCGCCAAGATCATCGACGCAGCCGCAGCCCGCGAAGCCGCCAAGCGCGCCCGCGAACTGACGCGCCGCAAGGGCGTGATGGACATCGCCTCGCTCCCCGGCAAGCTTGCCGACTGCCAGGAGCGCGATCCCGCCAAGTCCGAACTGTTCCTGGTCGAGGGTGACTCGGCAGGCGGCTCGGCGAAGCAGGGTCGCGATCGCCATTTCCAGGCGATCCTCCCCTTGCGCGGCAAGATTCTGAACACCGAACGCGCGCGCGAAGATCGCATGTTGTCGAGCCGCGAGATCGGCACGCTCATCACCGCGATGGGCACCGGCATCCGCGACGACTTCAACGCGGACAAGCTGCGCTACCACAAGATCGTCATCATGACCGACGCAGACGTCGACGGCGCGCACATCCGCACGCTGCTGCTGACGCTGTTCTACCGCCACATGCCGAAGATCATCGAGGGCGGGTATCTCTACATCGCCCAGCCGCCGCTCTACAAAGCGACCAAGGGCCGGTCCGAGGTGTACCTCAAGGACGACGCGGCGCTCGACGAATATTTGGTCGATGCAGGCGTCAATACGATGGTGCTCGACGGCCCCAGCGGGGGTCGTTCGGGTCGCGACCTCAAGGATCTGGTCGATCACGCGCGCCGCATGCGGACGCTGATGCGCTACGTCCCCAAGCGCTACGACGCCGGGATGATCGAGGCATTGGCTCTCGGCGGCGTGTTCGATCCCGAGGCGTCGGTCGAGGACCGGACCTCGCGTCTGGAGATCGTCACGCGTCGTCTCGAACTCGACGACGGCGATGCACGCTGGACCGCGGTGCTGACCGAAGACGGCGGCATCCACTTCCAGCGCGCGTGGCGCGGCGTCACCGACCACCACATCATCGAGGCCAGCTTCCTGGTGTCGGCCGAGGCACGCAAGCTCCATGCGCTGTCGGGCGAGCACGCCGAGAGCTATGCCCACACCTCGAACCTCGTCCCTGCCAGCAAGGCGTCGCAGGCCGAAGAGCCCGAGGCTGAGGAAGGTGCTGAGGCTGGTGCCGGCGTGATCGGCTCGGTCACCGCGGTCGCCGCACGCGGTTCAACGCAGGTTTCGCGTCCGAGCCATCTGCTCGACGCGATCCTGACGGCAGGGCGCAAGGGCCTCGCAATCCAGCGCTACAAGGGGCTAGGCGAGATGAACGCGGAGCAGCTCTGGGAAACCACGCTCGATCCGTCGGTCCGCTCGATGCTCCGCGTCACCGCGGTCAACGCCGAGAGCGCGAACGAAATCTTCACCCAGCTGATGGGCGAAGTCGTCGAACCCCGCCGCGAGTTCATCCAGGACAACGCGCTCAACGTCGCCAACCTCGACGTCTGAGTGCGGTTTTCGCATAGACCGTCGGAAGGCGGTCTATGCGGAACAGTCGGGGTAGCTGGTGGTCCGAACTGCGCGTGCCAAGCGAGGCAGCGAGTCAGAGGCGCCGCAACTCAAGATAAGCCACGGTAACAGGCCAAAGTTTCTACGACCGGCAAGTTAAGCCACGCGCCTCAAAAACCCCGTCATCCTGACGAAAGTCAGGATCCAGAGCCCAGACGATCGACGCCCGTTACCCTGCATCCTCACTTGCGTCAGGATGACGGGGACTGAATGCGCCAAACGACCGTCGAACGCGAACGACGGTGCCCAGCCAAACGCCCTAGTTGAGCGTCGTCATCTCAACCGGCTTACCCTTGGTGGTCGGGTTCGACGCATTCGCCTTGGGCGCTTTTTCGGCCTTGGGTTTGCGAACTTCCTTGCTCGATTTCTTCTGGCTCTTGGCCATGACCACACCTCACGGGGCGGAAGGCCCCGGGGCGATGCTACACCTTTCGCCAACGATACACCCGTCTTATTGAGGCGTCTTATCGCGGCGTCGACGCAAGCAGGTCCAGCGTCGCCCGGTCGTCTTCGCCACCGAAGAACCGGTCGAGCGCGGCGCGGAACAACGTCGGGTCGTCGGCAACCGCTGCGAACAGCGTCATCGACGACCGCAACTTCACTGCGTCGATGCCGCCAAGGATCGTCTGGGCCGAGCCAGGCGCGGCAGTCACCGCCTGCGTCACCGCCATCAGTCGCGGTCCAAGTACCGGATGCGCGAGATACGCCCGAGCCTCGTCCGCCCCGGCAATCGCATAGGTTCGCGCCATTTCGCTTTGCCCCAGTCCGGCGATCTGCGGGAAAATGAACCACATCCAGTGGCTGCGCTTCGCCCCGCGCTCCAACTCCGCCAGCGCTTGCGGATAGACGCCGTCCTGCGCCGCAACGAAACGATCGAGATCATGCTTCATCCGCCCGACATGGTCGCACCGCATAGCCTCCGCAACCACGCTGCCGGTCGATGCGTTGCAGGAGAGGTTCAGGAGATCAGGCAATGACGACGGTGCGATCATGAGGACGGCAATCGCGGTCGCGCTGCTCGCGGCGCCCCTGCTCGTCGGCGGATGCGGTCGCAACGACGATCCCACCAAGACCGCGTCGCCCAGCGGTTTTGTTCCCCCTGAAACTCGCGCGCCAAAGCCGATCGCAGGGCAGGCGCAGACCACGCCGATCACCGCCTATGTCGGGAAATACCCCCATGATGCGGTCGGCGGCGTCGATTTCTTCGATCGCACCGATGTTGCGACCGGCCTCGTCAACGCAGTCGGCGATGCGAAGCTGCGCGAGATGATCCGCGGTCGCTCCGGGCCAGCGACGCCGGTTTTCAATATGGGTGACCGAGTCGCATCCTGGGGCTGCGAAGAGAATAATTGCGGCAACCACAACTGGACGGTGATCGTCGACCCGAAGCGCGGCAAGACTCAGGTCTGCTACCACGACGCGGCCAAGATGGGCCCGCAGAGCGACTGGTATGATGGTGCGGCGCCTGCGCGTCGAGCCGAAACCTGCCCTTCCGAAGGATAAGCCATGCTCGAACATATCCCCACCTGGCTGGGCCACGCGATGAGCGGCCTGCGCGCCGGTATCGATAAGCTCGCGATCGTCCAGCTCGGCGAAAACTTCGACACACTGAACCTGACCAGCCCGGCGTTTGCGCACGAAGCGCGGTTGCCGCCTCGCTTTACCGCGGACGGAGAAGGCATATCGCCGCCACTCGTGTGGAGCGAACCGCCCGCCGGAACCGAACGCATGGTGCTGATCGTTGAGGATGCCGATGCCCCGACCCCGCAGCCGCTGGTCCACGCGATCATCTGGGGCCTTGAAGCGGACGCGGGTAATCTGGCGGAGGGCGCGATCGCCGCGGACGGTGAGGGCGACGCGAACGGTCACGACGTCGGCCGCAATTCCTATCTGCGCGAAGGCTGGTTGCCGCCCGATCCGCCCAGCGGTCATGGCGAGCACCGCTATGCGTTCCAGGTTTTTGCGATCGGCGCGGGGGCAGGGGAGGTCGGCGCAACGCCCGGGCGTTCGGCGGTGATCGAGGCCATCACCGGCCATGTGCTCGCGGCGGGGCTGTTGATCGGTACCTATTCGCGCGAGGAAGAAGCACCGGTCGGCCCGGTGGGGGTCGGCGCGCCTGCCTGAACCTGTCGCCGGTCGGCGCCTTGGTTTTCAGGCGAGCGCGCCGCCGGTATGCGTGGCGATCAGCAGGACGGTGGTCGAAAAGGCGATCAAGCCTATGAGGATGCTGCGGTTCATGATGTATCTCGATCAGGCGATGGGGATGATCGGGACGGCGGTGCCGACTGCGATGGCTGCAAAGAACAATGCGCCGACGAGCGAGAAGGCGATGCGCTGAGCGGTTTCGAAACGGATCGACATGAAATATTCCTTCGATGGTCGGGCGCCGGACCATCCGGCTGCCGATATCGAATGATTTGCATGGCCCGTGCCAGTTTCTTACTTCGTTGATTTCGTGGGACTTCTCGATTTTATGAAGATCGAGTTGGTAAAACTCACCACCTCTTCGTCGCACATTGCGCCAATTCCCGGGATCACCCCGAGCAAATCCGATCGCGACCATCTTTCTTGGCAGTAATAGAGTAACTGGGCAGCACGCTGGAACGGGGTTTCGGCCGCCATCGCTGACCGATCACGGTCAGCACGCGGTCGCCGACGCCGTGACCGTGCAGGTCGTTGGCGTCAGCATAATGTCACCGGACGGCAGGTATTTGCCGGTCCGGTATCGATCATTACTTGCCCCTGAGCTTCTGGACTGCGGCAAGCGTCGTTGAGACATGCGCCTCGGGGTTCATCTCGTCATGTACGAACGCGATGCGGCCATCCTTGGCGATGACGTAGCTGGTGCGCTTGGTGATGTCGCGCCCTGCCATCTGCTTGCCGAGCGCGACGTCGTAGCCCTTGACCACGTTCGGCCCGGCGCTGGCGACCGCGAACTTGCCCGCGCACTTCTCGGCCGAGAACTTGCTGAGCGTCTCGACATTGTCGGCCGACATGCCGATCACGGTCGCGCCCGCCTTGGTGAAGGCGGGGATCGCCTCGGCGAAGGCATGTGCCTCGGCGTTGCAGCCGCCGGTGTATGCCGCTGGGAAGAAGTAGAGGACGACCGGGCCCTTCTTCAGCTGTTCGGCGAGGTGGACGGTGAACACCTTGCCGGCGATCGCGCCGCGCGTGGTGAAATCCGGAGCCTTGGCACCGGGCGCGAGCGCCGCCAGCGCAGGCGCTGCGACTAGGAGAGCAGCGGCGGTTGCAAGTGTCGAGACGAGGCGCATGGATGATACTCCGGTTGGATCGCAATGACCTACGCCGACACGAACGATCCGTCCATTGCCCGTAACGGCTGCGCTCGATAGGCTGGAAATATGCCAGTAACCCAAGCCGATATCGATCTCGCGCACCGCCTCGCGGATGCTGCGGGCAACGTCATCCGACCCTATTTCCGCCAGGAGCACGGCGTCGAGATCAAGGACGACCAATCCCCCGTCACCCGCGCCGACCGCGAGGCCGAATCGGCAATGCGCCGGCTGCTCGATGCCGAGCGCTCGGGTGACGGCATCGTCGGCGAGGAGTTCGGCGAGAAGCCAGGCGTCACCAACCGCAAATGGGTGCTCGACCCGATCGACGGCACGCGCAGCTTCACCGTGGGGCGCGCGATCTTCGGGACGCTGATTGCACTGGTAGAGGATGGCTGGCCGGTTCTCGGCATCATCGACCAGCCGATCCAACGCGAACGCTGGGTCGGTGTCGCGGGGCGTCCGACCACTTTGAACGGGGTACCGGTCCGGACCCGCACCTGCCGCGAGCTGGCAGGATCGACGATCGCCACCACCAGCCCGCACCTCTTCGACGAGGTCGACGTCCCGCACTACCTCGCACTCGTCGCTGCGATCTCTGGCGGTAACCCGCGCCAGGGGCCTGTGTATGGCGGCGACTGTTATAATTACGGCCTGCTCGCGAGCGGGTATCTGGACGTGGTGTGCGAGTCGGGACTGAAGCTCTACGACTTCGCGGCGCTGGTGCCGGTAGTCGAGGGGGCGGGCGGCCGCATGTGCGACTGGAACGGCGACCCGCTGACGGCTGAGAGCGAAGGCCATGTCCTAGCGATCGGCGACCCGGCGCGGATGGACGAGGTGCTCGAAGCGATGCACCGATTGCAGGATGACGGGCACGCCCATGAAGGACACGACGGCCACGACCACGGATAAGGATTCCCCTCCCGCTTGCGGGAGGGGCTAGGGGAGGGCGCGACGTACGTACCGGCACCCGGCCCGCGATCAGCTCTGCTCAAAACCGCAAGTGGGAGGGGGCACAAAAGCGGTATCGCAAACCGCAACGCCCCACATCATCGCCCCCCACTCGTCATCCCCGCGGACGTCGGGGCTCGCGAACATGGAGCGCTAGCCGTCTACGCGCACCTAACCATGGGCCCCGGCGTCCGCCGGGGTGGCGGGGTTGGTGTGGTCAGCAGTAAGTGCTTCGCAACGACAGCGTCGTAGCCAAGCCGCTATTCAACGCGAACGCCGCGATTCCGCCCGAGCAGCGGATGTGCTTCATATCCATGAGCAACAACTGGCGAGCAACAACTGACCCGCATGTCCACCACCAAACCCCGCTTACGCCCCCATCCGTCATCCCGGCGGACGCCGGGACCCACGGACACGCAACGCTAGCCCTCTGAACGCGCCCAGCCATCGAGCCGGCGCTCGCGTGACGCGAGGAAGAGCAAGGTAGGGAAGGGGGCGTACCGTCCCTCACGCCCTCAGAAGATCCCCAGGAACTTCTTCCGCTGCCCCTTCTTCTCCGCAGAATTCGTCTTCCCATCCTCGGCCTTGGCGGTCGTGCCACGCCCGACGTCATCCCGCGGCTGGCCCTTGGTGGTCCGCTGCGCTGCCGCCGTAGCCCCAGAGAGGACCGGCCCGCACGCGGTAGACTTCGCATCGCCGACATCGACGAACGCGAGGATCCCCGCGACCGGCGTCGCCACCAGCGCAAGTCCAAGCCCACTACCGACCCGCGCAAGCAAATCCTTCGAAATCACGTTCAATTTCGGTGCTGCGAACATCCCTTCGACGCCCACCGGCGATTGCCCGGCAAACAGGCTGAACTTCTTCGAATCCGCACGGAAGGCCAAGTCGACCGCCTCGTTGCGGAAGCTGAACCCGCCGCGGCCGACGATCACGTTCTTGCGCGTGTCGATCAGGATCGGGTCCGCCGCCGCGACCCCGCCGCGCACGGTGAAGCCGATCAGTCCGCAATTGATCTGTACCGGCTCGTCGAGCTTCCCCTGGAACATCCGCTGCGCAAACGTGCCGATATCGAGTTCTGCAAGCTGCACGTTGCGCACCGATAGCGCCCCTGACGGCAGCACGAACGCGATCCGCCCGCGCGACGACGCCAGCGAATCATGGATCGAGTCGCCGCGTCCGTCGAGCTTGATCCGACCCTTGACCGTGCCAGTGGTCCCGGCCTCGGTCAGGCCATAGCCCTTCAGCAGTCGACCAAGTGGCGTCGGCGCGAGGCGGATGTCGTAGGACACCGCGCTCGGCCGCGCGCGCGTATTGAAGATGACGTCCGAGGCCACGTTGCCGCGGGCCATCGAGAAAGTCAGCGGCGACAGCGCCAGCCGACCGCGCTCCAAATCGAGCGTCAGATCGACGTTGGCGATCGGCAGGTTGCGCGACTTGACCATGCCGATCGTCCATTTCAGGTCGGCATCGAAGATCTGCATCGTCGCGACCGGGAGGTTTCCGTCAGGCAACAGCCGTTGCGGAGCGGCGCCCGTCGCGGCGGCAGCGGCCACCGCGCCGCGCGTTTCGACGATGTCGGGATTGAAGCCGATGAACGGGGCCGCGTCGATGATGTCGAGGCTCTTGGTCGTGAGCACCGAATCGAGATGGATGCGCTCGCCGTTGGTAATGGTCAGCTTGCCAGCGAGATCGGTCCGGCCCGCCACACCCCGCAGCCGGGTAAAGGCGTACTCGTCACCCTGTTTGATGAGTTGCGCACGCAGCTTGTATTTCCGCGTGTTTGGGATCGCGACATCGATGATGCCAAGCAGCGTCGACAGGTTGGCGCCACGCGCGGTGACCGCCAGCGGCACGTTCTCGACATCGGCGATGCTCGGCAGCGTACCCGCGACGTCGATCACGTTGCCCGCCGCCCTTGCCCGCGCAACCAGCTTGTTCTGCCCCCGATTGGCGGTCGCATCCGGCGACAGCAGTTGCGCGGTCAGCGTGAACGGCGTCTCGCGCAGCCGGCCTCGGCCTGTCACCCCCACGGCACGCCCGATCGTCGCGTCGACCGATCGAATGTCGGCGATGTTGAGGTCCGCGACGATCCGCATCCGCGGGTCGAGATAGCGCACCGACGTGCCGGTCACCGTCGCGACGTCGATCCGCGGAAACTCGAGCGGCTTGCCCCCCTTCTTCTCGGAGAACGTCCACGTATTCGCGCTGTGCGCCTTGTTCCACTCCAGATCGACGTCACCGTTGACGAGATCGAGCCAGTAGAGCCGCCGCTTGCCGAAGATCAGCGACAGCGGCGCGATCCGCGTATCGAGCTTGTCCGCGCGGAACAGGTTCGGCCGGCTCGCCCAATCGGGGTTCGAGAGCGTGAAGTTCTCCGCGTTCAGCTTGATGCGGAACGGCGCGAAATAGAGCTGGAAATCGCCGCGGACCTTGAGCGTGCGGTGCGTCAGCGATCCGACGACGCGCTCGAACGGATGCTTCAGGAAGCGGCCCTTGGTGATATACAGCACCAGCCAGATCGCCACGAGGACCGCGACGATCCCGAGCAGGATGTTGCGCAGTATCCGCCACTTGCGACGTTTTTGCGTGTCGACGGGTTCGGGCCCCGAAAAGGGGGCGTCGATCGGCTGGGTCGGGCTGGCGTCCATGCAAAGCCTATCGCATGACCCGCCCAGCGGTTCCACCATGAGGTTGCGTCTCGTCGCACACCCGTCTATGCGGCCCGCTTCCTCGAAGGGAACGCGTTCGACGAATCGCCCGGCCAGTGTGGGCTGCCGCGGCGATTTCAGCGTTCCTCTCGTCAACCGAAAGGATAAAAATGCCCAAGCTGAAGACCAAGAGCGGCGTCAAGAAACGCTTCAAGCTCACCGCCACCGGCCTGCTCAAGCACGGCGTCGCCGGCAAGCGTCACCGTCTGGCGCATCACAACGGCAAGTACATCCGTCAGAACCGCGGCACCAAGCTGCTGTCGAAGGCCGATACCGCAGCGGTTAAGGCCTGGGCGCCTTACGGCCTGCGTTGAGCTGAGAAGGAATTAGACAATGGCACGCGTAAAACGGGGTGTTACCACCCGCGCCAAGCACAAGCGTATTTTGGTTCAGGCGAAGGGCTATTATGGCCGTCGCAAGAACACCATCCGCATCGCCCGTCAGGCCGTTGAGAAGGCCGGACAGTACGCATATCGCGACCGCAAGGTTAAGAAGCGCACCTTCCGTGGCCTCTGGATCCAGCGCATCAACGCCGGCGTCCGCGCCGAGGGTCTGACGTATTCGCAGTTCATGCACGGCGTGAAGCTTGCGGGCATTCAGCTCGACCGCAAGGTCCTGGCCGACATCGCCATGCACGAGGGCGCAGCCTTCAGCGCGATCGTCGCTCAGGTGAAGGCGGCACTTCCCCAGGCCGCGTAATTCGCGACTGAGGTGAGTTTCGGGAGGGCGTCGGTGGGAGACCACCGGCGCCTTTTCTGCGTTTGGGGTGGATCGCGGCGCGGCACGCGGATCGCTCGTCTGCCCTTAAATCGTCATTCCCGCGAAGGCGGGAACCCATAAACTCCGAACCATTGTGATCACCCCCGACGTCAGCCAGTATGGGTTCCCGCCTCCGCGGGAATGACGGCGGTGTCGGGAGGGGAAAAACGGATGGACTGGCAGCCCTGCGTCTACATCCTAGCCACCGGCCGCCACGGCACGCTCTACATCGGCGTCACTTCCAATCTGCTCGGCCGCATCCACCAGCACCGCGAAGGCTTGATCAAGGGCTTCACCTCCCGCTACGGCATCTACCGGCTGGTGCACTACGAGATGGCCGACACGATGGAAGCGGCGATCACGCGCGAGAAGCAGCTGAAAAAGTGGAACCGCGACTGGAAGCTTCGGCTGATCGAAGAAAGCAATCTGGACTGGGACGATCTGGCGATAGGGTTGGGCCTCCCGCCTTTCCGTCATTCCCGCGCAGGCGGGAAACCATAACCGCTACGGTGATGACGACCGAACCGGTAGCTCATATGGATCCCCGCCTTCGGGGATGACAAGTAGAGCGATAGAGACGCGCGAAGTTAGGATGGCGAAACAGTGACCGAAGACCTGAACCAGATGCGCGACCACATGCTGACGGCGATCGCCGCCGCATCCGGGCTCGATGCGCTCGACGCGTGCCGGGTCGAGGCGCTCGGCAAGCAGGGCACGATCACGCTGCTGCTGAAGACGCTCGGCAAGATGACGCCCGAAGAGCGCCTCGTCCAAGGCCCGCAGATCCAGGGCCTCCGCGAAGCCGTCGCCAACGGTATCGCCGACCGCAAAGCCACGCTCGAACGCGCCGCACTCGACGCGCGCCTCGCCAGCGAAACGCTCGACATGACGCTCCCCGCGGACGCCACGCCCGCCGGCACGATCCACCCGGTCAGCCAGGTCATGGACGAACTGGCCGAGATCTTCGCCGACCTGGGCTTCGCGGTCGCCACCGGCCCCGAGATCGAGACCGACTGGCACAATTTCACCGCGCTCAACATCCCCGAGACGCACCCCGCGCGGGCGATGCACGATACCTTTTATCTCCAGCAGGGGATCGACGCGAAGGCTGCCGGCACCGCCGACGAGAAGACCACCTTCTCGCTCCTCCGCACGCACACGTCGCCTGTCCAGATCCGCACGATGCTCTCGCAAAAACCGCCGATCCGCATCATCGCCCCCGGCCGCACCTACCGCTCGGATTCCGACGCGACGCACACGCCGATGTTCCACCAGGTCGAGGGCCTCGTGATCGACAAGGGCATCACGCTCGGCCACCTCAAATGGACGCTCGAGACGTTCGTGAAGGCGTTCTTCGAGCGTGACGACATCGTGCTCCGCCTGCGCCCCAGCTACTTCCCGTTCACCGAGCCATCGGTCGAGATCGACGTCGGCTACACCCTCGTGAAGGGCAAGCGCGTCGTCGGTGGCGCCGAGCCCGATGGCTGGCTCGAAATCCTCGGCTCGGGCATGGTCCACCGCAAGGTGATCGAAGCGTGCGGGCTCGACCCCGACGAATGGCAGGGCTTCGCGTTCGGCTGCGGGATCGACCGCCTGGCCATGCTCAAATACGGCATGGACGACCTCCGCCCGTTCTTCGACGGCGATATCCGCTGGCTCAAGCATTACGGCTTTTCGAGCCTCGACGTCCCCACTCTGTCCGGCGGAGTCGGCGCATGAAGTTCACCCTCAGCTGGCTCAAGCAGCACCTCGAAACCACCGCCACGCTAGACCAGATCGTCGAGGCACTGACCCGCATCGGCCTCGAAGTCGAAGGCGTCGAGAACCCCGGCGAAAAGCTCGCCGCGTTCAAGATCGCCAAGGTCCTCAGCGCCGAACGCCACCCGCAGGCCGACAAGTTGCAAATCCTCTCGGTCGACGCCGGTAACGGCCCGCTGCAGGTCGTCTGCGGCGCCCCCAACGCGCGCGCCGGCCTAGTCGGCGTGTTCGGCGCACCCGGCGCCTACGTCCCCGGCCTCGACGTCACGCTTAAGCTCGCCAGCATCCGCGGCGTCGAATCCAACGGCATGATGTGCTCGACGCGTGAGCTCGAACTCGGCGAAGATCATGACGGCATCATCGAACTCCCCGAAGACGCGCCGATCGGCACGCCGTACCCCGACTATGCCGGCCTGACCGACCCGGTCATCGACGTCGCGATCACCCCCAACCGCCAGGACTGCATGGGCGTGCGCGGCATCGCCCGCGATCTTGCCGCAGCCGGGCTCGGCATGCTTACGCCGCTGATCTTCGACCCGATCGCCACGCAAGGCGAAGGCCCGTCCGTCCGCACCGACGACACTGCCGGCTGCCCCGCCTTCTTCGCCCAAACCGTCACCGGCGTGACCAACGGCGAATCCCCCGACTGGATGCGCCGCAGCCTCATCGCGATCGGCCAGAAGCCCATCTCCGCACTCGTCGACATCACCAACTACCTGATGATCGACCTCGGCCGCCCCTTGCACGTCTACGACCGCGCCAAGCTCTCCGGCGGCCTCGTCGCGCGCAAGGCCAAGCCCGGCGAACAGGTCGTCACGCTCAACGGCAAGACCTACACGCTCGACGAAACCATGACCGTCATCGCCGACGACACCGCCGTGCACGACATCGGCGGCATCATGGGCGGCGAACATTCGGGCGTTGCCGCCGACACCACCGACGTGCTGATCGAATGCGCCTATTTCGATCCCGACCACATCGCCCGCACCGGCCAGAAGCTCACCCTCACCTCCGACGCGCGCAGCCGGTTCGAACGCGGCGTCGACCCGGCGTTCCTCGATGACGGCCTCGCGATCGCCACCGCCCTCGTCCTCCACATCTGCGGCGGCACGGCCAGCGAAGTCACGCGCTCGGGCGAACCCCCGCTCGAACCCCGCGTAATCCACTACGACCCACGCCTTAGCGCAGACCTCGGCGGGCTCCACGTCGCCCCCGAACGCCAGGCCCGCACGCTGTTGTCGCTCGGCTTCACGATCGGAGCGATTAAGTCCGCGGATGCGTTCAGCGACGCGTTGTTCTCGACGATCGAAGGCAAATGGCCGGTCACGATCCCGACCTGGCGCCGCGACGTCGACGGCCCCGCCGACCTCGTCGAGGAAGTCGTCCGCATCGAAGGCATCGACAATATCCCCTCGACGCCCCTCCCGCGCATGCCCGGCGTCGCGAAACCGACCGCCACCCCCGAGCAGAAGCTCGAACGTAGAGCGCGTCGCGCTGCCGCAGCCCGAGGCCTCGACGAAGCGGTGACGTGGAGCTTCCTCTCCGACGCCGAGGCAGCCCCCTTCGGCGGCGGCGCCTGGACGCTCGCCAACCCGATCAGCGAAGACCTGAAGGTCATGCGCCCCTCGCTACTCCCCGGCCTGCTCGCGGCGACAGGACGCAACCTTAAGCGCGGGGCACAGACGGTGCGCCTGTTCGAGATCGGCCGCCGCTACCTCGCCGATGCCGAACGCGCGACGCTAGGCGTGGTCCTGGCGGGCGACCGCCGCCCCCGCGGCTGGCGCGAGGGCAAGGCGGCCAGCTTCGATGCGTACGACGCAAAGGCCGAAGCTCTTGCGCTGCTCGCCGCATCGGGTGCGCCGGTCGACAACCTGCAAGTCATGGGTGAAGCGGGCGACGCTTGGCACCCCGGCCAGTCCGGCACGCTCCGCCTCGGCCCCAAGACGGTGCTGGCAAGCTTCGGCATGCTCCACCCTTCTGTCCTGAAAGCGTTCGATCTCGACGGCGCGGTCGCCGCGGTAGAAGTCTACCTCGACGCGATACCGCCCAAGCGTGCGAGCGGCTTCACCCGCTCAGCCTACACGCCCCCGGCCCTCCAAGCCGTCCGCCGCGACTTCGCGTTCCTAGTGCCCGCGGCGCTCGCCACCGACACGCTGGTCCGCGCGGTCAAGGGTGCAGACAAGGCCGCGATCGTCTCCGCCCGCGTGTTCGACGTGTTCACCGGCGCTGGGGTGGAAGACGGCCACAAGTCGGTCGCGGTCGAGATCGTCCTGCAACCAACCGCCAAGAGCTTCACCGACGAGGAACTCAAGGCCATCGCCGACAAGGTGGTAGCCGCGGCAGCAAAACAGGGTGCGAGTTTGCGCGGATAGTAGGCATCGCCCATAGCACCCGTTTCGTCATCCCCGCGAAGGCGGGGACCCATACTGGCTGACCAATCGCTTCTATCGAGAGCGCTGCCACTCTGGGTCCCCGCCTTCGCGGGGATGACATGAAGTGTAATGTACAGAGTGGCCGACCGTACCGGAGTGCAGACATGACCGACCTGATCACCATCGCCAACGACCGCCTCACCGCCCGGATTAACCCCCACGGCGCCGAACTCACGCACCTCAACGACGCCGACGGCCGCGAGCTGATGACCAACGCCGACCCGGCCTTCTGGACCGGCCACGCGCCGATCCTCTTCCCCGTCGTCGGCGTCGTCAACGAAGGCGTGATCCGTCTCGACGGCAAATCCTACCCGATGCAGAAGCACGGCTTCGCCCGCCACTCGACGTTCGACGTCGTCGCGCAAACCGAAACCTCCGCCACCTTCCGCCTCACCGACGGCGAAGAAACGCACTCCGCCTACCCCTTCGCGTTCGCGCTCGACATCGTCTTCACGCTCGACGGCGCGACGCTCGCGATCGAAGCCGTCATCCACAATCGCACCGACGCAGCGATGCCGGCAAGCTTTGGCTTCCACCCCGCCTTCGCTTGGCCGCTTCCTTACGGCGAGCCCCGCGCCGATCATCGCATCACCTTCTCCGCTGACGAGCCCGGCAAGCTGAAGGCGATCAGCCCCGACGGCCAGATCGCCATCGACGAGCGGCCCTCGCCGGTCGAGGGCCGCGTAATTGCCCTTCGCGACGAACTGTTCGCCAAGGACGCGCTGGTCTGGGACCCGATCCATTCCGACGCCGTCACCTACGGCGCGAAGATTGGCCCGCAACTCCACATCACCTTCCCCGACACCCCCAAGCTCGGCATCTGGACCAAGCCCGGCGCGGCCTATGTCTGCGTCGAACCCTGGCACGGCATCGCCGACCCCGAAGGTTATACGGGAGACTATCGCGACAAGCCCGGCGTGTTCGAGGTGGCTGCGGGCGATACGAAGCGCATCACCATGAGCGTGACGCTGGCCGCCGAGCACTGACGAACTCCCCTCCCTGAAAGGGAGGGGCAGGGGGTGGGTAGGTTTCCGCATCATGGCACGGTCGCAGCTCAAGCTGACCGACCCACCCCCAACCCCTCCCTTTCAGGGAGGGGAGAGCGCTAAGGTGCAGGCTAGGGCAGCGTTCCTTTCATAGAGCGAGCAGTTCGCGCCACAATGCGACAGGCATCCCGCTCCAAGCCCCCTCTGTCCTACACGCCCCACATCTGCCAATAGCGGCGCCAAGCCCGCCGCGTTTTCCAACTGCATCCCGCCGCACCGCGCGCGGACTGCATCTTGGCCTAACCCGGCCTAACCTTCTTTTTCCAAGCGAGCCAAAACTCGCGCCCCGGACCACGCCATGACCCAATTCCCCCGCCGCACCTTCGCGATCATCTCGCATCCCGACGCCGGCAAGACCACGCTGACCGAGAAGCTCCTGTATTTCGGCGGCGCGATCCATCTCGCCGGCGAGGTGAAGGCGCGCGGCCAGACGCGTCGCGCGCGCTCCGACTGGATGAAGATCGAGCAGCAGCGCGGGATCTCCGTCACCTCCTCGGTGATGACGTTCGAGCGCCAGGGGATCACCTTCAACCTGCTCGACACGCCGGGCCATGAAGACTTCTCCGAGGACACGTATCGCACGCTGACCGCGGTCGACTCGGCGGTCATGGTGATCGACGCCGCCAAGGGCATCGAGCCGCAGACACGGAAGCTGTTCGAGGTGTGCCGCCTGCGCAACGTGCCGATCATCACCTTCGTCAACAAGGTCGACCGCGAGGGCCGCGATCCGTTCTCGCTGCTCGACGAGGTGGCCGAGATGCTCCAGCTCGACGTCTGCCCGATGAGCTGGCCGGTCGGCATGGGCGGCGAGTTCGAGGGCGTCTACGACCTCTACGCCAACACGCTCAGCCGCCCCGAAGGCGACAGCCGCGAGTTCATGGGCAAGGCGATCCCGTTCACCGGCATCGACGATCCCGAACTCGCCAAGATCCTCAGCCCCGAAGCGATGATCCGCCTGAACGACGAAGCCGAACTCGCGCAGGGCGGCTATTCGAGCTTCGACCCCGAGGCCTATCGCGCGGGCAACCTGACGCCGGTGTATTTCGGCTCCGCGCTGAAGGACTTCGGCGTCGCCGAACTGATCGCGGCACTCGCCGACTACGCCCCGCCACCGCGCGCGCAGCCGGCAGAACCCGCCCCCATCTCGCCCGACGAGCCCGAAGTCACCGGCTTCGTGTTCAAGGTGCAGGCGAACATGGACCCCAACCACCGCGACCGGATCGCGTTCATGCGGCTCTGCTCGGGCGTGTTCAAGCGCGGCATGAAGCTCACCCCCACGGGCCACGGCAAGCCGATCGCGGTCCACTCGCCGATATTGTTCTTCGCGCAGAACCGCGAGCTCGCGGACGAGGCGTTCCCCGGCGACATCATCGGCATCCCCAACCACGGCACGCTCCGGGTCGGCGATACGCTCAGCGAAAAGGCCGCGATCCGTTTCACCGGCCTGCCGAACTTCGCGCCCGAAATCCTGCGCCGCGTGGTGCTGAAGGACTTCACCAAGACCAAGCAGTTGCGCAAAGCGCTCGACGACATGGCCGAGGAGGGGGTGACGCAGGTGTTCTACCCCGACATCGGCTCGAACTGGATCATCGGCGTGGTGGGGCAGCTCCAGCTCGAAGTGCTGCTCTCGCGCCTGGATGCGGAATACAAGGTCGCCGCCGGACTCGAACCCGCGCCGTACGAGACCGCCCGCTGGATCTCCGCGGAAGACCCGCTCGAACTCAAGACCTTCGCCGAGATCAACCGCGGCGCGATGGCCAAGGATCGCGACGGCAACCCGGTCTTCCTCGCGAAAAGCGCGTGGGAAGTGAACTACATCGCCGAACGCTATGCCAAGATCCGCTTCGCCGCCACGCGCGAGCGGTAATATGCCGGACCGACAGACTAAGTCCTGAATTGTTTTTTCGAAGCATTACTCTGTCGGTCGCTACTATAGGATTACAATGTCTGATCGGTCCTGCTCGGCGACCTGTAGCGGCGCTTGTCGATCATGCGACGCGCAGGATTTTCTCGCAACCAGGCCTTTGCCCAATTGTCGTGGCGAATAGCTTTGCGTTGCCGATGTCGGCGCTCGCCATAGCGTTTCGCGCGTGCAAGTTTGCGCCGCCACCGCAGCACCGCTGCAACCGCAGCAGCGAGCATTAAGCTCGCCACTATAACTTTGATATTCATCTAACGACCCCGACTTCTGGCACGACGAATAGCAAAATTACGGTCGTTTTGGGATTATATTTTACATCATAGCCGTTCTATTGGCTAAGCCCTTGGCGTTACTTAGGTAAAACTGGTGGGAATAGACCCGAAGTTATCCGAGCGCAGGGGCCTTTCGCCGTCGAAGCGCACGAGTGCTAATCCCCGGCGCAAGAAATCTCATCCCCAGTTGAGGTCGGACTACTGCCTGTGACTTGAAGCGAGGGAATTGAACCACGCGTTCCAGATACCTCGCCGGGGCTGCGTGCCCCGGCCGTCAGCGCACTTCGTCTATCGGTGCGCTCAGGATCACGCGCAGGCCCGGCATGTTGTCGTCATGCTCGATCGTACCCGACAGTCCGGCAACGATCGCGGTCATCATTCGGCTGCCGAACCCTACTCGGTTGCCCGACTTGCCGACGCCGTGATCCGCGACGATCAGCCGCAACCGGTTGCGATGTTGTTCCAGAATGATCTGGATCGGGCCGGCCTGTCCGCGATACGCATATTTGCTGGCGTTGATGACGAGTTCGGTCAGCACCAGGCCGATGTTCACCGCACGATCGGTGGCAACCAGGACGGGTGCCAGATCGAGCGTCATCTGCGACGCCCAGTCGTCGCCGAGCGAAGTCTTCATGTCCCCCGCCAGTTCTTCGATATAGCGCGACAGGTCGATCGACTCGACCTGATCGTCGCGATATAACCTGCGGTGCACCAGCGCGACGGCAGCCAATCTCGCCTGCGCTTCGGCAAGGTGCTCCTTCACTTGCGCGTTGTCGGACGATTTCGCCTGCAACGACAGGAAGGCTGCAACCAGCTGGAGACTGTTCTGGACGCGGTGATTGACCTCTTTCATCAACACGTCCTTCTGCGCGATCAACGCGTCCTTGTCGGCGAGCGTACGCTGCAGATCGACGTTCAGCGACCGCAGCCGCTGGTTCACGTGCGCGTCGTGGAATGCCCGACGCAGACGGTGTGCAGCCTCGATCTCCTCGCGTGTCCAGCGCCGCGAACGGCCGCTGACCGACTGCGTCCAGGACTCGAACGACGTACGCGGCGTCAGCATCGCATTCGGATCGACGGACACGGCCTTGTGCGGATTGCCCGCCCATTTGACTTCTTCGATATGCTCGGCACGGAACCACAAAAGCATCGCGCCCTCGTCGACCAAGGGCAGCGCGAGAATACCACTCGCCGTAGAAGAATAGGCGCGCGCACGAGGTAAGACCGAGAACAGTTCGTGCGTCGAGAAAGGCTCGATCCCCCCGCGCGTGCGCACCCAGGCAGCCAAATCCAGAATGTCGTCCTTGGACGGACACCGGCCATCGGTATCGACGATGCCGCCCTCGACATAGGCAAACCCGTCGCCGTCGAACATTCGTCGTAGATCGTCTCGCAGCGCGGTAACGATACGGCGCGGGGCTGGTTCGGTCGCCAGCTGGGGGGTTACCATATCCTCCGCAGCGCGTAGCCGCAGCCGTTCGCGGTACGTCTCGGCCTCCTCCTTCGCGCGGATCTGGCGCGCAAGACCACTGGCCAGCGTCGCCGACGCCGCGCGAATGTCCGGGGTCAGGGCCTTGGGTGAGCCGTGATGACAGGCTATTAACCCCCACAACAACCCGTCCTTGACGATCGAGATCGATGCCGACGCCGCTACGCCCATGTTGGACAGATAGCGCAGGTGGATCGGCGACACGCTGCGCAGCGTGACATCGCTCAGATCAAGCGTCTCGAACCCGGCGGGTCGCAACATTGCAGGCGTATACTCGATCTGTGGGATCGTCCGTGTCCGGTTTCTCACGTACAGCGCGCGCGCCTGTTTCGGGATGTCGGAGGCGGGAAAGTGGTGATTGAGAAACGTCCCCAACTCAGGCGCGCGATCCTCCGCCATGACGCGGCCGGCTTCGTCGTCCAGGAAGCGGTAGACCATGACACGATCGAAACCGGTCAGTTGCCGGAATGCGGTCGCAGCCCGTTCGCACAACGCCTGGAGATTACTGGCGCGCTCGAACCCGGTCGCCATCGCGTTTAGCAAGCCGAGCATCTGCGCCGCAGTCGGCGGGACCGCCTCGACAGGTTCGAGTTCTACCAGCAACCGATCGCCGTCGCGGTGGATCGTTACGTCGAGCCGTTCGGTGAGCCCTGTCACCGGTGCCGCCACGATCGTCCCGCTGCGCCCTGTCTGTTCGGCAAGCAACGCACCAACGTCCTGCGCAATCAGGACCGAAAGATCGCCACCGAGCCAGCTGGCCGACAGACGGGCCTCTAGATCGCCCGCGCCCGCAATAATCCTGCCCGAGTCAGCGTCTGCTACCAGCAACAGCCCGTGCGGCTGGATTGCGCCGGGAATATGGATCGGCTCCCGGTCACACGCCGTCAGGTCCAGGCCAATGTCGTTGGGCGCATTCGTCGGCACCATCGTCTCCTAGTCAGAGACGATGCCTTGCCGATACGGGCGGAACAAAGCAAATACCAGTCAGGTCCGGTTATGCTGATCGAAATCAATACTATCGGGCGCGCTCTCGGCATAGCGGCGCGCGATCACGGCGCAGGCGATCAGCTGCAACTGATGGAACAGCATCACGGGCAACAGGATCACGCCGACCTGCGCGGGCGGGAACAGCACGCCGGCCATCGGCACCCCGGATGCGAGGCTCTTCTTGGAGCCGCAGAATTGCAGCACGATCGCATCTTCGCGCGGCAGTTTCATCAGCCGCGCGACCGCGAAGGTGAGCGCGAGGACGAACGCGAGCAGCGCGGCGCACAGCAGGCCGATCAGGATCAGGTCGCCGAGCGACAATTTGGTCCACAGCCCCTCGACCACAGCGGCACCGAACGCGCTGTAGACGACCAGCAGGATCGAGCCGCGATCGACCACGGTGAGCATCGCTTTCTGCCGCGTGACCCACGTGCCGATCCACGGACGCAGCAGATGCCCGGCGACGAACGGCACGAGCAGTTGCAGGACGATTGCCTCGATGCTGTCGATCGAGATCCCGCCGCTGCCCGACGTCTCCATCAGCAGCGCGACCAAAGCGGGGGTAACGAGGATGCCGAGCAGGTTGGAGAACGACGCGCTGCACACCGCCGCCGCGACGTTGCCGCGCGCGATCGCGGTAAAAGCAATAGACGACTGGACGGTCGAGGGGAGCAGCGTCAGGAACAGCAGCCCGGCAGCGAGCGGTCCATTCACGAACGGCAGTGCGCTGAGCCCCAGGCCGAACAGCGGGAACGCAACGAACGTCACCGCCAGCACCGCGAGATGCAGCTTCCAGTTGCGCAGGCCCGACAGGATCGCCTCGCGCGACAGCTTCGCGCCGTGCAAGAAGAACAGCAGGACGATGCCGATATCCGCCGCGTAGCCGACGATCGTCGCCATCTCGCCGCGGGCCGGCAACAGGCTCGCCAGCACGACGGTGCCGAGCAGCATCAGGATGAACGGCTCGAAGACCGCCAGGAAACGTCCGATCATGGATGCGCTTTGACGTATGCATCCAGCGTCGCGAGATGGCCGCTGAGCGCCTCGTCGTCGAGGAAGCTGCCGAGGAAGCTGTTGCGCGCGAGCGTCACCACCTGCTCGCGCGACAGATTCTTGGCGCGCGCGGTCTGGCGGAAATTCTCTCCGATATAGCCGCCGAAATAGGCCGGATCGTCCGAATGGATCGTCGCGCGCAGGCCGAGATCGAGCATCCGGTCGATCGGGTGATTCTCCAGCCGGTCGACGTTGCGCAGCGCGACGTTCGACAGCGGGCACACCGTCAGCGTCATCGCATCGCGGGCGAGGCGGGCGACCAGCGCGGGATCCTCAAGCGCGCGATTGCCGTGGTCGATCCGGTCGACCTGGAGGATGTCGAGCGCCTCGTGGATATACGCGGGCGGGCCCTCCTCGCCGGCATGCGCGCACAGCATCAGCCCGGCATCCGCGGACGCCGCGAATACGCGCGCGAACTTCGACGGCGGATGGCCGACCTCCGACGAATCGAGCCCGACGCCGATAAACTGGTCGAGCCACGGCTCCGCCTGCGCGAAGGTCTTGAACGCGTCTTCCTCGTCGAGATGGCGGAGGAAGCTCATGATCAGCCCGACCGACATGCCGTGCTTCTCCTGCGCTTCGTCGATGCCGGCGAACAGCCCGCGCGCGACGACATCGAAGGGTATGCCGCGATGCGTGTGGGTCTGCGGGTCGAAGAAGATCTCGGCATGGACCACGCCGTCCTGCGCGACGCGGTCGAAATAGGCGACCGCCAGATCGCGGAAATCCTCCTCGGTCTGGAGCACTGCGGCGCCGGCGTAATAGATGTCGAGGAAGGTCTGCAGATTGGTGAAGCTGTACGCCGCGCGGACGTCCTCGACGCTCTTGAACGGGATCGCGACCTTGTTGCGCTCGGCCAGCGCGAACATCAGTTCGGGCTCCAGGCTGCCCTCGATATGGAGGTGGAGTTCGGCCTTGGGCAGGTTCGTGATGAAGTCGTCGTTCGGGGAGGGGAGCATGGCGGATCCTGTCGCTTGGGTCGTCGTGGCCGCAACCATTCCGCCCGCCGTGCACTACCGCAAGTGCGAAAGCCGTTGCATGACAATCCTGTCACGTTACCGAGCGCGTAAACCTACGCTAAGGACAGACTCGATGCCCACAGGACTGGTCGCACTGCTCGACGACATTGCCGGGATCACCAAGCTCGCCGCCGCCAGCCTCGACGATATCGCCGCGACCACCGGCAAGGCGGGCAGCAAGGCGATCGGCGTGGTGGTCGACGATGCCGCGGTGACGCCGCGCTACATGGTCGGGTTCGAGCCGAAGCGCGAACTGCCGATGATCGGCAAGATCGCGCTCGGCTCGTTCCGCAACAAGCTGGTCTTCATTCTTCCCGCGGCGCTCGCGTTGAGCGCGTTCGCACCGTGGCTGCTGACGCCGTTGCTGATGCTCGGCGGCACGTATCTGTGCTTCGAGGGCGCGGAGAAGATCCTCGAGGCGTTCGGCGGCGGTCATGCCGAAGAGGTCGTCGAGGCGCCGGTCGATGCGGCGACGCTCGAAGCGCAAAAGGTCTCGGGCGCGATCCGCACCGACTTCATCCTGTCCGCCGAGATCATGGTAATCGCGTTGTCGGACGTCGCGACCAAGCCGATCTGGGAGCAGGCGATCGTGCTCGCGCTGGTCGGCATCGTCATCACGATCGCGGTGTACGGCGTGGTCGCGCTGATCGTGAAGATGGACGACATCGGCCTGCATCTGGCGCAGCGCAACGGCGCGGCGGTGCAGGCGCTCGGGCGCGGGCTGGTGAAGGGCATGCCGCTGGTGATGTCGGCGCTGTCGGTGATCGGGACCGCGGCGATGGTGTGGGTCGGCGGCCAGATCATCGTCCACGGCGTCGAGGATTTCGGGTTCACCGCCGTGCCGCACTGGATCCACCACACCGCCGAGAGCGCCGCGGCGGCGGTGCCGGTCGCGAAGGGGGCGGTGAACTGGGCGGTGAACGCGTTCTTCTCGGGGATCGTCGGGTTGATCCTGGGCGGCGCGATCGCGCTGGGGTTGCATGCGGTGAAGGGCAAGAAGGCGCACTAAGCGGGAGAACGCCGCCCGCCCTTCCTTGTTCTCCCGCGAAGGCGGGAGCCCAGTCTGGGTCCCCGCCTCCGCGGGGAAACAAATGAGCATAAGAAGCCGGGGACATGGGCTGCCGGGGCAGCCCGAACCTCCCCACTAAGGCACTCCCCCACTAACGCACCTCCCCGGCGAAGGCCGGGGTCCAGTTGGGCAACGTGGCTAACTAAGGGTGCGCTCCGTTACTGCCACCTTCCCAACTGGCCCCCGGCCTTCGCCGGGGAGGTATTCTGTGGGATAGAGGGAGGTATTTTGTGGGAGAAAGCGGCGCTTATTTCGCCGTCCACTTGTCCATCCACCCCAGCACTTCGCCATACCATTGCCGCGAGTTCTTCGGCTTCAGCACCCAGTGGTTCTCCCCCGGATTTACCAGCAGCCGCGACGGAACCCCGCGCCGCTGCAACGCGGTGAACGTCGCCAGCCCCTGCGTGTACGGAATCCGGAAGTCCTTCTCGCCGGTGATCACCAGCATCGGCGTCTTCCACTTCGCCACGTAATTGACCGGGTTCCATTTCTCGAACGCCTGCGGGTCCTCGTAATAGGCCTTCCCGCCATGCTCCCATTCGTCGAACCAGAGCTCTTCGGTCTCGTACGCCATCGCGCGCGCGTCGAACACGCCGTCATGCTGGACGATGCACTTGAAGCGATCCGGCCACTGCCCCTCGAACCAGTTCATCATATAGCCGCCATAGGACGCGCCGAGCGCGCAGGCATTGTCGGCATCGAGCCACGCGAACTTGTCGGTCGCGGCCTTCAGCCCCTTTTGCAGATCCTCAAGCGGCCAGCCGCCCCAATTGTTGCTGATCGCATCGGTGAAGGCCTGGCCGTAGCCGGTCGACCCGTGGAAATCGACCGCGACCAGACCATAGCCCGCGCCCGCGAACACCGCCGGATTCCAGCGATAGGACCAGCTGTTGTTGCTCGATCCCTGCGGTCCGCCGTGCACCATATAGGCGATCGGCACCTTGCCCGCCGAGCCGTACGGCTTCACCGCATAGCCCCAGACGGCGTCAGCGTTCGCGCCCTTGAAATTGAACCGCGTGACGGTCGGCATGTCGATCCCGGCAAGCTTCGTCGCGTTGACCTGCGTCAGCCGCTGCGGTGCGCCGGTGCCGAGACGAAAGAAATCGGCGGGTGCGGTGAGGCTGTCCATCGCCACCACCGGCCCGCGCGGCGTGATCGCGACGGCGCCGACATGGCCCTCTTGCGTGAGCCGCGTGACGGCGCCGCTCGCCGCATCGACGCGGAACAGCGGCGTCTCCTGCGTGTCGTCCGCGGTCACGTAGAGCGACTTCGAATCGGGCGCCCAGGCGATCGAGCCGACCGACCTGTCCCAGCGCTCGGTCAGCGCCACCGTCTTGCCGCTGGCGATATCGCGCAGCGTCAGAACCTGGCGATCCGCCTCGAACCCCGGCCGCCGCATCGCGAAATAGGCGAGCGTGCGGCCATCGGGCGATACCGTCGGGAGGTTGTCGGTCGCCTTGTTCGCGGCGGTGAGGTTGACCGGTGCGGCCGAGCCGTCCGCCGGCACCGAGAAGATGTCGAGATTGGTCGACAGCGCCTCGATCCGGCCGGCCTCGCGCAGTGCGAAATAGACGGTGCGGCCGTCCGGGCTCCACGACACTTCCTCGCCGCCGCCGAACGGCTTGGACGGCGCATCGCCGACCAGCGCGCCGACCAGCGGAACGCCGTTCCCGGTCGCACCCGCAGCAGTCAGCGGCAACACGAACAGCTGCGAGCGCGTGCCGTCCGCCCACGTATCCCAATGCCGCACGAACAGCTGGTCGTAGGTCCGCCCGGCCCCCGCGTTCGGATCCTTCTTTACCATCGCCGGCTCCAGGCTCGGCGCGCCCGGCCGGCGATCCGCCCAGACGAGCAGCTTGTCGCCGGTCGGCGCAACCTTGAAACCGCTGAACCCGCCCTTGAAGCTGGTGACGCGCCGCGGCGTGCCGCCCGTCACGGGCACCGACCAGATCGCATCCTCGCCGCCCTTGTCCGACGTGAAATACACGGTCGAACCGACGATCTGTGGGTCGTTCTCGTTGACTTGCGGATCGGCGAGCAGCTTCACCGGCGTCGCGCCCGGCGTGGTCAGGTCGAGCCGCCAGAGGTCGAAACGGCCCTTGTCCGCTGCGAGATCGGTCTCGCGCTGCGCCCAGACGAGCCAGCGTCCGTCCCGCGACGTGGTCGGCGCACCGACGCGGCTGAGCATCGTCACGTCGTCGATGGTGAGTTGCCGGGCGGCGGCAGGGGCACTCGCAAAGGCGAGCACGGCGAGGCTGGCGGAGAGCAGGATCTTCATGGCGTGCTTGATAGGACGCTTGCGAGATCGCGCGCAATCACCCCGATCGCTTGCATGCCCCGGCTTCGCTTGCATGACAGCATCGGTTCAGATCATGGCAGTATCAGGTCATGATCGCCCAACGCCTCCAGGATCGCCTTGCATGTTGAAGTCTTTGATCCGCGGGACGGCGAGCGCGCTGCTCGCGGTTGCCATGGCGACCGCGTCCGCCGCGCAGGTCGCTCCCCCGCCCGCCGGCGGCGCGGCGCAGGTGCAACTGCCGGTCGATGCGCTGATGCAGGACGCGGGCGAGTATGCGCGGCGGTTCGGTGTGCCGTTCGACGAGGCGTTGCGGCGGCTGCGTGCGCAGGGCGACAGCGTGCCGGCGACCGACGCGCTGCACGAAACCTTCAAGGATCGCTGGGCCGGGATCGCGATCGAGCATCTGCCGACCTACCGGATCGTCGTGCTGCTGACCGGTACCGTTCCCGTGCCCGACCAATCGGTAGTCGCTGGCGGCATGACCGTTCCGATCGTCTTCCGCACCGGCGCCACCGCGACGCGCGACGCGGTGCTCGCCGCGATCACCACCTATCAGGCGAAGATCCGCGACTCCCTGCCGCATCCGCCCGGACTCGGCGTGGACCAGCGGACCGGCGAGCTCGTCGTGATGACCGCCAGCGCCGACGCCGATCTCGACCGGAACGGCGAACTGCGCGCGCGGATCGCGGCGATGACGGGCGTGCCGGTGCGCATCGATGTCGTCGATCGGCCGCCGGTCGACATGCAGGTCGAGGCTGCTCCCGCCGTGAATCAGGTAACCCCTGCACCAATATCAGGCAGCGCGATCGAGGGTGGTGCGCGTGTGGTCGGTACCGTCGATGGCAAGCGCTATGCCTGCACGACCGGCTTCGTCGTGTCCGACGGCGTGCGCAACGGCGTGGTCACCGCAGCGCATTGCCCGGACACGCTCTCCTATGTCGGCAAGCGCCCTTCGGACGGCAGCCGCGAGGAATGGCCGCTGGCGTTCGTCGGGCAATGGGGCTGGGGATATCAGGACGTACAGGTCAACGTCGCGACCGCCCCGGGCATCGCCTACGCGCCGCTGTTCTACGCGGACACCGCCAAGACGCTCGCGCGGCCCGTCGCGACATGGCGCTACCGCACCAGCACGCGCGCGGGCGACTTCGTGTGTCATCGCGGCGAGCGGACCGGGTATAGCTGTGCGGTGGTGGCGATGGTCGATTTCGCGCCCGCGGGCGATCTGTGCGGCGGCGCGTGCCTGCCGACCTGGGTCGCGGTCGAGGGGCCGACGTGCAAGGCGGGCGACAGCGGCGCGCCGGTGTTCGAGGGCACCACCGCGCTCGGTCTCGTCAAGGGCGGGACTTATCGCCGCGACGGCACGTGCCTGTTCTATTATTACATGTCGACGGACTATCTGCCGCAGGGCTGGACGTTGCTGCATCGGTAACAGGGTGCCGGGCGGGTCGATTGTGTCTCTCCGCCAAGCGCTGTACGTCCCGCCGGGAACACGGCGCCGTCGAGCGCCGATCGGCGGCCTATCGACACGGGCGGAACATGGACTCCTCGGGCCTTGAGGCCGTTTTCCTCGCGAACCGCGACACGCTGCTGCGGTTTCTCCGATCGCTCGGTGCGGGCGATGCGGCGGAGGATCTGCTGCACGAGCTGTGGATGCGGATACAATCGGCACCGACCGGGCCGATCGCGTCGCCGCTGTCGTATCTATACCGGATGGCGAACAACCTGATGCTCGACCGCCACCGCGCGGTGCGTCAGGCGGAAAAGCGCGATCGCGAATGGACAGAGGCGACCGGCCGCGCTTCGCTCGATCGGTCCGAGGAGCCGTCCGCCGAGCGCGTCGTGATCGCGCGCGAGCAGGCGGCGTTGGCGGAGGCGGCGTTGCAGTCGGTCGGCGACCGGGCGGCACGGATATTCCGTCGCCACCGGATCGACGGGGTCGAGCAGCGGACGGTCGCGGCGGAGTTCGGCGTGAGTCTCAGCACCGTCGAGGGCGACCTACGAAAGGCCTATCGCGCGATGATCGATGCAAAGCGACGTTATGATGAGGTCTGATACGATCGTCTCCGTCTTCAGCTATAGGAGGCCATGATGGCGGAGCATGACGACATCGAAGGACACGCGCTGGACTGGGTCGTCCGGACCGGCAGCGATGCGTTCGACGACTGGCCGGCGTTCCACGCGTGGCTGGAGGCGGACCCGCGTCATGCGGCGGCGTATCATGCGATGTCGGCGGATATCGAGGAGATGACGGCGTCCGTGCCGGCCGAGGCGGCGGCACCGGTCGTCGTGCCGATGCCGAAGCGGCGTTGGCCGGTCTGGACGGGCGGCGCGATCGCGGCGTCGCTGGCGTTGTTCGTCGGCTATGAGGCGATCGAAACGCGCGCGCACCCTTATGCGGTCGAGACCGCGGCGGGCGCCATGCGGACCGTGCAGCTCGCCGACGGGAGCAGCATCGCGATGGGTGGTGCGACACGCCTGATGCTCGATCGCGACGACCCGCGGGTCGCGAAACTGGAGCGCGGCGAGGCGATGTTCGTGGTCCGGCACGACGACAGCGATCCGTTCGAGGTGAGCGTCGGCGGCGCGCGACTGGTCGATGTCGGGACCGCGTTCGACGTGAAGTTCGCGCGTGGCGAGACCCACGTCGCGGTGTCCGAGGGCGCGGTCGACTATAACCCGGGACGCGACGGCATCCGGCTCGTGAAGGGGCAGGGGTTGGTCGTCCGCGACGGCGAGGCGACCGTGACCAATGTCGACGTCGCCAGCGTCGGGTCGTGGCGCGACAGCGTGCTGGCGTATGAAGGCGCGACGCTGGCGGAAGTCGCAGACGACCTGTCGCGCGCGCTCGGCGTCGACCTGCGCGCCGACCCAGGCGTCGCGAAACGTCCGTTCAGCGGCAGCATCGCCACCGCCAAGCTGGTGGGCGATCCGAGACTCGCCGCGCCGCTGCTGGGGGTGGCGATCCGCAAGCGTGGCGGTCACTGGGTGATGTCCTCCCGCTCGTGAGGATGCGCGGATGTCTGGTCGTCGCGGCGCTCGCCGTCGCCGCTCCCGCGCAGGCGGGGCAGGGGGCGGTCGACCTGCCGGCAGGGCGTCTCGGCGATGCGGTGCTGGCGCTCGGGCGTCAGTCGGGGACGAGCATCGTCGTCGGCGATCCGGGACTTTGGGCGCGGCGTGTGCCGGCGGTGCGCGGGCGGATGAGCGCACGCGAGGCGCTCCACCGGCTCGCAGTCGCGGCAAACGCTGACGTCGCAGCGGCAGGACCGTTGGGATGGCGGCTCGTCGCGCGCGCGCCGCACGTCGCGATAGTCCGGGTGAAACGTCCGAAGATCGTGCCCGTGCCGGCACCGGCGGTCCAAGGCGCGGACATCATCGTCACCGGCAGCAAGCGCGACGTCCGGTTGCGCGATTTCGCGGGGCAGGTGGCGTTGCTCGACGGCGTCGATCTCGCGCTCGGCGGCGCGGGCGGGACCGAGGCGATTCTCGCGCGGCTGGCCAGCGTATCGTCGACGCATCTCGGCGCGGGGCGAAACAAGCTGTTCATCCGGGGCATCGCTGACTCCAGTTTCACCGGGCCGACGCAAACCACGGTGGGGCAATATTTCGGCGACCTGCGGCTGAGCTACAATGCGCCCGATCCCGATCTGCGGCTGTACGATATCGGCTCGGTCGAGGTGCTCGAAGGGCCGCAGGGAACGCTGTACGGCGCAGGCTCGCTCGGCGGGATCATCCGCACCGTGCCGAATGCACCGGAGCTGGGCGCGGTGTCGGCGACGATCGCAGGCGGTCTCTCGGCGACGTGGAACGGCGATCCGGGTGCTGACCTCGGCGCGACGATGAACGTGCCGCTCGGCGAGCGCGTGGCGCTGCGCGCCGTCGGCTACGGCGTGAGCGAGGGCGGGTATATCGACAATCCGGTACTCGATCGCCGCGACGTGAACCGGACGCGGATCGGCGGCGGCCGGGTGGGGCTGCGGCTCGATGCGGGGAATGGCTGGACGGTCGATGTCGGCGGGATCGGGCAATGGACCAAGGGCGACGATAGCCAGTACGCGGACCGCGACGCGCCGCCGCTGACGCGGTCGAGCGCGATCGTGCAGGGCTTCTCCGCGGACTACACGATGGGGCAGGTCGTCGTGTCGGGCTCGATCGGCGGGCTGAAGGTCAAATCGTCGACCGGGATCGTCAGCCAGACGCTGACCGAACGGTACGACGCGACCCTGCCAGCAGTCGATCCGACGCTACCGACTACCAACTGGCCTGCATTCGGCAGCCCCCTGACGTCAGCCCTTGGCAGCCCGCGTGTTTTCGCGCAGCGCAACGCGACCGACATGATCGCGAACGAGACGCGGGTATGGCGGCCTGTGCGGAACGGGTTCGGCTGGGTCGTCGGCGGCAGTTTCACGCATAACCGGACGCGCCTGTCGCGCTCGCTCGGTCCGGTCGATGCGCCCGCGCCAGTCACGGGCGTGACCAACAGCATCGACGAGGCGACGCTGTACGGAGAGGGGAGCGTGCAGTTGGTGCGTGGTTTGACCGCCACCGCCGGCGCGCGGGTCACGCGGGCATCTCTTGCAGGAACCGGAGAGGACGTCGCGCCGGCGCGGCTGGAGACGGTCGCGCTTGCCCGCGCACGCGTAACGGCCGACCGGATCGAGACGAGCGTACTCCCGTCCGCCTCGCTGATCGCTGCGGTGCTGCCGAAGGTGTCGCTGTACGGGCGGTATCAGCAGGGATTCCGCCCGGGCGGACTGGCGATCGAGAGCGATTTCGTGCGGCGGTTCGTGAACGATCGCGTGCGGACGTTGGAAAGCGGCATGCGCTTCGGGCTGGCGGGGGTCGATAGCGCGTATCTGTCGGCGAGCGTGTCGCATACGATCTGGCAGGATATCCAGGCCGACTTCATCGACGCGACGGGTCTGCCTAGCACGGCGAACATCGGCGACGGGCGGATCTGGACGTTCAGCGCGGCGGGTGGGTGGAAGCCGGTCGCCGGCCTGACGCTCGACGCAGGCTTCACCTACAACGACAGCCGCGTGACCGAGCCCAGCCCGGCGCTGTTCGTAGCGCTCGCGCGGATGAGCCAGGTGCCGAACATCGCGCGCTACGCCGGGCGGCTGGGGGCGGATTATCGGCGCGACGTCGGGCGTGACCTGGAACTGCGGGTCTATGGTTGGGCGCGCTATGTCGGCCGGTCGCGGCTCGGCGTCGGGCCGGTACTCGGCGAGGAGCAGGGGGATTATCTCGACACCGCGCTGACCGCACGGGTCGGGCGCCCATCATTGGGCCTGACGCTCGGTATAACGAACCTGACCGACAGCGTCGGCAACCGGTTCGCGCTCGGCACCCCGTTCCAGGTGGGGAGCGGGCAAATCACCCCGCAACGCCCGAGGACGGTGCGGGTCGGACTCGACGCCACCTTCTAACTCCCATCCCTGAAAGGGAGGGGTAGGGGGTGGGTCGGCTTCCACACATTCCAACGGTAGTGGCTCGAACGGGACTACCCACCCCCAGCCCCCCCTTTACGGAGGGAAGCTAGACGACGCCGTCGTTCACCCCTTCGCGTTGACCAACGCCCGCTGATCCGCGGGGAGCAGTGCAAGCGCCGTCTTGTAGCAATCTTCCACATGCGAATTGCCGACCAGCTTCATCGCGCCGAAGCTGATCGTCGCCGCCACCGCGGAACCCGCGAAGGGTACGAACTTCGCCATCGATCCCACCGCCACGCGAGCCCCGACGCGGCGGAGGAGCGCGACGACGATGCGCTTCGTCACCATCCGGCCGATCATGGTGTTCCCCAGGCTCGACGCCATCACCAGCGCCTGCTGCGCGATCTGCGGCTCCAGTTTCTGCACCTGCTCGTGATCGAGACCGAAGCGCTTGCTGATCTCGGGTAGCAGCTTGGTCAGCAGCCCGATGTCCGCGACGATATCCGCGCCGGGGATCGGCACGACCGCCGCGCCTGCCGACATCATCGAGCGCGTCGTGACGAGGCGCTTGCTGTCGTCGCGGATGCGGTCGAGTTCGGCGATGGTGGTGATCATGCTGGCATTTCCCTGAAGATCTCCGCCGCACAACGCGCCGCCTCGGCCATTGTGCCGCACGATAATACAGCACCGTTCAAGGTTCGCGGGCCGCGTCTCCGTCCTCTTCTCGAAAACACATCGAAAAGGGTTCCGTATGCGTCGTCTTCTGCTGACCACCACCTGCCTGTTCGCGGTAACGACGGGCGCCCAGGCACAGACCGTGATCGACACCAAGCGGACCGACACCGTGCGGACCTCGACGATCAAGGCTGGGGCGCCCGACAATATCCGCATCGCCGCCGCCGGTTCGGTAACGCCCACCACCGGCACCGCCGTAACGGTCGACAGCGTCAATTCGGTCGCCAACGAAGGCACGATCCAGGTCACCAACGCCGACGGCTCGACCGGCATTCTCGCCAACGCAGGCACCGGCGGCGGGATTACCAACGCGGCGACCGGCAAGATCATCATCGACGAAAGCTATGTCGCAACCGACACGGACAAGGACGGCGACCTCGACGGCCCGTTCGCGGCCGGCACAGGGCGGACCGGAATCCGTACCGCGGGCGCGTACACGGGCGCGATCGTCAACAGTGGCGCGATCACGGTGAAGGGCAATAATTCCGCGGGCATCTGGCTCGGCGGACCGCTGACCGGCGCGTTCACGCATGACGGCCAGACATCGGTCACCGGCAACGGATCGACCGGCGTGCGGATCGCCGACGTCACCGGCAACGTCCGGCTTGCAGGCACGATCGCCGCGATCGGGCAGGGCGCGGTCGCCGCGCGCGTCGATGGCGACATCACGGGCGCGCTGGTGGTACAGGGCGCGCTCGGTTCGACCGGCTATCGCTATGCGACGGCACCTGCCGACGTATCGAAGCTCGACGCCGACGACCTGTTGCAGGGCGGCTCCGCGCTCGTCGTCGCGGGCAACGTGTCGGGCGGCATCATCTTCGCGATCCCGCCGAAGGACGCGAGCACGACCGATACCGACGAGGACAAGGACGGTCTTCCCGACGCAACCGAAGGCTCCGCGGCGATCACCTCGTTCGGTGCGGCGCCAGCGGTACAGATCGGATCGGCCACGCGTGCCGTTGCAATCGGCGCGGTCGCGGGTACCGGGACCGGCTTCGGCCTGATCGTCGACGGCGGCATCGCGGGCAGCGGCGTCTATGGCGGGGTCGAGGGCAATGGTCTCGCGATCGGTGGTCTCGGCGGTGCCGTGACGATCGCAGGCGGGATCGGCGTCAACGGGACCGTATCGGCAACTGCGAACGGCGCGAGCACGACCGCGCTGAAGCTCGGTGCGGGTGCGTCGACCCCTGAAATCCGCAACGCCGGCACGATCTCCGCGGCAGGCGGCGGCACGGCGGCATCGCGCTCGACTGCAGTCTTGGTCGACGTAGGCGCATCGGTCGGCACGATCCGCAACAGCGGCACGATCAAGGCGACCGCGCAGGCTGCCGACGGCACCGCGATCGGTATCCTCGATCGGTCGGGCACCGTCACGCTGGTCGAGAACAGCGGCGGGATCGGCGCATCCGGCGCGCTGGCGACGTCCGAGCGCAACGTCGCGATCGACCTCTCGGCGAATACGACCGGCACCATCGTCCGCCAGACCGCGGTCGCGACCGGCATCACGGCGCCCGCAATCGTCGGCGACGTGCGCTTCGGCAGCGGCAACGACGTGTTCGACGTCGCAGATGGCACCGTCGCCGGTACCGCGCGCTTCGGCAGCGGCAACAACCGCCTCGCGCTTTCGGGCGATGCCAACTTCACCGGGGGCGCAGTGTTCGGTGCAGGCAACGACGCGCTCACGCTCGCGGGCACGTCGGTGTTCAGCGGCGCGGCGGACTTCGGCGGCGGCAGCGACACGCTGACGCTCGGCGGCACCTCGCGCTTCTCCGGCACGCTCGCCAATTCAGGCGGCCTCGCGGTCGCGGTCAACGGCGGCACGCTCGACATCACCAAGGCCGCCTCGATCGCGTCGCTGTCGGTCGGCGGCGGCGGTATCCTCGCCGTGACGCTCGACAAGACCGGCGGCACCAGCACGGCGATCCAGGTCGCGGGCACGGCTGCGTTCGACAAGGACTCGAAGCTCGCGCTGAAACTCACCAGCGTCGTCGATGCCGAGGGCCGCTACACCGTCCTGCGCGCGGGAACGCTGACGGGTGCCGCAAACCTCACCGCGACCACGACGCTGCTCCCGTTCCTCTACAAGGGCAGCATCGCGACCGGCACGGGCAACGATCTCGCGGTCGATGTCGCACGCAAATCGTCGACCGAACTCGGCCTCAATCGCTCGCAGGCGTCGGCGTATGACGCGATCTACAAGGCGCTCGGAAACGACGCGAAGGTCGGCGGCGCGTTCCTCAACATCACCGAGGCCGACGCGTTCCGCGGCTCGATCCGCCAGATGCTGCCCGACCATGCGGGCGGCACGTTCGAAGCCGTAACGATGGGGTCGCGTGCGACCGCTCGCCTGCTCGCCGACCCGCACGGCCCGTTCAAGGACGAAGGCAAATGGGGCTATTGGGTGACCCAGGTCGCCTGGGGAACGTCGAAGAGCATCGCCGATACCGCGGGCTACGACATAAGCGGCTGGGGCGTCTCGGCAGGCGCCGAGTACAAGACCGGCGTCGGCAATTTCGGTACCTCGTTCGCGTATCTGAACGGACAGGACGCCGATGACGGCACTAACAACGAAGTGCGGTCGAACCAGTATGAGCTTGCCGGATACTGGCGTGGGCATTGGGGCGGTCTGCAGGCAAACGCCCGTGCGTCGGGCGCCAAGATCCAGTTCGCAGGTTCACGTGATTTCAGCGGTGCGATCGGGACCGAGGCGGTTGCGCGCACCGCCAACGGCGACTGGGACGGTACGCTGTACGCGGCGTCCGGCGGCCTGTCGTACGAGGCCGGCACCGGCGTGTTCACCTTCCGCCCGGTCCTTGCGATCGATTACTACAAGCTCAAGGAGGACGGCTATAGCGAGACCGGCGGCGGCAAGGCGATCGACCTGGTCGTTCAGTCGCGCAGCAGCGACGAGCTGGCGGTCACCGGCAGCGGCGCACTCGGGCTGAACTTCGGCGGACCTAAGTTCGAGAATGGCTGGTTCCGCGTCGAAGCCGAAGGCGGCCGTCGCCAGATCGTCGGCGGCGGTCTCGGCGCTACCACCGCATCGTTCGAAGGCGGCCAGTCTTTCACGCTGACCCCCGACAAGCGGACCAGCGGCTGGGTCGGCAAGCTGCGCGGCGTCGGCGGCAACGGCATCTTCCGGATGGGTGGCGAGTTCAACGCCGAGCAGCAACAGGGCCGCGTCGCGCTGTCGCTGCGTGCCAGCCTGCAGATCGGACTGTAAGACGGCGGCACTTTCCGGGGGCGGGGCATGGCTCGATTCCGCCCCTGGACTGTTGTCGGCGCATAGCAGGAGCGAAGATATGGCCGAAGACCGTTTGAACATCGACGTGAAGACTCTCGAGGACAACAGCGACCTGCGCCAGGTCGAGTTCGAGGCCGAAGTGAGCGAAGAACGCTATCAGTTCGCAGTCCAGTACGACGTGCTCGAAGCGCTCAGCACGGTATCGCCCGAAGGCGACGCCGTGACGATCTTCAAACAGCATGCCGAAGAGATCGCCGAACTCGGCGTCGTCGCACTGGCGCGCGATCCCGACCAGGAGATCGTCGTCATCAGCGAAAACGATCTGGACTAGCGCCGGCTTCCGGCCGATCCTGCCTATCGATCCGGCACTGTCGTCGGGAGGGTGGGGAGACGGATGATGAAATCGATCTGGACGAGCGTCGCGGTTGCGATGACGATCGCGGCGGGCACTGTGGCGGGCACGACCGCGGCGCAGGCGCAGAAGGTCAGTCCCGCGGTAACCAGCGCGCTGGCCAACCCTGCACGCGCCGATCAGCAGGGCGACGATGCCCGCCGCAAGGCCGCCGACGTTCTCGCGTTCTCCGGTGTGCGGCCGGGCAACGTCGTCATCGATTACCTGCCAGGCGCGGGATATTGGACCCGGATCTTCACCGGTGTCGTCGGACCCAAGGGGCATGTCTACGCAGTCTGGCCAGCAGCCGGCGCAAAATACGCCGAGAAGACGCTGCCGGCACTTCAGGCGCGTAACCTCGCCAACGTCACCGCCGTTGTCCAGACCACCAACCTGCCGACCTCGCCCCAAGCCGGTCGACCTGTTCTGGACCGTGCAGAATTACCACGACATCGCCAATAACGGTGGCGGCGAGGGCGCGTTGAAGGCATTCGATAAGGCGGTGTTCAACATGCTCAAGCGCGGCGGCATCTACGTCGTTATCGATCATGCGGACGCCCCCGGCAGCGGCCTGAGCGGCACCGAGACGCGGCACCGGATCGATCCGGCCGCGGTGAAGGCGCAGGTCCAGGCGGCAGGGTTCAAGTTCGTTGGCGAGTCGACCGCGCTGCGTAATCCGGCCGACGATCATACCAAGCCGGTGTTCGACCCCGCAATCCGCGGCACGACCGACCAGTTCGTCTACAAGTTCAAAAAGCCGTAAGCGCATCGGCGACTGGTCGACGGCATCCGTGCTCGTCGATCAGTTGCCATCGCAGATAAGCCGCCACCGTCGTTCGGGCGTGGCGTTCGAGACGGGACAGTCCTAAGCGACGTCGATGAACGACAAAATTGCTGCCCCATTGATGCGTCCAGGCGAGTTCGTCGCCTTCATCGCCGCGCTGATGGCGGTCAACGCGCTCGGCGTCGACCTGATGCTGCCGGCGCTCGCCGATATCGGTCACCAGCTCGGCATCGCCACTGCGAACCATCGCCAGTGGATCATCACCGCCTACATGCTCGGTTTCGGCGCAGGGCAGCTCGTCTACGGGCCGCTCGCCGATCGCTACGGCCGTCGCATCATCCTGCTCGTCACGCTCACCGGCTTCGTCGCGGCGAGCATCTTCGCGGCTGGATCGCAGACGTTTGCAGCCTTGTTGGGCGCACGCGTTCTCCAGGGGCTGATGTCGGCATCGACGCGCGTACTCGCGGTCGCGATCGTGCGGGATCGGTATTCGGGTCGCCAGATGGCGCGCACCTTGTCCGTGGCGCAGATGATCTTCTTCCTGGTGCCCATCATGGCGCCCAGCCTCGGGCAGGTGTTGCTCGCATTCGGTCCGTGGCGGTTCATATTCTACGCGCTGGCAGGCTTTGCGGCGTTCGTCCTCGCCTGGTCGGTAACGCGGTTGCGTGAATCGCTGCCGATCGAGCGCCGGTCGCCGCTGTCGCTCGCGTCGCTCCGTCAGGCATACACGCTGACGCTGACCAATCGGTATTCGGCTGGCTATGCGGTCGCGGCGTCGATGACGTTCGGCGGGATCATCGCATTCGTCTCGTCGGCGCAGCAGATCTTCGTCGACGAGTTCCATGCCGGCGAGCGGTTCACGATCCTGTTCGCGGTCTGCGCGTTTTCGATGGGCTGCGCGTCGTTCGCCAACAGTCGGCTGGTCGAGCGGCTCGGCACGCGGCTCATATCGCAGGCTGCGGTGCTCGGGTTGATCGCGCTGTCGGTGATCCACATCGGCGTGATCGCGGCGGGGTCGGAATCGTTGTGGACCTACATGCTGTTCCAGGCGCTGAGCATGACGTGCATCGGCCTGTGCGGCTCCAATTTCGGCGCGATGGCAATGGAGCCGGTCGGGCATATCGCCGGCACCGCGTCCTCGATCCAGGGGTTCATCACCAGCGTCGGCGCGGTGATCGTCGGGTCGCTGATCGGCCAGTCGTACAATGGCACGACCTATCCGCTGGCGATCGGCTATCTTGCGATCGGACTCGGCGTGCTGGCGGTGGTGTACGTGGTCGAAGGCGGCAAGCTGTTCCACGCGCACCACAAAGCCTGATGCGCGTTACGCCCCGACGCCGCGTTCGTGCGCCCAGACGATCGCGGCGCTGCGCCGGTTGACGCCGATCTTGGCATAGAGCCGCGCGACATGGTTTCGGACCGTGTTGCGTGAAAGATCGAGCCGGGTGGCGATCGCGGCATCGTCGAGGTCCTGGCAGATTAGTTCGAGAACCTCGCGCTCGCGCTTGCTGAGTTCGGTGGTCGGGGGCGTGGCGCCAGAGCCAGCGCGCGGATTTCGCAGGGTCGCCAGCTTGTCCATGATCGACCGGCTGAGCCAGTTGGCGTCCTTCATCACCGCGTCGATCGCCCCGACGAGTTCGAGTTCGCCGCGGCGGCGTGCCGATATGTCCTGATACAGCCACAAGACGCAGGGCGTGCCGTCGATGCTGATCCGTTCGGCGGAAACCAGGCAGTCGAGTATTTCGCCGTTCTTGTGGAGCAGGCGGACGTCGTGGCCGCGAATACCGTTCCGCTCGCGGATCTCGGTTTCCAGCTCCACGCGCTGAGCGGCATTGTTCCAAAGCTGGAGATCGTCCGCGATCCGGTCGACGACCGCGTGATCGGTGTAGCCGGTGAGGCTCTTGAACGCGGCGTTCACCTCCACGATGCGGTTCTCGTCACCCTTGGTGATGACCATCGCGACCGGGGCCATCTCGAACACCGACGCGAAATGCCGTTCGCTGGCCTGCAACGCCATTTGTGCGCGACGTCGGGGTTCGAGGTCGGCGAACGTGAACAGCAGGCAATCTTCGTTGGCGAGTTCGATCGGCTGGCCCGCGAGGATGACCAGCGTCTTGTCGCCCCCCGCGAGCGGCAGCTCCGCCTCCAGTTGCGGGACGGTCTTGCCCGCGGCGACGCGTTCCTTGACGAACGGTTTGCGCTCGACCTCGGCGAGGAAGTCGAGATCGAACAGCGTCTTGCCGACGATCTGGTCTCGGTCGTAGCCGGACAGATCGAGGAACCCCTGGTTGACCAGCACATAGCGCTGGTCGGCGACCCGCATGATGAGGGCAGGGGCGGGGTTCGCATGGAACATCGCCTCGAACCGGTCTTCCGCATCGAACCGTTCGGAGACGTCGTTGATGACCATCCCCAGGCAATCGGGATCGCCGCCGTCCTCGTCCATGACGATGTCGCGGACCTGATGCACCCAGCGCGGCTCGTCCGCATTCGGCGACGAGACCTCGACGATCAGGTCGGGAAAGCTTTCGCCGGCTAGCAGCCGCATCAACGGGTATTCGCGGCGTGGCAGCTTGCGACCGTCTCGGTACCGCAACCGGAAGCGCGCCGCGTAATCGTCCGCGGTCTCGCCCAGATCGGCCAACGCCTTGACGCCGTGCATCTTCAGCGCGGCCGGGTTCGCGCTGAGGATCATGCCGGTCGGATCCATCAGGATCACCCCTTCGAGCAACCCGGTCATGAGCTGTTCGAGGTGATGCAGCGTCGGGGCATGAAGCGGCTTGCCGTTGGTCTTGGTCATGCCTGTCCAGCGACCAAAAGGGGGCTCCGGTTCCGCGCCGGCTGCCACATTTGTACCAACGCACCCGGTATGTGAGCACCAATCACAAAACCCGGCATATCGGCCGAAACTGAACGGATCGACGATCCCGACTGTTGAGCCTCCTGTACAATCACCATCCAGGAACCTCACTATGAACCTCATCATCCTCCTAATAGTCGGCGGCCTCATCGGTTGGGTCGCCAGCATGATCATGCGCACCGATGCGCAGCAGGGTATCTTCCTCAACATCGTCGTCGGTATCGTCGGCGCGCTGCTGGCCGGCTTTCTGATCACGCCGCTGATCGGTGGCGCATCTATCATGGACGGCGCGGTCAATATCCAGTCGATCCTGATCTCGCTGGTCGGCGCGGTGATCCTGCTCGCGATCGTCAACATGTTTCGTCGCGGTACGGTTCGCTGATCGGACCGGGAGGCGGCGTGGTCGACATGCCGCCTCCCCCCCGCCAACGCCCCCGTTTCAAAAACCAAAGGCTTAGGAGAGTATCATGGCCGTTCGAGCATCCATGGCATGCGGCGCAATACTGCTGGCCTCCAGCGCCCTCGCCCAGACCGCGACGCACGCCGGCGCACACAACCCCGCCGTCAAGAACAACGATGCCGCCCATGTCGCGGCACCGGCCAAGGGGGCCAATTCCTTCTCTGAGGACCAGGCCCGTGGTCGCCTGACCAAGGCCGGTTATCAGTCGGTCTCGCGCCTGACGAAGGACAAGGACGGCGTCTGGCGCGGCAGCGCGACTAAGGCCGGCAAGAAGGTCAATGTCGGGCTCGACTACAAGGGCAACGTGACCGCGCGCTGATCCATTTTCCCAGGAGAGAAACGATGACCAAGACCCTTACCCGCCTGTTCGACGATTACTCGGATGCCAAGGCCGCGCTGAACGATCTGGAGCGCATCGGCGTATCGCATGACTCGATCAGCATCGTCGCGAACAACGCCGACGGCGCGCACGGCGATCACGACACGTCGCTAGACGACGTCAACGATCGCGGCGACGTCAGCCGCGGTGTCTCGACTGGTGCGGCCGTGGGCGGGGTCGGTGGCCTGCTCGCTGGGCTCGGCCTGCTCGCGATCCCGGGCTTGGGACCGATCGTCGCGGCTGGTTGGCTCGCATCGACCGTGGTCGGTGCCGGCATCGGTGCGGCTGGCGGTGCTGCAACCGGTACGATCGTCGGTGCACTGAAGGACGCGGGTCACACCGATGACGAAGCCCATGTCTATTCGGAAGGCGTCCGTCGCGGCGGTACCTTGCTGAGCGCACGCGTCGACGACAGTCTGGCCAACGAGGCCGAAGCGGTGCTCGATCGCCATCGTTCGGTCGATGCGACCACGCGTGGTGCGGCGTATCGCCAGGATGGCTGGTCGCGCTTCGACGAGGCGGCGCCTGCGTACACGCGCGACGAAGTGGTTGCCGAGCGTGGCCGCTATGGTTCGGTATCGTCGACGAACTCGACGACCTACTGAACGACGCCTTCACCATCCTTGCCGCCAGCGTATCGGGCGGCGGGCGTGACAGCGTCCAAATAGCGAAGGGGTCGGTTTGGGCTCAACCAAACCGACCCCTTCGTCGTTCAACTGCAGGCCGAAAACCCTAGCCGTGCAGCGACCTGCGGAACGTCTCGGGCAGGAATACGAGCCCCACAACCGCCGTCACCGCGCAGGCGAGGATCGGATACCAGAGGCCGTAATAGATGTCCCCGGTCGCCGCGACCATCGCGAACGCCGCCGTGGGCAGGAACCCGCCGAACCAGCCATTGCCGATATGATAGGGCAGCGACATCGACGTGTAGCGGATCCGCGTCGGGAACAGCTCGACCAGCAACGCCGCGATCGGGCCGTAGACCATCGTCACGTAGAGCACGAGCAGGACGAGGATCGCGATGACCATCGGCTTGTTGATCTGCGCCGGGTCCGCCTTTTCAGGGTAGCCGACCGCGGTAAGAGCGGTCTTCACTTCGGTACCAAACGTCTTGATGGCCGCCGCCTTTTCGGGCCCCGAAACCACCGCCGGGTTGACGACTGGGATGGTCGCGCCGCCGATGTTGATCTGCGCGACGGTGCCGGCCGGTGCGATCACGTTGGTGTACGAGATGCCGGCCTTTGCGAGATACGACTTGGCGATGTCGCACGAGCTGCTGTCGAACTTGTTCTTGCCGACCGGATCGAACTGCACCGAACACTCGTCGGGGTTGGCCACAACCGTCACCGGCGAATTCGCCTGTGCTGCATAAAGTGCGGGGTTGGCGGCCTTCGACAGCGCATGGAACAACGGCATGTACGTGAGTGCCGCGAGCGCGCAGCCGGTCAGGATGATCCACTTCCGCCCGATCTTGTCCGACAGCCAGCCGAAGAAGATGAACGCGGGCGTGGCGATCAGCAGTGCGATCGCGATCAGGATGTTGGTGGTCGGCCCGTCGACGCGGAGATTCTTCTCGAGGAAGAACAGCGCATAGAACTGGCTCGTGTAGAACACGACGCCTTGGCCGACGACCGCACCGAATAGCGCGATCAGCACGACCTTGAGGTTGCTCCATTGCCCGAACGCCTCGGTCAGCGGTGCCTTCGACGTCTTGCCCTCGTCCTTCATCTTCTGGAACACCGGGCTCTCTTCGAGCTGCATGCGGATCCACAAGGACACCGCCAGCAACGCGATCGAAACGATGAACGGGATGCGCCAGCCCCATGCCGCGAACGCCTCTTCGCCGACCAGGGTGCGGACGCCGATCACGATCAGCAACGCCGCGAACAGGCCGAGCGACGCGGTGGTCTGGATGAAGCTGGTTGAACAGCCCGCGCTTCTTGTCAGGCGCATGCTCGGCGACATAGGTCGCGGCACCGCCGTACTCGCCGCCGAGCGCGAGGCCCTGCAATAGGCGCAATACCACCAGCGCGATCGGCGCGGCGACGCCGACCGACGCGTAGCTCGGGAGCAGGCCGACCAGGAACGTCGACAGGCCCATGATCGCCATCGTGACGAGGAAGGTATTCTTGCGCCCGACGACATCGCCGATCCGCCCGAACACCAGTGCGCCGAACGGCCGCACCGCGAACCCGGCTGCAAACGCGGCAAGCGCGAAGATGAACCCGGTCGTCTCGTTGACGCCAGAGAAGAACTGCGCGGTGATGATCGTCGCGAGCAGGCCGTAGAGATAGAAATCATACCATTCGAACACCGCACCCAAGGAAGATGCGATGATGATCAACGGCTGGCTCTGCTTCACGTGACCAAGGGGCGATGCGTCCCCGGTTGTCGTTGCCATGGCGGTATCCTCTCAGGTGGAGCGGTGGGGATTCTGGAGCGTTGGGCAATCAGAACCCGTATTTGAATGCGAATTCGAGGCGGTCGAGCGCGCCGGTGTCACCCGAGACGAGCTCACGGACGGCGTGGCGGTACTCCATGCCGATGTCGAAGCCCTTGCCCGGCGACCAGAACAGATTGGCGGCGCCGCCATAGGACTTGGCGTTGGCCAGCCCGGTGACGATCACTCCGGCCGGATAATTGGCCGACTGGTAGCTGCCCATCACCGTCGAGTGGATCGCATCGGTCCAGCCGATCCGCAGCGCCGCGAAACCCGCGAAATTGTCGATCCGCTCGAGCTGGGTCGCGGTGCCGCCGTAGATCGCGTCGGGGACGTATCCCAAACCCAGGTACCGGCCGATGCCTTGCCCATAGGTCGCCATGAAGCGGAGGTCGTGACGCTTGCCGATCGGAATCTTGCCCGACCCGGAAACACCCCAGCCGAAGGCGGTGTCGCCGCTGCCCAGCGTATCGGTACGCAGTTCGCGCGCGATGCCGGCCAGCGCGAAATCGCCGAATGTCGGCTTCCAGTTCACCCGTGCCACCACATCGGGCAGGCGATCGTCGTCCGTGTCGACCAGTGCCGCGTTGGCCGGCAGCGCGGTTTCCGTTTCGGGGTTCTCGGCCGCGATCTGCAACGTCAGCCCGGCCCGCAAGGGTATCGAGTAACGGACCAAGGCTTGACGATTGAACACCGTGCCGTCCAGCGGTCCGACGAAATCGGTCGTCTCCGGCAGCACTGCGATGTTCTGGAAGGTCGACCATTCCTGCCCGACCAAAAGATTGCCATATTCGATGAAGCCACGGCGGAAGGTGGGCGTGTAGGGATTGGTCGCACGCTGCGCCCCAACCGGCGCCGTCGCGAGCGCGAAATCGAACTCCACGAGCGTCTTGATGTCGGTACCGTTCATCGGGGTCGCGGTGCTGAACAACAGGCGGGTCTGGCGGGCGGAGAGGAGCAGATCCTGGCTCGAGAACCCGCCGCCGACCGGAATCTGCTGCGGTAGAAAGAACTCCTTACCCAGCCCCCCGACCGCGGCCTCGCCATCGTTATAGCGGCTGGCAATGACGTTGAGGCGAACGAAGCCGCCCAGCTTGACCGTGGTGTTACCGACGCGAAAACCGTCGGTCGGTGCCGAGTTTGCTGCGACAGGCCTAGCCTGGGCGACATTGGTCGCGCCGGGCGATCTGCCGGGCGACTCGGGTGCCGCGCTCATCGAAGACGCGGTCATGGGATTGGTGGTCATGGGAGACGCGCTCGTCGGAGCAGAGGCAATCGGCGCAGGCGCAGACGTCGCGCGTGCCGCGTTCAACTCGCCGCGCAAATCCTGTACCGCTGCTTCGAGCATCTTCAGTCGTGTCTCGAGCTCGATCTCGCGTGCCGTCTGCGCCTGCGCCATACTCGGTACCAGCGCAGTTCCCGCAAGCAACGCGGTCAAGGCCAGCCTCGTCTTGAATGCCATCGGTGTCATCCCCGTCTCCGCGCCCTCCCACTGGTCTTACGCGTGGGATAAGCGTCGTCATCATGGCGCATTGCGTCCGCCCGTCCATCCCTTACTTTGGTTAGGGATGATCGCCCGAACGCGACCGCGTAGAGCGCGGCAAAAGGAGAGCCAGATGACCGAGGCCAGCTATCCCGTCCCCGCGGAATGGGCGACGGACGCCCTGATCGACGCCGCCGCCTATGACCGGATGTATGCCGAGGCCGCGACAGATCCCAACGCGTTTTGGGCGAACGAAGCCAAGCGGCTCGACTGGATCGTCGCGCCGACCAAGATCAAGGACACCTCGTTCGACGAGAGCGACTTCCACATCCGCTGGTTCGAGGACGGGCAGCTCAACGTCGCTGCGAATTGCGTCGATCGCCACGCCGACGCCCGGCCCGACGCGACCGCGATCCTGTGGGAAGGCGACAACCCCGATGAGTCCCGCAAGATCAGCTATACCGAACTGCGCGACGAAGTGTCCAGGCTCGCCAACTGCCTGAAGGCGCGCGGCGTCCAGAAGGGCGACCGCGTCACGATCTACATGCCGATGATCCCCGAGGCGGCGTTCGCGATGCTCGCCTGCGCGCGGATCGGCGCGATCCATTCGGTGGTGTTCGGCGGCTTCTCGCCCGAGAGCCTGTGCAACCGCATCCACGACTGCGACAGCCGCATCGTCATCACGGCCGACGAAGGCCTGCGCGGCGGCAAGACCGTGCCACTTAAGGCTAACGTCGACGCCGCGCTCGACCACGGCGACCTCGCGGTCGAGGCGGTCATCGTGGTCCGTCGCACCGGCGGCAAGGTGACGATGACCGAGGGTCGCGACTATTGGTATCACGCGTGCGTCGAGGGTCAGTCGACCGACTGCGCCCCCGAGCCGATGAACGCCGAGGACCCGCTGTTCATCCTCTACACCAGCGGCTCGACCGGCCAGCCCAAGGGCGTGCTGCACACCAGCGGCGGCTACTTGGTGTGGGCGTCGATGACGCACGAATACGTCTTCAATTACCGGCCCGGCGAGATCTTCTGGTGCGCCGCGGATGTCGGCTGGGTCACCGGCCACACCTATTCGCTGTACGGCGCACTCGCGAACGGCGCGACCACGGTGATGTTCGAGGGCGTGCCGAACTATCCCGACCACAGCCGCTTCTGGCAGATCGTCGACAAATATAACGTCAACATCCTTTACACCGCGCCGACCGCACTGCGTTCGCTGATGCGCGAGGGCGACGACTGGGTGAAGCGCACCAGTCGCAAGTCGCTGCGCCTGCTCGGCTCGGTCGGTGAACCGATCAACCCGGAAGCGTGGAACTGGTATCACAATGTCGTCGGCGACGGTCGTTGCCCGATCGTCGACACCTGGTGGCAGACCGAAACGGGCGGCCACATGATCTCACCATTGCCCGGTGCCACTGCGCTCAAACCCGGCAGTGCTACCAAGCCATTGTTCGGCGTACTCCCCGAACTGGTCGATGCGGACGGCAAGGTGCTGGAGGGGGCGGTCGAGGGCAACCTCGTCATCGCCGACAGCTGGCCCGGCCAGATGCGGACCGTGTGGAACGACCACGATCGCTTTTTCCAGACCTATTTCTCGACCTATCCCGGCAAGTATTTCACCGGCGACGGCTGCCGCCGCGACGAGGACAGCTATTACTGGATCACTGGCCGGGTCGACGACGTCATCAACGTCAGCGGCCATCGCATGGGCACCGCCGAGGTCGAGAGCGCGCTGGTCGCGCATTCGAAGGTCGCCGAGGCCGCGGTCGTCGGCATGCCGCACGACGTGAAGGGCCAGGGCATTTACGCCTACGTCACCTTGAACGCGAACGCCGAACCGAGCGACGACCTGCGCAAGGAACTCGTCCAATGGGTCCGCCGCGAGATCGGGCCGATCGCGACGCCCGACATCCTCCAGTTCGCCCCCGCGCTCCCGAAGACTCGTTCGGGGAAAATCATGCGCCGCATCCTGCGGAAGATCGCGGAGAACCAGCTCGACCAACTCGGCGACACCTCGACGCTCGCCGATCCTGCGGTGGTCGACGCCCTGATCGCCGGCCGCGAGGAGGCCATCCCCGTACCGACATGACGCGCACGATCCTCATCGCCGACGATCACCCGCTGTTCCGCCAGGCGCTAAAACTGGCGGTCAGCCGCGCCGCGCCCGATGCGGTGGTGGTCGAGGCGGGGCAGCTCTGCGAGGCAGTCGACGCGGTGCGCGGTGCCGAGCGGCTCGACCTGATCCTGCTTGACCTGCGGATGCCGGGCTCGGAAGGCTTTGCCGGTGTCGCGCTGCTCCACGCCGAACGCCCCGACACGCCGATCATGGTCATCTCTTCAGCCGACGAAGCCGAGGCGGCACCGCGTGCAAGGGCCTATGGCGCGATCGGCTTCGTCTCAAAAACCGCCGAACTCGCGACTCTGGAAAACGCGGTCGCCCGCGCGCTGGCCGGTGAACGCGACGCGCCGACCGAAGGCGCCCCCGTCGACGAAATGTCCACTTGCGTCGCCAGCCTCACCCCTACCGAACTCAAAGTCTTGCTAGGTGTCCTCGCCGGCCGCCTCAACAAGCAGGTCGCTTTTGATCTCGGTATCTCGGAAGGCACGGTAAAGGGTCACATGACGGCGATATTGCGTAAACTTGGGGTGCAGAACCGTACGCAGGCGGTGCTGGCGGCCAGGGCGATGGACATCCACTTCGCCGATTAGCCGCGCCGTCTGCCGCACCGTCATGGTGACTTTCGTCAGGATGACGGTGGGGAGCCGCGCCCCCTTGATCCTCCCGCAAGGAAGAGGATCTCGAAGGCTCAATTCCCTCGCGCCGCCGCCGCCGAGGCCTCCTCGATAAACCGCCACAGATCCGCCGGCACCACCGGCTTCGTCAGCACGACAAGCCCCGCACACCGCACATCCTCCACAACCGCCCGATCCGCGGTCACCAGCGCAATCGCCGGCGCCGGCATCATCGCCCGCAACCGCGCGACCACGTCGAGCCCGTCCTCCACCTCGTCCAGATGATAGTCGATCAGCGCCACATCCGGCTCCTCGTCCGCCGCCAGTTCCATCGCCTCGGCGATCGTCGCTGCCAGCAACGGCGCGCACCGCCGCGCGCGCAACGCCGCATCCAGCGCCGCGAGGATCGTCGCGTCGTTATCGAGACACAGCACCCGCAACCCCGGCACCAGCGCGCGCGCCGCCGAGGGCGTCGGCAACGGCACGTCGAACCCCGCGGGCGCAAGCGGCACACGGACCGCAAACGTCGTTCCCTGCCCCGGAGCCGACCGCAACTCCACCGCCACCCCGAGCAACCGCGCGATCCGCCGGACGATCGCCAGCCCCAGCCCAACGCCGCCGCCCGCGCTCCCCTTGCTCTCCAGCCGCTCGAATTCCTCGAAGATCCGCTCGCGGTCGGCAGCCGCGATCCCAGGCCCATTGTCGCGAACCTCGATCAGCACGTCGCCACCCCGCCGTCGCGCGCCGATCCAGATCCGCCCATCCGCCCGAATAGCGCACCGCATTCGACAGAAAATTTTGAAGGATCGACCTGAGCAACGACCGATCCGTCGCCACGCTGAACGCCCCCGGATGCGACGCCAGCACCAGCCCACGCTCGCACGCCAGCGGCGCGAACTGCACCGTCAGTTCCTGGATCAACGCCCCCAGCGCAAACCGCTCGACTTTGGGCACCACTCCCCCCGCATCGAGCCGCGACACGTCGAGCAGCGCACGCAGCAACGTGTCCGCGGACCCGATCGCACCATCGATCGCCCGCAGTAGCTCGCCCTGATGCGGCGCCTTCCCCTCGTCGAGAGCCGCGCAGAACAGCCGCGCCGCGTGCAACGGCTGCAGCAAATCATGGCTCGCCGCGGCCAGAAACCGCGTCTTGTCGCGCGTCGCAGTCTCCGCCACCGCGCGCGCCTCGTCGAGCATATGGTTCGACTGCGCCAGATCCTGCGTCCGCGCGACGACCCGCGCCTCGAGATGGGCCTGCGCCTCCTTCTCCGCGGTAATGTCGGTGAAACTCTGAACGTACCCGCCGCCCGGCATCGGTCGCCCGACCATCTTGATCCAACGCCCAGACGGCCGCTGCCGCTCGAAACTGTGCGGCGTCCCACGCGCGAGGTGCGCCACCCGCCGCCCGACATGCGCCGCGATATCGCCGACCCCCTCGCGCTCGGCATTGTAGCGGATCAGGTCGGCGATCGAGCGCCCGACCACGACATAGCCCTCGGGATAGTCGAACATCTCGACATAGCGCGGATTCCAAGCGACCAGCCTCAGGTCCGCATCGATCACGCTGACCCCCGGATCGATCGTCTCCAGCGTCGCCGACAGCAAGGTGCGCGAGAACCGCAGCGAGCGCCCACGCTGGTCGAGCAGCCGCACCACGTCGCTGACATCGATCGCCGACCCGGCAATACTCGACGCGACGATCTTCCGCGCCGACGGTGCACCGATCACGCCCGCGATCAGCCGCTCGGCAGTGCGTGCGGCGGGGCCATCGATCGGCGCACGCAGATCGGGCGACGCCATACCGATCGCCTCCGCCTCGCCGTCGCCGACGAACCGCGCGACGAGCATCCGCAACTCGCCGAGCGTCGTGACGTGGTCGAGCGCGGCGTTCCCCCGGTGCCGCTCGCGCACGTGCAGCCCGGCCATCAGCGCGACGTTGACACTTAGGCTCCACACCGTGCCGTTGACCAAAGGCGAGCCCATCCGCCAGCCGAGCAACGCATCGGGATCGAGCCAACCGCGTGTGAACTGCGCCAAGGCTGGCCCGACACCTTCGCCGATGGACGGCAGCAACAGGCAGTAGATCCAGACGACCACGCCACCGATCAGCCCAGCGCGCGCCGCTGTGTGATTGGCGAAGTTCCACCCGACCGTCGCGATCAGCGCAGGCGCGAACTGCGCGACGCCCGCGAACGCGATCAACCCGATCGATGCCAGCGGCAGGTCCGCACCGAGACTCCGCCCATACAGCAACGCGACGGCAACGATCGCGGCGATGATGACCCGCCGGACGCGCAGCATCCGCCGGCCGAGCTCACCCTCGCCCGCGTCGCCGTGCCGCCGGAGTAGCAACGGCGCGAGCAAATCGTTGGTCGCCATCGTCGACAGCGCGATCGTCTCGACCACCACCATCGCTGTCGCTGCCGAGAACCCGCCGATGAACGCGATCAGCGCGACGAGGTTCTCGCCCTGCTGCAACGGCACCGCGAGCACGTACAGATCGGGCTCGGCATCACCCGGCAGCAGCGTCATCCCAGCCAGCGCCAGCGGCAGGACGAGCAGCGAGATGACTACCATGTACGCGATGAACGGCCAGCGCGCCCGCGCCACCGCATCGGGGCCGCGCGCCTCGATCACCCCGACATAGAATTGCCGCGGTAGGCACAGGATCGCCAGCGCCGACAACACAGTCCGCACCCAGAAGTCGGAGGTCAGCGCGCCCCATGTGAAGCCTGCCTCGAGCCGCCCCAGTGGTGCCGCCAGCGTCGCCGCCGGGACGTCGCCGAGCAGCGCCACGGTCACCACGCCGAGCACCACGAAGCACAGCAGCTTGATCAGCGACTCCGCCGCAATCGCCGCGACCACGCCGGGATTGCGCCCCGCAACTTCATATCGTCGGGCGCCAAAGACGATCGCGAACACCGCGAGCAGCAGTGCGACGAACGTGCCGACCTCCGCCGAACTCCCGACACCGGCAATCGCACCGAAACTGAGCGTCACCGACCGCAACTGGAGCGCGATATACGGCACCGACGCGAGCAGCGCCGTTCCCGCGACGATCGCCGCAGTCCCCCGACTGCGTCCATAGCGCGCGGAAATAAAGTCCGAGATCGAACTCGATCCCTCCTCGCGCGCCAGCTGCACCAGCCGCGCGAGAAACTTCGGCGCTAGCAGGAACACCAGAGCCGGCCCGAGATAGATGGCGAGGTAATCCCACCCCCGCGTCGCCGCCGTGCCGACCCCGCCGAAGAACGTCCAGCTGCTGCAATACACCGCAAGTGACAGCGGATAGGCGATCCGCTGGAGCCGCGTCGACAGCCCGCGACGGTCGACGATCCAGGCAATCCCGAACAACAGCGCGCCGTAGGTCAGGATCGCGACGATGACACTTGGCCCGACGATGGCAGCGCTCCGGTTCAGGATGGAACCGACGATCTAGCACAGGACACGCGTCCGCCGTCGATAGGTATGTGAGGGGACGCTGTGGCTAGCGGCTTGCACCGGTCATCCGCCCGCGCTATCGCCGCACCGCTCCCGTGTCGGAACACTACCGGGAGCCTGCTTGGAAATTCAACGGTTTCAAGCGCGTGCGGGTATAGTACAATGGTAGTACAGCAGCCTTCCAAGCTGAATACACGGGTTCGATTCCCGTTACCCGCTCCACGCCATCCGTAAAAAGCCGCTGCGTGCCTACGGGTCAGACCCGCAGGTAGCGGTAGTACCAGACCTCATGGTCCTGCCGTCGGGCTTTCCGCTCGTAACGGGTCTCGGGCCAGTCGTCGGGGCGAGTCAGGAAATCGTGTGGCGTCTTCGCCTGCCATTCGAAATCGCGGCGCGCGTTCATGATCATCATCGACCAGCGGCAATAGGTCGGGTCGTCGGTGCCGAGGCGGAACTCCGCGCCGGGTTTCAGCTTGGCGGCGATCGTGTCGAGTGGACCGTGATTGACCATGCGGCGCTTGGCGTGGCGCGCCTTCCGCCACGGATCGGGGTGCAGCAGATACAGCCGGTCGAGGCTCGCGTCGGGCAGGCGCTCGATCACCTCCAGCGCATCGCCCATGTGCAGCCGCACGTTGGTCAGTTCGCCATCGCGGATGTGTGCGAGCGCGCCGACCACGCCGTTGAGGAATGGCTCGCAGCCGATGAAGCCGACGTCGGGGTTCATCGCGGCCTGGCCGGCGAGATGCTCGCCCGCGCCGAAGCCGATCTCGAGGTGGAGCGGAAGGTCTTTGCCGAACAGCGTCATCGCATCGATCGGCCCTTCCTCGGGCACGGACAGGTCGGCAAGCGTTTCCTCGACGAGCGCGGCTTGGCCGAGACGCAGCTTGTGGCCCTGGCGACGGCCATAGAGGCGGCGGATAACAGAAGGATCGTTCATCGCCGCGTGCCCTAGCGGGCGATTGCGTCGGAGCAAAGCACCGCGCAAACCGTTGCACCCTCGTAATGGTCGACAACGCTTCCGATCCGCCCGGCGAAAACGTCGAGGATCTCAAGGCCGCCGATGCGCAGGACCTGCACAAGGCCGTCCGCGAGGCTGGCGAGGATGAGCTCGATCGTTCTATATCCTCGCTGTTCTTTTCCGGGCTCGCTGCGGGCATGGCGATCGCCAGCTCGCTGATCGCGGAGGGGGCGCTCCACGCGGCACTTCCCGATACGCCGTGGCGATCGATCGTCGTGTCGCTCGGCTATCCGATCGGCTTTCTGGTCGTGGTCCTCGGCCGGATGCAGTTGTTCACGGAGAGCACGATCACCGCGATGCTACCGCTGGTGGACCAAGCCGTCGGGCTGGGCATTGCGGCGGACCTTGCGGCTCTGGAGCGTTGTGCTGGGCGCCAACTTGATCGGGACCGCGCTGGCCGGCGGGATGATCGCGGCAGGCCTGCTCGGCGGCAACGAGCTTCGTACTGCGATGATCGAGGTGTCGATGCGGATCACCGAACTCTCGCCGGGTGCGACGTTCGTCAATGCGATCCCGGCCGGATTCATGATCGCGATCCTCGCTTGGTCGCTGCCGAATGCGCGCGAACAGTCGTTCCTCGTGATCTTCGCTATCACCTATGTGGTCGCGATCGGCGCGTTCAGCCACTCGATCGTCGGATCGGTAGAGGCATGGCTGCTGCTGTTCTCGGGCAAGGTCGGCGTCGGCGAAGCGCTCGGCGGCCTCATGCTGCCGGCGATCCTCGGCAACTTGCTGGGCGGTGCAGGGTTGTTTGCGCTGTTGGCGCATGCACAGGTGCGTGGCGAAATGGACGGACAGGGTGAGACGTGATGGGCAAGACCAAGGAAGCTGCAAAAGCCGTCGAGAAGGCGGACCGCAAGGCAACGCACAAGGCCGCCAAACACCGCGACGAGCCCCTGGTCAAGGCGACCGGTTTGCTCGCGGAAATCGGTGACCAGCCGCAGCTCGTCGCTACCTCGATTGGTACGGTCGTGATCGGCGCGATCGCACGCAGGCCGGATGTGATCCGTGGCGGCGTGCGGATGCTGGCGGCACATGCAGCAGCGACCTTCGTCAAGTCCGCGATCAAGGCATCGATAGATCGGACGCGTCCTGAAAAGGCGATTGAGGATGGCAATGCGCGGTTTGAGCCGGGTGAAAGCCGTGACCACGACCAGAACTCGTTTCCTTCCGGCCATACCGCCGGCGCGGTTGCGGTCGCCCGTGCGGTGTCGCGTGACATTAAAGGCGCGGGTGGGCCAGCCGCGTTGATTTCAGGTGCGGTCGCAGCAGCGCAACCGGTGAACGGGAAGCATTATCTGTCCGATCTCGTCGTCGGTGCCGCCGTCGGCTGGATCGCGGAAGCGCTCGTCAGCGCGGTGTTCGACCGGGTTGCTCCATTGGTCGAGACGGCGGTAGCGGACAAGGCGCCCTTGCTGATCGAGCATGCGAAGGCCTGAGCCGCCTTGGGTAGCGCGGTGTGGCTTGTTGACCACAGATGCTGGCGAGAATGAATATTCGTATTGATGCGCAAGGGGATAGCGGAACCGTTACGCGGGCGTGACGGTTGCTGCCGCATCGTAACCAGAACGGACTATCCCTATGAAGAAGATCTCCATCGCAATCACGCTCGCCGCTATGGCCGTCTCGCTTGCAGCCTGCGGCGGGAAGGGCGACGACACGCTCGGCAGCCAAGTCGAGAAGTCCGCCGACAACCGTGCCGACGCTCTCGAAGCGACCGCCGACAACCTCGAAGATCAGGCCGAGGCCGTTCGCGATAACGCCGAGCAACAGTCGGACGCGATCGACGATGCCGACGTGAACGCACAGGCGATGCCGCAGGCGCAGAAGGACGCTCTGGTCAACGGCAGCGAAAAGCTCCGCTGACCTTCTAGGCGCAAACTCGCGCCAGCGTTAGAGCCGCCCTTCGGTACACCGGGGGGCGGTTTTGACGTTTGAGTGGTTGGCTTTGAACGGCCCGGCTCGACGGGTCGATACAAGAGGGACACGGCAATGATCGACAGGCGTCGACTGGAAACGGGGGGCTTCATCACCTTCCTGGTGGCGATCACGATTGCGCTATGCGTGGTCGTATCGTCGTTTGCGGCGGCGCTGCTCTGGAGCGCGCTGGCGGCGATCCTGTTCCAGTCCCTGTATCACTGGCTACTCAAGCGCTGGCCGGAACGCCGCAATCTCGCCGCGGCGCTGACGCTGCTGATCATCTTCGTCGCGGTGATCGTGCCGACCTTGTTCATCGGCAGCCTGGTGATCGACCAGTCCGCCTCGGTCTATGCCAAGCTGCAAAGCGGGCAGATCAACTTTGGCGCGTATTTCCAGCAGATCCACGACGCCCTGCCCAACCGGATCCAGGGCGCGCTCGACAAGGCCGGGCTCAACAGCTTCGAACAGGCGCAGTCGCGCGTGTCGACCATCCTCGGCAATAGCGTCCGCTCGATCGCCGGGCAGGCTCTGTCGATCGGCCGCAATGCCGCTGCGTTCCTGCTGTCGTTCGGTGTCGGGCTGTACGTGACCTTCTTCCTGCTCCGCGACGGCGACAAGGTCGGGCCGGCGATCCGCCGCACGCTGCCGTTCGAGCATTCGGTGGCGGAGAAACTCGTCGACAAGTTCGTCGCGGTGGTGCGTGCGACGATTAAGGGATCAGTGATCGTAGGGCTCGTCCAGGGTGCGCTCGGTGGCCTGACGTTTTGGCTCGTCGGCGTACCGGCAGCTCTGCTATGGGGCCTGCTGATGGCGCTGACCTCGCTGCTGCCAGCGCTGGGCCCCGCGATCGTTTGGGTACCGGTCGCGGTGTACCTGCTGGCGACGGGCGCCATCTGGCAGGGTGTGGTCGTCATCGTCTCGGGCGTGGTGGTGATCGGCCTGGCCGACAACATCCTGCGTCCGATCCTGGTCGGCCGCGACACGGGGATCCCGGATTACGTCGTGCTGGTGACGACGCTCGGCGGGATCGAGCTCGTCGGTCTGAGCGGCATCGTCGTCGGCCCTCTGGTCGCCGCGCTGTTCCTGACCGCGTGGCAGATCCTGACCGAGCAACGGCACGCGCAGCCGATCAAAAGCCTCGAAGAGTGATCAACTCGTTCTCCTGCGAACGCAGCAGCCCAGGATACCAAGCGTAACGATCGTGACCCTGGAATCCTGCGTTCGCAGGAGAACAAACTAAAATGCCTCCCGCGGATCTGTCCGCGGGAGGCATTTTCACAACTGCAAACCCGTCGCTATCAGGCGATGGCAGCCTTCAGCGCATCGACCAGATCGGTCTTCTCCCAGGTGAACGTGTCACCCTGTGGCTCGCGACCGAAGTGACCATAGGCCGCGGTCTTCTTGTAGATCGGCGCGTTGAGCTTCAGATGCTCGCGAATGCCCTTCGGCGTCAGGCGAACGAGCTTCGGCAGGACCGCCTCGAGCTTGGCTTCCTCGACAGTGCCGGTGCCATGGGTGTCGACATAGACCGACAGCGGCTCGGCGATACCGATCGCATAGCTCAGCTGGATCGTGCAACGACGCGCGAGACCGGCCGCAACGACGTTCTTCGCGAGATAGCGTGCGACATAGGCAGCCGAACGATCGACCTTCGTCGGATCCTTGCCCGAGAATGCGCCGCCGCCATGCGGGGCCGCGCCGCCGTAGGTGTCGACGATGATCTTACGACCCGTTACGCCGGCGTCGCCGTCTGGGCCGCCGATCTCGAACTGGCCGGTCGGGTTGATGTAGATCGCAGTCTCGTCGGTAATGAAGCCGTCGGGCAGCACGTCCTTGAACACGCCCATGACATAGTCGCGCAGCACCGCGTACTTGGCGGGATCGGCGTTGTCGCCCTTCTCGCAATAGCCCGGCGCATGCTGCGTCGAGACGACCAGGGCGGTCGCGCCGACCGGCACTTCGTTCTCGTACGACAGCGTCACCTGGCTCTTGGCGTCGGGCTCGAGGAACGGCGCCGCGCCCGAGTGGCGGTCTTCGGCCATCTTTGCGAGGATCTTGTGGCTGTAATACAGCGTCGCAGGCATCAGGCCCGGGGTCTCGTCGGTCGCGTAGCCGAACATGATGCCCTGGTCGCCGGCGCCCTCGTCCTTGTTGCCGCTCTCGTCGACGCCCATCGCGATGTGCGCGGACTGGCCGTGGAGGTTGTTCTCGAAGCGGAACGTCTCCCAGTGGAAGCCGGTCTGTGCGTAACCGATTTCCTTGACGGTGTTGCGGACGGCCGCCTCGATCTCCTCGAGCACGCCGTCGGCCCACTGGTCGTTCTCGTAGATGCCCTTGCCGCGGATTTCACCGGCCAGGACGACGAGCTGCGTGGTCGTCAGCGTCTCGCAGGCGATCCGTGCCTGCGGGTCCTTGGCGAGGAACAGGTCGACGATCGTGTCGCTGATCTGGTCGGCGACCTTGTCGGGATGGCCTTCGGAGACCGATTCGGAAGTGAAGAGGAAAGATTTGCGCATGCGGGCCTCTTTGCCATGCTCTGGAGCGAGCGTCATATAAGGAAAGCTTTATATGACCCTAGCGCTGGCGACGGCGCAGGGCAACCGCGGTGACGAGCATCAGCGCGGCAACGATCGCCGCCATCGCGTTGCCGACGCGCGAGAACAAAGTGGGGGGCATCGCAGACGGCATCGGTTGCTCTATTGCGCCAGCGGTCTCGTGTGGGACGGTCGCTACGAGGCGGCCATCGGCGGCAATGATCGCCGAGATACCGGTCGGGGTCGCGCGGAGGATCGGCAAGCCTTCCTCGATCGCGCGCATCCGGGCTTGCGCGAGATGCTGCGGCGGTCCCCATTTGCCAAACCACGCATCGTTCGACGGATTGAACAGGATACGGGGACGATGCGCGCGGTCGACGACCTCGCCCGAGAAAATTATCTCGTAGCAAATCTGCATCCCGATCGAACCGAAGCCGGGCAGCGTCAGGTTCGCTGGGCCCTTGCCGGAAGTGAAGTCGATATCGCCGGGCACGAGCCGCGCGAGCCCAAGCGGCTTCAACAGCCACGGCATCGGCAGGTATTCGCCGTACGGCACCAAGTGCGCCTTGTCGTACCGCCCGCGCAGCCGGGCCTGTGCGTCGAGCGCGAACACCGAATTGGCCGCGCCGGAAATCTGATCCTTGGCGTCGAACTCAAGCGCCGTGCCGCCGATCAGCAGGATGTCCTCGGGGCCCAGCAGCCGCGCCATCCGGCGGCGGAGGTAGAGCGGGCTCGACCAGCCATAGGCGTAGAACGGATAGCCGTCCTCGACGTAATCGCGCACTACGCCCTCAGGCCAGACGACAAGGCGCGGGATGGCGCCGCCCCGGCCGGACAGCTTCTCCAACGCCGACAGCACCCGCTCACCGTCGGTCTCGCTACGGTCTTCCTGGCCGATGTCGGGCTGGACCACGCGGACCAAAGGCGTGCCGGGCGCTGGCGGCGGCGCGTTGGTCCAGAGGGCGGATAGTGCGGCGATACTGAGTGCAGGGATAGCGATGGCGGAGAGAGTCCAGCGGCGTACTGAGAGCATCAGCAGCGCGCCGGCGGCGAGGACCGTCACGCCGGACAGCGCGTAGGTGCCGATCCACGCGGACAGTCGTGCGACGCCGATCGCGGGAAGCCAGACGACGCCGAGCGGATCCCATGCGTAGCCGGTGAACAGGGTCGCGCGGAGCCACTCGGTCGCGATCCAGGTGGCGGCGAAGACCATTACGAACGTCGCATCGGGCGCGGCGGGCCGTCGCGCGATCCGCCAGGCGACGCCGCCCGCCAGCATCGGGAACAGCGCCAGATACAGCGCGAGGCCGACCGCCGCGAAATACCCGAGCACCGGCGGCATCGCGTCCTGGAAGTCAAACGCGTGCTGGAACCAGTTGTTGTTGACGGTGAAATGCCCAACCCCGAACACCCACCCACGCCACAACACGCTGCGCAGGGTCGGCGCATCGTGGACGAGCTTCATCCACACCGCGAACGCGACGAGGGTGAGTGGCCAGAGGTCGAGCGGGGCGAAGCCGGTCGCGGCGATCGCGCCGAGGACGAGGCAGGCGAGGGCGGGGTAGCGGGTCACGGTCGCGCTATGGCGTGGTGAAGGGGGTGGGGCAACGTCTTCCCTTAGTCCTGCATCAGTCACCGCTCCAACCGCCGACGATTCACCACCCCGGCGAAGGCCGGGGCCCAGTTGGAAAGGTCGCAGTAACGAAGTGCAACACCCCGTTAGCGACGTTTCCCAACTGGGCCCCGGCCTTCGCCGGGGTGGTGCGATCTATGTAGGTCCACCCCCACCAAGAAGGCGCATGCTCGCATGTCCACGTGGAAAATCCCCCACCGAATCCCGCGGGTCGACGAACCCAACCCCACGACCTATCTTCCCCCAATGACCCTACGCCCCTTCCACCTAGCCTTCCCGGTCCACGACCTCACAGCCGCCCGCACCTTCTACGGCGCCACGCTAGGCTGTCGAGAAGGCCGGTCCAGCGACCAGTGGATCGACTTCGACCTGTTCGGCCACCAGATCGTCGCCCACCTCGACCCCTCGGCAAAACCCGTCGCGGTCGAGAATGCAGTCGATGGCCGCGCGGTCCCCGTGCCGCATTTCGGCGTCGTTCTGACGATGGACGACTGGACCACGCTGTCGGAACGCGTCACCGCCGCGGGCGTCAAGTTCGGGATCGCGCCCTATGTCCGCTTCAAGGGCCAGCCCGGCGAGCAGGCGACGATGTTCTTTTGCGATCCCAGCGGCAACGCTCTCGAGTTCAAGGCGTTCGCCAACGACGACATGCTTTTCGCGACTTAAGGACTATTCATGGCCAACCCCATCACCGTCGACGTTCCCCATCAGCTCGGCAAGGCGGCAGTCCGCGCGCGGCTCGATGGCGGGATCGACAAGATCAGCGCCAGCATCCCCGGTGGGTCGGTGACCGACCATCGCTGGGACGGCGACACGCTGCACTTCACCATCCAGGCGATGGGCCAGACGATCGCCAGCGCGGTCACGGTGTTCGAGACCAATGTCCACGCGGTTGTCGACCTGCCCGGTATCCTTGGACTGTTCGCGAGCAAGATCCAGGACATGATCCGCAAGGAAGCGCCGAAGCTCCTGCGCTGATCCGACTAGCCGACATCGACTACTAGCTGACACAGACAGGGCGCCGGGGGCGGATCAGGCCTCCGGCGCGCGCCGATACAGTGCGAACGCAGCCTTGGCGCCTGCGATCGCGTCTGCGATCCAGGCCTCGTCGGCAGGCTGCCGGTCGATCGCGGCCAGCAACGCGCGCCATTCGCCGGACAGGTGTTTGGCGCCGAGATATGCCGACGGCATGTCGTCGGGCACCGATCGCGACAACATGATGCCGCCGAGCCGCGAGCCCTCGACCACGTACATCGCACCCCAGCCGGCCGCTTCGCTCGGCGCCAGGTCGAAGGCCATCGGCGTCGGCATCTCCTCGCCCAGCGCGGCGAGATCGGCGGCAAGCGCCTCACTCCGAGATCGGACCGCGGCAAGACCCGGAATGCCGTCCAGCCAAGCCTCCACGGCCGGCAACGCCCTGGCATGCGCGAGCAGGAACGCGAGGTAATCGTCCGCATCGTTCAGATCATAGCGCCCGAACCCGGCATCGACAGCGTCGTGATCGCTCGCCGTCGCTGCCCGGAGTCGTGCGACGGTCGAAAGCCCGTCCGTCAACAGCAGCGTCCCCCGCCCTTGCTGCCGTACCGCGCCTCCTGCCGATCGCGGAAGAACGCGCGTTCGTCCATCGGCACGTGGTCGGGATGGCGCTCGGCCATGTGCTGGCGGTAGGCGTCATAGGACGGCACGCCGACCATCAGCAGCGCGGTCTCGCGCGCCTTCGCATAGAGCGCGCGGATCATTCCGCGGCCACCAGTTGCGGCGGGACTTCGGTGACCGTCGGCCGGTCGATCTTCAGCGCGGCGAGACACGTGCGGATGCCGAAGAACACGATCGACAGCACCACGGCGAGGAACAGCGCGCACAGCCCCGCGTCGATCCGGTCGTTGAGCACGATCCGCTGCATCTCCGCCATCGTCTTGGCCGGCGCGAGCAACTCACCGCGCGCCGCGGCATCGGCGAATTTCGATGCATGTGCGAGGAAGCCGACCTTCGGATCGCTCGCGAACAGCTTCATCAGCCCGGCGGTGATCGTGCACAGGCACAGCCACGCGGCGGGAAGGATCGTCACCCACGCGTAACGCTGGCGCTTCATCCGGAACAGCACGACCGTGGCCAGCACGAGCGCGACCGCGGCGAGCATCTGGTTCGAGATCCCGAACAGCGGCCACAGCGTATTCACGCCGCCGAGTGGATCGGTGACCCCCTGGTACAGGAAGAAACCCCAGGCGGTCACGCAGAGCGCGGTCGCGATCAGGCCGGGCACGATCGCCGAGGCATTGCGGAACGACGGTACCGCGAGCCCGATCAGGTCCTGCAGCATGAACCGCCCGGCGCGGGTGCCCGCATCGACCGCGGTGAGGATGAACAACGCCTCGAACAGGATCGCGAAATGATACCAGAACGCCTTCATCGCCTGTCCGCCGATCAGGTTGCTGAAGATCTCCGCCATCGCCACCGCGAGCGTCGGCGCGCCGCCTGTCCGGCTGACGATCGTGGTCTCGCCGACGTCCTTCGCGGTCTGCGCGAGGAGTTCGGGCGTGATCGGGAAGCCCATCGCGGTGACCGCGGTCGCGGCGGAGGCGAAGTCGGTCCCGACCACCGCCGCCGGGCTGTTCATCGCGAAATACACGCCGGGATCGAGGATCGACGCACCGACCAGCGCCATGATCGCGACGAAGCTCTCCATCAGCATCGCGCCATAGCCGATGAACTGCGCGTCGCCCTCACTGGCGATCAGCTTCGGCGTGGTGCCGCTCGCGATCAGCGCGTGGAAGCCGGACACCGCACCGCACGCGATCGTGATGAACAGGAACGGGAAGAGCCCGCCCGACCAGACCGGGCCGCTGCCGTCGATGAACGGGGTGAGCGCCGGCATCCGCAGCGGCGGCGCGACGACCGCGATACCGATCGCCAGCGCGACGATCGCGCCGATCTTGAGGAAGGTCGACAGGTAGTCGCGAGGTGCGAGCAGCAGCCACACCGGCAGGACGGAGGCTACCGCGCCGTAGCCGACCATGAGGACGCAGAGCTGGACCGGGGTGAGCGTGAACAGCGGCGCGAGCGTCGGCGAGGCGGCGACCGTGCCGCCATAGACGATCGCGGCGAGCAGCCCGATGACGCCGAGCACGGAGACTTCGCCGACCTTTCCGGGGCGGATCCAGCGGGTGTAGATGCCCATCAGGAAGGCGAGCGGGATCGTCGCGGCGACGGTGAAGAGGCCCCACGGGCTGCCGGCGAGCGCGCGGACGACGATCAGCGCGAGCACGGCAAGGATGATGACCATGATCGCGAACGCGCCGATCAGCGCGATCACGCCGGGGATCGCGCCCATTTCCATGCGGATCAGTTCGCCGAGCGACCGCCCGTCGCGGCGCATCGAGATGAACAGGATCATGAAATCCTGCACCGCGCCCGCGAGGACGACGCCGGCGAGGATCCAGAGCGTGCCGGGGAGGTAGCCCATCTGCGCGGCGAGCACCGGGCCCACGAGCGGGCCGGCACCGGCGATGGCGGCGAAATGGTGGCCGAACAGGACGTTGCGGTCGGTCGCGACATAGTCGAGGCCGTCGGCTCGGCGGAGAGCGGGGGTTGGGCGGCTCGGGTCGAGCTGCATGACGTGGCGGGCGATGTAGCGTGCGTAGAAGCGGTACGCGATCAGCTGGACCGAGACCGCTGCGGTGACGATCCACAACGCGTTGACGTGCTCGCCCCGCTCGAACGCGACGACTGCCAGCGCGCAGGCTGCGAGCAGGGCGAGGGCGCCCCAGCCGATCTTCTCGCGTAGTGTCATTGCGTTCGCCCTCCCTTGCGGTCCGTGCTGGCGACATCGCGTATTCGGGAGGCGAGCGCTAGCCTAGATTGGGTTGGCTCTGGCTGCGAGCCCCGCCCCGGTGGCGAACTCCACCCCGGCGGAGGCCGGGGCCCAATTGGAAAGGTTGCCGCAACGGAGTGGGGAGCGTCGCCATTGCCGTCCCCCAATTGGGCCCCGGCCTTCGCCGGGGTGGTTGCGTTTGTGATCCATACCGAGGCCGTTCCCCCGCGGATGCGGGGGGTCAGTTGAGTACCGTGGTATGCCGCCATCCTGGACCCCCGCCTCCGCGGGGGAACGGTAGATGTTCGGGTTTCCGTTGAGGCGGATGCCCGTTGAGGTGCTTCTACGATTGGGGCTGCCGGCGTGAGGCCTGTTCGAGAGGGGGGCCACCTTTTGTGGTGTCGACCACGAACACCGCCAACCGCCCTTACTTCGCTCCCCTCCCTGGAAGGGAGGGGGTGGGGGTGGGTTGGGTGGTTTGAGCCACTACGGACGGCGTATGTGGAAGCCGACCCACCCCTACCCCTCCCTTTCAGGGAGGGGGAAGCATGGTGCCGCGCCTTGGCCTCGCGGCGGGCGATTACGCTCGCGCCGAACTCAAACCTGCGAGTGATGGCCTTTCAGCTCGTCGCCGACGATGCGGACGACGTGCAGGACGTTGGTCGAGCCGGGCGTGCGGAAGGGTACGCCGGCGAGGACGATGACCCGGTCGCCGGCCTTCGCCATGCCGTGGCGCAGCGCCATCCGCTTCGACTTGGCGACCATGTCCTCGAACGATTCGACGTCGCGCGTGTGGACCGCGTGCGTGCCCCACAGCAGACCGAGGCGGCGCGCGGTTTCCTGGCTGGGGGTCAGTACGAGGAGCGGCACCGATGGGCGCTCGCGTGCGATCCGGCGGGCGGTCGAGCCCGAGGTGGTGAAGCAGATGATCGCCACTGCCGATACGGTCGCGGCGATGTTCTTTGCCGCCTCGGCGAGCGCATCGGCGGTCGTCGGGTCGGGCTTCATCACGGTGAAGTGCATGCGGTCGCCGTGTTCCGGGTCTGCCTCGACCGACACGCCGATCGCATCCATCATCGCGACCGATTCGACCGGCCATGCACCCGCCGCGCTTTCGGCCGACAGCATGATCGCGTCGGCGCCGTCGTATACCGCGGTGGCGACGTCGGACACTTCGGCGCGGGTCGGCGAGGGCGAGGTGATCATCGACTCGAGCATCTGCGTCGCGACCACCACCGGGCGGCCCATCCGGCGCGAGACCTCGACGATGCGCTTTTGCAGCGGCGGCACCTGCTGCGGGGGCAGTTCGACGCCGAGATCGCCGCGCGCGACCATCACGCCGTCGCAGGCCTCGACGATCTCTTCCAGCCGCTCGATCGCGGCGGGCTTCTCGATCTTCGCCATCAGCGCCGCCTTGCCGCCGATCAGCTTGCGCGCTTCCCAGAGGTCTTCCGGGCGCTGGACGAACGACAAGGCGATCCAGTCGACGCCCTGGTCGACCGCGAAATCGAGGTCGCTGCGATCCTTCTCGGTCAACGCGGCCATCGGCAGCACGACGTCGGGGACGTTCAGCCCCTTGCTGTTCGACAGCGCGCCGCCGACCTCGACCCGAGTCGTGATCTCGCGCGGGCTGTGCGACACGACGCGCAGGACCAGCTTGCCGTCGTCGAGCAGCAGGCGTGCGCCCGGCTCGATCGCCGCGAAGATCTCGTCGTGCGGGAGTTCGACGCGCGTCGCGTCGCCCGGCGTCGGGTCGCGATCGAGCAGGAAGGTGGAGCCGGTTTCAAGCACGGTGCGCCCGCCCTCGAACTTGCCGACGCGCAGTTTCGGACCCTGGAGATCGGCGAGGATAGTCGAAGGGCGACCGAATTCCTTTTCGAGCGCGCGAATCGCTTGGATCACGGCGATCTTCGACTGCTGGTCGCCGTGGCTCATGTTGACCCGGAACGCGTCGGCGCCGGTGTGGAAGAGCGTTGCGATCATCTCGGGGGTGCTGCTGGCAGGGCCGAGCGTCGCGAGGATGCGGACTTTCCGCGAACGGGGTGCGATGGCCATGGTCATGCGTTGCGTCTTCCTCGGCGTTTCCTGGGGGAGGTCTTTGCCGCGACGGGCCTTAAACCCTATCTCGGCGGGATCAACCACGGAGCATATGAATGAATCCCGAATCCGACTCGCTCGACACACTCGACGATGCCGTAGCGGCACAGGCCTTCCGCCGCCTGATCCGCCATCTGCGCCACCGCGAGGATGCGCAGAACGTCGACCTGATGGGGCTCGCCGGTTTTTGCCGCAACTGCCTGTCGGACTGGGTCGAGGAGGCGGGCGGCCTGTCCAAGGATGCCGCGCGGGAAACGGTGTACGGGATGCCGTATGCGGAGTGGAAGGCGCATCACCAGGGCGACGCGACGCCCGAGCAGCTCGAACGAATGAAGGCGAGCGTCGCGAAGAACGCGCCCAAAAACGAGGCCGTCTGATTCAGGCGATTGAGCCCAACCCGGTAAACGCCTAGACGCCGGTCCGCACCCAAAGCGGCATGATTCAGGACGTCTCCGGACGGCGATCACCGGTGCGGGCTTGTATCTTGATTGGCTTTTGACCGGCGCGTGGGCGCTGGCGAGTGGGGAATTTTCGATGTCTGACGAACGGCAACACGGCATGGGCGGCGGCGCGGTCGCAGCGGACGAACTGCGCCTGCTGATCGAGCGCGCCGAGCGTCTCGAAGAAGAGAAGAAGGGTATCTCGGACGACATCAAGGACGTGATGGCCGAAGCCAAGGGCCGTGGTTACGACCCCAAGGCGATCCGCAAGATCCTGTCGATCCGGAAGAAGAAGAAGGAAGAATATCAGGAGGAAGAGGCGATCCTCGAGGTGTATCTCCAGGCGTTGGGGATGATCTGAGGAGCACCGGCACGGCGGAACACGTACGTTTGGTGCGTGTAACGAAATTGTCGTCATTGCTGGATTAGTGTTCGGTCATGACCATTCCTGTTTTCGCCATGCTGATAATCGCTTCGATGGCCGCCCCCGCTCAGTCGGGCGAGGGGGCGGCCACCGTCAGCTTCTGCCAGCGGCTCGCCGGCGAGCTAGGCATGAAGCCGGCAAAGCCAGCCGATGGCCATGCAGCGTGGGAGTTGAAGACACTCGGTGGCTTGGGCGTCGCGCTGTTTGGCGGATCGAGCTATGTTTCGATGGGGCTCGGTCCGGCTGAAGACTCGGTCATTACGAACGCACGCCAATATGTCGATGCGTGCGCCAGTATCGCCAACGGGATGACATGCACGGTCACCGGGCCGGCAGAATTTCAGATTGGTGTGAAAGACCACATGGTCAAGATGCGCGCGATTGCAGGCGAGCGTGCACAGGTCAGCATGGTAAAGATGCGCATCCGATGCGAGAATCGTTGACGGTCGTTCTCGCAATGGTCCTTGGCGCGAGAGTCCTTCCGACCCGGCCTGTATCCCGTTCTACGCAGCTTCCGCCGGCAGAGTAGTCCAGCCTAGTCCGGGTATGGTGATCGAGCGTTTGCCGGCGAGATCGGTGCGGCAGACGATCAGTTCGCGGCTCTCTATATAGCCGATCAACCGCTTTACCCGACCCAGTGAGCTTGTCCCGTAGGTCGCCGCGATCCGCGCGTCTGACGGACAGGGTTCGCCTTCGCGCGCCGCACGCGCAACCAGCAGGAACGCGCCGAGCATGTCGTCGGGGAGGCCGCTCGCCACGTCCAGCGCCGCCGTCCAGGCTTCGTCGGTCATGTCGAAGATGCCGGCGCGGGCGCAGCTCAGGCGGCGGACGAAGCCGGGGAGATCGAGCGGTGGCTTGGCGAGGCCGCCCATCCGGCAGCGGACCTGGAAATCCTGGAACAGCACCGACGGCGGGCGCAGCGTCGATTCCGGATCCTCGACGATCGCGCGGAAGACGTCGGCGTAGACTGCCTCGACCTCGTCGTCGGTCTTTTCCGGCGGCGGCGGTGCGGCGGTGCGCGGCTCGGGCGGGCGGGCGATGCCGTCGAGCAGCTCCTCCGCCGGCACGCGACGTGGGCGCGAATCGAACATCAGGCCAAGTTCGGGGGCGTCGACCACCGGCTCGGACAGCAGATCCTGCAGGTCCATCGGCGCGGCGCTGGGGAGGGGGGTGAGCTTGGGGCTGCCGCTGCGCGCGGACGTGGCGACGTCGCCGATCTTCACGGTGATCGGCCGGCGCGAGACTGCGGGGCCGAGCGCCATGAACGTGCCGCGCTGGAGATCGCGAATCGCTTCGGCCTGGCGCCGCTCCATGCCGAGCAGGTCGGCGGCGCGGGCCATGTCGATGTCGAGGAAGGTGCGGCCCATGAGGAAGTTCGACGCCTCCGCGGCGACGTTCTTTGCCAGTTTCGCGAGACGCTGCGTCGCGATCACGCCGGCGAGGCCGCGTTTACGGCCGCGGCACATCAGGTTCGTCATCGCCGCCAAGGACGCGCGGCGCACTTCCTCCGACACCTCGCCGCCAGTGACGGGCGCGAACATCTGGGCCTCGTCGACCACCACCAGTACCGGATACCAATGCTCGCGCGGGGCATCGAACAGCGCGGACAGGAACGACGCGGCGCAGCGCATCTGGCCCTCGACCTCGAGCCCTTCGAGGCTGAGCACGGCGGACGTCCGGTGTTCGCGCAACCGCGTGGCGATGCGGGCGATCTCGCGTTCGCTATAGTCGCCCGCCTCGATCACGACATGCCCGTGGGGGCCGGCGAGCGTCACGAAGTCGCCTTCGGGATCGATCACGATCTGCTGGACATGCCCCGCCGATCGCTCGAGCAGCCGGCGCAGCAGATGCGATTTTCCCGATCCCGAATTGCCCTGCACCAACAGGCGGGTGGCGAGTAGTTCCTCCAGGTCGACGCCGACGGCAGTACCATTGCCGTCGGTGCCCATATTCACGCTAACCGTCATGCCGCGCGTTTGGCAGGTGCGGGCGTGTGGGAGCAAGGAGTCTTTGTCGCTTCCGTCGCAAGTCCGGCTTTGCGCGCTGGCATAATCGCCGATCCCGGTTAGGGCGAAGGGATGGCCACACACTCCCCGCTCGCCGATCTTTCGCAACGGCTGCTCGGCAAGGCGCCGGGCGAGCTCGACGAGGAGGAGCGCCGGGTCCTCGCCGGGATCGAGGCGGGGACGACGGTCAGTCGCGATGCGGCGGACGTGTCGGACGAGCGTGCGACATTCGGCGAGCGGTTGTCGGACCGGGTGGCGAAGATCGGCGGGTCGTGGGGGTTCATCATCGCGTTTACGCTGGTGCTGATCGGCTGGATGCTGCTGAATTCGGACATCCTCGTGCATTTCGGGCGGGCGTTCGATCCGTATCCCTACATCTTCCTCAACCTGCTGCTGTCGACCGTGGCCGCGATCCAGGCGCCGGTGATCATGATGAGCCAGAACCGGCAATCGGCGAAGGATCGCCTCGCCGCGAGCCTCGACTACGAGACCAATTTGCGTGCCGAACTCGACATCCTGCGCGTGCATCACAAGATCGATCACCTGGTGCTGGCCCGCCTCGAAGCGATCGAGGCGAAGATCGACGGTCTGGCGAAATCCGCGCCTGACGCCTAAGAGCGGGCGCATCAGCTAAAGAGGCACCGATGGCAGGCCATTCCAAATACAAGAATATCATGTACCGCAAGGGCGCGCAGGACAAGAAGCGCTCGTCGGCGTTCAGCAAGCTCAGCCGAGAGATCACGGTCGCGGCCAAGATGGGCCTGCCCGATGTCGACATGAACCCGCGCCTGCGCGCGGCAGTCAACGCGGCCAAGGCGGCGTCGCTGCCGAAGGAGAACATCCAGCGCTCGATCGACAAGGCGAGCCGCGGCGATGCGGAGAATTACGAGGAGATCCGCTACGAGGGCTTCGGCCCCGGCGGCGTGTCGCTGATCATCGAGGCGCTGACCGACAACCGCAACCGCACCGCGACCAACGTGCGCGTCGCGGTCGGCAAGAACGGCGGTAATCTGGGCGCGGGCGGTTCGGTCAGCCACGCGTTCGACCGCGTCGGGCTGATCTCGTATCCGGCGAGTGCGGGCGATGCCGACACGGTGTTCGAAGCGGCGCTCGAAGCGGGCGCGGAAGACGTCACGTCGAGCGAGGACGGCCACGAGGTCTGGACCGCGCAAGGCGACCTGCACGAGGTGGCCAAGGCTCTGGAAGCGAAGCTTGGCGAGGCCGAGGGCGCCAAGCTCGCCTGGCGCCCACAGGTCATGGTCGCGGTCGACGCGGACGATGCGGCTACGCTGTTCAAGCTGATCGATGCGCTGGACGAGGACGACGACGTGCAGACCGTCTGGGGGAATTACGAGGTCTCGGACGAGATCATGGAGTCGCTGGGTTGATCCTCTCCCCTCCCGCAAGCGGGAGGGGCCGGGGGTGGGCACGCGCTCACCCCCAGCGATCCGCTGAAGGCTGGGGGCGATCCGCTCGCGGCTGCCGGCGATCCGCTTCCGATAAGCAGCGTTGCGCCTCTGATTGGCCGGGCGCCCACCCCTCGGTCCCCTCCCGCATGCGGGAGGGGATGCAGTGATTATTCTTGGTCTCGGACGAGATCATGGAGTCGTTGGGTTGATCTTCTCCCCTCCCGCAAGCGGGAGGGGCCGGGGGTGGGCACGCGCTCACCTCCAGCGATCCGCTGACGGCTGGGTGCGATCCGTTCGCGGCTGCCGGCGATCCGCTTCCGATAAGCAGCGTTGCGCCTCTGGTTGGCCGGGCGCCCACCCCTCGGTCCCCTCCCGCTCGCGGGAGGGGAGGCAGTGATTATTCTTGGTCTCGATCCCGGCCTCGGCACGACCGGCTGGGGCGTCATCCGCGCGGACGGCAACCGCCTGAGCCATATCGCAAACGGCCAGATCAAGACCGATCCGTCCATGGCGCTGCCCCGTCGCCTGACCGCGCTGTATAACGCGCTGATCGATGTCATCCGCACCGAGCGTCCGGACGGCGCTGCGGTCGAGGAGGTGCTGGGCAACACCAATGCGCAGTCGACGTTGAAGCTAGGCCAGGCGCGCGGCGTCGTGTTGCTCGCCGCGGCGGGGGCGGGGTTGCATATCGGCGAATACCACCCCTCGACCGTCAAGAAGGGCGTGGTCGGCACGGGTGGCGCGGACAAGAAACAGATCCAGGCGATGATGGCGGTCCTGCTGCCGGGCGCGAAGCTGGCCGGCCCCGATGCCGCCGATGCGTTGGCCGTCGCGATCACCCATGCTCACCACGTTGCGAGTGCCGCCGCCCTGGCGCGTCGCAGCGGTATCGGAGCCTGATCTTTTCGATCAGGGCGCCGAAAAACACGTTCCAGACCCGGCTATCGACCAAACTGCCATCTTCGGCGAGCGACCTTCGCGCCGACGTCGTATTCGCTCGGACAAATCCGGTTCATTTTGAACTGAATCGATGGGCGGCCCGTATAATTTCACATCAATCAAGTTTTAATAGCCAAGCCTCTAGCGCTGTGGCAGCGGCGCTCATGAATTTATAATTTGGATTAAGGGCGGCATATGCTTGTCGAACACGTTCGGGGCGGTACGAACAGCATCAATGTTCCGCCCACGGCGTTCGCGATGCCCGCTGGCATGGCGATGCGATACGACCTGCCCGATCCAGCCCTGTCGGACTATTTGACGGGATATGCGATCTACGCGTCGAGCATCCGCGCGCCGATGCTCAACTGGTACCTGCCTGCCCCGGCGATGATCTCCGTGCTGGTCGACGCCGGACCGCTGACGGTGTCGATCGGCAACCACCGGTTCGGGCCGCTCGACCGCGCGAGCTTCTACGGGCCGACCAGCCGCGCCTTTCGGACCGAGACGCATGGCGGGATCGCGGTCGGCATCGGCCTCAGCGCGCTCGGCTGGTCGCGGCTCACCACGCGGTCGGCGGGCGAATTCCACAACCGCGTCGTGTCGCTCGGATCCGCGCTGGGGACGGAACTGTCCGCACGGCTGATCGAAGGGCTCGACGCGCTCGACAGCGACGCGCTCATCAAGCCGTTGCTCGACGAGGTTTTCGGATCGTTGTTCAACCGGCCGCATCCGCGGGACGACCTGATCCGCGCGTTCACGGCGCTGAGCGTCACCGACGGCGTGATCGAGATGAAGGACGTCGCCGACCGCCTCGACATCCCGACGCATGAACTGCGACGCATGGCGACGCGCCATTTCGGCATGCCGCCAAAGCTGTTGCTCAGACGCGCGCGGTTCCTGCGATCGTTCATCAGCCTGATCCGGACGGACGGCATGGCGGACTATTCGAAGATCGACAGCAGCTATTTCGACGCCTCGCACTTCCTGCGCGATGCCGGGACGTTCCTGGGCACGACCCCGCGTCGCTTCATCGCGTCCGACACGGTGTTCCTGAGGGCCAGCCTGCGTGCCCGCGCGATGGTGATCGGTGCGCCCACCCAGGCGCTGCACGAGGCCGCGAAGGCCGCTGCGATCGTCCTGAATCGTCCGACTGGCGAGTGGGATCGTCCGCAGCCAACCGCCTGACGGGCTTCCGGCGAGCGGATCGTCGACGTCGAGCGCCAGCGTGCTTTGACGGGATGACGCCGCGGTGCCGATGTTCTACCGCGTGACCCAATGATCGTGCATCTCAAAGGACGGCTGGACTCGACCGGCATCGACCATGCCGTGATCGACGTCGGCGGCGTCGGCTACCTTGTCGGCGCGTCGGCGCGCACCTTGTCCGCGCTGGGGCCGGTCGGCGAGGCGTGTACCGTCTTTACCGAATTGCTGGTCGGCGAGGATTTCCAGCGACTGGTGGGGTTTTCCAGCGCGGACGAGCGCGACTGGTTCCGGTTGTTGACGGGCGTGCAGGGGGTCGGCGCGCGGGTTGCGCTGGCGATCCTGTCGGCGTTGGAGCCGGTCGATCTGTCACGCGCGATCGCGAGTGGCGACAAGGCGATGGTCGCGCGCGCGAACGGGGTGGGGCCAAAGCTCGCCCAGCGGATCGTGATGGAGTTGAAGGACAAGGTCGGCGGTATTGCGCTCGGGCTCGGGCCGGCGGTGGTCAACGCCGCGCCGGGGGCGTCCGCGGATGCGGTGTCGGCGTTGCTCAATTTGGGGTTCCGGCCGAACGAGGCGAGCGTGGCGGTGGCTGCGGCGGACGAGGAACTGGGGGCGGGGGCCTCGCTCGATGCGCTGGTGCGGTTGGCGTTGCGGAAGGCTTCCAAGTCTTAGGGTTCGGACCGGCTCGGTTCGTTCTTAAGCCTTCGCTCGTTCCCATCCTCCGTTCGTGCTGAGCGAAGTCGAAGCACCTTCACTTGGGGCACACCCTTCGACTTCGCTCAGGGCGAACGGAAAAGGGGGGCGCTTGGTTTCTCAAAGTCCCTGTTTCAGAGTGCAGTCGGCAGCGGTCGTCTGGCAAAATGCGCGTCCAGATTGGCAACGACCAGTGCCGCCATCGCCGCCCGCCCGTCGACGGTCGCGCTGCCTTGGTGTGGTGACAGGACGACCTGATCCATCGTCTTGAGCGTTTCGGGGACGGACGGTTCGTCGGCGAACACGTCGAGTCCCACGCCTGCGATCGTCCCGGCCTGGAGTGCCGTTACCAGCGCCGGTTCGTCAACCAGGCTGCCGCGAGCGATGTTGACGAGGATGCCGTCCTTGCCGAGCGCTGCGAGAACGCCGGCATCGACGATATGATGCGTTGCGTCGCCGCCGGGGGCGGCGATGATCAGTACGTCGCACGCCGCCGCGAGGGACGCGATGTCGGCATGGAACACGCCCGCGAAATCGGGCTTGGCGGAGCGTGCCGTATAATGGAGTTCGCTCGCGAAGGGCGCGGCGCGCCTGGCGATGGCCTTGCCGATCCGGCCAAGCCCGAAGATGCCGATCCGCCGCCCGCTTGCCCGGCGCGCGAGGTCGACCTGCCAGCCGCCATCGCGTACCGCGCGGTCGTTGGCGACGATCCGCCGCTGCACCGCCAGCATCAGCCCGAGCGCGAGGTCCGCGACGTCGTCGGTCAGCACGTCGGGTGTGGTGGTGACCGCGATGCCGCGCGCCCTGGTCGCGGCGAGGTCGATGCCGTCGTAACCGACGCCGTGGATCGCGACGATCTCCAGCGCGGGGAGGCGATCGAGCAACGCCGTGTCGACCACGCTGCTCCCGCCGCCGACGATCGCGCGCGTCGTCGCCGGCGGATTCTGGCGGTGTAGCGTGAAGCGCTCGGCGAGCGCGGCCTCCAGCGCGGGCGAAACTCCGGAGAGCAGATACAGGTCGGGCTGCGCGGTGTCGTTCGTCATCCCGCACCCATAGCCGCCTTGCCCCCTTCGCCGCGAGCGCGCTAACGCAGGGTGTGACCGATACAGACCGCATCCTGACCGCCGCCAAGCGTCCCGAAGACGTCGACGCAGCGCTGCGCCCGAAGACGCTCGACGAATTCGTCGGGCAGAAGGCCGCGCGCGAGAATTTGCGGATTTTCATCCAGGCGGCGAAATCGCGCGGCGATGCGCTGGATCACGTGCTGTTCTTCGGGCCGCCGGGGCTGGGCAAGACGACGCTCGCGCAGATCGTCGCGCGGGAGATGGGGGTGGGGTTTCGCGCCACGTCGGGGCCGGTGATCGCGAAGTCGGGGGATCTCGCGGCGTTGCTCACCAATCTCGAGGATGGCGACGTGCTGTTCATCGACGAGATCCACCGGTTGCAGCCGGCGGTCGAGGAGGTGCTGTATCCGGCGATGGAGGACCGTGCGCTGGACCTGATGATCGGCGAGGGGCCGTCCGCGCGCTCGGTGCGGATCGATTTGCCGCGGTTCACGCTGATCGGCGCGACGACGCGGCAGGGGTTGCTGACGACGCCGCTGCGGGATCGGTTCGGGATTCCGGTGCGATTGCAATTCTACACGGTCGAGGAGCTGGAGCGGGTGGTCACGCGCGCGGCGGGGCTGCTCGGGTTGGGGATCGCGAAGGATGGGGCGATGGAGATCGCCCGGCGCGCTCGGGGGACGCCACGTATTGCTGGGCGATTGCTGCGACGGGTGCGCGATTTCGCCAATGTGGCGGGGCATGACACGGTCGATGCGCGGGCGGCCGATGCGGCGCTGAACCGGCTGGAGGTCGATTCGCTTGGGCTCGACGCGATGGATCGGCGGTATCTGATGATGATCGCGGATATTTATCGCGGGGGGCCTGTGGGGGTGGAGACGCTGGCGGCGGGGTTGAGCGAGCCGCGCGATACGATCGAGGAGGTGATTGAGCCGTATCTGATCCAGCGTGGCCTGATCGCGAGAACGGCGCGGGGGCGGTTTCTGAACGCGGGGGGGTGGAAGCACCTAGGCCTGAACCCACCGACCGGCAGCCAGGACGGCCTGTTCGACGCCTGATTCTTCCCCCTCCCTGGAAGGGAGGGGCAGGGGGTGGGTCGGCTTCCGCATGTCCAGACCGTGGTGGCTCAAGCGGGCCGACCCACCCCCGACCCTTCCCTTACAGGGAGGGGGGAAGCGAGGGAGTGTTCGACGCTATCGATCCTCGCTTGTAAGAATCCCCGCCAACAGATCGATCGAACTTCGCCCCGACACTGCTTTTGTTGCGTGGCACCCAAGCGCTTCATCTGATAGCCAACGCGAATGCCCCTTTCGGCCGCCGCCTCCGCCCGCGAAATTCTCACCAGCCTTCACGACGTGATGGCGTCGCGCACGTCCGCGCAAGCCAAGCTGAACGCCGTAGTCGGCATTATCGCCACCGCGATCGACAGCGAGGTCTGTTCGATCTACCTGTTGCGCGAAGGCGTGCTCGAACTGTTCGCCACCCGCGGCCTCGACCAGGCGGCGGTCCACGTCACCAAGCTTGCGCTGGGCGAGGGGCTTGTCGGCACGATCGCCGAGGACGTCGAGGTGCTCAACCTCGACGAAGCCGCCAGCCACCCCGATTTCGCCTACAAGCCCGAGACCGGCGAGGACCGTTTCCACAGTTTCGCGGGCGTGCCGATCATCCGCCGCGAGCGGTCCGTGGGGGTCCTGGCCGTCCAGCACACCGATCGTCGCAAATATGCGGACGTCGAGATCGAGGCGTTGCAGACCGTCGCGATGGTGCTGTCCGAACTGATCGCCAATGCGGGGCTCATCGACACCACCGGCGGCGGCGCGGATCGCCCGCAGTCGACCGCGGCGATGCGCATCCCCGGGCAAAAGCTGGTCGACGGCATGGGCGCGGGCTTCGCGGTCTATCACCAGCCGCGGATCACCATCGAGCACACCGTCGCCGAGGACACCGACGCCGAGCGTCACCGCGTCTACGCGGCGTTCGACAAGATGCGCGAAGGCATCGACCGGATGACGCGCGAGGCCGAGTTCGGCGTCGGCGGCGAGCATGTCGAAGTGCTCCAGACCTACAAGATGTTCGCGTACGACGAGGGCTGGGCGCGGCGCATCAACGAGGCGATCGACTCCGGCCTCACCGCCGAGGCGGCGATCGAGCGCGTCCAGCAACGCACTCGCCAGCGCATGCGCCAGATCGACGATCCGTTGCTCGCCGACCGGATGCACGATCTGGAGGACCTGTCGAACCGGCTGCTCCGCATCGTCTCCGGGCAGATGGGCACCGCCGCGCAGATGGGCTTGCGCCAGGACACCATTCTCATTGCGCGCAACCTTGGCCCCGCCGAACTGCTCGAATACGACAAGCGGCGTCTGAAGGGCGTGATCCTGGAAGAAGGGTCGCTGACCGCGCACGTCACGATCGTCGCGCGGGCGATGGGCGTACCGGTTCTCGGTCGGGTGCGCGACATCCGCCGCCTCGTGGCGGAGGGCGACATGCTGTTGCTCGACAGCGCCGAGAGCAACGTCTTCGCACGACCCTCCGCGGCGATGGAGGAGGCGTTCGATGCGCGGCTCGCGATGCGGCAGAAGCGCAAGGCTGCGTTCGCGGCTTTGCGCGACGTGCCGCCGATCACCAAGGACGGCCACCGGCTGACGTTGATGGTCAACGCGGGCCTCCGCGACGACGTCGCCGCACTCGACGTTACCGGTGCCGACGGCATCGGCCTGTTCCGCACCGAGTTCCAGTTCCTCGTCTCCGCCACGCTGCCGCAGCGCGAGCGCCAGCAGCGGCTTTACCGCGAAGTGCTCGATGCCGCAGGCGATCGCCCGGTGATTTTCCGCACCGTCGATATCGGTGGTGACAAGGCGCTGCCGTATCTCAACAAGGAAGATTCTGACGAGGAGAACCCGGCGATGGGCTGGCGTGCGCTGCGCCTCGGCCTGGAGCGAGACGGGTTGATGAAGGTGCAGGCGCGGGCGTTGCTGGAGGCGGCTGCGGGCCGCACGCTCAACGTGATGTTCCCGATGGTCAGCGAGCCATGGGAGTTCGACGAGGCGCGGGCGCTGTTCGAGGCGCAGCGGACCTGGCTAGAGGGACGCGGGCGGAAAATGCCGCTGGCGATCCGCTATGGTGCGATGCTGGAGGTGCCGGCGCTCGCCGAGATGCTCGACATCCTGTTGCCGAGGATCGAGTTCCTGTCGATCGGTACCAACGACCTCACGCAGTTCCTGTTCGCCGCCGATCGCGCCAACCCGAAGCTTGCCGAGCGTTACGACTGGCTCAGCCCGTCGATCCTCCGCTTCATCGCGCGGCTGGTCGCACCGGTCCGCGCAGCGGGCGTCGACCTGGCGGTGTGCGGCGAGATGGGCGGGCGTCCGCTGGAGGCGATGGCGCTGATCGGGCTTGGGATCGATAGGTTGTCGATCACTCCTGCGGCCGTCGGTCCGATCAAGGCGATGACGCGTTCGCTCGATCGCGCGGCGCTCACCAAATACATGGCAGGGCTGCTGGCCGATCCGCCGCGCGACATGCGCGGTGCGCTGACCGCCTGGGCGACCGAAAACGGCGTCGAAATCGTCTGATCCGCGGAAAGCTGCGGTTAAGGCGCGCGGTGCGTTGACACGGCTGGGGGCCTCTGAAAGACGGGTGACATGGCGGGCAACGCTACGCGCCCGCGTTCGGAGATAAGAATGGACGAGGTCGAAACCGGCCAGAACGCAGCACCGGCTCAACCAGAGCGTGCTGGCGACATTCTCCGCAAGGCGCGCGAGACGCAGGGATTGACCGTCGCGGACATCGGGACGCGGACCCGTGTACCGTTGCGCCACCTCGAAGCGATCGAGGCGTCCGATTATTCCACGCTGCCGTCCTCGACCTACGCAGTGGGGTTCAGCCGTGCCTATGCGCGCGCGATGGGCATCGACGAGGTACAGATCGCAAACCTCGTCCGTAGCGACGTCGCGAAAATGGGCAGCAAGAAGCCTGAGTACGAACCGTACGAGATGACCGATCCGTCGCGCGTGCCGTCACGCGGGATTGCGATCGTCGCGCTGGGGCTGGCGATCGCGGTGCTCGTGCTGGTCGGCCTCTGGTACGGGACCGACATGTTCCGAGGTTCGAGCAATTCCTCGACCACGACGCCAATCGCCGAAACCGTGCCGAACCCCGCCGCGCAGACCGCGCAACCGGTGCCGGCGCCGGCTACACCTGCCGATGGACAGGTCACGCTGACCGCCTCGGACGAGGTGTGGATGCGGGTCTACGATGCCGACAACAAGACGCTGTACCTCGGCACGATGAAGCCCGGCGAGAAGTTCGACGTGCCGAAGGATGCCAAGGACCCGAAGATCAACATCGGTCGTGCGGACAAGCTGGCGGTGACGCTCAACGGTTCCGCGGCGCCGGCGCTGGGTACCGGCGAGCGTGCGATCAAGGACGTGCGCGTCGGTGCGCCGGCGATCGCCGCGCGGATCGCCGGCACGCCCGAGCCCCAGTACACGCCGTCCGACGTCGAAACCACCTCGACGCGCCCGTCGGATCGCGCGCGCCCGATGCGTCCGCGCACGCAGCGTCCTCGGATGAGCGAAACGCAGCGCGCCAACCTGGACGCGGCCGCCAACCCGCCGTCCGCCGCCACGGCAACGCCCAATCCGTGATTGGAGCAGATATTCGCCGGGGCCTTAAGGCTGGCGACAGGAAGGGTAGCGCAGGTATACCCGGACGATTAACCAATCCACCGGGGGGTGTGGCCCATGCGTAAGTCAATTCTGGTCGGCGTCTGCCTCGCGGCGCTGCTGCCCGCTGCCGTACAGGCACAAAATGTCGAGGGTCGCGTCGGCAAGCTCGAAAGCGAAATGCGCGCGGTTCAGCGGAAGGTCTTCCCGGGTGGTGCCGGCCAGATGCTCCAGCCCGAAGTGCGCGCGCCGCAGAGCGAGCAGGGTCCTGGGCCTGGCTCGCCCGCGACCAGTGCGCTCGCCGACGTGAACCAGCGCGTCACGTCGCTGGAGCAGCAGATGACGTCGCTGACGGAGCAGATCGAGCAGAACCAGAACCGTACGCGCCTGTTGCAGGATGCGTTCGACAATTACCGCCGCTCTAACGACGCGCGGATGAAGACGCTGGAGACCGGCCCCGCGCCGATCGCGACAGGGGCCGGCGGCCCGATCGAGTCCGATGACCAGTCGAGCGACGGTCCTTCGCGCCCGACGACACGCCCCGAGACGGCGTCCCGGCCGACCACTCCGGCACCGACCAAGGTTTCGGTCGAGAAGCCGTCGACCGGCGATCCGGCGGAAGACGAATATATGTACGGCTATCGCCTCTGGGCGGCCAAGCAATACCCGCAGGCGGAGGCGCAACTGAAGAAGGTCGTCGCCGAATACCCGAAGAGCAAGCGCGCCAGCTATGCGCAGAACCTGCTCGGCCGCGCGTATCTCGACGAGGGCAAGCCGAGCCTCGCCTCGATGGCGTTCTACGACAATTACAAGAAGATGCCCGAGGGGGAACGCGCGCCGGACAGCTTGCTGTACCTCGGCCAGGCGCTGACCAAGCTCAACAAGTCGGCGGATGCGTGCAAGGTGTATGACGAGCTGAACGACGTCTATGGCGCCAAGATGGCGTCGGCGATGAAGGGGCAGGTCGCCGCCGGGCGCAGCGCGGCGAAGTGCAAGTAAACTGTGCTTTAGTGCGCGTGGGTCTCCGCCTGTCTGTGACGTCACGTCACACATCAGCACCACCCCGGCGGAGGCCGGGGCCCAATTGGCAAGGTCGTCGTAACGGGGGGCCGCGCTCGGTCATTACCGTCCCCCAATTGGGCCCCGGCCTCCGCCGGGGTGGTGGACTTTCTACGATGACGGCCAACCCCGCATGACCGAAGAAGGCCGCCGCTTCGCCGCCGACTTCGCGCGGATCGCCAGCGACATCGTCAATCCGTTGTTCGCCGTCTCCGGCGGCCCCGACAGCATGGCGATGCTCACCCTCGCGCATGAAGCGCTACCGCCCGGCTTTACGGTCGCGAGCATCGACCACCGCCTCCGCCCCGAAGCGGTGGAGGAGTCCGCGATGGTCGCCGCGCACTGCGCGACGCTCGGCGTTCCCCACGCCACGCTCGCGCCGAGCGAACCGATCACCGGCGCGAGCATCCAGGCGCAGGCGCGCACCACGCGGTACGCCCTGCTCACCGATCACGCCCGCGCGATCGGGGCAGGGGCGCTCGTCACCGGCCACCACGCCGACGATCAGGCCGAGACTTTCCTCATGCGCGCCGCCCGCGGTTCAGGCCTCGCCGGCCTCGCCGGAGTCCGCGCGCGCACCGAAATCCACGGCGTGACGGTCGTCCGTCCGTTGCTCGACTGGCGCCGCGCCGAACTCCGCGCGATCGTTCGCCGCGCCGAAGTGCCGTTCTTCGATGATCCCTCGAACCACGACGATCGTCACGATCGCACGCGTTTCCGCCGGTTGCTTGGCGAGAATGAATGGCTCGGCACGCCCAACCTCGCGCGCGCCGCCGCTGCGCTCGCCGAGACCGATACCGACGTCCGCGCGATGGTCGAGTGGATCTGGGCCGAACGGGCAAAGGTCGGCGGGAGCGAGGTGAAGCTCGCGGTCGAGAAGCTGCCCCGTGAAATCTTGCGCCGCCTCGCCCGCCGCGCGATCGGCACGGTCCGCACCGAGGCGGGCATCGTCGCGCCCGAATGGACCGAGGCGGCCAACATCGAAAGCCTGCTCGACTCGCTGATGGCGGGCAAGCGCACCACGCAGGCCGGAATTATCGCCAGCGTCCGCGGCGACGTGTGGCGCTTCCGCGAGGCGCCCCCTCGTAGAGGTCCCGCGTAGAAGCTTCACGTGACGTGCCCGTCCGTTCACACTGATCAACGCAAGTCGCGCGTTGTTCCATTGCCATTAACCCGCGCACGCTTATCTTGTGCGGTGAAAGGTATCGTGCACCCATGAGCGACAACGACAACCGCGGTCAGAAGCCCCAGGGCCCCGGAAACGGCGGCCCCGGCAATGGCGGTCCCGAAAACGGCGGCGGCAATCCTTGGATGAAAAGCCTGCTGATCTGGGTCGGCATCCTGCTCGCGCTGGCGCTGTTCGTGACCATGTTCGACGGCCGCACGGCCGCGTCGTCCGGTAACACGATCGCCTATTCGGCATTCCTCGACAAGGTCGATGAGGGCACCGTCAAGGACGTCAACATCTCGCGCGATATCATCTCGGGGACGTTGTCTTCGGGCGAGAAGTTCAAATCGTATCCGATCCCCGACTCGACGCTGGTGCCGAAGCTGCGCGACAAGGGCGTTTCGATCAGCGCGAAGCCCGAAGAGGGTCCGTCGATGCTGGCGTTGCTCCTGTATCAGTCGCTGCCGTTCCTGCTGTTCCTCGGCATCGCGTTCTTCGTGCTCAAGCAGATGCAGAAGAACTCGGGCTCGGGCGCGATGGGCTTCGGCAAGAGCCGCGCGAAGATGCTGACGCAGAAGGAGGGTAAAGTCACCTTCCAGGACGTGGCCGGCATCGACGAGGCGCGGGAAGAGCTGGAAGAGATCGTCGAGTTCCTCAAGGATCCGACCAAGTTCGCGCGCCTTGGCGGCAAGATTCCCAAGGGGGCATTGCTGGTCGGTTCGCCGGGTACCGGTAAGACGCTGCTCGCCCGCGCGATCGCGGGTGAAGCCGGCGTGCCGTTCTTCACGATATCGGGTTCGGACTTCGTCGAGATGTTCGTCGGCGTCGGCGCGAGCCGCGTCCGCGACATGTTCGAGCAGGCTAAGAAGTCCGCACCGTGCATCGTCTTCATCGACGAAATCGACGCGGTCGGTCGCCATCGTGGTGCCGGTCTCGGCAACGGCAACGACGAGCGCGAGCAGACGCTGAACCAGCTGCTGGTCGAGATGGATGGCTTCGAGGCCAACGAGGGCATCATCATCATCGCCGCGACCAACCGTCCGGACGTGCTCGACCCTGCGCTGTTGCGTCCGGGCCGTTTCGATCGCCAGGTTACCGTGCCGCGGCCGGATATCGAGGGTCGCATCAAGATCCTCGAAGTGCACATGAAGAAGGTGCCGCTGGCGCCCGACGTCGACGCTCGCGTAATCGCGCGCGGCACGCCTGGGTTCTCGGGTGCGGACCTCGCCAACCTCATCAACGAAGCGGCGCTGCATGCGGCACGCAAGGGCAAGCGCTTGGTGGCGATGGCCGAATTCGAAGAGGCCAAGGACAAGGTCATGATGGGCGCCGAGCGTCGCAGCATGGTCATGACCGACGACGAGAAGCGGATGACCGCGTATCACGAGGCCGGCCATGCCGTCGTCGCGATGCACGAGGCTGCGTCGGATCCGATCCACAAGGCGACGATCATTCCGCGCGGTCGTGCGCTGGGTATGGTGATGCGTCTGCCCGAGCGTGATTCGTACAGCTATCACCGCGACAAGATGTATGCGAACCTCGCGGTATCGATGGGCGGTCGCGTCGCCGAGGAAGTCATCTTTGGGTACGACAAGGTTTCGTCGGGCGCTTCGGGCGACATCCAGTACGCGACGGGTCTGGCACGCGACATGGTCACGCGCTGGGGCATGTCGGACAAGGTCGGGCCGCTGGAATATGGTGAGCCTGAAGGCGAGTCGTTCCTCGGCTACTCGTCGAGCCGTCCGTCGCGCATGTCGAACCAGACCGCGCAGTTGATCGACGACGAGATCAAGCGGATCGTCGAAGGCGGTCTCGACCGCGCCAAGCAGGTGCTGAGCGATCATGTTGACCAGCTCCACACGGTGGCCGGTGCGCTGCTCGAGTTCGAGACGCTGACGGGTGACGAGATCAAGAAGCTGATCGCGGGCGAAGACCTAGATCGTCCGGATCCGGGTGCGAAGGCGTCGACCGTCCCGCGTGCGGGTACGTCGATCCCCAAGACGCGGCGTCCGTCGGGGCCGTTCGGTACGCCGACACCGCTGGGGGCGTGATCCGGTTCACTCGTCAGTCACTTAAGTAACTCTATGGGCGGTCTTTCTTAGGAAAGGTCGCCCATGTCGTATTCGCGTTTGAAGGCTGTAGTCGCAGCATTGCTGATGGTCGGCGTGGCGATGCCGGCGGGCGCGGCGATGACCGTCGGTACGTTTCTGGCCCGCGCCAACGCGCTTCGCGACCAGGGTCCTATGGCACTGATGTCGCCGGATCTTCCTGCGCTGAAGGCCGAAGCCAAGGCCGCGACCAACCAACTCAAAGCGGAACGCGCCGCCCGCGCCGCAGCCGGCAAGCCACCGATCGCCTGCGTTCCGGAGGGCCAATCGGTCGGCATCATGGACATGCTCGACGGCTTGAACGAACTCCCCGCCAGCTACCGGAAACGCCCTCTCAAGGACGGCTACGCGCGTGTTCTGGCGAACCTGTACCCCTGCCGCTAAAAGAGTGCTCCTTTCTCCGTTCGCCCTGAGCGAAGTCGAAGGGCATACCCCGCATGCAGGCGCTTCGACTTCGCTCAGCACGAACGGAGGTTGGGAGAGGCCGCCTTACTGCGCTCAGTCCGTCAAACCGTGCAGCAACAACAGCACGATAAACGCCAACAGGACCGTGAACGCGAACGTCAGCAGCGCGACCGTCCGCCACGCCGCCGAACGCTTGCGCAGTGAATACGCCCCCCGGAGCTGCGCGAACATATGCACCGGCGGCACGCACAGCGCCGCCATTACGATCCAGCCCTCCGCGACGCCGATGACGCCCGCGACGATCAACACGATCGTGAGCAGCATCATGAACGCCAGCGAATAGGTCACGAAGATCGCGTGATCGTAGAGATGATGCCGCCGCCGCCACAGGAACAGTAGCGCCATGAACGGCACAGAGAGCGGAATGAGCCCCCAACTGTATTTATACGCGCTGGTCTGGAGTTTGTAGAGCATCAGCCCCGGATTGCCGTTCGCCTTGGCGATGCCGTGATCGAGCCGTTCCCAACCGGTCTTGAAGTCGCCGAGATCGATGACCGTGCCGTAGGCGGCACCGTCCTGCATATCCGCCGCCACGCCGAGTGCCCGAACGGTGGTGCGTAGCGCGCTTGCCTGCTGGTCGAGGGCGGCGATCGACTCTCCCGAATAGGTCGCACCCGCCTTTACCGCCGCTGCCTTTTGCGCCTCGACCCTGTCGAGCACGACGCGAGCCTTCGCCGCCTCGTGCGCATAATCCGACGTCTTCCCGGAGCGCTTGTCCTGGAGGAAGTCCTTGGTCATTGCGCCGCCGACCGCGCCGATCGTCGCGAACATCAGGAAGACGGTGAACAGGAACAGCGCGAGCGGCGACACGAACCGCGCGCGCTCGCCATTGACGTATCGACGCGTCAGTGTGCCGGGATGCAGGATCAGCAACGGCAACGTCCGCCAGATCTTGCCCTCGAAATGGAAGACCCCGTGCGCGATCTCGTGCCCGATCCCGCCGAGCGAACGGTGGACGTGCGCGGACTGCCCACAGGCGTGGCAATGCTCGCCGATCAACCGAGTCCCGCAGTTGAGACAGAGCGCATCGTCCGGACCATGGCCGGCACGCGCATCATGGGCGCCCCCCGCCTTCGGTTCGAACGCGCGCCCGACCAGGGCACCCGTGGCGATATCCGCCGCTGCTTCGATATCTCCGGTCATGAGCCCCCCTGTAATATCGGTAGCGTAACGAGTTCGCGGCGTTGGCGCGAGGGGTTTCGCATGCTAGCGCGCGGGCCATGGCCGACGTAGAAAATCCGACCCAATTGATCGCCGAAATGGGGCGCCGCGCGCGCTCGGCCGCGCTGGTGCTAACATCGATGCCGTCTGCGCGGAAGGCTGCGGCGCTCGTGTCGGCGGCGGAGTCGATCCGGGCGGCATCGGCGGGAATCGTTGCAGCGAACGCGGAGGACATGACGCGTGCAGCGGACGCCGGTCTGTCGGGCGCGCTGCTGGATCGGTTGCGGCTGGACGAGGCGCGCGTCGCGGCGATGGCGGACGGCGTGGCGGCAGTCTCGGCGCTCGTAGATCCGGTCGGGCAGTTGATCGACGCCAGCGAGCGTCCGAACGGTCTGAAGCTCTCGCGCGTCCGCGTACCGATCGGCGTCATCGGCATCGTCTACGAGAGCCGCCCGAACGTCACCGCCGACGCTGCAGCGTTGTGCGTGATGGCCGGCAACGCAGCGATCCTGCGTGGCGGGTCCGAAGCGGTGAACAGCAATCGCGCGATCCATATGGCGCTGGTCGAGGGACTGAAAGCGGGCGGGGTGCCCGTAGATGCGGTGCAACTCGTGCCGACCACCGATCGCGCGGCCGTCGGTGCCATGCTGAAGGCGGACGGGATGATCGACCTGATCATCCCCCGCGGCGGCAAGAGCCTGGTTGCCCGCGTTCAGGCAGAAGCGCGCGTTCCCGTCCTTGCGCATCTGGACGGCATCAATCACGTCTATGTGGATGCGTCTGCGGACCCTGCGATGGCGGCGGCGATCGTCGTCGATGCTAAGATGCGCCGCACCGGCGTTTGCGGATCGATGGAGACGCTGCTGATCGACCGCGCCTATGCGAACGCACCCGCCTTGATCCGAAGCCTCGCGACGACGGGGTGCGAGGTCCGCGGTGACGCAAGCGCGCGGGCACTCGTTCCCGAGATTGCCGCCGCCGCCGCCATCGACTGGGATACCGAATATCTCGACGCAATCGCGTCGGTTGCGATCGTGGACGGCCTCGACGCAGCGGTAGCGCACATCGCCCGCCACGGCTCGCACCATACCGATGCGATCGTCGCAGAAGATGCCGCCGTTGCCGAACGCTTCCTGACTACGGTCGATAGTGCGATCGTTCTGTGGAACGCCTCCACCCAGTTCGCCGATGGTGGCGAGTTCGGTCTCGGCGCGGAGATCGGCATCGCCACCGGTCGCCTCCACGCCCGCGGCCCGGTCGCGCTCGAAGGCCTCACCACCTACAAATGGATCGGCCGCGGCACCGGCCAGGTGCGCGGTTGATTGTGAGGGGTGGAAAGCGCATGTTCGCGGCATGACGAACGCATCGACCTTGATTATCGCGATCGAGCCAGGCGTTGCCGACAAACTCGCGACACTCGCGCAGCGCCGCGGCGTCGACGCTAGTACTATCGCCGCCGAAGCGATCGCGCGTCGCGTCGACGAAGAACTTGAATTTCTGGACTTCATTCAGGCCGGCGAGGATTCGATCGCGCGAGGCGATTATCTGACTCAGGACGAAATGGAGGCCTGGTTTGCGCAACGGCACAAGACCGCCGACGCTGCATGAGGGGCGTAAGATGGTCGCGCGACGCGCAGGCCGATCTTGCGACGATCGATGACGAGTTCGACAAGATCGATCCGAATACCGCGAGCCGGGTTGGGTCCTCTGCGGTAAACGCGGCTAGATTTCTGATGGATTACCCGGGCGCGGGGCCAGCGGTGCCAAATACCCGACTGCGTAAATGGCGCGTCGCAGGTACGCCTTACATCCTGCTCTATCGGTTGGCGGGCGACGATCTGTTCATCGTCCGCGTCATTCATGTCGCGCGTGACCGGCAGCAGTTCCTATGACCCACGTCGGCATTCTCGGCGGGTCGTTCAATCCCGCGCACCGCGGCCACCGCGGCATCACGCTTGCGGCGATCGATGCGCTCGCGCTCGACGAGGCGTGGTGGCTGGTGTCCCCCGGCAACCCGCTCAAGGACGCCGCGAACGACATGGCGCCGCTCCCCGCGCGTCTCACTTCCGCCAAGCGCATGGCCCGCCGCGCGCCGATCCGAGCGACCGATATCGAGGCGCGGCTCCACACCCGGTACACGCTCGACACGATCCGCAAGCTCAAGCGGCGTTACCCGAAAATCCGGTTCATCTGGCTGATGGGCGCGGATAATCTCGCCGACTTCCACCGCTGGAAGAACTGGCGCGCTATCGCCCGCGAGGTTCCGATTGCGGTAATCGCGCGTCCGGGATATGACGGGCGCGCCCTCGCGGCCCCCGCGATGGGTTGGCTGCGGCGCTTCCAACGGCGCACAGACCATGCGAAGAGCTGGACGACGTGGAGATTGCCGGCCCTCGTGCTGTTGCGCTTCCGACCCGACCCGACCTCCGCAACCGGCCTGCGTGCCAAAAATCCCGACTGGGTTCAGCATGTTGCTGGTCCGGTAGTTTTACCCAGGAGCTGACTTGGCCACTTCCCCTACTGCCCCTCGCGCGACCGACCCCGAAGAGGTTGAGGCGCTGCATCGCCTGATCCTCGCGTCGCTCGACGACGACCAGGCGGTCGAGACCATCTCGATCCCGCTCGCGGGTAAGACCAGCATCGCCGACTACATGGTGATCGCCAGCGGTCGTTCGACCCGCCAGGTTGCCTCGATGGCGCAGAAGCTGGCCGAGCGGATCAAGGCCGAGTTCAAGCGCCCGGTGAAGATCGAAGGCCTGCCGACCGCCGACTGGGTGCTGATCGACGCGACCGACGTCATCGTCCACCTGTTCCGCCCCGAAGTCCGCAGCTTCTACAATCTGGAGCGGATGTGGGCATTCGGCGACGCACCGGCGCCGCCCGTGCCGACCTTCACCGACGAAGATTAAGCCGGTTCCGAGGCGGCCCCAGGTCCGATCATGCTGCTGCACATCGTCGCCCGCGGTCGGATCGGGCGCTCGCCCGAGGCCGACCTCGTCGACCGCTATCTGAAGCGGATCGTCTGGCCGACCAAGGTGTCCGAGCTGCCGGACACCGGCGGCAAGATCCCGCTGGTCGGCGAGCAGACCAAGCGCATCCTGCTCGACGAGAAGGGCGAGACGTTGTCGTCGACGCAGTTCGCGCGACACCTCGAGCGGTGGCGCGACGACGGCGTACGCGAGGCACGGTTCATGATCGGCGCCGCGGATGGCTTCGACGACGCGGCGCGCGACGAGGCCGACCTGCTGTTCTCGTTCGGTCGCGCGACCTGGCCGCATCTGCTCGCGCGCGCGATGCTCGCCGAGCAACTCTTCCGCGCTACCAGCATCCTTGCCAACCACCCCTATCACCGCGAAGGGTGATGGATGAGGATGCGGACGGGGCTCGTCGCGGCACTGCTCGCCGTAGCGGCTGGCGTAACCGCGCAAACTAAAGCGCCGGAGCTATCGGTCGAGCAGCAACGCCTGGTCGCGGCGAAACGCGATGCCGCGATCGCCACTGCCCGTGCCGCGAGGCTCGCCGCTGCTGCCACCCAGGAACGCAATGCCGCCGACAAGGCACGCCGCGAGGAGCAGGCGCTGGCCGCCCGCGTCACCGCCGCCGAGGCGAACCTTGCGACCGCCAGTGCCCGCGTGACACTCGTCGAGCGGCTGCTGACCGACCAGCGTGTCAGGCTGGCGCGCGCGCAAGCCCCGGTTTCCCAACTGATCGCGGCGCTGGAATCGCTGGCTCGGCGCCCGACGATCGTCGCGGTCGCGCAGCCGGGGTCGATCGACGACCTCGTCCACGTCCGCGCGGTGCTGGGCAGCGTGCTCCCCGTCGTCCGCCAGCGTACCGAGGCGGTCCGAATCGAAATCGCCGAAACGCGTCGCCTGCGGGCGAGTGCGACACTCGCTGCCAAGGCGCTCTCGGATGGGCGCGCACGCTTGGAAAACGACCGCATCGCGCTGGCCGAGCTCGAGGCACGCCATCGACAGCGTAGCCAGGCCCTTGGCCGCGGCGCGCTCAGCGAGTCCGACCGCGCTCTGGCGCTCGGCGAACGCGCACGCGATCTCGTAGACGGGATGGCGGCCACCACCGATGCTAAGGCAACCGCGGCAAGCCTGATCGCACTCGCCGGACCGATTCCCCGCCCGATCGCGCCGGGGGTAACGCCTCCGGCGCCACCACGCGGCGTGTACCGCATGCCGGTAGCGGGCAGGCTCGTCACGGGTTTCGACGAACTCTCGGACTCCGGCGTCCGATCGCGCGGGTTGACCTTCGCCACTGCTCCGCGCGCGCGCGTCGTCGCTCCCGCCGCGGGGACGATCCGTTACGCGCGCCGGTTTCGCGATTACGGGGTCATCGTCATCATCGATCATGCCAATGGCTGGACCAGCCTCGTCACGGGCCTCGCCGCAACGTCGGCAAAGACCGGCGACCGCATCGCGATGGGTACGCCGATCGGCACCGCCCCCGGCGAAGAGCCGCGCATCACCGTCGAACTCCGGCGCCGCGGCCGGCCGGTCGATGCGGCATCACTGATAGGACCACGCTGATCGGCCAACCCGGTGGGCAGCTGCTTTTCGATCCTTCCCCTTGGAGGGGGAGGATCGGAAGCCCCCAGTCAGCCCCCATTAACCCCCACCGGTCTTCACTCCGCGCGCGCGTTGCCGCCAGCGTTCCGCTACGCTACGCCGTTACGACTGTACGACACGTTTTTTCTCAGGTTGCAGGACCATCGATGCCCCGTCCTATTCGTGCTCCTATGCTTACCGCGACGGCGATCGTCGGCGCGCTGACGCTGATCCCGCTCGCCACCTCGGCGATGGCGGCGGTCGACACCGACACCTATCGCGAGTTCGACCAGTTCCTCGACGTGTTCAACCGCGTGAAGGCGGAATATGTCGACAAGGTCGATGACAAGACGCTGATCAAGGGCGCGATCCAGGGCATGCTCGCCAGCCTCGATCCGCACAGCTCGTATGTCGACGCGCTCGACTACGAGAACCTCCGGATCATGACCGAGGGCAATTACGGCGGCTTGGGCCTGACGGTGCAGATGGAAGACGGCGCGATCAAGGTCGTGTCGCCACAGGAAGACTCGCCGGCAGCTCGCGCGGGCGTCAAGTCCGGCGACTACATCACGCATATCGACGGCAAGCTGATCTACGGTGACTCGCTCGACGAGGCGGTCGGCAAGATGCGCGGCAAGCCCGGCAGCAAGATCACGCTGGGCCTCGTCCGTCCCGGCCGCGACAAGCCGCTCGACGTGACGATGATGCGCGAGATCATCGTCCAGAAGCCGGTGAAATGGGAAGTCCGCGGCGACGTCGGCTATATCAACATCAATACCTTCAGCGAGAATACCGGCGCCGACACGCGCGCGGCGATCATGGCGATCGACAAGTCGCTCGGCCACCGCCCGCTCGGCTATGTCGTCGACCTGCGCGAGAATGGCGGCGGCCTCCTCACTCAGGCGATCGAAGTCAGCGATGCCTTCCTCGATCACGGCGAGATCGTCTCGCAGCGCGGCCGCGAGAAGACCGATATCGAGCGCTATTACGCGAAGCCCGGCGACGACGCGCATGGCCTGCCGGTCGTGGTCCTCACCGATCCCGGCACCGCCTCCGCATCCGAGATCGTCGCCGGCGCGCTGCAGGATCATCACCGCGCGCTGATCATGGGCGAGCGCAGCTTCGGCAAGGGCTCGGTCCAGACCGTGCTCCCGCTCGGGCCTCAGACGGCGCTTCGCCTCACCACCGCGCGCTATTTCACGCCGTCCGGCCGGTCGGTGCAGGAGGGCGGGATCGAGCCCGACATCAAGGTGCCGCAGCTCACCGATCCCGACTACAAGTCGCGCCCGGTGTTCCGCGAGGCGGATCTGCGCAAGCACCTTATCAACGAGGTGAAGGCCGACAACGCGGTGCTCGAGGAGGATACCAAGACCGATCCGCGCTTCTCGCAGACGCCCGAGCAGTTGAAGAAGCAGGGAATCGACGACTTCCAGCTTTATTACGCGCTGAAGACCGTCGCGCGTCTCGGCGGCCCGGTTCAGGTTGCCGCCGCGACCAAGCCACGCCCGATCAAGCCCGATCCTACCGCCCCCGACGCCACAAAGGCGCCCACCAAGTGAGCGTGCGTCGCGGCCTTGGCATGACCAAGAACGAAGAGATCGCGCGCGCCATCGCGCTGTTGCTGCCGGCGTTCCTGCTGCTCGGTGCGCTCGGCTCGCAATATCTCGGCGGGCTGTACCCGTGCGAGATGTGCCATTGGCAGCGCTGGCCGCATTATTCCGCGGTGCTAATCGCCGGCGCCACGTTCTTCGTGCCGGGCCGTTCGTTGCGCGCATCGCTGGTCATCATCGCCGGGCTGCTGATCGGGCTCAGCGGCTTGATCGGCGTCGCGCATGCCGGTGTCGAATATCATTGGTGGAACGGCTTCACCGCCTGCACGACGACCGTCTCGATGGCCGGCACGACCGCGGCCGAGCGTCTTGCCGCGATCATGAATGCGCCGATGGTACGGTGCGATGCGCCGCAGTGGAAACTGTTCGGAATCTCGCTCGCCGGCTTCAACGCCATCTTTTCCCTCGCCGGTGCGTTCACCATATTCGCACTCATGAGGAAGACGAGATGAGCGGCTGGAAGCCAGGAGACGCCAAGCGGGCGACGGACTCGATGATCCGTGTCGACCAGGCCGGTGAATACGGCGCGATCCGCATCTACGCGGGCCAGTTGGCCGTGCTCGGCGACCGCCACCCGGCGTCGCGATCGATCCACCACATGGCGCAACAGGAGGAGCGCCACCGCGCGTTCTTCGACAAGATGATCGTCGAACGCCGCGTGCGCCCGACGGTGTTGCAGCCGATCTGGAAGGTCGCCGGCTTCGCGCTCGGTGCGGTGACCGCGGCGATCAGTCCGCGCGCGGCGATGGCGTGCACGGCGGCGGTCGAGACCGAGATCGACAAGCATTACGAAGAACAGCTCGTTCAGCTTGGCGCCAGCGACCCTGAGCTATCGGCAGCCATCCTCGATTTCCAGGCCGAGGAACTCGAGCACAAGAATACCGCGATCGCCGCGGGTGCCGAGGAAACGCCGGGCTATCCGGTGCTGAGCGGCCTGATCCGCCTGGGCTGCAAGGTCGCGATCGCTACCGCCAAGCGGATTTGAGATACGGTCGAGAAGAAGACCGGCGGGTAATGAGAATACGGATTGTGGGAGTGATGCGTATGAAGATGCTTTTTGCGGCGGCGTTGATCGTCGCCGGGCCTGCGGTGGCGCAGACGGCCCAGCCGGCGCGTCCTGCACCGCCTACGCTGGCGCAGTTGCCCGCGAAGGCACCGACGCTGGCCCCCGCCTTGCCCGGCGCGACCGGTGACGCAAAGACGATCTCCGCCCCGGGCGAGGTTTCGCGCAGTGCGCCGATCAACGGCGTGCTGACTCTGTTCGGTAACGAACGCTGCCCGACCAACCAGAACGGCGAGGAAATCGTCGTGTGCGTCCGCCGCAGCGCGCAGGAGCAATACCGGGTGCCGAAGGAACTCCGCGAGTTCGTCGTCACTCCCGAGAATGCGAGCTGGGCAACCAAGGCGCAGGGCACGATGGACGCAGGGTCCGGCGTCAACACGATCGGCAGCTGCTCCGCCGTCGGTGCGGGTGGTGCAACCGGCTGCTTCGGCCAGCGCGTTCGTGAGTCGCGCCTGGAGAACAAGACGCGCGCTGCGGAAGTGCCCGTCCTCCCATAAGGCCTTCGCGAAACAGCGCCTTCTTCCCCCCTCCCTGGAAGGGAGGGGCAGGGGGTGGGTCGGCTTCCGCGTGTGCGAACCCGAGCGGCCCAAATTGGCCAACCCACCCCCAACCCCTCCCTTTCAGGGAGGGGAGCATGTTCCGATTCTCTGGTTATCGGTTTGCGCACACCCGCTTGCGCGATCGCAGCGGTATGCGCGGTATGGCGCCGACGCCTTACCTACTCGCCAAGCGCCCACGCGCGCCACGCGGCTGCTCGCCTGACGCCGTCAGCCCCCTGCTGTCCTACATGGACCGAGCATGACAGGATGCGTGAATGCCGTCAGCAGCCACCCCGAGCACGATCGCCGAGACTGCCACCAATCGTGCGTTGGTCGACGACGAGAATGCTGCGCGAGCGTCTATACTTCCTATACTTCACTCGCGCGCGCGCCTTGGCCGATTCTGGATTGGCGTGATTTCCCCGGGCCTTAGGCTGATCGGGGAAGACGTCTCGATTCCCGGCCCCAAGAACCTCTCGCTAGGAATTTCGGCATGACCAAACCCCTGCGCATCGCCTTTCTGCTGTTCCCGAACGTGACGCAGCTCGACCTGACCGGCCCCGCGCAGGTCCTGTCACGGCTCGGCAACGCTCGGCTCGATCTCGTGTGGAAGACGCTCGACCCCGTCCCGACCGACGCCGGTTTTTCGATCCTGCCGACCGCAACCTTCGCCGACGTGCAGCACGCCGACATCCTCTGCGTGCCCGGCGGTTTTGGCACCAACGGCGTGATCGCCGACGACGAAGCGATGGCGTGGGTCCAGGCGATCGGCGCAACCGCGACCTGGGTGACGAGCGTCTGCACCGGCTCGTTGATCCTCGGGGCGGCGGGACTGCTCGATGGTTACCGTGCTGGCTGCCACTGGGCGCAACGCGACATGCTGCCGCTGTTCAATGCGATCCCGGTCGACGCGCGCGTCGTGGTCGATCGCAACCGCGTCACCGGCGGCGGCATCACTGCGGGGATCGACTTCGCGCTGACGCTGACCGCGATGATCCGCGGCGAGGCACATGCGCGAACTGTTCAGCTCGGTCTGGAATATGACCCCGCGCCGCCGTTCGACAGCGGTTCACCCCCCAGCGCCGGTTCGGAAATCGTCGCGGCGTATCAGCGCCGCATGCACTCGCTAGTCCCTACGCGCGACGACGACCTGCGCGCGCTGGCAAAGCGTCGGGGGTATGCCCGGGATATTCAAGGGTGACGCTTCAGCCCGCGTACCCGGTGCCAGATGTAGAAGGCGACCAGCGCGATCAAGACGATGCCGATCAGCAGGTCGGCGCTGTGGAACGCGGCCTTTACGCGCGGGTCGCTGTCCCATTTGTCGCCGAGCTTCATCCCGACCCAGGCGAGTCCGAAGCACCACGGCCACGACCCGATGAAGGTGTAGAGGTGGAACGGCACCAGCTTCATCCGGGCAACGCCGGCGGGGAAGGCGATGAACGAGCGGATCACTGGCAGCAGCCGCCCGATCAGCACCGCCATCGAGCCCCAGCGCGCGAAGAATCGGTCGGCCGCGTCGAGCTCGCCCGGACCGATCAGGACGAACCGGCCCCAGCGTTCGGCCATCGGGCGACCGCCACGCTTGCCGACTTCGTACGCGACGATCGAGCCGAGATTGCACCCGATCGCGCCCGCGGTCGCGGCAAGATACAGGTCGAACCGGCCGGTCGAGACCAGGTAGCCGGCGAACGGCATGATGATCTCGGACGGCAGCGGGATGCACGCGCTCTCGATCGCCATGAGCAGGGCGATGCCGACATAGCCACCGGACGAGATGACGCCGATCGTGAAGGTGGCCAGCACGGCCAGAATCTTTTCGAACATGGTTTTGCGAGTTGCGCGAAGCTGGCTCCGAAGGGAAGCCCTAAAGCGGAACCGGCGCATCGGAACCGGCACGCGCCTCGTTCGCTGGTGTGGCATGACAGATCTCACACTCAACGACGACCGCACGATGCCCCAGCTCGGTATGGGCACGTGGCAGATTCCCGACAGCCAGGTTGCGGCGATCGTTCGCAGCGGGCTCGATATCGGCTTTCGGTTGGTCGACACTGCCGCGATCTACGAGAACGAACGCGGCGTGGGTGATGGCTATAAGGGGTCGGATGCGTTCCTGACGACCAAGCTCTGGAACGACCGGCAGGGCGATGCCGAAGCGGCGATGGACGAGAGTCTCGCGCTACTGGGGGTCGAATCGGTCGATCTGTACCTGATGCACTGGCCGGTGCCGAGCGAGGGCAAATACGTCGACGCGTGGAAGGCGATGATTGCGCTGCGCGACGCGGGGAAGGCCAAGTCGATCGGCGTGTCGAACTTTTTGCCCGAGCATATCGACGCGATCGTTGCCGCGACCGGGGTAACGCCGGCGGTCAACCAGATCGAGCTTCATCCGAACTTCCAGCAACGCGAGCAGCGGAAATATCATGAGGCGCACGGGATCGTGACGCAAAGCTGGAGTCCGTTGGGGCAGGGGAAGACGCTGTTGCAGGACGAGGCCATCGTTCGGATCGCCAATAAGCATGGGCGGAGTGCGGCGCAGGTGATCCTTGCGTGGCATCTGGCGAACGGCTTTTCGGTTATTCCGAAGGCTTCGGATGCGGAGCACCTCGCGGACAATTTCTCGGCGTTGGATCTGACGTTGGATGACGAGGACATGGCTGAGATCGGAGCGCTTGACGATCCGGCGGGTCGTTTGGGACCTGAGCCTAACAGCATGTGATTATTGAAAGGTCTCTCCAACGTCTTCCGTCATCCTGACGAAAGTCAGGACCCAGGGAACGGACGTTGCGCTGTGGCTCTCGATCCTGACTTTCGTCAGGATGACGGAGGGGATTGCTCGTTCGGTGATCAAGCAATCCGGCTGCCGACCGTCCGCAGATCCTCTACGAAACGCGCATATTCCTCTGTTGCTTGCGCCGGATCGGGCAACCGCAGTAGGTAGCTTGGATGCACCGTGATCCAGGCTTCGCCGCCGTCGGGTAGCTGCAACGCACGGCCTCGTTCTCGGCCTATCGTCATTACCTTGCCGAACAGCGATCGGGCTGCCGTGGCGCCCAGCGCCACCGTCACCTTCGGCTTGATCAGCATCTGCTCCTGCTCGATCCACCAGCGGCAGGCGTCGATTTCGCCCGCTCCCGGCTTGGCGTGGATGCGGCGTTTGCCGCATTGTTCGAACTTGAAGTGTTTCACCGCGTTGGTGACGTACGCGCGGGAGCGATCGACGCCTGCCTCCGCCATCGCCTTGTCGAACATCTGGCCGGCGGGGCCAACGAACGGTCGCCCGGCGATGTCCTCCTGGTCGCCGGGTTGTTCGCCGACGAACATCAGCGGCGCGTCGACCGGGCCTTCGCCGAACACGGTCTGGGTCGTGGGCTTGTAGAGCGGGCAGCGAGTGCAGCCGGTGGCCTCGTCACGCAACGCTTCCCACGCGATCAGGCTGTTGCCGCCGATGGTGTCTCTTGCCTTGGCGATCATCCCGCTCTCCCTCGCCTGCGCTGCCGCGAGCAGACCCGGCACCAGCGCGGTTTCGGGCATGTTCTTCCAGTATTTCTTCGGCATCTCCTTCAGCATCGCGCCGATCTTAACGCGGGCCGGGTTGAAGATGCTGGCGTAATAGGTCTTCCAGACCTCTTCGGTCGGATCGCCGTCGGGGGCGTCGGCCTTGCTCGCGCCTGGGCCTTCGCTGAGCGCCTTGCCGTCCCAGTGTATCGAGACTTCGGGTGTGAGGATCGACCAGCGCATGCTGGCGAAGCGGTTGACGAAGAAGGCTGCGTTGGCGCGGACGATGTGGTTGTCGGGTTCGAACCAGGCGACGAAGCGGGTGCCCCCCTCGTCTGAACCGGCGCCATCCTCGACCTCGCGGAAGCGGAGGAAGGCGCGCATCTTGTGGATGTCGCGGCGGACGTCCTTGGCGATGCGGTCGAGCCGGCGGACGAGCGGGTCGGCGCGGTCTTCGATCAGTTTGGGTTCTTGGCGAAGGCGGGTTAGCAGCGTGTAGAGCAGGGCGAAACGCTCGGGGTCTGTGCCGAGGATGGCGCTGCGGGCTAGATCTAGAAATGCGCGGGGAACTGAGATGCCGCCGGGGGTTGGGGTCGGGGCGGGGTCCGCAGCGGTAGCGAACAGGTCTGTGGGCTCGTTGCCGACTTGCCAGACGACGTCATCGGGGGGGACGTTCTCGGCAACGAGGCCGCGGGCTGCGTCGCGCCAGCCGTCAAAATCGTCGGGTTCGGTTAGGGTTACTACGCGCACTTCTACTCCCCTCCCGGGAGGGGAAGGGGCGGGGGTGGGTTGTTTTCGAGGGAATGCTGCGCGTGCCTCTGGCCAACCCACCCCCAACCCCTCCCTTTCAGGGAGGGGAGCAGGTTCCGCGCAGTCTTCACGCGAACATTTCCATTTGTTTGGGTTTGGGGGCGACGAGGGGGCGGAGTTCGGCTCGGTCCGCCAAGGCCACCGGGCGCCAGTCTTCGGCAATGATGAAGGGGCGGAGCTTGGCGACCGAGACCGTCAGGCGGGCAATGTCGGCCAAGTGGAGGCGGCGCCAGCGGCGGCTGGTGAGAATGCCGTTGACCGCTTTCACGCCGAGACCGGGGACGCGGAGGAGCATTTCGCGGGGGGCGCGATTGACGTCGACCGGGAACGATCCGCGGAATTTGAGGGCCCAGGCGAGCTTGGGGTCGATGTCGAGCGGGAGCATGCCGGTGGCGTCGTCGGCGGCGGCCATGACCTCATGCGGCTGGAATTCGTAGAAGCGCATCAGCCAATCCGACTGATAGAGGCGGTGCTCGCGCATTAGGGGCGGGCGTTGCAGGGGCAGAACCGCGCTCGCGTCGGGGATCGGGCTGAACGCGGAATAATAGACGCGGCGCAGGCCGAAACGGTCGTACAGGGTCGAGGCCTTCCGCACGATGTCGCCGTCGGTCGCGGCATCGGCGCCGACGATCATCTGAGTCGACTGGCCGGCGGGGGCGTAGCGGGGCGCGGACTTGTACTTGGCCTTGGCGTCCTTGCCGTCGATAATCGAGGCCTTCACCTCGGCCATTGCGGTTTCGATGCGGACGCCGTCCTTCTCCGGAGCGAGGCGCTTGAGGCCGTTCGCGGTCGGGAGCTCGACGTTGATCGAGACGCGATCCGCATAGAGCCCGGCCTGGTGGACGAGTTCGGGATCGGCGTCGGGGATCGTCTTTAGGTGGATGTAGCCGCGGAAATGATGATCCTCGCGCAGGCTTCGCGCGACCTCGACCATCTGCTCCATCGTGTAGTTGGACGAGGCGATGATGCCCGACGAGAGGAACAGGCCCTCGATATAATTGCGTTTGTAGAAGGCGATGGTGAGATCGACGACTTCCTTCGCCGTGAAGCGGGCGCGGCGGACGTTCGAGCTCTTGCGGTTGATGCAATAATGGCAGTCGAAGATGCAGCTGTTGGTCAGCAGGATCTTCAGCAGAGAGATGCATCGGCCGTCGGGCGCATAGGCGTGACAGATGCCCATGCCTTCGGTCGAGCCAAGCCCCTTGCCGTCTTTCGAATTGCGCTTGGTCGTGCCCGACGAGGCGCAGGACGCATCGTATTTGGCGGCATCGGCCAGGATCTCGAGCTTTTCACGGGTGTCGAGTTGGGCCATTCGTTCGTCTTACGTTCCGCGAAAAGAGGTGTCGAGTGATGGAGATCAACTTGTCGCTATGTCGCTGATACGGGCCGGTTCTCGGTAATGCAGGCAGAGTGAAGTATAGAAAGTATAGACGCTGGGAGAGTTTCGTCGGGGTCGGTTTCGGAGGTATGAATTCCAGCGGTCGAGGCGTCGGGACGCTGGCAGGATCCGCGCGTGTAGGACAGCGATCGATCAGTCGATCAGGTAGCGGATCAGATCGACCATGCCGCCGAGGCTGACGGGCAGGAACAAGAGCAGGAAAAGGTAGACGAAGATCAGGCGGGTCAGCGCCTTCTCATGCCGATACACGGGCTTGCGGGGAGGCAGGTCCTCCTTGCGCGGCCAGATGCTTGATTCGTCCAGGAACATCGTGTTTATATAAAGCGATACGCCGCACGGTTGCGGAAAAAATGCGCGGAAAAATCGATCTGTGTCACTCGGAGGCGATCAGTCCCGTGGCGGCTTGCAGGTCGACCGAAACGAGGCGGCTGACGCCGCGTTCGATCATCGTCACGCCGAACAGGCGGTGCATGCGGCTCATCGTGACGGCGTTGTGCGTGACGACAAGGTAGCGCGTGTCGGTATCGCGCGACATGCGATCGAGCAGGTCGCAGAAACGCTCGATATTGGCGTCGTCGAGCGGCGCGTCGACCTCGTCGAGCACGCAGATCGGCGCGGGATTGGTGAGGAACAGGCCGAAGATCAGCGCGACCGCGGTCAAAGCCTGTTCGCCGCCCGACAGCAGTGTGAGCGACTGGAGGCGTTTGCCGGGCGGTTGCGCCATGATCTCGAGTCCGGCTTCGAGCGGGTCGTCGGAGTCGATCAGTTCGAGGTGGGCGGCGCCGCCGTCGAAGAGGGTGGTGAAGAGGCGTTGAAAGTGGCCGTTCACCGCCTCGAATGCGGCGAGCAGGCGTTGGCGACCTTCGCGGTTGAGCGTGCCGATCGAGCCTCGGAGGCGATTGACCGCCTGGCCGAGTTCGTCGCGCTCCACTGCGTTGCCGCGCGCGGCGTCTTCTAGGGCGGCGAGTTCGGTTTCGGCTACGAGGTTGACCGGGCCGATACGTTCGCGGTCGGTGGTGAGGCGGTCGTGGGTGGCGGACTCCTCGGCTGGGTCGCGGACTTCGGCGACTGCGAAGCCGAGGCGTTCGGGGAGGACGGGGGCGGGGCATTGGAAGCGTTCGCCGGAAAGTTTGCCTAGGTCGAGGCGGCGGGCTTCGTGGTTTTCGACGCGGGCTATCGCGCCGGCGCGGGCTTCGCGCGCTTGGGACAGGGCTTCGGTGGCGGCGCGGTGGGCGTCGTCGGCGGTACGGGCGGCGGTTTCTGTGGCGCGTTCGGTGTTTAGTAGCGCTTCGGCGATTGTGCGCGCTTCTTGGTGTTCACTGTCGAGCGTGGCGATTTCGGTTGCCAGCGTCGCGGGGCGATCGGCGATAGCGGCGAGGTCGACGCCGAGGGTCGCTTCCCGCGTGTCCATAGCGGCGATGCGTTTGGCGGCTTCCCCGGCGCGCGCGCGCCAGCTTCGGGTGTCGGCTTGGGCGGCGGCGAGGCGTTCGCGGTGCGTGGCGATGCTGCGGTCTAGCGTGGTGCGATCGGCGCGGGCCTGTGCGACGGCGGCGCAGGCACGTTCGACGTCGTATTGGAGCGTGGCGACCTGACGCGCGTTGGCGGTGCCGTCGGGGACGGTGGCCATCGCGGCTTCTGCGCGGGTGCGTTCAGCGTGGGCCTCGGCGACGTCGTCGGCGATGCGGTGCGCGCGGACGTCGAGGTCTGCGCGTTGGGTGGCGAGGCGTTCTAGCGCTGATGTGGCGCGGTCTTCGTTGCGGGTGGCGTCGCGCGCGGTGGTTTCCGCGCGTTGCAGGGCGGCGCGGGCGGTTTGCGACTGGCGGCGGGCTTCGGCGATCTGGTGGTCGATCGCGGCGCGGGTTTGTTCGGCGTGTTCGAGCGCCGTGGCTGCGGTGGGGCGTGCGCCTTGAAGCGCGGTGAGGCGGTTACGGCGGACCAGGCGTTCGGCGGCGGCCGCGCCGGTGCCGGTTGCGGTGAACCCGTCCCAGCGGCGGAGTCGGCCGTCCCGGGTGACGATGCGCTGGCCGACGGCGAGGTGTTGGTTGGTGTCGGTGTCGACGACGAAGACCTGTGCGAGCCTGCGGGCGAGCGCGGGGGGGGCCTCGACATGCTTCGCCAGCGGTTCGGCGTCGGCGGGCGCTTTGGGGTCTTCGTCGCGGGGCTCGGCACCGGTCCATGCGTCGAGGCCGGTGTCGAGATCGTCGCCGAGCGCCGCCGCCAGCGCGCGTTCATAGCCTGTGCTGGCCGAGACGTGGTCGAGCAGTCGGTTGCGGCCTGAACTTTGCGTGGCTTTGGTGAGCGCGGCCACTTCGCTGTCGATCGCGGCGAGGTCTGCGCGGGCGGTGGCGCGGGCGGTTTCGGCGGCGTCGCGCGCGTTGGTCGCGGCGGCTTCGTCGGTATCTGCGCGGGCGATGGCCTGGCGGGCGGCCTCGGCATCGGCGGTCGCGGCGCGTCGAGCTTCGGCAGCGGTTTCGCGCTCTGCGGCCAGCGGGGCGGGGTCGCCGAGGGCGCGGAGGGCGGCGGCGATCTGGGCAGCGTCGCGGTCGGCGCGGTCGGCGTGGGTGCGGGCGGCGGCGAGGGCTGCGCTGGCGACGCGGACTTCTGCGGCATCGCGGGCCTGGGTGGCGAGCGCCTGGGCGAGCGAGACTTCGGCGTCACGGGCTTTGCGTTCGGTGTTGGCGAGCGCGGCGTCGAGATCGGGGATCGCGGCGGTGGCGTCAGCGATCGCGGTGTCGAGCGCCTTGGCCTCGTCGGCGAGGCGGGCGAGCGCGGCGGCGGCGTCGCTGGCGAGCGATCCTTCGCGGGCGCGGTCGTCGGCGATGCGGGTGCGCGCGTCGGCGAGGTCGGCGATCCTGCGTTCGACGCCGGCCTTTTCGGTTTTCAGCGCGGTGAGGCGGTGGGCGAGGTCGCCGACGTGGTCGCGGGCGGCGAGGGCGGCGGTGCGGGCGGCGGCGACGGCTTCGACGGCGCGGTGCTGGTCTGCGGCGGCTGCGCGTTCGGCGTCGGTGCCGGCGCGGACGCGGGCTTCGGCGGCGGCGGCTTCGGCCTTGGCGGCGTCGGATGCGGCGGCGGCTTCACGCCAGCGGGCGAAGAGCGTGCGCGCTTCGGCGACGCGGATCTGAGCGGAGATCAGGCGATAGCGTTCGGCGGCGCGGGCCTGGCGTTTCAGCGTGGCGGCGCGTGCGTCCTGGTCGGAGATGATCTCATCGAGCTTGGCGAGGTTGGCTTCGGTGGCGCGGAGTTTGCCCTCGGCGTCTTTGCGGCGGACGTGGAGGCCTGCGATCCCGGCGGCTTCCTCCAGCATCGCGCGGCGGTCGGCGGGCTTGGCGGCGATGACGGCGCCGATCTTGCCTTGGCTGACGAGCGCGGGCGAGTGCGCGCCGGTAGCGGCGTCGGCGAAGAGGAGGCCGACGTCTTTCGCGCGGACGTCTCGGCCGTCGATCCGGTAGGCAGAGCCTGCGCCGCGTTCGATCCGGCGGACGATTTCTCGCTCGTCACCGGCGATTTCGGCGAGGATCGAGACTTCGGCGAAGTCGCGCGGCGGGCGGGTCGCGGTGCCGGCGAAGATGACGTCTTCCATGCCGGCGCCGCGCAGGGATTTGGCGCTGGCCTCGCCCATCGTCCAGCGGAGGGCTTCGAGGAGGTTGGATTTACCGCAGCCGTTGGGGCCGACGACGCCGGTGAGGCCGGGTTCGATGCGGAGGTCGGCGGGGTCTACGAAGCTCTTGAAGCCGGTGATGCGGAGGCGCTTGATCTGCATTTCTTGCGCCCCCCGGCCATAAGCGGTGTTGATCTTATCCCGAACCGTTGCGCCGTTGTATCCCCGCGAAGGCGGGGACCCAGACTGGGCTCCCGCCTTCGCGGGAGAACAAGGAGGCGTGGGCTGCCCAAACCCACTTGCCTCCCCGGCGGAGGCCGGGGCCCAGCTGGAGAGGTGGCATTAACGGAACGCAGCGCTGATCAGCGACGTCCCCCAACTGGGCCCCGGCCTCCGCCGGGGTGGCGCCGTGGGTTAGGTTGCCGTCTATACTCTCCGGAAGCGGGGCTAGCTTACGCGCCAGCCGCCTTCAGCGCCTTCTCCATCTGATCCCAGCTCACGACCTGGTCGAGCTTCTTGTCGTTGATCAGGAACGTCGGCGTGCCCGTCACCGTCCCCGCCTGCATCGCATTCTCGGTAGGCTTGGCCATCACCTCAAGCTGCTTCTGATCCGCGAGGCAGGCGCGCGCCTTGGCTTCCGGGATCCCGCGCTGCTTGACGAAATCGATCGCGCCCATCTGTTCGGCGAGCTTGGTCGCGACGACCGTCGGGGGCTGGTTGGCGAGCGCCTTTTGCTGGTCGGGGGTCATCGTCTGGAGCTTGTCGAGGAAGGCGATCTGGTTGCCGTACATCTGCTCGAGGAGCGGGAAGAACGGCGCGACGCCACCGCACTGGCCGAGCAGCGTCAGCGCCACGTCGGGGGCGCCGTGGACGAGGAAGTCGCGGAATTCGAAGCTGACTTTCCCGGTCGAGACGTACTTCTCGGTCAGCGGCTTGTACGCCTCGCGGGCGAATGAGCCACAGGTCGGGCACGAGCGCGCGCCGTATTCGACGAGCTTGATGGCGGCGTTGGGGTTGCCCATCAGATAGCCCTCGGGGGTCTTCACGACCGTCTCGGTCCAGCTCTGGCCGGCAGGCGCGGCGGCGGCGGCGACGGGGGCCGCGGCAGGCGCGTCGACGTTGCCGGTCGAATCGTTCTTCGAGCAGGCGGCGAGCGCGAGCGGCAGGGCGGCGAGGGCGATTACGAACTTCATGCTGTTACTCCAGTGGATCATTTGCAAACGTTACCGGGCGCCGGCCTTGCGGAGCGCGGGTTCGAGCTGTTCCCAGCCGACATGGGGCACGATCTTGCCGTTGAGGTAGAAGGTCGGGGTGGAATCGATTTCCTTGGGCGCGTCGGCGGTCAGCTTGACGATGCGGTCGATCTCGGGCTGGTTGGCGAAGCAGGCGTTGATCGCCGCATCCGACAACCCGCGAGCCTTGACCATCGCGGTCAGGCCGGAGCCGTCGGCGTTGGCGCGGATCTGCGCGGCGGTTGAATACATCGCGAGGCGCGCGGCGTTGCCCTGCTGATACTCGATTCCGCGCTGTAGCCATTGCGGTTGTGCGGCGAAGATCGCGGACGATGTCGCGGAGAAGCCTTTCGGGCCGGTGCAGCGTGCGAGGATCGCTGCCGACAGGTCGAGGCGGTCGCGGATGAAGTGGCGGAATTCGAGGCTGGTGGAGCCGGATGCGATCATCTGGCGCTTCAGCACAGGTTCGGACTTCACCGAGAAGTCGGCGCAGTGCGAGCAGGTGTAGCTGGCATATTCGACCAGCTTTACGCGGGCCGCGGGGTTGCCGATCAGGTACGCGCCCGAGGGGAGTTGCCGCGCGGTCTGCGACCAGTCGCGCGCAGGGGTCGCGCCGGTGAGCAGGAAGAGGGCGAAGACGGCTAGGAGGACGCGCATCAGTTGATCCTGGGAAGGCCGTGCGTCGAGGCGACGCCGGCGGCGAGGGATTCGAGGACGGCGCGCAGTTCCGGATCGGCGATGCCCTTCAGGCTCGCACCGAGATCGACGGGGACCGGGCGGATCGACGGTGGGGCTTTGCGCGGCACGGGGGCGGCGACTTCGCCCTGGCGGATCGCGACTTTCACGATGGCGGCGTAGCCGAAGAAGCGGTTTACGCGCTCGATGATCTCGGGGGCAATGTGCTGCATCATCGGGGCGTGCGCGCCGCGGACGGTGAGGGTGAGGACGCCGTCCTGCTTCTTGCCGAGCGGGAAGCGGATCGATTCGGGGATGCTCGCGCCCGCCAGTTTCGCGCCGACGATCTCCGGCCAGCGGCTGACGATCGACGACTGGACGAAGCCGAATCGCCGGAACGCCGCGCCGCCGATCGCGGGCAACAGCTCGGCGACCGCGCGCGAGCGATTCTCGCGCGGGGCGTCGGGATCGGTCTTGCCTTTTATGCGCTTCGTCGCCGGCTTGGGCGTCGCAGCTTTGGGCAGGGAAACGGGCGGCTTGCTCATCCGCGAACCCATGCCATAGGCGACGCGTGAACGCCAAGCGCTCTTCGGTCTCCGGGGCCCTGCTCGGATGGTATGACGCGCATCGTCGCGACCTGCCGTGGCGCGCGAAGCCGGGCGAGGCGGTCGATCCGTACCGGGTGTGGCTGTCAGAGGTGATGTTGCAGCAGACTACGGTGGCTGCGGTGACGCCGCGGTTCCTGGCGTGGACGGCGCGGTGGCCGGATTTCGCGAGTCTGGCGGCGGCGGACGATGCCGATGTGATGGCGGCTTGGGCGGGGCTTGGGTATTATGCTCGGGCGCGCAATCTGGTGAAGGCGGCGAAGGCCGTGGTGGCGGAGCATGGCGGCGTGTTTCCGGGTACCGAGGCCGAACTGCGCGAACTGCCGGGGCTGGGCGCGTATACCGCGGCGGCGGTGGCGGCGATCGCGTTCGGGGAACGGGCGGTGGTGGTCGATGCGAATGTCGAGCGGGTGGTCGCTCGGGTGTTTGCGATTCAGACGCCTTTGCCGGGTGCGCGGCCTGCGATTCGGGTGGCGGCGGATTCGATTACGCCCGACCTCCGCGCGGGGGATTTTGCGCAGGCGATGATGGATCTGGGGTCGGGGATTTGCACGACGCGGAGTCCGAAGTGTTTGCTGTGTCCTATCCGTGAATTTTGCGAGGGCTTTGCTCAGGGCGCGCCGGAGCGGCTGCCGGTGAAGGCCAAGAAGGCGGCCAAGCCTCAACGGTACGGGACGATCTTCTGGCTGGAGCGCGACGGTCAGGTGTTGCTGGTGCGACGGCCGGATTCCGGTTTGCTGGGCGGGATGCGGGCGTTTCCGACCGGGGCCTGGGGCGAGGCAACGCCCGGTTTCGAGGATGCGCCGGCGCAGGCGGAGTGGCGGATGCTGGACGAGACCGTCGCGCACGGATTTACGCATTTCGATCTGCAACTGACGCTTGCGGTGGCGACGGTCGAGGCGCATCAACCGCGCGTTCCAACGGCAAGCGAATGGTGGCCGATCGACGACCTGGATACCGCCGGGCTGCCGACCGTTTTCGCCAAGGCCGGGAAAGCCATTCTGAACTGGGCCACACGGAGATCTGCATGAAACTGGTGCACTGGATTTCGACGGGCGGCCTCGCCGCGCTGGCCGCGGCTACGGGCTATGCCCAGCAGGCTCAGCCTTCCCCGCAGGCTCGGCCTGCGCCGCGGATGACGATTCCGGTCAAGGCGCTGCTGCCTGCGACGACCGCGCTGTTCGACGGCTATGTCGCGCAGGACAAGATGCCGGGGATCGTCGGGGCGTTCGGTGTCGGCGACGGTCCGACGCTGTTCCCTTCGGCGGGCAAGATCAGCGACGATCCGAATGCTCCGGCTGCCGGCCCTGACTCGCTGTGGCGCGTCTACTCCATGAGCAAGCCGATTACCGGCATGGCGGCGATGATGCTGATCGAGGACGGCAAGCTCAACCTCGACGATCCGGTCAGCAAATATATCCCGGCGTTCAAGGACATGAAGGTCGCGACCAGCCCCGACACGTCGCTTGCCACGCGGCCGGCGACGCGGCCGATCACGATCCGCAACCTGCTGACGCATACCGCCGGGCTAGGTTACACGATCGTCACCAAGGGGCCGTTGCTCAAGGAGTATGAGCGGCTCGGCATCCTGCCGCTGTCGGTCAGCGCGGCGATGGAAGAGAAGATGCGGCCCGTCCGGCCTGCGTCGCTCGAGGAGTTCGCGAACCGCGTCGCGCTGCCGCTGATCGCGGACCCCGGCACCAAGTGGAGCTATTCGATCGGGCTCGACGTGATGGGCCGCGTGATCGAGGTCGCGAGCGGCATGAGCTTCGAACGGTTCGTGCAGACGCGGCTGTTCGATCCTCTCAAGATGCGGTCGAGTTTCTGGCAGGTGCCGCAGGGCGAAGTCGGGCGGCTGGCGACCAACTATGCGTTCATCGGCGACACGCAGACGCCGCTCGATCCGGCGGCGAACTCGGTGTTCTTGCAGAAGCCCAGCTTTCCGTACGGCGGCGCGGGGCTGGTGATGTCAGCGCGGGATTACGATCGGTTCCTGCACATGATCCAGGACGGCGGCACGCTCGACGGCGTGCGCGTGATGAAGCCCGAGACGATCGCGCTGGCGACGTCGAACCTGCTGCCGACGGGCGTGGTGTTCGGCGGGGTCGGCGGCGGTACCGGGGGGACGCAGGGGAGCAACATGGGCTTTGGTGCGGGCGGTTCCGTCGTACTGGCGGATACGCCGAACGGGCCGGGCAAGGGGACTTACGCCTGGGGTGGTGCTGCGGGGACGATCGCCTGGGTCGATCCGTCGAAGCATTCGCGGGGTAACGTGATGGTCAATTACTTCCCGGCGGACCGGATACCGCTCCGCCAGCAGGTGGTCGCGGCGCTGATGCAGGATGCGGCGAGGTTGCGCCGATGAGCGTGATGGACGCGCCCGGCTTCACGGGTGGGACGCTAGACCGGTCAGATGCGCTGCGTCACGATCCCGAGGGGTTGGCGGCGGCGCAGCGCGACTGGCGTGCGCGGTTGCTGGTGCTCGACGGGTTGCTGCCGAGCACGACCGACGACGGTCGTCTTGCCTGGACGTCGATGGCGGACATGCCCGACGATGCCGATCCAATCCTGCTCGGGCTGGACGAGAGCGGACGGCCGCATTTCGCGGCGTTGCTGAACGGTATGCGGGTCGATAACGCGCCGGCGATGCGGTCGCCTGCACTGATGGCGGTGCTGGCTGCGCTCGCGTCGGGTGAGGCGGCGACCTATGCCGGCGCGCGCAGTGTGATCGACTGGCACGTCCGACATGGGTTCTGCGCGAAGTGCGGGTCGCCGACCGCGGTGTTTCGTGCCGGGTGGGCGCGGAAATGTCCGAACTGCGCGACCGAGCATTTCCCGCGGGTCGATCCGGTGGTCATCATGATCGCCGAGCATGACGGGCGCGCGCTGCTCGGGCGCGGCAAGGGCTGGCCGCCGGGGCGGTATTCGGCGCTCGCGGGTTTCGTGGAGCCCGCGGAGTCGATGGAGGAAGCCGTAGCGCGTGAGATTCTCGAGGAATCGGGCGTGCGGGTCGGCAAGGTACGGTACGTCGCGAGCCAGCCTTGGCCGTTCCCCTCGTCGCTGATGATGGCGTGCGTCGCGGAGGCCGAGGACGATGCGATCACGCTCGACGTGAACGAGTTGGAGGATGCGATGTGGGTGCCGCGCGAGATGGTGCGCGCGGTGCTGCGTGGGGAGGACGGGCCGTTCGTCGCGCCGCCGCCCTATGCGATCGCCTACACGTTGCTGAAGGAATGGGCGGGGGAATAGGCGCGGAGTCAGCTTCGGATGGACGGCGCGGGGTATAGTCTCGTAACGGCGAGCCATGACCCCGCTGACCTTCGATCGCCCGGACGAGCAGACTCGCGCTCGCCCCGATTGCCACCAGGCGATCAGCATTCTCGACCTGTTCACGATCGGGATCGGGCCGTCGAGTTCGCATACCGTCGGGCCGATGCGCGCGGCGTGGTTGTTCGCGGATCTGGTCGCGGACGAGAAGCCGGTGGCTGTGCGCGTCGACCTGTACGGCTCGCTGGCGCTGACCGGGCGGGGGCATGCTACCGACAGCGCGGTGATGCTCGGCTTGAGTGGCGCGCAGCCCGAGACGATCGATCCCGACCTGATCCCGGTGCGGCTGGCGGCGATCCGGTCTAGCGGGCGGCTGATGCTGGCGGAGCGGGTGGAGATCGGGTTCGAGGAGAGCCAGCATCTGCTGTTCCATGCGCAGACGTTTTTGCCGGGGCATCCCAATGCGGTGACGTTCACCGCGTCGTTCGGCGACGGGCGCAGCGTCGAGCGGACCTATTTCTCGATCGGTGGCGGCGCGATCGTCGAGGCTGGGTCGGGCCCGGTGAAGGCGAACATCCTGTTGCCGCGGCCGTTCTCGTCGGGAGCGGAACTGCTCGCGACCGGTGATGCTACGGGGATGACGATTGCCGACATCGTTCGCGAGAACGAGATTGCGTGGCGGCCGGAGAGTGAGACCGATGCGTTCCTCGATGCGGTGCAGGGCGCCATGTTCGCGTCGATCGATCGCGGTTGTCGGCAGGGCGGCATCTTGCCCGGCGGGCTGAAGGTGCCGCGTCGGGCGAAGGCGCTGTTCGAGGGGCTGGAGGCGCGGGATACTGCGGCTGATCCGTCCGCGGTGTTCGAGTGGGTCAGCCTGTATGCGCTGGCGGTGAACGAGGAGAATGCGGCGGGTGGCCGCGTCGTGACCGCGCCGACCAATGGCGCGGCGGGTGTGCTGCCGGCGGTGCTGCGGTTCTACGAGACGTTCACCAAGGAGCCGACGCCGAAGGGCGCGCACGACTTTCTACTGACCGCGGCGGCGATCGGGTTTCTCTACAAGAAGCGCGCGTCGATCTCGGCGGCGGAGATGGGCTGCCAGGGCGAGGTCGGCGTCGCGTGTTCTATGGCCGCTGGCGCGCTGGTCGCGGCGCTCGGCGGGACCAACGCGCAGATCGAGAATGCGGCGGAGATCGGCATGGAGCATAATCTCGGCCTGACCTGCGATCCGATCGGCGGGCTGGTCCAGATCCCGTGCATCGAGCGCAACACGATGGGTGCGATCAAGGCGATCAACGCGGCGTATCTGGCGCTGCGGGGGGACGGTCGCCATATCGTCAGCCTCGATGCGGTGATCGAGACGATGCGCCAGACCGGTGAGGACATGCGCTCGCAATATAAGGAGACGTCGCTTGGTGGCCTGGCCGTCAACGTCGTCGAATGCTGAAGGATCTTTGATGGCTGCCCCGACGAACCCGCTGCTCGATACGCTTTCGCTGCCCCGTTTCGCGGAGCTCTCGCCCGACCAGATCGCGCCGGCACTCGACGAGGCGATCGCGCGGCATGAGGCGATGGTCGAGGCGCTCACGACCGCGCGGCCGACCGATTTCGCGAGCGCGTGGCTGCCATACGAGCGCGCGAATACCGAGATCGGCGCGATATGGTCGGCGGTGTCGCACCTGCACGGCGTCGCGGACACGCCCGAGCTGCGCGCGGCGTATTCGGAGGGGCAGAAGCGGCTCGTCGAGAACGACATGAAGGTGGGGCAGAACCGCGATTTGTACGAGGTGTTCGTGGCGTTGAGCGTGTCGCCTGAGTTTGCCGACTTGGCCGTCGAGGACCGGGTCGCGGTCGAGCAGGCGATCCGTGACTTCACGCTCTCGGGTGTCGCGCTTGAGCCCGAGGCACGTGACCGGTTCAGCGAGATTTCGGTCGAGCTGTCGGGCTTGTCGAACGAGTTCGGCAGCGCGGTGCTCGATGCGACCGATGCATGGTCCGAACTGGTGACGGACGAGGCCGATCTTGCGGGGATTTCGGACGCGGACAAGGCGATGTTCGCGGATGCCGCCAAGGCTAAGGGGCTGGAAGGTTGGCTCGTTACTTTGCAACAGCCGAGTGTGAACGCGGTGCTGACCTTCGCCGAGAACCGCGAGTTGCGCGCACGCATCTACCGCGCGTTCGCGACGCGGGCGTCGGACCAGGGGCCGAATGCAGGCGAGTTCGACAACAGCGCCCGGATCGCGCGTATCCTCGAACTGCGGCACGAGGGCGCGAAGTTGCTCGGGTTCACCGACCCGGTCGCGTGGTCGCTGGAGACCAAGATGGCCCCCAATGGCGCCGAGGTGATTGCGTTTCTGCGCGATCTGGCGCGGCGTGCAAAGCCGGCGGCGGAGCGTGACCTCGCCGAGCTGAAGACGTTTGCGGCCGAGCAACTCGGGATCGCCGATTTCGAGCCCTGGGATGCGGGCTTCGTCTCGAACCGTTTGCGGCAGGATCGCTACGCGGTCGATGCGCAGGTGGTGAAGGCGTATTTCCCCGTCGAGCGCGTGATGGAGGGCTGGCAGACGCTGATGCAGCGGCTGTTCGGGATCAAGCTGGTCGAGCGCGACGACGTGTCGCTGTATCACGAGGACGCGCGGTTCTTCGACGTGGTGGACGAGAGCGGGACGGTGTTCGCGGGGCTGTATCTCGACCTTCATGCGCGCACCGGCAAGCGGGGCGGCGCGTGGATGGCGCAGGCGCGGCCTCGGCTGCACGACGGCAATACCGTGACGGTGCCGGTCGCGTACCTGGTCTGCAACTTCGCGCCGGATGGGGGCGAGACGCCGTCGCTGCTGAGCCATAACGACGTGACGACGCTGCTGCACGAGACCGGGCATTGCATCCATCTGCTCTTCACCAAGGTGAACCGGCCGAGCATCGCAGGGACCAATGGCTTCGAATGGGATGCGATCGAGCTGCCGAGTCAGCTGATGGAGGATTTCGCCTGGGATCAGGGCGTGCTGACCGGCATGTCCGGCCACTACAAGACCGGCGAGACGCTGCCCGCCGACCTGTTCGAGCGGATGGTGAAGGCGCGGCATTTCCAGGCGGGGATGTTCATTCTGCGCCAGGTCGAGTTCGCGCTGTTCGACCTGCTGCTGCATCTCGGCACGATGGGCAGCGATCCGATCGAGGTGATCGAGGCGGTGCGCGACGAGGTGGCGGTGATCCGCCCGCCCGCATGGCACCGCTTCCCGCACGCGTTCAGCCACATTTTCGCTGGGGGCTATGCGTCGGGCTATTACAGCTATCTGCACGCCGAACTGCTGGCGGCGGATGGCTTCGAAGCGTTTGCGGAAGCGGGCCTCGTCGATCGTAAGACCGGCGACCGGTTCCGCGAGGAAGTTCTCGCGCGGGGTGCGACGCGGCCCGCCGCGGAGAGCTTCCGCGCGTTTCGTGGGCGTGATCCCGAGCCAACCGCGATGCTGGTCCGTCACGGGCTGCAATGACGCCTGCAGTGACGGGGAAGCGCGTCGACCGGCGCTGGTTGTCGGAGGCGGTGCGGCGGATCGAGGCGGACTATAACCGGTCCGCCGACACGCATCTGATCCGTGTCGATTTGCCGCGGTATCCCGGCATCGTGCTGTACCTGAAGGACGAGAGTTCGCACCCGACCGGCAGCCTCAAGCACCGGCTCGCGCGCTCGTTGTTCCTGTATGCGCTGTGCAACGAATGGATCGGGCCGGAGACGACGGTGATCGAATCCTCGTCTGGATCGACCGCGGTGTCGGAGGCGTATTTCGCCAGGATGCTGGGGCTGCGCTTCATCGCCGTAGTGCCGGCGACGACCGCCAAGCCGAAGCTCGACGCGATCCGCTTTCACGGCGGCGAGATCCACATGGTCGACGATCCGCGCACCGTCTACGCGGTCTCGCACCGTCTCGCCGCGGAGACCGGCGGGCATTATCTCGACCAGTTCACCTATGCCGAGCGCGCGACCGACTGGCGCGGCAACAACAACATCGCCGAGAGCATCTTCGCACAGATGGGCGAGGAGGAGCATCCGTGCCCGTCCTGGATCGTGTGCGGCGCCGGTACCGGGGGGACGTCGGCGACGATCGGGCGCTTCATCCGCTATTGCCGGCACGACACCAGATTGTGCGTCGCGGACCCGGTGCATTCGGTGTTCCACCGGCATTTCGCGGATCGCTCTGTGGTCGCGTTGCCAGAGGGGTGCGCGTCACGGATCGAGGGGATCGGGCGGCCGCGCGTCGAGCCGAGCTTCGTGCCGAGCGTGATCGACCGGATGATCGCGGTCGAGGATGCGGACAGCATCGGTGCAATGCGCGCGCTGTCCGACCGGCTGGGGCGGCGCGTCGGTGGCTCGACCGGGACCAACCTCTGGGCCTGTGCGCAGATCGTCGAGGAGATGGCGGCGACGGGCGAGACGGGGAGCATCGTCACGCTGTTGTGCGATGGCGGCGACCGCTATGGGTGCACCTATTACGACGATGCATGGCTCGACGACCGCCAGGTGGCGTGGACCGATGCCGCCGCACGGATGACCGCTTTTCTGGGCTGATTGACCGATGACCGCATGGCAGTTCTGGATCGACCGCGGCGGCACGTTCACCGACGTCGTCGCGCGGCAACCGGACGGGCGGATCGTCACCGCCAAGCTGCTGTCGGAAGATCCCGAGCGCTACGGTGACGCGGCGGTCGAGGCGATCCGGCGGCTGACCGACGGCGCCGATGTCCCGCTCGAACTGCGGATCGGCACGACCGTCGCGACCAATGCGCTGCTCGAGCGCAAGGGCGAGCCGACGTGCCTCGTGATCACGCGCGGGTTCGGCGATGCGCTGCTGATCGGGCACCAGGAGCGGTCCAATATTTTCGCGCGCGACGTGAACCGCCCGCCGCCACTGTTCGCGCATGTCGTGGAGATCGACGAGCGGGTTGGCGCGGAAGGCGATGTGCTACGCCCGCTCGACGTCGATGCGGGGCGTGCAGGTTTGAAAGCGGCGTTCGATAGTGGGCTACGCGCGGTCGCGATCGTCTTGATGCACGGCTATCGCTTCACCGCGCACGAGAAAGCACTGGCGGCAATCGCGGCCGAGATCGGCTTCACGCAAATCTCGGTCAGCCACCGCGTCGCGCCGTTGATCAAGCTGATCGGCCGCGGCGATACCACGGTCGTAGATGCGTATTTGTCGCCGGTCGTCGATCGCTATGTCGCGGGGTTAAGCGACGCGCTGGGGCAGGGCGCGCTGTTCATGCAGTCGTCCGGCGGGCTGGTCGACGGCGCAGGCTTTCGCGGCAAGGACGCGATCCTGTCGGGACCGGCAGGCGGGATCGTCGGGATGGCCGCGACCGCGCGCGAGGCCGGGTTCGAGCACGTCATCGGCTTCGACATGGGCGGTACATCGACCGACGTGTCGCACTACGCCGGGACGTACGAGCGCGACACCGAGACGCTGATCGCCGGCGCCCGCATCCGCGCGCCGATGCTGCGAATCCACACCGTCGCGGCGGGCGGCGGCTCGATCTGTCGGTTCGATGGCGAGCGGCTTATCGTCGGTCCGGAGAGCGCAGGCGCTGTACCTGGGCCTGCGTGCTACCGGCGTGGCGGGCCGCTGACCGTCACCGACTGCAACGTGATGCTCGGCAAGGTGCGCCCGGAGTTCTTTCCGGCACTCTTCGGACCGACCGGCGATGCGCCGCTCGATGCGGAGGCGGTGGCGGCGCGGTTCGCGGCGTTGCCGCTCGATCCACAGGTTGCGGCCGAAGGGTTCGTCGCGGTCGCGGTGGCGAACATGGCGAACGCGATCCGCACGATTTCGGTCGCGCGCGGGCATGACGTGACGCGCTACACGCTCGCCTGCTTCGGTGGAGCCGGAGGACAGCATGCGTGCCTCGTCGCCGACGCGCTGGCGATGGACCGCGTGATGATCCACCCGCTGGCCGGCGTGCTGTCCGCCTACGGCATGGGGCTCGCCGATCGACGGGTTCTGCGCGAGGCGACCTCTGGTGCGGCGTTCGCGAATTACGCTGAGATCGTCAAAGCGATGGACGGGCTGGCGGAGGCCGCGCGCGAAGCATTGGTAGCGCAGGGCGTCACGGCGGACGGCGTTCGGATCGAACGCCGCGTGCATCTCCGTCGAGGCCAGACCGACCACACCATCGAACTCGATCTCGACGAACTGCCAGCGATGATCGCCGCGTTCGACGCCGCGCACATCGCGCAGTTCGGCTTTGCCAGCGAAGCACCGCTGATCGCCGACCGGATCGTCGCCGAGGCGATCGCCGAAAGCCCGCCGATTGACGCGGCACTAGTCGCCTTCCCCGACGAGCCAGCCTCACCGCTGGCGGTCGCCCAAGTCTACATGGCCGGCGCATGGCACGACACGCCGGTACTCGCGCGCGAAGGCCTCCCGGCAGGACACGGCGTCGACGGCCCCGCGCTGATCCTCGACAGCGTCTCGACTACCATCGTCGAGCCCGGCTGGCGCGCGCGCGTCGATCCGATCGGCAACCTGATTCTCGACCGCATCGCACCTCGTGTCGGCGCCAGCATCGGCACCGAGTCCGATCCGGTCCGGCTGGCGATTTTCGCCGGGCTGTTCATGAGCATCGCCGAGGAGATGGGGGCGGCGCTCCAGCGCTCCGCTGCCTCGGTCAACATCCGTGAACGGCTCGACTTCAGCTGCGCGCTGTTCGACGCACACGGCAACCTCGTCGCCAATGCGCCGCACATCCCGGTCCATCTGGGCTCGATGGGCGAGAGCATCCGCACGATCATCGACGCACGCGGCGGCGGCGCAGACGGCCGCGGGATCCGCCGCGGCGACGCCTACGCGCTCAACGCCCCCTATCGCGGCGGTACGCATCTGCCCGACATCACCGTCATCATGCCGGTCTTTGCAGGAGACGACGACGCGCCGGCGTTCTTCGTCGCAGCGCGTGGCCATCACGCCGACGTCGGCGGAATCACCCCCGGATCGATGCCGCCCGAAAGCCGCTCGGTCGAGGAAGAGGGCGTGCTGCTCGACGACGTGCTGGTGGTTGACGAAGGGCGGTTCCTCGACGCCGAACTGCGCGCGGTGTTCGCGAGCGGGCTCTATCCCGCGCGCAACATCGACCAGAACATCGCCGATCTCGCCGCGCAGTTGGCGGCCTGCACCCGCGGCGCGACCGGGCTCGCACGGCTGGCGGACGAATACGGCACGGACGTCGTTGCGGCGTATATGGAGCATGTCCAGGCCAATGCCGACGCCGCGGTCCGCCGCCTGATCGCGACACTCGACGACGGCGCGTTCGCGTATGAGATGGACGACGGCGCGGTCGTCCGCGTGGCGGTTCGGGTGGACCGCGAGGCCGCGACGATGGTCGTCGACTTCGCCGGTACCAGCGAGCAGCGCCCGACCAACTTCAACGCCCCCGTCTCGATCGTTCGCGCCGCGGTGCTGTATGTCGTGCGCGCGCTGATCGACGAGCCAGTACCGCTCAACGACGGTTGCCTGCGCGGCGTGACGATCCGCGTGCCCGAAGGCTCGATGTTGAACCCGCGCTATCCGGCCGCAGTCGTCGCCGGCAACGTCGAGACCAGTCAGGTCGTCACCGACGCGCTGTTCGGCGCGCTCGGCGCGATGGCGGCGAGCCAGGGGACGATGAACAACTTCACCTTCGGCAACGAAACGCACCAATATTACGAGACGATCGCCGGGGGTGCGGGTGCTGGCCCCGGCTTCGACGGCGCGTCGGTAATCCAGACGCACATGACCAACAGCCGGCTGACCGACCCGGAAATCTTCGAAACGCGCTTCCCGGTGCTGCTGGAGGAATTCTCGATCCGTCGCGGCTCGGGCGGGGTAGGCGTGCACCACGGCGGCGACGGGGGGACGCGGCGTGTGCGGTTCCTCGACGACATGACCGCCTGCATTCTTGCCAACCGGCGGCGCGTGCCCCCTTTCGGTATGGCCGGCGGCGAGGCGGGCGGGCTGGGATCGGCGGCCGTCGAGCGTGCGGATGGCAGTGTCGAACGGCTTGGCTCTACCGCCAAGATCGACATGCACGCGGGCGACGTGTTCGTGATCGAGACGCCCGGCGGGGGTGGCTTCGGGAAGGCGTGACCGCATCCGCGCCGCGCGGGGGAAGGGTTTTCGGCTGATGGCGGAGGCGCTGGACGTGCAGTGTAGTGCTGCGTCTACTGCTCCCCTCCCTGAAAGGGAGGGGTAGGGGGTGGGTAGGCCGGCTTGGGTCGGCGGCGTTTCATGATCCGGAAACCGACCCACCCCCCAACCCCTCCCTTCAGGGAGGGGAGCCATTTCAGGAAGGGGTGGCCCTATCAGGAAGGGGTGGCCCTTTCAGGGAGGGGGCGTTGCGACGGCTGGTTGCGATACTGCGACGAACGCGGCACACATGCGATAACCGATCAGCCTGAAAGTGAAGTCCATGACCGCATTCCGTTCCCGCGCCCTGTTCATCCGTCTGCTCGCGGGATCGGTGCTGGCGATCGCCGCGCCCGCCGTCGCGCAGACCACCAACAACGCGCCCGGTGCCGCGGCGGCGCGGACCGAGGCTCCCAAGGTGCGGCCTTGGATGAACACCGCGCTGAGTGCCGATGCGCGCGTCGATCTGCTGCTGAAAGAGATGACGCTCGACGAGAAGTTGCAGCTCACCTTCGGCTATTTCGCAACCAATGCCGACTGGCTGAAGACGCCGGTCAAGAACTGGGTCTATCCGAAGGACGGCTTGCCCGCGTCCGCCGGGATCGTGCCTGGCATCCCGCGGCTCGGCATCCCGAACCAGTGGCAGACCGATGCCGGCGTCGGTGTCGCCAGCCAGCGCGGGCCGACGCCGCGCCTGCGCACCTCGCTGCCGTCGGGGATCGCGACCGCGTCGACCTGGAACCCGGAACTGGCGCAGGCCGGTGGTGCGATGATCGGCCGGGAGGCGTTCCTGTCGGGCTTCAACGTGCAGCTCGCTGGCGGGATGAACCTGACGCGCGAGCCGCGTAACGGGCGCAACTTCGAATATGGCGGCGAGGATCCGCTGCTGGCGGGTGTGATCACTGGGCACGAGATCAAGGGAATCCAGTCGCAGCACGTCGTCTCGACGATGAAGCATTACGCGTTCAACGGGCAGGAGACGAACCGCTTCACGATGGATCACCAGATCGGCGAACAGGCGGCGCGCCAGTCCGATCTGCTCGCGTTCGAGATCGCCAACGAAGTCGGGCAGCCCGGCTCGGTGATGTGCTCGTACAACCGCGTGAACGGCCATTATGCGTGCGAGAACGACTGGTTGCTCAACAAAGTCCTGAAGCGCGACTGGGGCTTCAAGGGCTATGTCATGTCCGACTGGGGCGCGGTGCACTCGACCAGCGAGGCGGCCAATGCGGGACTCGACCAGCAATCGGGCTGGGCGTTCGATCGCTCGGCGTATTTCGCAGATGCGCTGCGCGAGGCGGTCAACAACGGCCATGTCAGCGAAGCGCGTGCGACGGACATGGCGCGGCGCGTGCTGTGGGGGATGGTCTCGGTCGGCGCGTTCGACACGGTCGTGGGCGGCGATCAGGCAACCAAGATCGACTATGCCGCGCATGCCGCGGTGACGCGCGCGGATGCGGAGGAGGGCATCGTCCTTCTCAAGAACAGCGCAGGGTTGTTGCCGATCGCCAAGACCGCGAAGTCGATCCTACTGATCGGCGCGCATGCCGATGTCGGCGTGCTGTCGGGCGGCGGCTCGAGCCAGGTCTATTCGCACAACGCGCCGACCAATGGCCTGATCGTGGCAGACGAGTTTCCGAGCGGCTTCCCGGGGCCGAAGACCTATCACGCTTCGTCGCCGATGAAGGCTTTGCAGGCGCGGACCGGGGCGACGGTGACGTATCTCGACGGCAAGGACGTGAAGGCGGCGGCCGCGGCGGCGCGTCGGGCGGATATGGTCGTCGTGTTCGGCGAGCAGTGGACAGGGGAGTCGATCGACGTGCCCGACCTGAACCTGCCGGCTGGCCAGAACGCGCTGATCGAGGCGGTCGCGGGGGCGAACAAGAAGACCGTGGTCGTGCTCGAAACCGGTGGGCCGGTGGTGATGCCGTGGCTGGGGAAAGTCGGCGCGGTGCTGGAGGCGTGGTATCCCGGCACGGCGGGCGGCGAGGCGATCGCGCGCGTGCTGACCGGCGAGGTCAATCCGTCGGGGCACCTGCCCGCGACATTCCCCGCGTCGCTCGCGCAGACGCCGCGGCCGGTGCTGGAGGGCGATCCGAAGCTCGACCGCGACGCCCATCCGATGGGCAATTACGACATCGAGGGGGCCGCGGTCGGCTATAAGTGGTTCGACAAGACCGGCGCTAAGCCGCTGTTCCCGTTTGGCTATGGGCTGTCCTACACGACTTTCGCGATGACCGGGCTGACCGCGGCGCCTGCGGGCAAGGGGATCAAGGCTGGGTTCTCGGTGAAGAACACGGGCGCGGTGCAGGGCAAGGCGGTCGCGCAGGTCTATGTGTCGGGCGCGGGTTGGGAAGCGCCGAAGCGGCTGGGGGCGTTCCGCAAGGTCGACCTCGCGCCGGGGGCCGAGCAGGCTGTTTCGGTGACGGTGGACCCGCGGTTGTTGGCGACGTTCGACGTTGCAAGTGGTGGGTGGAAGATCGCTGGCGGGGACTACAAGGTGATGCTGGCGACGTCTGCGGCGGACGTGGTGCAGACGGTTACGGTGCGGGTGGCGGCGCAGACTTTGGATCGTGGGGGGAAGTAGGGCTCCCTACGCTCCTTCACCCGTTCGCCTCTGGTCCGTTCGTTGGCGTATCGAAGGATAGATTTCCGCGCGCAACCTGTACCTCGATACGAGCCCTCGATACGCAAGGGGGCTACTCGGTACGAACGGGTTTGGGACACGAACGGGTCTGGGGGTAACGGCCACGCAGACGGGGTGAGAGGGTGCGGAAGGTAGCGCCGACGGTGGCGGAGGGAGACGGGACCGCACGGAACCTGCGGTGTCGCCCCCTCCCCCTCCGTCTGGCGAGTGCCAGCCACCCCGCCCTGGCGGGGGAGGATCTGGGCGCTCGGGTTAGCTCCTCGTCTTCATCGCAGCGATGCGCTCGTCGACGCGGCGTTCGAGGATGGTCAGCGGCATTGCGCCTTCCTTCAGGATGTCGTGGAACTGCTTCAGGTCGAAATTGTCGCCGAGTTCAGCCTTCGCCTTCACCCGCGCGCGCGTCCAGGCCATGTGGCCGACCTTGTAGCTGCATGCCTGACCCGCCTGGGTGCAATAGCGCTCCACCTCGCGCTGCGTCCGCGGTCGGGCGAAGCCGGTCGTCGCGACCATGTAGTCGGTTGCCTTTTCGCGGCTCCAGCGCTTCGCGTGGATGCCGGTATCGACCACGAGGCGCGTCGCGCGGAACAGAAACGACTGGAGATAGCCTGCGCGCTCCAGCGGTGAGGCATACGCCCCGAGTTCGTCGGCAAGCTGTTCCGCATACAGCGCCCAGCCCTCCGAATAGGCCGAGAAGAAGCCGATCTTCCGCAGCGTCGGGATGTCCTTGGACTCCTGCGCGAGGCTGATCTGGAGGTGATGCCCCGGCACGCCCTCGTGATAGGTCAGCGAGGGCAGCGTGTATTTCGGCCAGTCGCCGACGTCCTTCAGATTGACGAAGTAGATCGCCGGGCGGCTGCCATCCAGCGAGGCGCGGTTGTAATAGCCGTTCGACGCGCCGTCCTGGATCTCGACCGGCACCGCGCGGATTTCGAGCGGCTGCATCGGCACCTCCGAGAACGCCTGGGGCAGCTTCGCATACATCGCTTTCACGCTGTCGTTGAGCCCCGCGATCAGCTCGGTGCGACCCTCAGCGGTGTTCGCATAGAGCTGGTCCGGCATCACGTTCAGCTTGGCCAGCCGCTCGCCGACCGTGCCCGTCGTCAACCCTTGCGATTTCAGGATCGTGTCGAGCTGCGCGGTGATCTCGGCGACTTGTGCGAGGCCGATGCGGTGGACCTCGTCGGGGCTCATCGTCGTCGTGGTCGCCTGGTTGAGCGCCATCGCGTAGATCGCGTCGCCGTTCGGCACGCGCCAGATCCCGTCGCCGGGCTTGGTGGTCGGCTTGAGGCGTTCCATCAGCGCGATCTGGCGGTCGAGCGCGGGATAGACCTTGTCGTCGACGATCTTCGCGCCGCGCGCCTGCCAGTCGCCGGTCAGGCCCTTGGCCGCGGCGCGCTTGACCAGCGACTGGACGATGCTCGACGTCGCCGCCGGCTGGCCGCGCAGCTTCCGCATCTGGCCCAGCGTCAGGTCGAGCGACCACCCGGGCGCGAGCAGGCCGCGTGCCGCCTCCGCCTGCTGCATCGCGCTTTCCTGATCGAGTACCGTGCCGAACTGGTCGAGCCGCGACAGATATGCCTCGGCATCCGGCGTCGCGTTGATCGTGTGCGCGGTGTTGAGGAAGTCGGGCACCTGGAAATAGGCGCCACCCTGCTGGAAGATCCGGTAGGGGCGGATCGGGCTGTCCATGCCGAACTTCTCGGGCGCAGCGATCTGCGTGTTGAGCGAATAGCGCACCACTTCGAGGTTGAGCTTGGCGGCAGGCGAGAGGCCGGCGCCGTCAAAGCGCGCGAGGCTGGCGAGCGCCGCCTTCGTCTCGGCGACATCGCGGGCGCGCTTGGCGTGGGTGCGCGGCGAGAGCTGGCTTTTCAGGCGGGCGAGCGGCCCCTTGTCGAGACCCAGCGACGTCGCGAGTTCGGGCGACCGCGCGACGCTCGCCTGGAAGATCCGCTCGAAATCCGCGTTGAGCGCGGTGTCGCCGCTCGATTGCGCGAAGGCCGACGACGGCAGCAGCGTGGTGGCGAGCGCGGCGACGCCTCCCGATGCGAGGAACTGGCGACGATCCATGACGAATTCTCCCGTGAACTTTCGCGCATCTAAGCCGATCGTCGCGCGGACCGCCAGCGCTTCCACGATCGGAATTTTGGCGCGTCCGTGGCCGGATCCGGCGCGTAACGGTCATGCGTGGCGAAACCGCCGGAACAAGCGCGGATATCGTCGGTTTGACCTGAGAGCCCGGCGGTGTCCTTACCCCCCCGAAGGATGCCGTCGGGTGTATGCGTAGGTGAGGTAGACGTGCGAAACGAGACATCCAGGCGTGGAGCCGGCGCACGATTGCACGACGTCGGCGAAACGCTGCGCTCGTCCTGGCAGACGCCGACCGATACGATGATAACCGAGGACATCCCGACGCTGCTGACTCGTCTGTCGCAGGTGCCGAAGACTCGCAGGAAACCCTAGTTCGATCGGTCCGGCGCGCGGCCGGACCGATCGCCGAACCGATCCCCACCCCCGATATCAGCTCGTCGGCGCGGCGTCCTTCTCGGCGTTCTTCGCAATGGTCTTCATGGCCTCGATCAGCTTCTTCACTTCCTGGCTGCGACCGCGTGGCATGATCAGCACGTCGTTGCCGCTGGCGACCACGATCAGATCCTCGACGCCGACCAGCGATACGCGGACGCCATCGCTGCGGACGAAGCAGTTCTTCGTATCGATCGCGAGCACGTTGCCGTCGCCGTGGCTGCGATGCGCGTTGCCGTCGCTGTCGGTTTCGCTGATTGCGTGGAGCGCATCCCAGCTGCCGACGTCGTTCCAGCCCATCGCGACCGGCACGACCGCGACCCGGTCAGCCTTTTCCATGACCGCGTAATCGATCGATTCGTCGGGCGAGGCGGCGAACGCGACCGCGTCGGGGTAGATCCGAGCGCCCTCGGTACGGGCCTTGTCCATCGCCTCCTGCGTGGCGGTCAGGATGCCGGGATCGAACTGCGCGAGTGCCTCGAGATAGGCGTCGGCGAGGAACAGGAAGATGCCGCCGTTCCAGGCGTGATCGCCGCTTGCGAGCATCGACTGCGCCTTGTCGAGCGGGGGCTTCTCGACGAACCGTGCGACGCGATTGACGCCGGGCTGGAGCTCGTCGCCGATCTGGATCCAGCCATAGCCGGTTTCGGGTGCGTCCGGCGCGATCCCGAACGTGACGAGCCAGCCCTGCGTGACGAGCGGCATCGCCGCCTCGATCGCGGCATGGAAGGCGGCGACGTCGCCGATGACATGATCGGACGGCATCACCAGCAGCGCGTCGCCGCCGCCGCCCGCGGCGATTGCCGCGAGCGCGATGGCCGGCGCGGTGTTGCGGCCGATCGGCTCCAGGATCAGTGCCTGCGGAGTCGCGCCGGCCTCTGTCAGTTGCTGCTCGACGAGGTCCGCATGACGCGCATTCGCAACCACGATCGGCGCGGCGAAACGATCGCCGAACGCGCGGCCCGCGGTCAGTTGCAACATCGTCTCGTCCGCGGTGAGAGCTAGCATCTGCTTGGGCATCTCGGGCCGCGACATCGGCCAGAGGCGCGTGCCCGAACCGCCTGAAAGAATTACGGGAACGATCTTACGTACGGTCATGGAGCCTCCTGCTGGTGCCGAGCTATAACGCGGCAATTTCGCACGCCAATCGCCGAATGATCGGATTGGCATCCCGTCTTCAGGCTTTTTTCGTGATTTGCTGCAAACGTGACGTCCAGGCGTCGGAAGCGTTTACACTGGCGCGTCGGGATAGCGGACGATGATACGGCTCTTCAAGCATTACGTACCCTATGCCGTCCTGCTGCTCGGCCTGGTCGACGCGGTGTTGCTGATCGCGTCGGCGGAGATCGGCTGGATCGTTCGAGCGCGCCAGATCGGCATGGCCGTCGCGCCAATCCATACCCGGATCGCGCAGTTGGTGACGTTCGCGCTCGCGTTGCAGGTCTCGCTGGTCGCGGTCTCGGGGCGTATGGCGTCGCGTCGTTCCTGTCGCTGCGCTTTGCCGCCGCGCGGCTGGCGGTGGCGCTGTCGCTGGGCGTGATCTTCCTGTCGCTGATCTTCTTCCTCGTGCCGCCGCTCGCGCTGTGGCGATCGAACCTTCTGTACGCGACGGTGATCGCGACGGTCCTTCTGGTCACGGTTCGCGCGCTGCTCGGCAAGACGCTGGGGGGCGAGACGTTCAAGCGGCGCATCATCGTGCTCGGCGCCGGCATGCGCGCTGCCCGGATCGAGGCGCTCGCCGCGCAAAATGAGGGGTATGAGATCGTCGTCGCGCGCGATCGGGCGCGAGCGCTCGACGCGGTGCGCGCGCATGAGCCCGCGGTCGCCACGCTCGACCTCGGCCTGCCGCCCGATCCGGACGCCGTCACCGAAAGGTTCGCCACCTTGTGCGATATCCTGGCGATGAAGCCGGATACCAAGGTGATCGTCGCGTCCGGGCACGCCGCGCGCGACAGGGCGTTGGGGGCGATCTACGGCGTCGCCTTGGCAGCGAGCGGACATATCGACGGTGCGCGCCAACTGCTCGACAAGGCGGTCCGCCTTGCACCGGGGGACCCGGCGATCGCGGGGCACCGCCGCCAGCGTGGCTGAACGACGCGGGTCTTGGCGCTCGAACCCTTGCCTCCAAGGGGGCGTGTCGTCAGAAGCCGCGCATGACCGATCCGCTCGACCGCATCGCCGCCGCACTCGAGCGCCTGTCGCCACCGCCGCCGCCGGCCGCCGATCCGCGCGCGCATCCTGCCTATGTGTGGCGTGGCGGCGTGCTTCAGCCGGCCCGTGGTTTTGCGCCGTTGCCGCTGGATACGCTGATCGGAGTCGATCGGCAGAAGGCGTCGCTGATCGCCAATCTGCGTCACCTCGCGGAGGGTCATGCCGCGCAGGACGTTCTGCTGTGGGGCGCGCGGGGAACCGGCAAGTCGGCCCTCGTCAAAAGCGCCGTGGCAGACGTGCAGCGGACGGGCGGCGATATCGCGCTGGTCGAGGTGACCGAGCTTGATGGGTTGCCGACGCTGTTCGCGGCCCTGACGCAAGTCGATCGGGCGTTCGTCGTATTCGTCGACGATCTGGGATTCGATGTTCCGGCCGAGGCACGTGCGCTACGGTCGATGCTGGAAGGCGGGGCGGAGCCGCGACCTGCCAATGTGCGATTGCTGGTCACTGCCAATCGGCGGCACCTGGCGCCGCGGGACATCGCAGAGCAGGAAAGCGCGATCAATCCGCGCGATTCGGCGGACGATCATCTGGCACTGTCGGATCGCTTCGGCCTAAGCTTGGGCTTCCATGCGCTCGATCAGGAGGGGTATCTGGCGATCGTTGCAGCCTATGCGGCGATACATGATCTGGAGTTCGAACCGGGCGAGGCCATCGGTTGGGCAACACGTCGAGGTAGCCGGTCAGGCCGGGTCGCGTGGCAGTATATAGTCGATCTAGCCGGTCGTGCTGGCAAGGCTTTGTAGAAAACAAAACGGTGGGCCGGCGCCGAAGCACCGGCCCGGCAACATCAGTTGCTGTCCGAATCGTTGTCGTTGTCGTCCTTGACGATCGCGATAACGCCGATCGCTGCAACGCCAGCTGCGATCAGGATTGCGAAGATGCCGCCGCCGCCAGCGAGCTCGTTCTTGCCGGACGTTGCCGAACCGGTGCGTGCGTTCGCAACCGACAGGCTGGCAGGAGCAGCCGACGCTGCAACCGAGGTGGTCATCATTGCAACGGCAAGTGCGCCGCCGGTAAGGGCCTTGAGCTTCATATACATCTCCGCGTAAAACAAACAGAACTGCCGCAACGCAGCAATTGCAAGATGGTTCCCGTATTGACTAAAGACAGGAACGTCCAGCTAAATCTAGTTCAAGACGCGCCTTCGACCATTTCGGCGAGCTCCAGCCAGCGTAGTTCGGCCGCTTCCTTCTCCGCGCGAGCAGTTTCGATCGCCTTCGTCAGTTTCGCGAACGTCGCATTGTCGCGCATATACAGATCCGGTTTGGCGAGCTTGACCGCGTCGGCTGCCATCTGCGCGTCGAGTTCCTCGATCCGCTTGGGTAGCAGTTCATAGTCGCGCTGGTCCTTGTACGTCAGTTTCGCGCGGGGAGCGGCAGCGGCCGGCGCCGTCGCCGAGACCTTCTTCGACGCACGCTTGCCGGTGGTCGTCGAGACGCGACGCTTTTCCCAATCCTCGTAGCCGCCCGCGACGACATCGACTGTTCCCGAGCCGTCGAGCCCGAGCGTGATCGTCACGGTCCGGTCGAGGAAGTCGCGATCGTGGCTGACGATCAGGACGGTGCCGTCATAGTCGCCGATCACTTCCTGCAACAGGTCGAGCGTCTCGAGATCGAGATCGTTGGTCGGCTCGTCGAGCACCAGCAGGTTCGACGGCTTGGCGAACTCGCGCGCGAGCAACAGGCGTGACCGCTCGCCGCCGGACAGCGAGCCGATCTTCGCGTCGACCATGTTCGGGTCGAACAGGAAGTCCTTCAGATACCCGTGGATGTGTTTCCGAACGCCGAGCACGTCGATCCACTCGCCGCCGTCGACGACGACTTCGCGCACCGTCTTCTCGGGCGCCATCAGGCTGCGCTGCTGGTCGATCACGACTGCGTCCAAGGTCTTCGCCAGCTTGATCGTGCCGCTGTCCGGTTCGATCTCACCGGTCAGCAGCTTCAACAGCGTCGACTTGCCCGCGCCGTTGCGGCCGACGATGCCGATGCGGTCGCCGCGCGTTACCCGGAGCGTCAGGTCGCCGATGATCGTGCGGTCGCCGTAAGCCTTGGTGACGTTCTTGGCGTCGATCACGACCTTCGACTTGGTGTCGTCGCTGCTGGTGGTGAGGTTCGCCGAGCCCTGCGGCCCGATCATCGAGGCGCGTTCGGCGCGCATCTCGTGCAGCTTGGTCAGGCGGCCCTGGTTACGCTTGCGCCGACCGGTGACACCGCGGAGCAGCCAATGCTCCTCCAGCTTTAGGCGCGCGTCGAGCTTCTCGGCCTGACGCTGTTCCTCGGCATAGACCTGCTCGGTCCATGCCTCGAACCCGCCGAAACCGATTTCCGCGCGTCGGATCGCGCCGCGATCTAGCCACAGCGTCTGCTTGGTGAGACGTGTTAGGAAGGTGCGGTCATGGCTGATGACGACGAATGCGCCGCGGAAGCGCTTGAGCCAGTCCTCGATCCATTCGATCGCGCCGATGTCGAGATGGTTGGTCGGCTCGTCGAGCAGCAGCACGTCGGGATCCTGCGACAGCGCGCGGACGATCGCCGCGCGACGCCGCTCGCCACCGGAGGCCGAGGCGGCCTCGCGCGACAGGTCGATGCCGAGCTGATCCGCAATCGAATCCGCCTCGTAGTTCACCGGCGCATCGTCGCCTGCCATCACGTAATCGCGCAATGTTGCGAAGCCGCGCAGGTCGGGCTCCTGCTCCAGGATCACGACGCGGGTGCCGGGAACGATCGTCCTGCGCCCCTCGTCGGCGATCACGCTGCCGCCAAGCAGCTTGAGCAAGGTCGTCTTGCCGGCGCCGTTGCGGCCGATCAGCGCGAGCCGGTCGCGCGGTCCGATGTGGATGTCGAGGTTGCGAAAGAGCCATCCCGAGCCCTGGACGAGTCCGAGGCCTTCGAATGCTAAGATTGGTGCTGCCATGTCCGCGCCACGTAGGGGGGCGAAGTGATGCAGGCAAGTTACACTGTGTCGCGACTGTGAGAGCGCCACCATTCACAGGCTGTTCAACGCGTGGCGGCTATGCCACGGCCATGAAGATGTTGCTTTTCCCTGCGACCTTGGCGGCGACCCTGGCTGCTGCGCCGTTCCTGATGGGCGCCGCGCCGATGCTGGCGGGCGGGGATCAACGCCGCAGCGACCAGATGTCGGCGTTGCAGGCGCGCAAGACCGGAGCGCCGTCGTTGCGGGAGATCGAGTCGCGCGTGATCCCGACGATGCGGGGCGCCCAGTATCTCGGGTCGGACTATGATTCGGGCAGCGCCATTTACACGCTGAAATTCCTGCGCGATGGAACCGTCATCTGGGTCGACGTCGATGGCCGCAACGGCCAGATCGTCGGCCGCACGGGTCGCTGAAAACCCCAATCGAGAGGATTATCATGCGCGTTCTGATCGTCGAGGACGAGCCGAATCTCGGCCAGCAATTGAAGAATACCCTGGAAGGGGCCGGCTATGCGATCGATCTCGCGGTCGATGGCGAGGAGGGGCATTTCCTCGGCTCGACCGAGAATTACGACGCGGTCGTGCTCGATCTCGGCCTGCCGGAGATCGACGGGCTGACGGTGCTCGATCGCTGGCGCAAGGAGGGCAAGACGATGCCCGTGCTGGTGCTGACCGCACGCGACAGCTGGTCCGACAAGGTGGCCGGACTCGATGCAGGCGCGGACGATTATGTCGCCAAGCCGTTCCAAAGCGAGGAGCTGATCGCGCGTCTGCGTGCGCTGATCCGTCGTGCATCGGGCAACGCCTCGTCCGAGCTGACCGCGGGCGACATCCGCCTGGATACGCGCAGCGGCAAGGTCACGCGCGCCGGCGAGCCGGTGAAGCTGACCGCTCAGGAATACAAGCTGCTGAGCTACCTGCTGCATCACAAGGGCAAGGTCGTCAGCCGCACCGAGTTGATCGAGCATATCTACGACCAGGATTTCGATCGCGATTCGAACACGATCGAGGTGTTCGTGACGCGCATCCGCAAGAAGCTCGGCCAGGACGTGATCACGACGATCCGCGGCCTCGGCTATAGCCTCGAAGATCCGGACGCCTGATCGGTCCGGTCATGGACAGCGCGCCGACCCTTGCTCCCCTCAACGCGGAGGCGCCACTTCGCGTGCCCGCCGCAGTGAAGGGTTCGCTGTCGCGGCGGATGATCCTGATCGCGGCGGTGTGGATCGTCGTGCTGCTCAGCGGTGGCGGGTTCGCGCTGGACCGGGTGCTGTCGGCGGCGGTGACGCGGAATTTCGACGACCAGCTCGAATATGTGCTGCGGTCGCTGCTCAATTCGTCCGAGATCGGTCCCGATGGCGAGGTGATCTTCTCACGCGAGGCCGCCGCCGACCAACGCTTCGTCGAGCCGTATTCGGGGCTGTATTGGCAGGTGTCGGGCAAGGGGCGGGAGGATTTCCCGTCGCGCTCGCTATGGGATCGCCGGCTCGCGTTCGGCGGCCCGCATGACGACCGCAACGCGCATTTCTATGACAGCACGCAGTTTCCGGACGAGAAGCTGCGCGTCGTCGAGCGTGACGCGGTCATCCCCGGATCGAAGGTGCATTGGCGCTTCCAGGTCGCGCAGAGCCGCGACGGCCTCGACGCGCAGATCACGACGTTGCGCCGCACGCTGGTGCGCAGCTTCGCGCTGCTCGCGCTGGGGTTGATCGTGATGGCGGCGCTCCAAACTTTCTACGGGCTCTGGCCGTTGCGGCGGGTCCGCGAGGAGATCGCCCGGATGCGCGCCGGCCAGTCGAACCGCGTGTCGAGCGCGATGCCGGTCGAGGTCGCGCCGATGGTCGAGGAACTGAACGCGCTGATCGAGCATAACGAGCGTCAGGCCGAGGAAGCGCGGCGTCATGCAGGGAACCTCGCGCATGCGCTCAAGACGCCGCTGACGGTCATCATGAACGCCGCGACGGCGCAGTCGGACGATCTCGCCGACACGGTGATCCGCGAGGCGCGGACGATGCGGCGGCAGGTGGATCACCACCTAGCGCGGGCGCGGGCGGTCGGGCGGCGTGGGTCTGCGCACAGTCGCGCTGACGTTTGGCCGAGCCTCGAATCGGTCGAGCGGGCGGTCGGGCGGCTGTACCGGCATGTCCGGATCGACGTGACCGGGCCGCGCGGGTTGCAGGTCCATGTCGAGCGGCAGGATCTCGATGAGATGCTCGGTAATTTGATCGAGAACGCGGCGAAATATGGTGGCGGCAGCGTGTTCGTGACGGTCGGCGCGCAGTCGGGCTTCGTGGAGTTCCTGGTCGAGGACGACGGCGTGGGGATTCCGGAGGAGGAGCGGGTGCGTATCTTCGATCGCGGCGTGCGGTTGGATACGGGGAAGCCGGGGACCGGGCTGGGGCTCGCGATCGTGCGTGACGTGGCGGAGATTTATGAGGGGACGGTAGCGCTTGAGGAGAGCGAGGACCTGGGCGGGTTGCTGGTGCGGCTGAGGTTGCCCGCGGCGAACTGACCTGCTCCCCTCCCTGAAAGGGAGGGGCAGGGGGTGGGTCGGCCAGCTTTAGCCCCAACGGTCGGGATGTGCGGAACCCGACCCACCCCCAACCCCTCCCTTCCAGGGAGGGGAGAAAGAAGGTCAGCCCCGCGGGCGCGCTTGGCTGTAGGTGCCCAGCACCCGCAGCCATTTGGAATGGAAGCCTAGTTCCTCCAGCGCATGGTCGAGATTCGCGTCGCCCGGCTTTCCGACCACGTCCGCGTAGAATTCCGTCGCGGAGAAGCTGCCGTTGCGTTGGTAGCTTTCCAGCTTGGTGATGTTCACGCCGTTGGTCGCGAAGCCGCCTACCGCCTTGTAGAGCGCGGCCGGCACATTCCGCACTTCGAAGATCAGCGTCGTCATCCACTCGGCCCCGACCGGTTCCTGCGCCGCGGGCGGCTTGCTGCCGCGTGCCAGCACCACGAACCGCGTCGTATTATGGTCCGCGTCGGCGATATCCGTCGCGAGCAGGTCCAGCCCATAGAGCCCGGCCGCGGCAGGCGGCGCGAGCGCGGCGATCGCCGGGTCGCCCAACTCCGCCACCACCGCCGCAGCCCCTGCGGTGTCGGGATAGCTCACCGGTTCGATCCCGTGCGCCTTCAGCCAATGGCGGCATTGGCCGAGTGCCTGCGGGTGGCTCATCGCCTGACGGATACCGTCGCGGGGACCCGGCCCCATCAGCGCATGGCGGATCGGCAGGAAATGTTCGCCGGTGATCACCAGCCCCGATTCGGGCAGAAGGAAATGAATGTCCGCGACGCGGCCATGCAGCGAATTCTCGATTGGAATGATCGCGCAATCGGCGCGGCCGTCCTTCACCGCGTCGATCGCATCGGAGAAATCGAAGCAGGGCAGGGGCAGGCCGTCCGGGAACGCCTCGACCGCAGCGACATGGCTGTTCGCGCCCGGTGCGCCCTGGAACGCGACGGCGCGCGCCGGCTCGGCGGCGGCGGCCTCGGTCATCCTCGCGACAATCGGGCGGGCGGGTGCGGCGAAGTTTTCCATGCCTCCAGCGCCTAAGGCGGGCTGCTTGCCTGTTCAAGCCGCGTGAAGTGCCGGCCACCCCATACACGCGCGCCATAGACGCGCGCCATACAAGCGCGGCTTGCGGTGCGCGTCTGCGTTTTCTATGGCTGTCCCAAACAGAACAGGGCGGATGCGCAAGATGGACAATCGGACCAATACGATCGCCGGCTGGGTGCTCGCAGGCTGTGGTGCGGCACTCGGGCTGTCGATCGTCGGTGGGATGATCTTCCACGGCGAGCGCCCCGAGAAGATGGGCTATGCGATCGAGGGTGTCGCGGCCGAGGGCGCGGAGGGCGGCGCTGCCGAGGTTCCGATCGCTTCGCTGCTGCCGACCGCCGACGCCGCCAAGGGCGCCGAAGTCTTCAAAAAGTGCGCCGCGTGCCACACCATCAACCAGGGTGGCGCGAACGGTATCGGGCCGAACCTGTACGGCACCATCGGCGAGGCTATCGCCAAGGGCAAGAACGGGTTCGCGTTTTCCGCGGCGCTGGCGGGCGTCGGGGGAACCTGGGACTTCGACAAGATGAACGCGTGGCTGACGTCGCCGCGCAAATTCGCACCGGGTACCAAGATGACGTTCGCCGGGCTGGGCAATGCACAGGATCGCGCGAACGTGATCTTGTATCTCAACCAGCAGGGTTCGAACCTGCCGCTGCCGGCGGCACCTGCGGCTGGCGCTGCACCGGCTGCCGGTGCGGACCAGCCCGCAACCGCGAACGCGGCCGAGGCTGCGGTGGAGAACGGCGCGGACACGGCGGACATCGCCAACACCGGTACGCCGGCTTCGGGTGCGCCGTCGGTGGATCCGGAAGCTGCGCGCAAGGGCGCCCTTTCGGAGAAGTAGGGCGACGGACTCCCTCTCCCCTCCGGGGAGAGGGTCGGGGTGAGGGGCTGCCAAGCAGTGCAGCGCCCGGTACTGCCCCTCACCCCAGCCCTCTCCCCGGAAAGGGGAGAGGGAGCAGGAGGTCAGCCCTCCGCGGCTTCCTTCTCGGCGCGCTCGCGGTAGAACGACTGCACTGCGTCCCAGGCCTCGTCGGCCGTCTCGACGTAGCGGAAGATCCCGAGATCCTTCTCGCTGACGACGCCTTCCTCGACCAGCGCATCGAAATTGACGACCCGCTCCCAGAACTGGCGCCCGAACAGCAGCACGGGGATCGGCTGGATCTTGCCGGTCTGTATCAGCGTCAGCAGCTCGAACAGCTCGTCGAACGTCCCGAACCCGCCCGGAAACGCGGCGAGCGCGCGGGCGTGGAGCAGGAAGTGCATCTTGCGCAGCGCGAAATAGTGGAACTGCACCGACAGCGACGGCGTGACATACGGGTTCGGCGCCTGCTCGTGCGGGAGGACGATGTTGAGCCCGATCGACTCGGCACCGACGTCGTCCGCGCCGCGGTTCGCCGCTTCCATGATCGATGGACCGCCCCCTGAGCAGACCACGAACTGCCGCCAGCCACGCTCGTCGCGCGGCAGCACGCTGACCTTCGCCGCGAGTTCACGCGCGACATCGTAATATTTCGACTTCTCGACCAGCCGCTCGGCGATCTTCTTCGACTTCTCGTCGGTCGCGAGTTTCAGCAGCGCCTGAGCCTTGGACGGCTCGGGAATGCGCGCGGAGCCGTAGAACACGAAGGTCGAACCGATCTTCGCCTCGTCGAGGACGAGTTCGGTCTTGAGCAATTCGAGCTGGAACCGCACCGGCCGCAGGTCTTCGCGCAACAGGAAATCCATGTCCTGGAAGGCGAGACGGTAATGCGGGTGCTGCGTCTGCGGGGTGGAAACGGAGTCCTTGGCGGTCTCGGCGTCCTGGCTGGCGTTGGGGAAAACGCGTGTCGGTATACGTGTATCGGTCATTCAGGCGCGATTAGTGGAAACGGGAGGGCAGGGCTAGACTGCGTCACCCAAAGTCCTGTCATTCAAGCAACCGTCATCCCAGCGAAAGCTGGGATCCAGAGTTGCGGACTGCAACGCTTTTGGCTCTGGATCCTGGGTCAAGCCCAGGATGACGGAGTTGTTCGGGCTAGCGGCAAAAGCCAGCGCGATCGTCTTCGAGGTGGAGGTGGTTGCGGTGCGCGGCGTTGTAGTCCGGGCTCAGCACCGTGCCGAACCGCTTGCACGCCGACGCGCGAACCGTCTGGAGAAACTGCCGGACCTGCGGATCGGACGAATTCCAGTCGTTGAGCATGGTGATACGCCGCCCGTCCTTCAGCACGAACCCGCCGACATCGATCGCGTTGGCGATCGCATGCCCCGACCGCCGGCTCGCGTTGCGCGCCGAGCCGACGACGTTGCGGCAGGAATAGCTCCCCATGCTGTCGATTCGCGCCAGTTCGCTGCCGAGCATCTGGTACGCCGCCGGCGCGACCGCGTTGCGGGTCCAGCCGATCAGCGCGCGCGCGGCGCCGCAGCGGACCGCGGTGAGGTTGGCGACCGGCACGCCGATGTCGACCAGCTTGACCGTGCCGGCGAGACCGCAACCGGGACCGGTCTCACGGTCGGGCAGGAGCTGGAACGATACGTGGAGTTGGCGGAGATCGGCGAGGCATTGCGCGGTCTCGCGATTGCTCGGCACCGACAGGTTGGGGCGGGCCTTGGTGGGGGCAGTGGGCCGATCGGCGCGTCCGCAGGCGGCGAGCAGAAGGGTTACGATAAGGGAACAAAATACGCGATACATGGGCGTATAATCCTCGCCTTGGGTATGATTGTCACCCTTTCTCCGTTCGCCCTGAGCGAAGTCGAAGCATCTCGCCGCAGGGACGGGTCGCCGCAGGGACGGGACCCTTCGACTTCGCTCAGGGCGAACGGCAGGGAGAAGAGTTGACACCCCGGCGAACGCCGCTAGGGCCGGCGACGGGCCACGCGGTCCCAACGCCGCGCGTGCTCTCTGTGAGGAGAGATACATTGACGGATACGACCTACGCACCGGCTACAGGTGCGCCTGCACTGCCTGCCACCAAGCCGGCACGTCCCTTTTTCAGCTCCGGTCCCTGCGCGAAACCTCCGGGTTGGTCCGCGGACAAGCTCGCCACCGAATCGCTCGGTCGCTCGCATCGCTCGAAGATCGGCAAGACCCGCCTCCAGTACAGCATCGACCTGATGCGCGAACTGCTGAAGCTCCCCGATACGCACCGCATCGGCATCGTCCCCGGCTCCGACACCGGCGCGTACGAGATGGCGATGTGGACGATGCTCGGCGCGAAGCCGGTGACGGCGCTCGCCTGGGAAAGCTTCGGCGAAGGCTGGGTCACGGATGCCGTGAAGCAGCTCAAGATCGACCCGACCGTCGTGCGCGCCGATTACGGCCAACTGCCCGATCTGAACGCGGTCGACTGGTTGAACGACGTGCTGTTCACCTGGAACGGTACTACCAGCGGCGTGCGCGTCCCCAACGCGGACTGGATCCCCGACGACCGCGAAGGCCTTTCGTTCGCCGATGCGACCTCCGGCGTGTTCGCCTACGACATCGACTGGACGAAGATCGATGTCGCGACCTTCTCGTGGCAGAAGGTGCTCGGCGGCGAGGGCGCGCACGGCGTGCTGATCCTCGGGCCGCGCGCAGTCGAGCGTCTGGAGACCTACACCCCCGCCTGGCCGTTGCCGAAGGTGTTCCGCCTCGTGTCGAAAGGCAAGCTGGCCGAGGGCGTGTTCAAGGGCGAGACCATCAACACGCCGTCGATGCTGGCGGTCGAGGACGCGATCTTCAGCCTCGAATGGGCGAAGTCCCTCGGAGAAGATGGTCTGATCAAGCGCTCGGATGCGAATGCGGCGGCGTTGGACAAGATCGTGGCGGAGCGCGATTGGCTCGGTCATCTGGCGATCGATCCGGCGACGCGGTCGAAGACCAGCGTGTGCCTCACGGTCGAGGGTGCGGACGAGGCGTTGATCAAGGCGATGGCCTCTGCGCTGGAGAAGGCCGGCGCGGCGTATGACGTGGCGGGTTACCGCGACGCGCCTCCGGGCTTGCGGATATGGTGCGGCGCGACCGTCGACACCGCCGATATCGAAGCGCTCGGCCCCTGGCTCGACTGGGCCTACGCGACCGCCAAGGCCGGCTGATCTAAAGTCCTCTCCCCCTCGGGGAGAGGGTTGGGTGAGGGGCTGCCACGCAGCGCTCCGCCCGGAACAGCCCCTCACCCCAGCCCTCTCCCCGACGGGGAGAGGGAGCGATAGCGCCACCTCCCCGTACCACCCCTCACCCCGACCCTCTCTCCGGAGGGGAGAGGGAGAAGAAGGAAATCCCATGCCAAAAGTCCTCATCTCCGACAAAATGGATCCCCGCGCCGCCCAGATTTTCCGCGAGCGCGGCGTCGAGGTCGACGAGATCACCGGCAAGACGCCCGCCGAACTGATCGCGATCATCGGCGAGTATGACGGCCTCGCGATCCGCAGCTCGACCAAGGTGACCAAGGAAATCCTCGAGCACGCGACCAACCTCAAGGTCGTCGGCCGCGCCGGGATCGGCGTCGATAACGTCGACATCCCCGCCGCCTCGGCAAAGGGCGTGGTCGTGATGAACACCCCGTTCGGCAACTCGATCACCACCGCCGAGCACGCGATCGCGCTGATGTTCGCGCTTGCCCGGCAACTCCCGGAAGCTGACGCTTCCACGCAGGCCGGCAAGTGGGAGAAGAATCGTTTCATGGGCGTCGAGCTGACGTCGAAGACGCTCGGCCTGATCGGCGCGGGCAATATCGGTTCGATCGTCGCCGACCGTGCGCGCGGTCTGAAAATGAAGGTCGTCGCGTTCGATCCGTTCCTGACGCCCGAGCGCGCGATCGAGATCGGCGTCGAGAAGGTCACGCTCGATGACCTGCTCGCGCGCGCCGACTTCATCACGCTGCACACGCCGCTGACCGACCAGACGCGCAACATCCTCTCGGCCGAGGCGCTCGCCAAGACCAAGAAGGGCGTGCGGATCATCAACTGCGCCCGCGGCGGCCTGATCGACGAGGTCGCGCTGAAGGCGGCGCTAGACTCGGGGCAGGTCGGTGGCGCCGCGCTCGACGTGTTCGTGGAAGAACCCGCCAAGGCGTCGCCTTTGTTCAACACGCCGAACTTCGTCAGCACGCCGCATCTGGGTGCGTCGACGACCGAGGCGCAGGTCAACGTCGCGATCCAGGTCGCCGAGCAGATGGCCGATTTCCTGATGTCGGGCGGCGTTACGAATGCGCTCAACATGCCGTCGCTGTCGGCCGAGGAAGCGCCGAAGTTGAAGCCGTACATGGCGCTGGCGGAGAAGCTCGGCTCGCTGGTCGGCCAGCTGACCACTGGTGCGGTGTCGCGGATTTCGGTGCATACCGAGGGCGCTGCGGCTGAGCTGAACGCTAAGCCGATCGTGAGCGCGGTGCTCGCCGGCTATCTCCAGACCCAGACCGCAACCGTCAACATGGTCAACGCGCCGGTGCTGGCGCGCGAGCGTGGCCTGGAAGTCCGTGAAGTCCGCACCGAGCGCGAGGCGGACTACCACACGCTGCTCCGCGTTTCGGTGAAGACCGAGGATGGCGAGCGATCGGTGGCCGGCACGCTGTTCGGCGATTCCGCGCCGCGTCTGGTCGAGCTGCTCGGGATCAAGATCGAGGCCGATTTGGCGGGTCCGATGCTGTACGTCGTCAACGAGGATGCGCCTGGGTTCATCGGTCGTCTTGGGACGGCGCTTGGCGAGGCTGGGGTGAATATCGGCACGTTCCATCTCGGGCGGCGTTCGGCCGGTGGCGAGGCAGTGCTTCTCCTCTCGGTCGACGAAGCCGTGACGCCGGACCTCTTGACGAAGGTCCGCGCGCTGCCAGGCGTGAAGACCGCAATGGGCCTCAACTTCTGACAAGACTCCCTCTCCCCTTGGGGAGAGGGTTGGGTGAGGGGCAGTTGGAGAGGACAACGCTTGCGGCGCCCCTCACCCCGACCCTCTCCCCGGAGGGGAGAGGGAGCAGTGAAGGTCGACGACCTACTCTTGGACCGTGCCAAGCGAATGCGGCGCGAGCCCACCCCCGGCGAGGCTAAGCTCTGGCGCCATCTCCGCGACCGTCAGATCGCCAACACCAAATTCACCCGCCAGTTCGTCATCGGCGCCTACATCGCCGACTTCGCCGCGCGCGACGCCAAACTGATCATCGAGGTTGACGGCGATACGCATGTTGACCAAGCGCGCGACGAAAGCCGAACGGATTGGCTGCAAAGACAGGGATATCGCGTGATACGGTTCAGCAACGCCGACATCATGTCCGGGATGGACGGGGTTTGGTGCGTCATATCGGCAGCCCTCTCTGCGGAGCATGCGCAGTGACCGCACTCCTCCCCGAAGGTTTCCGAGATCGCCTCCCCCCGTTCGCCGATTCGGCCGCGGCGCTAGAAGCTCGCGTGCTCGAAGCTGCGCGGCTGCACGGCTACGAGCGCGTCGATCCACCGCTCGCCGAATTTGCCGACGGGCTCGAGATGCGGCTGAAGGCAGGTGGACTCCACGATGCGGTGCGCTTTGTCGATCCGGTGTCGCAGCGCACGCTCGCGATCCGGCCCGACATCACCGCGCAGGTAGCGCGGATCGCGGCCACGCGCATGGGTCATCACCCGCGGCCGGTCCGCCTCAGCTACGCCGGTTCCGTGCTGAAACTCCGCGCCTCGCAACTCGCGCCCGCCCGTGAGACCCGGCAGATCGGGTGCGAGCTGATCGGCCTCGACTCGGTTGCCGCAGCCCAGGAACTCGTCGCTGTCGCGGTCGACATGATCGCCGCCGCGGACGTCACCGGCGCCTCGATCGACTTCACGCTGCCCGATCTGGTGTCGACGCTCGCCGCTGGGCCGCTCCCCGTGGCGCCCGAGCAGATTGCCACCTTGCGCGATCGTCTCGACGCGAAGGATGCAGGCGCCGTAGCCGCACTCGCGCCAGCCTACCTCCCGCTGATCGAAGCCGCCGGGCCGTTCGACCAAGCGATGGACCGCCTCCGGGCCTTCGACACGACTGGTGCGCTGGCGTCGCGCCTCGATGGTCTCGCGCGGATTGCCGCGGCGCTCGACGGGCGCGTGGCGCTCACGCTCGACCCGACTGAGCGGCACGGCTTCGAATACCAGAGCTGGCTCGGCTTCTCGCTCTTCGCCGACGGCAGCGCGCGTGAAGTGGGGCGGGGTGGCACCTACACCGTCGTTCACGAGAACGGCGCCGAGGAAGCCGCGACGGGCTTTTCGCTGTTCGCCGATGCACTCGTCGAGCGAGTCGCCACCGTCGATCGCCGCCGCCTCTTCCTCCCGTTCGGCACCCCCGCCACCGAAGGCGCCCAAATGCGCGCGCAAGGCTGGGTCACCGTTGCGGCACTCGAAGCCGGCGACACCCCCGAAGCACAAGTCTGCACCCATCTATGGGTAGCAGGCGAGCCCCGCGCGCTGTAGGCGCTGCGCGTAATCCTCAGGAGATAGAGTTTGGCCAACGTAGCAGTCATCGGCGCGCAATGGGGCGACGAAGGCAAGGGCAAGATCGTCGACTGGCTCGCCGAGCGTGCCGACATGGTCGTGCGGTTCCAGGGCGGGCATAACGCCGGCCACACTTTGGTCGTCGGCGAAAACGTCTATAAATTGTCGCTGCTGCCGTCCGGCATCGTGCGCGGCACGCCGTCGTTCATCGGCAACGGCGTGGTGCTCGATCCCTGGGCGCTGAAGGACGAGATCGCCCGGCTTGGCGCGCAAGGCGTCACCGCGACGCCGGAAACGCTGCGGATCGCCGATACCTGCGCGTTGATCCTGCCGTTCCACCGCGATCTCGATGGTCTGCGCGAGGACGCCAGCGGCGCCGGCAAGATCGGCACCACGCGTCGCGGCATCGGGCCTGCGTATGAGGACAAGGTCGGTCGCCGTGCGATCCGCGTCTGCGATCTCGCGCATCTCGACGATCTCGGCCCGCAGCTCGATCGCCTCACCGCGCATCACGACGCACTCCGCGCTGGGTTCGGCGAACCGCCGATCGATCGCGAGCGCCTGATCGCCGAACTCCGCGAGATCGCTGGTTTCGTCCTCCCGTTCGCCAAGCCCGTCTGGCGCGACCTCAATGCCGCGCGCTCGGCCGGCAAGCGGATCCTGTTCGAGGGCGCGCAGGGCGTGCTGCTCGACGTCGATCACGGCACCTATCCGTTCGTCACCTCGTCGAACACCATCGCAGGCGCAGCGGCCGGCGGGTCGGGCCTCGGGCCATCCGCGGTCGGCTTCGTGCTTGGTATCGCCAAGGCTTATACGACGCGCGTCGGTTCGGGGCCGTTCCCGACCGAGCTGGAGAACGAGACCGGCGAGCGGCTTGGCGTTCGCGGCCATGAGTTCGGCACCGTCACGGGACGGAAGCGCCGCTGTGGTTGGTTCGACGCGGTTTTGGTGCGTCAGGCGGCGGCGGTCGGTGGCATCACCGGGATCGCGTTGACCAAGATCGACGTGCTCGACGGGTTCGAGACCGTTTCGATCTGTACCGGCTACAAGCTGCGCGGCGAGACGCTCGATTATTTTCCCGCGCACGCGGCTGACCAGGCGCTGGTCGAGCCGATCTACGAGACGATGGAAGGCTGGCAGGAGACGACCGCCGGTGCGCGCAGCTGGGCCGACCTGCCCGCGCAGGCGATCAAGTATATTCGCCGCATCGAAGAGCTGATCCGCTGTCCGGTTACGTTGGTCTCGACCAGCCCGCAGCGTGCCGATACGATCCTCGTCCGCGATCCCTTCTCTGACTGAGACCCACGCCGACACAAAAAAGCCGGGCGATCGCTCGCCCGGCTTTTATCAGTCGAAAGGGGTAGGATCAGCGCGGCGGGGTGGTGCCGGTCGCTCCGCCCGTGGTCGAACCCATGGTCCCGCCGGCGGTCGTCCCACCCATGGTACCACCGGTGGTGCCGCCCATCGTTCCGCCCGTAGTGCCACCCATCGTCCCGGTCGTGGTACCCGTGGTGCCGCCCATCGTGTCGGCACCCATCGTGCTGCCGGTCGTGCCCGACATCGTGCTGCCCGTCGTACCGGTATCGCCTGTCGTGCCACTCATGGTGCCCGACGTCGTACCCGAAGTCGTGCCACGCGTACGGTCACGTGCCTTGGTGCCACGCTGCGTGCGCGTCGTCGTGGTCGACTGTGTGGTCGTCGAAGGATTCGCCTGGTCCATCGTGCCGGTCGACATGCCGCCGGTCGTGCCGCCCATGGTCGAACCGCCGCTCATGGTGCCACCCGTAGTGCCGCCCATCGAGCCACCGGTACCGCCGGTCGTCTGTGCCATTGCCATGCCCGGAATGATAAGGGCTGCTGCTGCGATCGAAGTAAGAATACGCATTTCGCTCTCCTATGTTATTGAAGACAAAGCGCTTCAGTCCTTCATATGTTCCGTCGTCAGCCGCACTGACCCCTATGCAACAACGCCTGGTCGGCGAGAACGAGGGCGACCATCGCCTCTACGACGGGGACTCCGCGGATGCCGACACACGGGTCGTGACGCCCCTTTGTGGCGATCGTAGCGGCCTCGCCGGTTGGGCTGATCGTCTCGACCGGGGTGAGGATCGAACTGGTCGGCTTGAACGCGACGCGCAGCCGGATCGGCTGGCCGGTCGCGATCCCGCCGGCGATTCCGCCAGCATGGTTGGCGAGGAATTCGGGACCATCGACGCCTGGGCGCATCGGATCGGCGTTCGCTTCGCCCGACAGAGCGGCGGCGGCGAACCCGTCGCCGATCTCGATCCCCTTGACCGCGTTTATGCTCATGCACGCGGAGGCGAGTTCGGAATCGAGCTTGGCGTAGAGCGGCGCGCCCCAGCCGGCGGGGACACCGGTCGCCTCACATGCGATCACCGCGCCGAGCGACGAGCCGGACTTCCGCGCGGCGTCGATCAGGGCCTCCCAGCGGACCGCGGCGTCGGCATCGGGGCAGAAGAACGGGTTCTGATCGATCTGCGCATCGTCGAAGTTCGCCGGATCGATCGAGTCGCCGCCGATCGCCTCGACCCACGCGCGGACACGGACCTGCGGGACGACGAGGCGTGCGACCGCGCCGGCTGCTACGCGTGCCGCAGTCTCGCGCGCGGAAGAGCGTCCACCGCCGCGGAAATCGCGGAAGCCGTATTTCGCATCATAGGCATAGTCGGCATGGCCGGGGCGATACGCCTTGGCGACGTCGGAATAGTCCTTCGAGCGCTGGTCGACATTCTCGATCATCAGGCTGATCGGCGTGCCGGTGGTGCGGCCTTCGAACACGCCCGAGAGAATGCGGACGGTATCGGGCTCGCGTCGCTGCGTGGTGAAGCGGGACGTGCCGGGGCGACGCTTGTCGAGCCAGGGCTGGATGTCGGCTTCGGTCAGCGGGATGCCCGGCGGGCACCCGTCGACGACCGCACCGAGAGCGGGACCGTGGGACTCGCCCCAAGTGGTGAAGCGGAACAGCCGCCCGAACGTGTTGAAGCTCAAAACCCTCTCCCCTTGGGGGAGAGGGAGGGGCCCGCCGCAACGCGGTGGGAGGGTGAGGGTTCGTTGGCGACCGCAACAATCGTCGCAGCCACGCCATCGATATTGGTCATCACGTCATCGTTCCCGAAGCGGCATACCCGGTAGCCTTCGGTCTCTATTAGCGCGGTTCGGCGTTTGTCATAGTCCTGTGCTTCGGGTGAGGCGTGCGTGTCGCCATCGACCTCGATGACCAACCGGACTTCGGCACAGAGGAAATCAACGATGTAGGGGCCAAGCCATACTTGTCGTCGAAACTTCAGGCCGCAGACCTGACGGTTGCGCAGGACTTGCCATAGCCGGTATTCGGGTTCGGATGACATCTTGCGCGCACCGCGTTGACGATCGCGCGGGGCGTTGCCGGGTGGCCGTTTCATTCCCTCACCCTCCCATGCTTTGCATGGGCCCCTCCCTCTCCCCGGAGGGGGAGAGGGGTTAGGCCAGTGCGATATCGGGGGCGTCTTCGGCTTTCATGCCGATCACGTTGTAGCCGGCGTCGACGTGGTGCGTCTCGCCCGTGACCCCAGAAGCGAGGTCGCTCAGCAGGTACAGCCCCGCGCCGCCGACGTCGTCGATCGTCACGTTACGCTTCAGCGGCGAGTTCAACTCGTTCCACTTCAGGATCAGGCGAAAATCGCCGATGCCGCTGGCGGCCAGCGTCTTGATCGGACCTGCCGAGATTGCATTCACGCGGATGTTGTCGCGGCCCAGGTCGACCGCCAAGTACTGCACGCTGGTCTCGAGCGCAGCCTTCGCCACGCCCATCACGTTGTAATGCGGGATGACCTTTTCGGCGCCGTAATAGCTGAGCGTCAGCATCGCGCCGCCCTCGGTCATCATCTTGGCCGCGCGCTGCGCCACCGCGACGAACGAATATACCGAGATGTTCATCGTCATCAGGAAGTTGTCGAGGCTGGTATCGACGAACCGCCCGCGCAGCTCGTTCTTGTCCGAAAAGCCGATCGCGTGGACGACGAAGTCGATCGTCGGCCATTCTTCCGCCAGCTTGTCGAAGGTCGCGTCGAGCGCGCCCATGTCCGACACGTCGCAATCGAACAGCCGCGCGACGCCAAGCTGCTCGGCGAGCGGGCGGACGCGCTTTTCCATCGTCTCGCCCTGGTAGCTGAACGCGAGTTCGGCGCCCGCTTCGGACAGCTTCTTGGCGATCCCCCAGGCCAGCGACTTATCGTTCGCCAAGCCCATGATCAGCCCACGCTTGCCCGCCATCAAACCGTTCACGCCATCCCCGCCTATACCTGCATATCCGTAGCGGGTTGCTCTAGCGTTGTTTCGGGTGGTTCCGCCAGTGCCGCGTTCAGATGCGCGCCGAATACCAGCCCGAGCCCGATGACGTAGAAAAACAACAGCATGATGACAACGCCGGCGAGACTGCCATAGGTCAGGTCGTAGCCGCCAAGGCTGGAGAGCACGATCGGCAGCAGCGCGGTGGCGCTGACCCACCAGGCGGTCGTGAACAACGCACCCGGCCATTTGCGGCATTTCGAGTAGCGATAACGCGACGGCGTCACCGAATAGAACAACAGGTACAGCGCCCCGAACATCAGCAGGCCCGGGATCAGGCGCGACAACCCGACCCAGCTCGCGGCGTTCTGCGCGAAGGGGAGGAGACGGTAGATGAACTGCTCGGCGGCGGTCAGGATGCCCTGCACCAGGAACGAGAGCAGTGCGATGATCACCGAACAGACGATCACGAACGACGATCCCAGCCGCGACTTCCAGAACGGTGCGGTCGCCTTGATCCCGTAGGCGCGGTGGAAGATGTCGCGGATCGTCTCGACGAAGCTGCCGACGGTCCACAGCCCGACCAGCGCCCCCAGCCACAGCAGCGACCCGGTCCGCGCAGCGAGCACGTCGGCGATCGGCTTGCGGAGAAGGTCGCCGACATTGGGCGGCAGGACGTTGAGGAAGGACTCGACGGCGCGCACCGTCTCGACGCTCTGCCCGAAGACCGACAGGATCGCGGCGGCGACGATGAAGAACGGGAACACCGTCATCAGCGCGAGATACGCCAGATTGCCCGCGTGGATGAAGCCGTCGTTGAAGACGCCGACCGCCGCGCGCTTGGTCACTTCGAACGCATAACTGCCCGGTCTGACCTTCGCCATGCCGCGATCGAGTCGGTTGCGGGCGGTGCCATGGTGGTGGCTCCGTGCTTCGGGCGTAAGGGTGCTTTCGTTCACGTGGGCTCAGACGCCCATGGCCCCTCGCGGGTTCCCGGCGTCGCGACCGTCCCAGCTTTCGACGAACGCGGTCAGCGCCGCATCGCTGGCGGGAATGTCGATCATCAGCGTGACCAACTGGTCCCCCCGCGTGCCGCCCTTCTTGTGGAAACCCTTGCCCTTGAGGCGCAGCGTCTTGCCCGACGTCGTGCCCTTGGGGATCGTCAACATCACCGGCTTGTCGACCGTCGGCGCCTTGATCGAACCGCCCAGGACGGCCTCGGCCAGCGTGATCGGCAGCTCCAGGCGGACGTCGTCGCCGTCGCGCGTGAAGAATTTGTGTGGCTGGACCTCGATCGTCAGGATCGCGTCGCCCGCGCCGCCCGGACCCTGCTCGCCCTTGCCGGCGAGCTTCATCTGCGTGCCGGTCTCGACGCCGGCGGGGAGCTTCAGGTCGAGCGTCTTGCCGTCCGCGAGCGTCACGCGCTGCGGCTCCAGCGTCGCGGCTTCGACGAACGGGACCTGCAGGCGATACGCGGCATTCTCGCCCTTGGGCTGTGGCCGGCGACCGAACCCGCCGGAGAACCCGCCGCCGCCGCCACGCTGCGCGCCGCCGAACAGCCCTTCGAAGATGTCGCTCATGTCCGGGCTGCCGGCGCCGGTCTCAAAGCCTTCGTTGCGGAAGCCGCCGGGCTGGGGACGTCCGCCGCCACCGCCGAAGCCGAACGGTGCGGCCGGATTGCCGTCACCGTCGATCTCGCCGCGATCGAACCGCGCACGCTTGTCCTTGTCGTTCAGCAGGTCGTACGCGTTGGTGACCGTGCTGAACCTCTCCGACGCTTTCGGATTGTCCTTGTTGCGATCGGGGTGAAGCTCCTTTGCGAGCTTTCGGTACGCCTTCTTGATGTCGGCTTCGGTTGCGTCGCGCGCTACACCCAGAGTCTTGTACGGATCGGCCACTTACGTCCCCATTCTTACTTGCGCGTCTATGTGGGGCGAGCGCCCGCGCAACGCAATTGCGCGTGTGCGTATGACTTGGGCTGGGGCGCTCAGATCGCGACGGCCTCGTCCAGCGGCGCCACGTCCACGCTGACATCCATGTTCTGCGCCCCCGACCCGAGCACCACGCCGTCGACCGGCGCGATCTCGGCATAGTCCCGGCCGACGGCCATGACGATGTGGTCGCTCGCCATCCAGATCCCGTTGGTCGGATCGACGCCGACCCAGCCGCGGACCGGCCCGCACCACAGCAGCACCCAGGCATGCGTCGCATCCGCCCCGACCAGCCGCGGCTGACCTTCGGGCGGGATCGTCCGGATATAGCCCGACGCGTACGCCGCGGGGAGCCCCGCCGCGCGCAGCCCGGTGATCATGATCTGCGCGAAGTCCTGGCACACGCCCTTGCGTTGCAGGAACGCCTCGTGCGGGGGCGTATCGACTAGAGTCGCGTCGGCATCGAACACGAACTCCTCCTGGATCCGCCGGGCGAGCGCGATCCCGGCCTCCAGCGCGCCGCGTGACGGATCGAGATCGACCGCGCAATAGTCCGCGATCGCCTGGTCGAGCGGGATCAGCGGGGATGGGTAGATATAGTTCGCCGGGCTCGCGGCAGAGAGATCGGTGCTCGCGCGCGCCATCGCCGCGACTTCGCCGAGCGTCGGGTCGCTTGTGTCGGGCACGGGTACGAGGCGGTCGACCGTCATCCGTGAACGGCTTTCGATCGTCAGGTGACGAACCGGGCTGTCGACCACCAGCCGCGTGACGTTGGCAAGTCCCGCCTCGGCCCGCGCGGCGCTGGTGCGGCCGGCGGGGTGGACCGACAGCGCATAGGAATCGAGGTGTTGTCCCGGCCAGTCGATCGGTTTCAGCCGCAGGTTGCAGCGCGCGAACTTGACGCTCGCGCCGTAGTCGAACGTCGTTACGTGGCGGATATCGTAGATCATGAACGCAACCTGGTAGTGCACTTAGTCTTCTGGCTCCCTCTCCCCTCCGGGGAGAGGGCTGGGGTGAGGGGCTGTTCCAGGCGCAGCACTGCTTGGCTGCCCCTCACCCCGACCCTCTCCCCGGAGGGGAGAGGGAGTTCGGTCGCCCTCATCGCGACGCTCCTCACGCTAAAGTCAGCCCGCTGGTTCGCAGCGGCTCCGCACCCTGCAGAAAATACCGCCGCGCCAGCGCATCCGACACCGCCCCGAGCCGCCGCTCGATATCCCCCAGCGTCTCCGCATCCAGCTCCGCGGCGGTCGCGGTCATCACGATCGCCTGCAACCCGGTGGCCTGCGCCTGCTGCGGCTCCGCCATCTCGTCGTCGCTTAGCACCGGCAGCTCCGCCAACCGCGCCGCGATCCGCTCTGCCGAAAACGCCAACGAACGCGGGTTGCCCGGATCGAGCGCCACGAGATCCATCACCGGCACGCGTGCGATCCCCGTCGGATAACGCTGCCGATAACTGATCTGGCTGTCGGCCAGGTCGAGCAGCACCGACAGGTCGTCGGGCGACGCCCCCGGCATCCCGAACAACCGGATCGCGCGCGCCATCGCCATCGCCCGCTCCACGCGCCGCCCGAGATCGTGGAACCGCCACGCCGCGGTCCGCCCCATATGCTCCGCCGACAATCCCGCGATCGCGGCATAGCGCCGTTGCAGTGACCCGGCGCGCTCCAGCATCCCGCGGTGGGTCGGGAAGGGCGCTTCGAGCAATCGCACCATGTCCGCCGACAACCGATCGCGCGAGCCTTCGCCGATTTCGCGCGCGTGGCGGTTGAGCGTCAGGATCGACTGCCACGCCCCGTCCTCCATCGCGGTCCGCGCGAACGCGGTCAGGTCGGCGCGGCGCAGCGACGGCGGATGCGGTGCGCTGCCGGTGCCGACGATCAGCCCGACCAGCTTGCCGACGGTGGTGGGGGACAGCACCGCACCGCCATCGACGTCGATCGAGTTGCCGAGCATTACGCGGATCGCGCCGAGCAGAGCCTCGCCCCGCTCCAGATAACGCCCGAGCCAATAGAAATTGTCGGCTACCCGGCTCGGCAACGTCCCCGGATTGCGACGGACGTGGAGCGAGTCTGGCGCGGTCAGCAGCGACACCGGCGCGACAGGCTCGGCGCCGTAGATGCACACGTCGGCGGACCAGATGCCTTCGCCCATCACCGCCGCGCGCGCGTCGGGGTGCTCGCCGATCCGCGCGAACCCGCCGGGGAGGACGGTCCATTCGCCCTCGCCGTTACGCGCCGCGAACACGCGCAGGGTGAAGGGGCGGGGGACCAGCGCATCGCCTACGACCACCGGCATCGTCGAGAGCTGGACCAGCTCCTGCCCGACATAATCCTGCGGCCTGTTCGCCATGTCGGCGAGCAGGCGCGTCCGGTCTTCGCCGGTGATATCGGCGCCGGTGGTCGGGCCGCCGGTCATGCCGAGCGGACGCGCATGGAACGCCGGGCCAATCAGCAGGCGATCGAAATTCGCCTCGACCTGCGCCCGTGCGCCGTCCTGCCCGCACCACCACGTCGCGATGTTGGGGAGGCGCAACTCCTCGCCGAGCATTGACCGCGCCAGCTGCGGCAGGAACGCGGAAAACGCAGGCGCCTCCAGCACCGCCGAGCCCGGCGCGTTCGACAGTACGACGTTGCCGGCGGCATAGGCGTCGATCAGCCCAGGTACGCCGATCTGCGAATGCGTATCGAACGCCAACGGATCGAGCAGCCGCGGATCGAGCCGCCGCCACAGCGCGTCGATCCGCTTGAGCCCACCGATCGTGCGGACATACACCTTGTCCTCCAGTGCGGCGAGATCGGCGCCCTCGACCAGCAACAGCCCGAGATAGCGCGCGAGATGCGCCTGCTCGGGATAGCTTGGGTTGAACCGGCCGGGCGTCAGCAAGCCGATCCTCGGGTCGCTGCGCTTGCACAGCGCCGCGATTCCGGCTCGGAAGGCGGCGAAGAACGGCGCGTGCCGCTGGACGTTCAATCGATCCTGCAACCCGCCAAGGGTACGGCTGACCGCGATCCGGTTCTCCAGCGCGTAGCCGGCGCCGGCGGGTGCGCGCAGATGATCGGCGAGCACGCGCCACTCGCCGGTAGGGCCGCGACCCAAGTCGATCGCGATGAAATCGAGATGGCGGCCGCCGGGCGGGGCGAGCCCGACCATCGGCCGCAGGAAGAACGGACTGCCGGTGACCAGCGCGGCGGGGATGTGGCCGTCGGCGACCAGCGTTCCCTCGCCGTACAGGTCGGCGATCACCGTCTCCATCAGCGTCGCACGCTGGATCACGCCGCGCTCGATGTCCGCCCACTCGCCGGCTTCGATCAGCAAGGGCACGGGAGAGACGGGCCAGGGGCGCTCGTCGGGTTCGTCGGCGATGCGGAAGCCGGTGCCGATGTCGACCGCATGCCGCTGAACGCGTTCGCGCGCGTGGCCGAGGTCGTCGGACGCGACCGTCGCAAGCTCGGCGAACATTGCGGCCCAGGCGGGATCGGCACTGCCGTCCTCGGCCGGGCAGAGCACGTCGGCGCTCGTGCTGCGCGCGCAATAATCGGCGATCCAGCGCTCGGCATGGATCATCGCGTCGAAAAGGGGCGCGGTTTGCGTCGCCGTGTCCAATGCCTCAAGCCCCCGAATACAGGCCGCGGTGTTTCACCTTTCGACGCGGCGGTGCAACATAAATTGTCGTGTGTGCGCCGTGTTACTTCTGTTCCCTCGCGAACGCGGGGGGCACAAATTATGAAGGCTGCGTGTCGTTACCCTGGACCCCCGCGTTCGCGGGGGAACAGTAAGGGTGTTGGACCGCCGCTCCACCACGACGCCACCCCGGCGGAGGCCGGGGCCCAGTTGGAAAGGTGGTCATAACGGAGCGCTGCCCTTCGTTAGCAATGTTCCCCAACTGGGCCCCGGCCTTCGCCGGGGTGGCGGCTTGGGGGGAGGCGAGGCTCACAAATCCGGCAGCACCTGATCCGCCACACCCCATCCCGCCAGCGCCCGCGAACCAGCCCGCGCGATCAACTCGGGGCCATCTTTCACACCCCAGCGCGCGGCAGTCTCGATGTCGCGCAACTCGGTCCACGACACCGGTGCCGCCACCGGCGCCCCCGCTCGCGCCCTCGCCGAATACGGCATCACCGCGGTCGCGCCGCGCTGGTTGCGGAGCCAGTCGATAAAGATCCGCCCCTTGCGCTTGGCCTTCGCCATCGTCGCGACGAAGCGCTCGGGCTCCGCCCCCGCCATCGCCCGCGCGAACCGGTCCGCGAAGTCCTTGACCGCCGGCCATTCGGCGTCAGGCGTGAGCGGCACGACGACATGCACGCCCTTGCCTCCCGACAGCATCGGAAAACTGACCAGCCCCAGTTCGGCCAACTGATTCTTCAGATGCTCGGCGGCCTTCTTGGTGTCGCCGAAGTCGAGCCCCTCGTCGGGATCGAGATCGAACACCAGGCGGTCGGGCTTCTCCAAGGTCGCGTTCGACGAGCCCCATCCGTGGAACTCGATCGTTCCCATCTGCACGCACGCGACCAGTCCGTCCGCGTCGTCGACATACAGATAGTCCTCGGTCGAGCCGTCCTTTTCGCGGATCGGCACCTGGTGGACCGCGTCGCCGAAGCTGCCGGCGTCGTGTTTCTGGAAGAAGCACGCGCGCGAGCGGCCCTGGGGGCAGCGGACGAGGCTGATCGGGCGGTTGGCGGCGAACGGCAGCATGATGCCGGACACCGCGACGTAATAATCGGCGAGATCGCCCTTGGTGACGTCCGACTTGTCGAAGATCACGCGGTCGCGGCTGCTGACCTTTATGCTGGTTTCCGGTGCGGCACTCTCGGCTACGTCCGGCAGCGGGGCGGGGGTTTCGGCGACGACGTCCTTCGCCGCCTTGTCCTCGCGCAGGCCGATGAAACTCGAATGCCGAAGCACGCCGTCGGGGGTGACTTCGGCAAACGCGACCTCGGCGACCAGTTTCGGCGTCACCCACTTCGCGCCGCGCACCGCCGCTTTCGGCGCATCGACCGTCGGCGTTTTGCGGTCGAGCGCGTCAAGCTTGTCGCGGATTTCGTCCATGAGCGCCTGGTCGAACCCGGTGCCGACTTTCCCCGCATACCTGAAGCCTTTGCCCTCGCGGACGCCGAGCAGCAGCGACTTGAACCCGCGCTTCTTGTCGGACGGCAGCCAGCCGACGATCACGAATTCCTGGCGGTGCGTGCATTTGACCTTGAGCCACGCCTTGGTGCGCTTGCCGGCATAGGGCGCGTCGGCGCGTTTCGAGACGATGCCCTCCAGGCCCTCGCGGCACATCGTCTCGAACAGTTGCTCGCCCGCGCCGATGACGTGGTCGGAGTAGCGGAGGCGGTCCTCGTCGTCGGGGATCAGCGGTTGGAGGCGCGCCTTTCGGTCGAGGTTCGACAGGGAGGTCAGGTCTTCGCCGTCGAGTGCGAGCAGGTCGAACGCGAACAGCGTCATGTCGCCGCCGGCGGAGATCGCGTCCTTCAGTGTCGAGAAATCGGGGTGGCCGTCCTTGAACGCTACGATCTCACCGTCGATCAGCGCGGACTTCACCGGGAGCTTGGCGGCGGCTTCGGCAATCGCGGCGAACTTGGTGGTCCAGTCGAGGCCGGTGCGGGTGAAGACCTTTGCCTTGCCGTTGGCGATGGAGATAAGCGCGCGGTAGCCGTCGTATTTTACCTCGTGGAGCCAGGCGGAGCCGGTGGGGACGGCGTCGACGAGGGTGCAGAGTTGGAGGTCCCTGAAATCCTCCCCGGCACGGGGAGGGGGACCGCCGCGTGCTTTCGCGGGGGTGGAGGGGGGGCTGCCCCGAACGTTACGCTTGCCAGTAGCGGTACTCTTGCGGCCCGCCCCCTCCACCAGCTTCGCTGGTCCCCCTCCCCGTGCCGGGGAGAATTTGCCCTCTTCGATCTCTACCATCGTGCGGCCGGTCGAGACGCTGGTGAGGGCTTCCTCGACCAATGTGTCCGTACCGCCCGCCGCGGCATCATCGATCTTGCGCAGGAGCCAGTTTTCGCGCTTCTCCTTCGCGCGGGGCTTAAGGCGGATCAGCAGCCATTCGCCCTTCATCCGCTCGCCATCGAGGACGAAGTGGAGGTGGCCCTTGTCGAGATCCTTCGCCGACTTGCCCTTGATCGGCGACCATGTGCCGCGGTCCCACAGCATCACCGTGCCGCCGCCATATTCTGACGGAGGGATCGTGCCTTCGAAGGTGGCGTAGCTGAGCGGGTGATCCTCGGTGCGGACGGCGAGGCGTTTTTCGTTGGGGTCGAGGCTGGGGCCGCGGGTGACCGCCCAGCTTTTGAGGACGCCGTCGATTTCGAGGCGGAAATCCCAGTGGAGGCGGGTGGCGTCGTGCTTCTGGACCATGAAGCTGTTGCCGTGGCCGGGGGCCAGCGTGCCGGCGGGTTCGGCGGTCTTGGTGAAGTTCCGCTTGGAATTATAGAGGGCTAGGGGATCGTCGACCATCTTTCACCCCTCCCTGGAAGAGAGGGGCCGGGGGTGGGTCGGCCGGTTGGCGGGCGAGACGCTGGTTCGGTGGGCGACCCACCCCCAACCCCTCCCTTCCAGGGAGGGGAGTTCAAGCACGCTTCTTCGCCGGCGCGCGTTTCGCAGGCGCCTTCTTCGCCGGCGTTTTCTCCTCCGCAGCCTTGGCCGGCTCCTTCGCTGCCATCGACTTCTTCAACGCCGCCATCAGGTCGACGACGTTCGAGCCACTCTTACCACCCGTGTCCTTGTCCTCGATGATCTTCTTCCCGTTCGCCTTGCGCTTGCGTTCGATCAGGTCCTTCAGCGCGTCGACGTAGCGATCGTGGAATTCCTGCGGGTGGAAGTCGGCGCTGCGCTTCTCGATCAGGGCCTCGGCGAGTTCGAGCAGTTCCTCGGACGGCTTGTCGTCGGGGATTTCGCGGAAATAGCCTTGCGCCTTGTGCACCTCGTCGGCGTAGCGGAGCGTCTCCAGCACCATGCCGCGCCCGCACGGCTTAAGGCTCACGACATATTCCCGGCCGCGCATCGCGAGCTGGCCGAGGCCCACTTTCTTCGTGCGTTTCAACGCCTCGCGCAGGACGATGAACGCTTCCTCCGCGAGGTCGTCCGCGGGCACCACGAAGTATGGCTTCTCGTAATAGAGCACGTCGATCTCGCTCGCGTCGACGAACTGGGTCAGCTCCAGCGTTTTCTTCGATTCGAGCTTCACTGCGTCGATCTCGTCCTGCTCCAGCAGCACGTATTCGCCCTTCGAGACCTCATAGCCCTTCATGATCTCGTCGGCGTCGACCGGGCCCACGCCGGTGACGACCTTGTCGTAATGGATCGGCTGGCCGGAGGGCTCGTGGATCTGCTTGAACGACACCGCAGCGCCGGACTTGGTCGCGGAATAGATTTCGACCGGGATCGAGACCAAGGCCAGTCGGATCTGTCCCTGCCAATACGCGCGCGCTGCCACCTTGCGTGTTCCTTCGTTGCGGAAACGATTCGATTACCTGGATCAATCCTCGGCGAGGTAGAGTCGTTCCAAAGTTTCGTTCCGGGCCAAATCCGGCTATGGCGCGCGGCATGTCAGACGATCCCTTCACGCTGTTCGATAGCTGGTACGCCGAAGCCAAGGAGTCCGAGCCGAACGACCCGAACGCGGTCGCGCTCGCGACGGCCAATGCCGAGGGGCGGCCTTCGGTTCGGATGGTGTTGCTGAAGGGCCATGGGCCGGACGGTTTCGTGATCTATACCAACCGCGAAAGCCGGAAGGCGGGCGATCTCGGCGCCAACCCGCACGGTGCGCTGCTGTTCCACTGGAAGTCGCTGCGTCGCCAGGTCCGGATCGAGGGGCCGGTGACGCACGCGACGGACGCCGAGTCGGACGCCTATTTCGCCTCGCGCGGTCGTGATTCGCGGATCGGTGCCTGGGCGTCGGAGCAGTCGCGCCCGCTAGACAGTCGCGAGACGTTCGAGCGTCGCGTCGCAGAGATGACCGCGAAGTTCGAGGGGCAGGACGTGCCGCGGCCGCCGCATTGGGGTGGCTACCGGATCGTACCGACCCAAATCGAGTTCTGGCAGGATCGCGCGCATCGTCTGCATGAGCGTCGGCTGTTCACACGCCGGGACGGCGACTGGAGCGAGGGGCTGCTGTTCCCATGACGCAGGACGAACGCCGCAAGTTCATCCCGTTGGCGACGCGCGCGGCGCTCGCCAGCGTTGCGATGGCGTGTTTCCTGCTGTTGCTGAAGGGCTTTGCGGCATGGTCGACGGGGTCGGTGGCGATGCTCGGGTCGCTTGCGGATACCGCGCTCGACCTGCTCGCGTCGCTGGTGACGCTGTACGGCGTGCGGCTGGCGGCGACGCCGGCGGATCACGACCACCGCTTCGGGCACGGCAAGGCGGAGGCACTCGCCGCGCTGTTCCAGGTCATGCTCATCACCGCGTCGGCGGTCGGCATCGCCTGGCGCGCGATCCTGGCGTTCAGCGATCCGCAGCCGACCACCGGCGCGGAGTTCGGCATCGGCGTGTCGATCATCGCGATCGTCGCGACAGTGTTCCTGCTCGCCTATCAGCGCAAGATCATCCGCCAGACAGGATCGGTCGCGATCCTCGCCGACAACGTCCATTACCAGTCCGACGTGCTGCTCAACGGCTCGGTGATCGTCGCGCTGGTGCTCGATCAATATGTCGGGTGGAGCGGGGCGGATCCGATCTTCGGCATCGTCATCGCGCTGTGGCTTGCATGGGGTGCATTCCAGGCATCGTCGAACGCGATCGACCAGTTGATGGACAAGGAATGGCCGGAGGATTTGCGGTCGCAGTTCCTCGACGTCGCGGCGCGCCAGCCCGGCATCCGCGGCATCCATGATTTCCGCACGCGCCGTTCGGGCAGCCACGATTTCGCGCAGTTCCACATGGAGGTCGCGCGCGACCTGACGGTGGCCAACGCGCACGACATCGTCGAGGCGGTCGAGCGAAACTTGCGCACCGCGTTCCCCAAGGTCGAGGTGCTGATCCATCTCGATCCAGAAGGGCATGTCGACACCGACAATCCGCCTGGTCGAGGCGGACGTGACGCCGCATTGGTTTGGGAAACGCATATGAGAATACCGTTCGCGCAGATCGATGCGTTCGCCGACACGCCGTTCGGCGGCAACCAGGCGGCGGTGATGCCGCTGTCGGCGTGGCTCGACGACGCGGTGCTGCTGAACATCGCGCAGGAGAACAACCTGAGCGAGACGGCGTTCATCGTCGCGTCCGATGAGGAAGGCGTGGATTTCGACCTGCGCTGGTTCACGCCGGGGGCGGAGGTTGCGCTGTGCGGCCATGCGACGCTGGCGAGCGGGCATTTCGTGCTGTCGTCGGACACCGCGCTCAACCGGGTGCGGTTCCGGACGCGGCAGGCGGGGATGCTCGAGGTCGCGCGGGCGGACAGCGGGTACACGCTGGAACTGCCGGCGTGGGGTCCGAGCCCGAAGGCGATGCCGGAGATCGTCACGGCGTTGAACATCGCCGAGCCGGTCGAGACATTGTGGCACGAGAAGGGCTATGCGCTCGTGGTCGTCGACGATGAGGCGATTGTCCGGGACCTGAAGCCCGACTTCGTCGCATTGGCGAAATTCCCGATCGTCGCGATCGTCGCGGCGCGCGGGGCGGCTACGGACATCGTGAGCCGGGTGTTCACGCCCTATTATGCGATCGCCGAGGATCCGGTGACGGGGTCGGCGCATGCTGTGATGGTGCCGTATTGGGCGCCGACCCTGGGGAACAGTTTCACGGCGTATCAGGCGAGCGCGCGGGGCGGGAAGCTGACGTGTCGTCTCGAGGGGGATCGAGTCGTGTTGGGCGGCGCGTGCGTGACGACGATCGAGGGCACGTTCCTGCTGCCTTGACGATCAGGTTCTGAGTGAAACTGATCCCGGCTAATATCTTCCCCCATCCCTGGAAGGGAGGGGCCGGGGGTGGGTCGGCCACTTGGCGAGCGTGACACCCGCCCCAAACCAACCCACCCCAACCCCTCCCTTTCAGGGAGGGGGGCTAATACAGCTACCGCTTCCGCCCTTTGGTCATCGGGTCGGGCTTCTTGGGTTTCACCCAGCCCGGCGGCGGGGTCATGCGTTGCTGGCTCGTCCCGAGGCCCATCGCGCCGGGCTGTTGCCGCGTTAGTCCGGCCGTGTCCACGACCTCGCCACCACCTCGCAACACGCTGATCTGATCGCGCAGCCGACCCGCGGTCTCGAAGTCCATCGCGGCGGCGGCGGCTTCCATCTGGCGGCGTAGGTCTTCGATATCCATGCCGCCCCAACGCACCAGACCCGCAAAGGGCGCGCGTCAGGCGGCTACGAGTGCCGCCTCGGTGTCCGCGATCCAGCCACCGCCAAGCACGCGCTCGCCGGCATACAGCACCGCCGCCTGACCCGGCGCCACGCCGTATTCCGGCGCGTCGAACACTACGCGGTCGCCGACCAGACGGGCAGGGACGGGCTTGGCCATCGACCGAACCTTGGCGGTCAGCGGCCCGGCGAAGTCGCCGCCGAGCCAGTTGATATCGGTCATCCGTGCCGCCTCTACTGCGAGCGCGCGGCGGGGACCCACGACGACTCGCTTCGTCTCGGGCTCGACGCGGACGACGTAGAGCGGCTCGGGGCTGCCCCCGATCTCCAGTCCGCGGCGCTGGCCGACGGTGAAGTGGATCAGCCCGCGATGCTCGCCGAGCTTCGCGCCGCCGAGATCGACGATGTCGCCTGCCGTCTCCGCCGCTTCGGGGCGCAGTTTCTTGACGAGCCCTGCATAATCGCCATCGGGGACGAAGCAGATGTCCTGGCTGTCCGGCTTGGCCGCGACGCCGAGCCCCAATTCTGCGGCGATCTCGCGCACGCGAGCCTTGGGCAGGCCACCCAAGGGAAAGCGCAGGTAATCGAGTTGCGCCTGCGTGGTCGCGAACAGGAAATAGCTCTGGTCGCGTGCGGGATCGGCGCCACGGTGGAGTTCGGCACCGTTCGCACCCTCGACCCGACGGACATAATGTCCGGTCGCGAGGCAATCCGCGCCGAGATCGCGCGCGAGCTTCAGCAGGTCGGTGAACTTCGGCCCCATGTTGCACTGGACGCAGGGGATCGGCGTGCGGCCGGCGAGATATTCGTCGGCGAACTTGTCGACGACCTGCTCGCGAAAGCTGGTCTCGTGATCGAACACGTAATGCGCGATCCCGAGTCGGTCGCATACCGCGCGCGCATCGCGGATGTCGCGACCGGCGCAGCACGAGCCTGCGCGGCCGACCGCCTCGCCGTGATCGTAGAGCTGCAACGTCACGCCGATCGTCTCGGCGCCGGTGGCATGCGCGAGCGCGGCGACGACCGAGCTGTCGACTCCGCCCGACATCGCCACGACGATGCGCTTTCCGGCCATGCCTGTACCGGCATTGGCCCCGAGCTGAAAATCGGTCTGATCCATGGGGCGCTACATAAGCGCGGAGGCACCACGTTGCAAAAAGATGCGTCGATTAACCTCGATCAGGCCGAAGCGAGTGAAAAATGCGACCGAGGCAGGCCGGAACATGACAAATCGACCGCTTCGCGCCGGTTGCTTTACCCGGTCTTCATCCCCTTGGCCTAGACAGGGGTTTCCGAGAACGAAGCGAGTATCCCGTTGGACCTGAGTTTTCCCCGTTTCGATCGCGACGCAGAGGTCACCGTTCTGCCGGGGGACCTGGCCGTCCTGATCGTCGGTATCGCTGCCCGACAGGCCGCGAGCCCGACAGCGGCGGTGCAGGCGGGATTCGCGCGCAGCACGATCGATCCGAAGCTGTTCGCGCCGCTCCATGGTGCGTTCAATGGGACGATGGCCGCGACGTTGGCCCGTTGGAAGGAGGAATGAAGATGCTGTTTACCGCAGCGTTTCAGCCGATCTTCAGAACCTGCGATTATGGGTCGAACGCGCATATCGAGAGGGGGCCACCCGCCCCGATCAGAGGTTTCAAATGATCGAGAGCCAGAAAACGCATCCCGGCAAGGTCATCGGGCCCTTGGGCGAACAACTGACGCTGGACAGCCTGCCGCCGCCGAGCACCACGCGCTGGGTCGTGCGGCGCAAGGCCGAAGTGGTCGCCGCGGTGAATGGCGGACTGCTGAGCGTCGACGATGTCTGCGCGCGCTATGGCCTGACGGTCGAGGAATTCGCAAGCTGGCAGCGTGCGATCGATCGGTCGGGCATGCCCGGACTGCGGGTTACGCGGATTCAGCACTACAAGTCGTTGTACGAGCGCCAACAAAAGTATTGATCGGCAAAACTCAAAACGCGAGCGGAACAAAAAACGCCGCTCGCACGTCTTTCCGCCATCGCCCGGATACGGGTTCAACGGAGGGAAAATATCATGGGTCTCATTCTTTGGCTGATCATCGGCGGCGTCATCGGCTGGATCGCTAGCATGATCATGCGCACCGACGCGCAGCAGGGCATCTTCCTGAACATTGTCGTCGGCATCGTCGGCGCGTTCATCGGTGGCCTGATCCTGTCGGGTGGTTCGATCAACAACCAGCCGCTCACGCTGACCTCGTTCATCGTGTCGCTGCTGGGTGCGATCATCCTGCTCGCGATCGTGAACCTCGTGCGTCGCGGTAGCGTTCGCTAAGAGTTCGCTTCGTCACGCGAAGTCGAAGAAGGGCCGTCCGGGCAACCGGGCGGTCCTTTTTTTGTGTGTAGGGTTTGAGCGAACATCGGGGGTCTCCCCTCCCTGGGAGGGAGGGGTCGGGGGTGGGTCGGTTTCATTTGTCGGAACGGTCGCGGCACAAGCGAGCCTACCCACCCCCAGCCCCTCCCTTCCAGGGAGGGGAGCAGTCGGAGGTCAGTTCAGCAGGAAACGTACCGACAGCGTCACCGTCACGTCTTTCTCACCCGGTGCGATCTGGGTGCTGTCCTTCGCCATTGCCCCGCGCGCCATCATGAACATCGGCTGTGGCGAACCGCCCGTATCCTGGCCCGATTCGGTGATCGAGACGATCCGTGACACGCGCAGCCCCGCCGCCTTGGCGTAGAGATCCGCGCGACGCTTCGCCTGTGCGATCGCATCGGTCCGTGCCTCGTCGAGCGCCGCGTCGGGTTTGTCGATCGACAGGTTCGGCCCGTCGATCTGGTTCGCACCCTGCGCCACCAGGGCATCCAGGATCGTCCCCGACTTTGCGACGTCGCGGAAGCGGATCGAGACGGTGTTGGTGGCCTGATAGCCGGTTATTACCGGCGGCTGGTTCTCGGCATAGCGATATTGCGGGGCAAGCTGGACGTTCGAAGTGGCGACGTCGCGCGGTGCGACGCCTGCACGCTTGAGCGCCGCGAGAACCTTCGCCATCCGCTGTGCATTGTCGGAGAGCGCGGCCGCGGCGGTCGGCGACTGCGACACGACACCAGCGCGAATCGTGGCGAGATCCGGAACGCGCGTCGTGCGCCCCTCCGCGGTCACGTCCAGTACGGTCCCGGCGGCGGGCACCATCGGCTCGACGGTCGTCGGCGCGGTCTGGGCGTTGGCAGCGACGGCGGGCAAGCCGATCGCCACGGTGGCGAGGGCGCTCAAGAACGATGCTGTCTTCATTGTTTGTCTCCGGTAGGTCACGGCCTGCCTTTCGTCCTGCACAGGTCAACGCAAGCTGAACGGCATTGCGGATAGATCGGAATCGAAGCATGTCTGCGCGCCGCAATGGCCAAAGGGCTTGAGCGCGGTGACCTATTCATATAACACAGCGTGCGAATGGCGAAGCGGGTCGAGACAAGACCGGTCGGAATTGGGATTGTGACGCGCATGGATTACGAGACGAAGATGATCGGTAGCGAGAGCGAAGACCAGCTGGCGTTGCCGGACTATAGCGCGCCCTCGCATCGCCGCCGCAATATCATCATCCTTATTTTCGTCGTGCTGGCGATCGCGGTGGCGGTCTATGCCTTCAAGTCCGGCAAGAAGGACGTCGCGGCCGCGACGCCCGGCGCGCAATTGCCGACCGTGTCGGTGGTCGTGCCGGGCCGGCAGGCGGTCGACCGGACGATCTCGGCGACGGGCACGCTGGCGGCGCGACGCGAGATGCCGGTCGGCGTCGCGGGCGAGGGCGGGATGATCACGCGCGTGCTGGTCGAACCCGGCACCTGGGTTTCGGCGGGCCAGGTGCTCGCGACGGTCGACCGCTCGGTCCAGAACGAGACGGCGGCGTCGCTTGCCGCTTCGGTCAGCGTCGCGCGCTCTGACGAGACGATCGCGCAGGCCGAACTCGACCGTGCGAAGCAGCTCGTCGATCGCGGCTTCATCTCGAAGGCCGATCTCCAGCGCAAGGCGGCGACCCGCGATGCCGCGGCCGCGCGCGTGAAGGTGGCGCAGGCGACGCTCGGCGAGGCGCGTGCGCGCAACGGGCGGCTCGATATCCGCGCCCCTGCCGCGGGCCTCGTGCTGACCCGCGGCGTCGAGGCCGGCCAGATCGTCGGGCCATCGGCGGGCGTGCTGTTCCGCATGGCGATGGGCGGCCAGATGGAGATGCGCGCACAGTTGAGCGAAGCGGACCTGACCGGGCTGCATGTCGGGGCGCGCGCGACCGTCGTGCCGGTCGGCACCACGCAGGGCTATCCCGGCGAAGTATGGCAGGTCTCGCCCGTGATCGATCCGCAGACCCGCCAAGGCATCGCGCGCATCGCGGTAAAATACGATCCCGCCCTGCGCCCCGGCGGGTTCGCCGCGGCGACTATCGTCGGCGGCGTGACGCAGGCGCCGCTGCTTCCCGATGCCGCGCTGCAGAGCGACGAGAAGGGCAATTACGTCTATATCGTCGGACCGGGCGACAAGATCGTCCGGCGCAACGTGAAGATCGGCCAGGTCTCCGATGCCGGCGTGACGATCATCGGCGGCCTCGACGGTTCGGAGCGGGTCGTACAGTCCGCGGGTGGCTTCCTCGCCCCCGGACAGACGGTAAAGCCGATCACCAAGAAGGCGAGCTGAGCCCATGAACTTCCGCAACATCTCGGCCTGGTCGATCCGCAACCCGGTTCCGCCGATCGTCCTGTTCCTGGCCCTGATGCTTGCGGGCGTCGTCAGCTTCATGCGGATGGACGTCAACCGCGATCCCGACATCGATTTCCCGATCGCGATTGTCGTCGTCAACCAGCCCGGCGCCGCGCCGACCGAGATGGAAACGCAGGTCACGCAGCGCGTTGAGGCGGCGGTGCGCTCGCTCCAGGGCATCGACGAGATCAACTCGACCGTCACCGAAGGCAATTCGGAAACGGTGATCCAGCTCACCATCGGAACCCCGATCGACCGCGCAGTGAACGACGTGCGCGACGCGATCGCACAGATCCGCAGCGACCTGCCCGACGGCATCCTCGAGCCGCAGGTCTACCGCGCGAACACCAGCGGCAACGACGTCGCGAGCTTCGCGGCGATCACCACCGACATGACCGTCGAACAGCTCTCCTGGTACATCGACGACACCGTCACCAAGGAATTGCTGTCGATCCCCGGCATGGCGACGATCAGCCGCAACGGCGGCGTCAGCCGCGAGATTCGCGTGATCCTCGATCCGCTGAAGCTTCAGAGCCAGGGTCTGACCGCAAGCCAGGTCAATTTGCAGCTGCGTCAGGTCAATCTGAACGCGGCGGGCGGTCGTGCCGAGATCGCCGGGTCCGAACAGTCGATCCGCGTGCTCGGCAACGCGCGCAACGCGAGCGATCTCGGCCAGACGCAGATCAACGTGGGCAATGGCCGCACCGTCCGTCTTGCCGACATCGCGCAGGTCCGCGACCTCTATGCCGAGCAGCGCAGCCGTGCGACGGTCGACGGGCGCCAGGCGATCACCTTCGATTTCCAGCGGGCCAAGGGCGCGTCCGACGTCACCGTCTATCATCAGGCCGTCGACAAGCTGCGCGCGCTCGAAAAGCGCAATCCCTCGGTCAAGTTCGTCCAGCGCTACACCACCACCGAATATACCGAAGCGCAGTATGAAAGCGCGATCCATGCGATGATCGAGGGCGCGATCCTCGCCGTCATCGTCGTCTTCATCTTCCTGCGCGACTGGCGTGCGACTGCGATCTCCGCGCTGGCGATCCCGCTGTCGGCGATCCCGGCCTTCTGGTTCATGGACCTGCTCGGCTTCGACCTGAACGGCATGACGCTGCTCGCGCTCAGCCTGGTCGCGGGCGTGCTCGTCGATGATGCGATCGTCGAGATCGAGAACATCGTCCGCCACATGCGAATGGGCAAGTCCGCCTATCAGGCATCGATCGACGCCGCGGACGAGATCGGTCTCGCCGTGCTGGCGACGACGATGGCGATCGTCGCGGTGTTCATGCCGGTCGCGCTGATGCCGGGTATCGCAGGCCAGTTCTTCAAGAATTTCGGCCTGACGGTGGTCGCGGCCGTGCTGATGAGTCTTGCGGTCGCGCGTCTCGTGACGCCGATGATCGCCGCGTATTTCCTCAAGTCGTTCGGCCATGCCAGCCACGGCGAGGGCAAGATCATGGACTGGTACGTCCGCACGCTCCACTGGACGCTCGACAGCCGCAAGGCCGCGGCGTGGCGCGCGCGCGGCGGCATCCGGAAGATGTTCAACCGCGTGATGGATCACCGGATGTGGGCGATCGGCGCGGGCGTGGTCGCCTTCGCGCTGACGCTGTTCATGTTCACCGTCATCCCCTCGCAGTTCCAGCCGACCCGCGACGAGGATGATTCCACCGCCCAGATCGAGATGGTGCCCGGCACCACGCTGGCGCAGACCGATGCGGTGGTCGCGCGGGTCGGCGAGATCCTGAGCCAGCAACCCGAAGTCGCCACCGTCTATGCCCGCACGCGGGTCGGCAGCGGGATCGTGACCGCGAACCTGCGTCCCGATCGCAAGGAGAAGTCGGTCGATTTCGAGCGCCGGCTCGCACCGCAGATGACCGCGATCCCCGATGCACGCGTGTCGTTCCGCTCGCAGTCCGGCTGGGGCGGCAGCGGGCGTGACGTGACGATCGTCCTCGGCGGCAGCGATCCCGCCAAGCTGCAACAGGCGGCGGACAAGATCGTCGCCGAGATGGGGTCGCTGAAATCGCTGACCGCACCGCGCGTGTCGGGCGGCATGCAGCGCCCGGAAATCGTCATCCGCCCGCGCTTCGATCTCGCCGCCAATCTCGGCGTGACCACGCAGGCGCTGTCGTCGGCGATCCGGATCGCGACGCTCGGCGATATTGACCAGAACTCGGCGCGCTTCTCGCTCTCCGATCGCCAGATCCCGATCCGCGTCGCGCTCGACCAGTCGGCGCGGACCAGCCTGTCGACGATCCAGAACCTGCCCGTGTCGACCGCGTCGGGCGGCTCGGTGCCGCTCAATCTCGTCGCGGATATCGGCCTCGGCTCGGGCCCGACCAAGATCGACCGCGTCAACCAGCAGCGCCAGATCACGCTCGGCGCCGATCTTGCGCCCGGCGTCGTGATCTCGAACGCGATGAAGCAGGTTCATGCCCTGCCCGCGATGAAGAACCTGCCGGTCGGCGTCAGCGAACTCACGCTCGGCCAGAGCAAGTGGCAGGCCGAGATGATCACCAACTTCATCACCGCGGTGATCGCGGGCACCTTCCTCGTGTTCGCGGTGCTGGTGCTGCTGTACCGCCGCGTGCTGCCGCCGTTCGTCAACATGGGGTCGTTGCTGCTCGCGCCGCTGGGCGGGTTGCTTGCGCTGTGGGCGACCGGACAGCCGCTGTCGCTGCCGGTGTATATCGGCCTGCTGATGCTGCTCGGCATCGTCGCCAAGAACTCGATCCTGCTGATCGACTTCGCGCTCGACGAGATGAGCAAGGGCGTCGACGCCTTCACCGCGATCATCGATGCCGGGCACAAGCGTGCGCAGCCGATCGTGATGACCACGGTCGCGATGGTCGCCGGCATGGTGCCGACCGCGATGTCGCTCAGCGGCGATTCGTCGTCGCGCGCGCCGATGGGCACGGTCGTGATTGGCGGCCTCGCGCTGTCGACGCTGCTGACCCTGCTGATCATCCCCGCGGCGTTCAGCCTGGCGGTCGGGATCGAGCGCTATGTCGGGCCACGGCTGAGCCGTCGCCTGCTCACCTATCGTCCGGGCGACAATGGCGACGACGTGATCGGTATCGCCGGGCGCAATCCGGGGCCGTTGCTCGGGCCGGCGACCGGCAAGCTCGGGCACGGCGGCGAACGGGGTGACGGCACGCAACCCGCCGAGTGATCGACCTACGACACGCCCCCCTGCACGCGCGCATCCGAACCGCCGCAACGGCGTGAACATTCGGGGCGCCCGGGGATTGTTACGGGTATGACGCTTTTACCCCGTATGCGCCCGGCCGGCGAAGCACCTCCACCGGCGCTCGTCCGCATGCGGATCGTCGCCACCGGCCTGCTCGTGCTCATGGCCGCGACGTTCTTCGCCAGCCGCGCGCTCGTCCCCGTCCACCCGGCGTTCGGGTTCGTCCGCGCCTTTGCCGAGGCGGCGATGGTCGGCGGTCTGGCGGACTGGTTCGCGGTCACCGCGCTGTTCCGGCACCCGCTCGGCCTGCCGATCCCCCACACCGCGATCGTGCCGCGCAACAAGGACCGGATCGGCGATACGCTCGCGCAGTTCCTCCGCGCGAACTTCCTGATCCCGGTCGTCATCGCGCGGCGTACCCGTCGGCTCGACGTGGCGGGGGCGATCGCCCGCTGGCTCACCGATCCTCCGGAGGGGGCAGGGGGCCGCTTCCGGCAGGGCGCGTCGAAGCTGGTCGCGCAGATTCTCGAAGGGCTCGATCCGGCGCGGCTTGGCGGGATGGTCAAGGCCGGGATCGGTGCGCGCCTGCGGGAAACCGAAGTCTCGCCGATCCTGGGTCAGTTGCTCAAGGCGGCGATCGCCGAGCGCCGTCACGCGCCCCTGCTCGAAAGCGCGATCCGCTGGGCGGCCAAGACACTGGCGGCGAACGATCATCTCGTCCGCGCGATGGTTCACGACAAGGCAGGCTCGATCCTGCGCTGGACCGGTCTCGATACGACCGTCGCGGACAAGCTGATCAGCGGCTTCGACAAGCTGCTCGCCGAGATGGCCGAGGACACCGAGCATCCTTTGCGCCTGAAGGCGGAAGAGGGGCTCGATCGCCTCGCCTGGGATCTTCAATACGACCGCCGCATGCGCGAGCGGGTCGAGACGATGAAGAACGACCTGCTCGACAACCCGGCGATGCAGCGCTGGCTGGACGGCCTCTGGGAACAGGCGCGCGGTGCGCTCCTCGCAATCGCCCGCGATCCCGAGCGCGCGATGGCCGGCAAGCTCGGCGACATCCTGCGTCAGCTCGGCGAGACGCTGCAGCACGACCCGCGCATGTCGCGCACGATCAACCGCTTCGTGCGGCGCGCGGCAGTCGGCGCGGCGGCGGATTACGGCGACGGTATCGTCAAGCTGGTGTCCGAAACCGTGCGCAGCTGGGACGCGGACACGATCACCAGCCGCCTGGAAAACGCGGTCGGGCGGGACTTGCAGTATATCCGGGTGAACGGGACGATCGTTGGCGGTCTGGTTGGGCTGGTGATCCACAGCGTGGACGTGCTGCTGTAGGATCGCGGCGGGGGAGACGGTCCCGCCGCTCTCCCTCTCCCCCTCGGGGAGAGGGAAGGATGAGCCGTTAGGCGATGGGAGGGTGAGGGGTGGTTGGAACGGGTGTTCCGTGCCTCACGCCCCTCACCCTCCCACACGCAAGAGCGCGCGGGCCCCTCCCTCTCCCCGGAGGGGCGAGGGCAATATTGGGCGGTTTTGCACGACGATGCCGCCTCAGCGCCGTCCCGTGCGATCCTCGCGTCGCAATTGTCAGGAGCCCCCCGTGAGCTTCTCAGCCAAGCCCTACCGCTCCCAATCCGGCATAGGCCAGCCCTTCGCCGTCGCCAGCAACCGCAGCGGCCCATGCGCATTCACCGCGAACGGTTCGTCCGCCCAATTGAAGGTCGGCGCGTCCGATACATGGTCCGAATAGAAGCGGACATGCGCGTCCTCCCGCGCGATGCCCTCGCGGTCCATCCAGGCCTCGATCATCCGCAGTTTGGCCGGGCCGTAGCAATTCTCGCCTTCGATGCCGGCTAGCAGTACGCCGTCGCCGTCGCGCAGGCTTTCCGTCCCGATCACCGCGTCGAAGTCGAGCCGTCGCGCGATCGCCTCGACGTAGAAGCGGTAGGACGCGGTCGCCATTACGAGGCGGTAGCCGGCCGCGCGGTCTGCTTCGATCTGAGTCCGGGCGCTCGCAAAGACGCCGTCGCGCAGGACTCGGTCGGCAAAGGCGTCGGCTGCGCGCCGTTCGTCGGCGGCGGACATGCGCTTGCCCAGCAACATGCGCTGCATCACGTATTTCAGTCGTCCCCGGCTGATCAGCTTGCCGACATAGCCGAGCGCGGCGACCCCTGCGAACGGTACCAATGCCAGGCGCCACGGGGAACCACCCCGGCGCGCGGTGTGGAGCAGGAACGGCGTCCAGGTCGGCGCGTGCGTGATGGTCTTGTCCATGTCGTAGATCGCGATACGGACGGATGGGGTGGCGGGGGAAGCCGGTGAAGAAAGAGTCATCGTCGTGGCTTACGCCGCATTCATCTTGCCGATCCAGTCACTTTGCCGCAAAGGTGCCCCCGATGAGCGCGATGGCCGATTTCCAGCAGGACGGTGCCGATACCGGCACGCTTCGCTTTACCGGCGATCTGTCGCTCGCAAAGATCGGCAATCTGCCCGATCGGCTCGAGGCGATCGATGCGGCTTCGGTGAAGCGTGTCGACCTGAGTGGCGTCGACCGGATCGACACGATCGGCGCGTGGGTCGTCCACCGGTTCGCGGCGCGCAACGACGCGACGATCGAGGGGCTCGACGAGAACGACCAGGCGCTGTTCGACCAGGTCGTCGCGTCCGATCAGCCGATCGCCGCCAGGCCTGTAAAGGTCGGTGCGCTCTCCCGCGTGGTCGGCGAGATCGGCGATGCGGTCGTGCTGTCGGGCAAGACGATGCTCGGCCTGCTCGGGTTTCTCGGCGCGACGACGATCGCGTTCGGCAGCGTCATCCGCCACCCGCACCGCTTCCGGTTCAACGCCGTGGTCCAGCGGTTCGAGGTGGTCGGCGTGGCTGCGCTCGGCATCGTCGGGCTGATGAGCTTCCTGATCGGCATGGTCATCGCGCAGCAGGGCGCGGTTCAGCTCCGCCAATTCGGCGCAGAGGTGTTCACGATCAATCTGGTCGGCCGCCTGACTATCCGCGAGCTTGGCCTGCTGATGACCGCGATCATGGTCGCCGGCCGTTCGGGTTCGGCGTTCGCGGCGCAACTCGGGACGATGAAGCTCACCGAAGAGATCGACGCGATGCGGACGATCGGCGTCTCTCCGATGGAGGCGCTGGTGTTGCCCCGCGTGCTCGCCGCGATCGTGATGATGCCGCTGCTTGGCTTCTACGCGTCGATCATCGCGATCATCGGTGGCGGGCTGCTGTGCTGGGTCCAGTTGGGTATCCCGCCGGTGACGTTCATCGCGCGTATCCGCGAAGTCGTGCCGATCACCGATCTCTACATCTCGCTGATCAAGGCGCCCGTATTCGGCGCGATCATCGCGATCGCCGGCTGTTTCCAGGGCATGCAGGTCGAATCGGACGCCGAACAGGTCGGCCTGCGCACCACCTCCGCGGTCGTCCAGGGCATCTTCCTGGTGATCGTCCTCGACGCATTTTTCGCGGTGTTCTTCACCTGGCTGGGTTGGGATTGATGGCCCGCACGACGAACAACAAGACGGACGACTTCATCATCTCCGTGAAGGGGCTGAAGAACGCGTTCGGCGATTCGGTGGTGCACGAGGGGCTCGATCTCGACGTGCGGCGCGGCGAGATCCTCGGCGTGGTCGGCGGCTCGGGGACGGGAAAGTCGGTGTTGATGCGCTCGATCATCGGCCTCCAGACTCCGGTCGCGGGCGAGGTTACGGTCTTCGGCGAGCCCAATATCGGCCGTGAAGAAACCGAGGCGACCGAGATCCGCAAGCGCTGGGGCGTGCTGTTCCAGGGAGGTGCGCTGTTCTCGACGCTGACGGTGGCCGAGAACGTCGAAGTGCCGTTGCGTGAGTTCTATCCGGACTTGTCGCCGGCGCTGCTCGCGGAGATCGCATCGTACAAGGTGGTGATGACCGGCCTGCCCGCCGATGCCGCGAACAAGTTTCCGGCCGAGCTGTCGGGCGGCATGAAGAAGCGCGCCGGCCTCGCCCGTGCGCTGGCGCTCGATCCCGAACTGCTGTTCCTCGACGAGCCTACTGCCGGGCTCGATCCGATCGGTGCGGCGGCGTTCGACGGGCTGACCCAGTCGTTGCAGAAGACGCTCGGACTGACGGTGTTTCTGATCACGCACGACCTCGATACACTGTATGCGATCTGCGACCGGGTTGCGGTGCTGGCCGACAAGAAGGTCATCGCGGTCGGTACGATCGACGAGCTGATCGCACTCGATCACCCGTGGATCGAAGAGTATTTCAAGGGGCCACGCGGCCGTGCCGCGGTCGCGACTCAGGAGGCGCACGAGCGCGCCGACGAAGAAGCAGCCCGACACCCTACTGAAGTCCAGTCCAAGCAGTCCGCGCCGGACGACGCCGACGCGACATACGCCGAGAAAGAAGCAAGGACGCGCTGATGGAAACCCGTTCGAACCACGTCCTAGTCGGCGCCGTCGTGCTGATCCTGCTGGCCCTGCTGGCGCTGTTCACCGTGTGGATCGCGCGGATCGGCGGCAAGGAAGAGAAGGAATACGACATCTTCTTCCGGCAGTCGGTCGATGGGCTCGCGCGCGGCTCGGCCGTGGTGTTCTCGGGCGTGCCGTCGGGTCAGGTGAAGACGATTTCGCTGTGGAAGAACGATCCGCAGTTCGTTCGCGTCCGGATCAGCGTCAACGACGAAACGCCGGTGCTGCAGGGTACGACCGCGTCGATTTCGGGCGTTGGTTTCACGGGCGTCAGCCAGATTTCGCTCGATGGCGCACGTAAGGGCGCGCCGGCGATTGGCTGCCCGGAGACGAAGACGCCGACCGAGTGCCCGTACGGCGTGCCGGTGATCCCGACCAAGCTTGGTGGCCTGGGCGCGATCCTGAACTCGGCGCCGCAGTTGCTCGAGCGCTTGTCGACGTTGACCGAGCGCCTGACCGGCTTGCTGACCGATCGTAACCAGGCATCGATCGCGGGTATTCTCGAGAACACCAATCGTTTGACGGATGCACTCGCCGATCGTGGGCCCGAGATTGCCGCGACGCTCGCGCAGACGCGGGTTGCTATCCAGCAGGCGGGCGATGCCGCACAACAGTTCGGCGTACTGGCTCAGACGACCAACGGTGTCCTGTCCGAGGACGTGAAGCCGGCAATGGCGAACCTGAACAAGGCGATCGTGTCGGCGCAGACCAGCGCGGAGACGCTCAACGCCGCGATCGGCGACGCGCGGCCTGGCTTGCAGGCATTCTCCAAGACGACGATCCCCGAGGCCAACCGTCTGGTCCGGGACCTTCGGACGACTGCGGCAGCGCTGTCGTCGGTCGCCGAGAAGGTCGACCAGCAGGGTGCGAGTTCGCTGATCGGGCAGCAGAAGCTCCCGGATTACAAGGGTAAGTGAGGCACGCCATGAAGACACCGCTCATCCTGATCGCGATGCTGCCACTTGCCGGGTGCATCAGCTTCGGCGCGAAACCGCCCCCCACGCTGCTGACGTTGACGAGTGCATCGTCGGTGCCGGTCGGCCAGAACCAGGATTCAGCGACCGCGAAGTCGATCACGATCCAGGTCCCGGTCGTGCCGCAGTCGCTGGCGACCGCGCGCGTGCCGGTGCAGGCGACGCCGACCTCGATCGCGTACGTGACCGACGCGCAGTGGGCCGAGCCCCCGGCGCGGCTGTTCTCGCGGCTGGTGTCGGATACGGTTGCGGCGCGCACCGGGTTGGTGGTGTTGTCGACGGCGCAATCGGTCGGCGATCCGGGTGGGCTGCTCGGCGGCGAACTGCGGTCGTTCGGACTGGATGCGACGACTCGCGAGGCCGTGGTGACGTTCGATGCGTCGCTGACGCGCGTGGGCAAGACGACGGTCGAGAAGCATCGTTTCGAGGCACGCGTGCCGGTTTCGGCGATCGACGCACCGTCGGCTGCGGCTGGGATCAATCAGGCGGCGAATACCGTTGCGACGCAGGTGGCGGACTGGATCGGTCGGTGAACGCTGTCCTGGGTTGAGCGTTGACGCTTTCTGACGAGGAGAGCGACGATGCCACAGGGCGACAAGAGCGCGTATACCGACAAGCAGAAGCGCAAGGCCGCGCATATCGCGGACGGCTATGAGGAGCGCGGCGTTCCTGAGAAGGAAGCCGAGGCGCGGGCTTGGGCTAGCGTGAACAAGGATTCGGGCGGGGGCAACAAGTCCGGCTCGGGTCGCGGCAAGGCCGATACGCATGCGGCATCGCATGAGGGCGGGAAGCGGGCGGCGGGGCGTAGCGATGCTGCGAAGTCGGCGGCTGCGAAGAAGGGTTGGGAGACTCGGCGGAAGAATGCCGGGTAAAGCTGGAGGGCATCGTCCAAGCGATCCGTCATCCTGACGAAAGTCAGGATCCAGGGTTACTATAGCTGAGCTTTGTGGCTCTGGATCCTGACTTTCGTCAGGATGACGGAGCCAATCGGTAGACACGGCTTTTCAGCCGAAGCTGGCCAACGTCGCCTCCGCCTCGGCAAGATGCAGGCGTTCCACCATCTGACCGCCTAACCGGATCGCACCCTTGTCGGCATTCTCGGGCGCGGAAAAGGCGGCGACGATCGTGCGCGCCCAAGCCAACTCGTCTTCGCTCGGTCCGAAACCTTCGTTCGCGGCGTCGATCTGACTGGGGTGGATCAGCGTCTTTCCGTCGAAGCCGAGCATCGCGCCTTGCAAGCACTCGGCGGTGAAGCGGGCCGGGTCGTCGAGGGCGTTGCATACACCGTCTAGCGCCACGATGCCGGCGGCTCGGGCGGCCATGATCGTCGTGGTGAGCGCCGGGATCAGCGGCATGCGGTCGGCGCCGAGGCGGCAGCGCATCTCCTTGGCGAGGTCGTTGGTGCCGGCGACCAGCGCGGTGAGGCGCGTTTCGGCTGCCGCTGCGGAGAGGGCGGGGAAGGCCAGGATCGCGGCGCAGGTCTCGATCATTGCCCAGATTGGCGGGCCATCTTCGCCGAGCGATGCGCAGACTGCGATCAGGTCCGCGACCGACGACACCTTGGGGACGAGCACCGCGTCCACGCCTATTGAGCGGAGCGCGGTGATATCGTCGGCATACCAGGGGGTATCGAGGCCGTTGACCCGTACGACCAGTTCGCGCTCGCCGAACCCACCTTCGCGGACCGCCTTCACCACGCGGTCCCGCGCCGCGGCCTTTTCGTCCGGCGCGACGGCATCCTCGAGGTCGAGGATGACGACGTCGCAATCGAGTGTGCGCGCTTTCACGATCGCACGGGCGTTCGAGGCGGGCATGTAGAGCGCGCTGCGGCGGCGTCTGATCGTCATGCTATCGGCCGTCGCGGATCAGGTGATGACGTCGGGCGCGGTGCGGCCGGTGTGTGCCGCGATTCCCGCAATCGACTCCGCGGCGGCGACGATGCTGGCGAGCATCTCGCCGGTATCGCGGTCGAGATCGCCACCGACGGGTTCGTAGCGTTCGAGATACACGCGGAGTGTCGCGCCGGTGGTGCCGGTGCCCGATAGGCGGAACACCACGCGGCTGCCGCCTTCGAACAGGATGCGGACGCCCTGGTTGCGGCTGATCGAGCCGTCGGTCGGGTCGGTATAGGCGAACTCGTCCGCGGTCTCGACAGTGAGGTCGCCGAACTGCCGGCCGGGGAGGGTAGCAAGGCTCGCGCGCAAGGCCGCCATCAACGCGTCGGCGCGCGGCGTCTCGACGCCCTCGTAATCGTGGCGGGCGTAATAGTTGCGGCCGAACTTCGCCCAGTGATCGCGGGCGATCGTGTCGACGCTTTCACCGCGTACCGCGAGAATGTTGAGCCAAAGGAGCACCGCCCACAGGCCGTCCTTCTCGCGGACATGGTCGGAGCCGGTGCCCGCGCTCTCCTCGCCGCAGATCGTCGCCATGTCGGCGTCGAGCAGATTGCCGAAGAACTTCCAGCCGGTCGGTGTCTCGTAGGCGGGGATGCCGAGCGCTTGCGCGACGCGGTCGGCGGCGGCGCTGGTCGGCATCGAGCGGGCGATGCCCTTCAGGCCGCCTGCGTAGCCGGGCGCGAGGTGTGCGTTGGCGGCCAGCATCGCGAGGCTGTCCGAGGGGGTGACGAAGCGGTGCTTGCCGATGATGAGGTTGCGGTCGCCGTCGCCGTCCGATGCCGCGCCGAAATCGGGCGCGTCGGGCGCCATCATCGTCTCGTACAATGCGTGGGCGTGGACGAGGTTGGGGTCGGGGTGATGGCCGCCGAAATCGGGGAGCGGTTCGCCGTTGCGGACCGTGCCGGGCGCGAAGCCCAGGCGACGTTCGAGGATTTCCTTAGCGTATGGCCCAGTGACCGCGCTCATCGCGTCGAACGCCATCGTGAGCTTGGCCGCACGGATCGCGTCGAAATCGAACAGCGTTTCCATGAGGGCCGCGTAATCTTCGACGGGATCGACGATCTCGACGGGCATGTCGCCAACCGTGACTTCGCCGTCGCTGTCGAGATCGATGTCGTCGGCGTCGACGGTCAGCCAGCGGTCGATCTCGAGCGTCCGCGCGTTGATCGCGTCAGTGACGCCCTCGGGCGCGGGGCCGCCATTGGCGATGTTGTACTTGATCCCGAAATCTTCGTCGGGACCACCAGGGTTGTGGCTTGCCGAGAGGACGAGCCCGCCGATCGCGCCACGCTTGCGGATCATGTGGCTCGCGGCGGGCGTCGAGAGGATGCCACCGCGGCCGACGATCACGCGGCCGAAGCCGTTCGCCGCGGCCATGCGGATCGCGACCTGAATCACTTCGCGGTTGAGGAAGCGGCCGTCACCGCCGATGACCAGCGTCGCGCCTGCCTTGTCCTCCACGACGTCGAACACGCTCTGGACGAAATTCTCGGCATAATTGGCCTGCTGGAAGACCTTCACCTTCTTGCGCAGGCCCGACGTGCCGGGCTTCTGATCGGTGTAGGGCGTGGTCGAAACGGTGCGGATCATGCGGGCTCCAGGAGGCTCGAATAAAGGTTTGCGTAGCGGCGGCCGCTCTCGTCCCACGAGAAGTCCGCGCGCATTGCGTTGCGCTGCAACATGGCCCAGCGATCGGGGCGTGCATAGAGGGCGAGCGTTCGGCGCAGCGCGTGGCTGAGCGCTTCGGGCGTGACGCCGTCGTGCTGGATTCCGGTGGCGACGCCGGCTGCAATCGCGGCTTCGTTGGCGTCGATCACCGTATCGGCGAGACCGCCGGTGCGCGCGACGACGGGGATGCAGCCATAGGCGAGCCCGTAGAGCTGCGTCAGGCCGCAGGGTTCGAACCGCGACGGGATCAGGATCGCGTCGGCGCCGCCTTGGAGCAGGTGCGAGACGGGTTCGTCATAGCCGATGCGGACGCCGATCCTGCCGGGGTGGCGTTCGGCGGCGTCCAGGAACGCGCGCTCGAGGTCCGTGTCGCCTGAGCCGAGCAATGCGAGCCGGCCGCCTAGTGCGACCAGTTCGTCGAGCGCGCCGGCGAGCACGTCCATGCCCTTTTGCCCGGTGAGGCGGCTGACGACGGTGAAGAGCGGACCGTCTTCGGTATCGAGCCCGAACAATGTCTCAATCGCGCGCTTGTTGGTGCGTCGGCGGGCGAGCGTGCGCGCGGTGTAGCGGGCGGGGAGCGCCGCGTCGGTTTCGGGGTTCCAGACGGCGGGGTCGATGCCGTTGACGATACCCGTCACGCGGTTCGCGCGATCGTTGATCAGGCCTTCGAGACCCATGCCGAACTCCGCGCGGCGGATTTCGGCGGCGTAGGTCGGGCTGACGGTGGTGATCGCGTCGGCGGCTTCGAGACCGGCCTTGAGGTAGCCGACACCGCCATAATATTCGACGCCGTCGAGCGCGAAGGCGATGTCGGGCAGCGCGAGGTCGGCGAAGATGTCGTAGCCGTAGCGCCCCTGGAACGCGATGTTGTGGATCGTCACGACGGTTTTGGCGGCGTTGGCAGGACCGGGGGCGTAGCGGAGATAGGCCGGGGCCATCGCCGCCTGCCAGTCGTGCGCGTGGAGGATGTCGAACGCGTAACCGGGGACGGTGCCCGAGGCGAGATCGGCGGCGGCGCGGCTGAACGCGGCGAAACGGCGCCAGTTGTCGGGCCAGTCCGCACCGGTCGCGTCGCCGTAAGGGCCGCCGCCTCGGGCGAAAAGGGCAGGGGCGTCGAGGACGAGGAGCGGGTGGTCGCCGATCTTGGTCTTGAGGATACGGGCTTCGGTGCCGAGCAGGTCGGTATAGCGGTGGACGACTTTCGCGCGCTTGGTGACGGCGGCGAGCGCGGGGTAGCCGGGGAGAAAGGTGGTCAGGGCGACGTTGTGCGGCGCCAGCGCAGCCGGAAGCGCGCCGACGACGTCTGCGAGACCGCCAGTTTTTATGAGGGGATAGGCTTCGGAAGCTACCGAGAGGACGCGCATCATCGAGGCGCTCCGGTTGGTATGAGGCGGCTGCACCCCTCCCTGAAAGGGAGGGGCTGGGGGTGGGTCGGCATCGGGCGGGCGAACCGGTGGCCAATAGGCTGACCCACCCCCAACCCCTCCCTTCCAGGGAGGGGAGCAGGTCTCGGCAAGTTGCTCACGCGATCAGCCGGTCGATCATGGACTTCGTTACCAGCGTCACACCGCTGTCGGTACGGCGAAAGCGTTGAGCGTCCGCCTCCGCATCCTCGCCTACGATAAGGCCGTCGGGAATCTCCACGCCGCGATCGACCACCACCTTTGACAGACGCGCACCGCGGCCGATCACGCAGTGGGGCAGGATTACGGCTTGATCCAGCATCGAATAGCTATGCGCTCGCGTACCGGTGAAGATCAGGCTCCGGTGGATCGACGAGCCCGAGATAATGCAATCGCCCGACACGAGCGACGACACTGCCTCTCCGCGGCGGCCGTCGTCGGCGTGGACGAATTTTGCCGGCGGCGTGACCTCCGAATAAGTCCAGAGCGGCCAGCTACGGTCATAGAGGTCGAGCTTCGGCACGGGGTCAGTGAGGTCGATATTGGCCTCCCAATAGGCATCTACCGTGCCGACGTCGCGCCAATAGGCCTCGACCTCCAGCCCGGAACGGACGCAGCTATCGGAGAAACGGTGCGCGACCGCCTTGCCGTTCTTGACGAGGTACGGAATGATGTCCTTGCCGAAATCGCGCGCGGAACCGGGTGTCGCGGCGTCGCGGCGCAATTCTTCGAACAGCAGCTTGGTCGTGAAGACGTAGATCCCCATCGATGCCAGCGCGATGTCCGGATTGCCGGGTACGGCGGGCGGATCGGCGGGTTTCTCGACGAAATCGGTCACGTTGTCATGCTCATCGACCGCCATCACGCCGAACGCGACCGCCTCCATCCGCGGCACTTCGAGGCAGGCGATGGTGACGTCCGCGCCGGTCTCGCAATGCTGCTGAAGGATCAGCTCGTAATCCATCTTGTAGATGTGATCGCCGGCCAGAATGACCATGTATTCGGGCGCGTGGCTCTCGATGATGTCGATGTTCTGGTAGACCGCGTCGGCGGTGCCTTCATACCATTGGAACTCGCTGATCCGCTGTGACGCGGGCAGGATGTCGAAGCTCTCGTTGCGCTCCGAGCGGAGGAAGTTCCACCCGCTCTGGAGGTGGCGGATCAGCGAATGCGCCTTGTACTGCGTCGCGACCCCGATCCGGCGAATGCCCGAGTTGATCGCGTTCGACAGCGCGAAGTCGATGATGCGCGCCTTGCCGCCGAAATACACCGCGGGTTTCGCGCGCGTATCGGTCAGCTCCATCAGGCGACTGCCGCGGCCGCCGGCCAGCACATACGCCATCGCGTCGCGCGCCAATGGCTGTCCCCGCCGTTCCACCATGTCGTCTCTCCCGCCTTCGTTACCAGTTCGTTAGTACAACGCCTCGTGACCCCGAACCGGTTCCGGTCCTATTGGTCGAGCTTATTCCTCGAACTCCAGCATGATCGTCGCGAGCGGGGGCAAGGTGACCCAAGCCGCGCCATCCTTGGCGACGACGCCGCCGAGATTGCCGAGGCCGCTGCCCCAATATTCATGCGCGTCGCTGTTGATGATCTCGCACCAGCGGCCGTCGAGCGGCAGCGGTATGCGGTAGGGGGCTCGCGCAATCGGCGTCATGTTGGCGATGATCGCGACCGGCTTTGCGCCCGGGGCCTTGCGCAGCCACGCGAATACCGAGTTGGCAGCATCGTCGGCTATCAGCCATTCGAAGCCTTCGCCCTCGCAATCGCGCGCATGCAGCGCCGGCTTCTCGCGGTAGACGGTGTTAAGGTCGCGGACGAGGTTGCGGACGCCCTCATGGCTGCGACTGTTGCGCAGGCACCAGTCGAGCGCGCGCGCTTCCGACCATTCGCGGCGTTGCGCGAATTCCTGCCCCATGAAGAGCAGTTTCTTGCCCGGATAGCCCCACATGAACGCGTAATAGGCGCGCAGATTGGCGAATTGCTGCCAGTCGTCGCCGGGCATCTTGGTCAGCAGCGAACCCTTGCCGTGGACGACCTCGTCATGGCTGAGCGGCAGGACGAAATTCTCGCTGAACGCGTAGACGAGGCCGAAATTGATCTCGCCGTGGTGGTGCTTCCGGTGCAGCGGATCGCGCGCCATGTACTGGAGCGTGTCGTGCATGAAGCCCATGTTCCACTTGAACCCGAAGCCTAAGCCGCCGCTCTTGCCGTCGTCGCTGACGGGCGCCGACACGCCCGGCCACGACGTCGATTCCTCGGCGATCGTGAAGACGCCGGGGTGTTGGCCATAGATCTCGCGGTTCATGTCGCGGAGGAACGCGACGGCTTCCCAATTCTCGCGACCGCCTTGCTCGTTGGGGATCCATTCGCCGGCCTTGCGCGAATAATCGCGGTATAGCATCGAAGCGACCGCATCCACGCGGAGGCCGTCGATGTGATAGCGCTCGGCCCAGAACAGTGCGTTGTTGACGAGAAACGACGCAACTTCGCGCCGCCCGAAATTGTAGATCGCGGTGTTCCAGTCGGGGTGGAAGCCGAGCCGTGGGTCCTCGTGTTCGTACAGCGCGGTGCCGTCGAAATGCGCCAGCCCGAACGCGTCGGTCGGGAAATGCGCGGGCACCCAGTCGAGCAGCACGCCGATCCCGGCGAGATGCGCGCCGTCGACGAACCGCGCGAACCCTTCGACGTCGCCGAACCGCGCGGAGGGCGCGTAGAGGCCGGTGGTCTGGTAGCCCCAACTCGGGTCGTACGGGTGTTCGCTGATCGGCAGGAATTCGATGTGCGTGAAGCCCATCTCGACGACGTACGGGATCAGACGGTCGGCAAGCGCGTCCCAGGTGAGGAACCAGTCGTTCTCGTCACGGTCCCATGAACCGGCGTGGACTTCGTAGATGCTGATCGGCACGCGGCGGGGATCGACCGAGGACCAGTGCTTGCGGTGATCGGTGTCGGCCCAGTCATGCGCTAGCTTGCGCGTGATCGAGGCGTTGGCGGGGCGGAGTTCGGACGCAAACGCGAACGGGTCGGCCTTGAGCGGTTGAAGCTGGCCATCGGGGCCGACGATCTCGAACTTGTACGCGCGATATTCGGCGATGTCGGGGATGAAGATCTCCCACACGCCGACGTCGCCGCGCTTGCGCATCGCGTGGCGGCGGCCGTCCCAGTCGTTGAAGTCGCCGACCACCGACACGCGTTGCGCGTTGGGCGCCCAGAGCGCGAAATGGACGCCGTGCGCGCCTTCGTGCTCGATCAGGTGCGCGCCCATCTTGTCGTGGAGACGTCGGTGCGTGCCCTCGGCCATCAGCAGGTCGTCGATCGGGCCGAGGACGGGGCCGAAGCTGTAGGGGTCGGTGACCCACCACGACGTGTCGCCTGCCTCGGCGTGATATTTCACGGGCTGCGGATCGCCCTCAATGGGCCCCTCGAACAGGCCACGATCGTCCATGCGGGGCAGGGTGCCGAGTGCAGTGCCGTCGAGTGCGTGCGCCTCCGCCTTGTCCGCGCCGGGCAGCCAGACGCGCGCGAACACGCCGGTCGGCCCGTTGTGGACGCCGAGCAACGAGAAGGGATCGTCGTGACGCCCTTCGAGGAGGGCAACAATGGCGCCTTCGGGTGGCTTCACATCACCGTCCAGATTTCGCGCGCATATTCGCGGATCGTGCGGTCGGACGAGAACCAGCCGACGCGCGCCACGTTGCGCACGGTCGAGGCGACCCACGCGTCGCGGTCGTTCCAGCGCGTGTCGACCGCACGTTGGGCGGTGGCATAGCTGTCGAAATCGGCGGCGAGCATGAACCAGTCTCCCTCGTACAGCCCAACCATCAGCCCGGCATAGCGCGTCTTGTCGTCGGGCGAGAACACGCCGGACGCGATCGCCGACACCGCCTGGCGCAGTTCGTTCGAGCCGTCGATCACGCTGCGCGGATCATAGCCGTTGGCGCGCTTCGCCTCGACCTCGTCCGCAGTCATGCCGAAGATGAAGATGTTGTCGTCGCCGACGCGATCCTTGATCTCAATGTTCGCCCCGTCGAGCGTGCCGATCGTCAGCGCGCCGTTCATCGCGAACTTCATGTTGCCGGTGCCCGACGCCTCGAGTCCGGCGGTCGAGATCTGTTCGCTGAGATCGGCGGCGGGAATGATCTTCTCCGCCAGCGACACGTTGTAATTGGGCAGGAACGCGACCTTGAGCAGGCCACCGACCGACGGATCGGCGTTGATCCGGCGCGCGACGTCGTTCGCCAGTTTGATGACGAGTTTCGCGTTGTGATAGCTCGACGCCGCCTTCCCTGCGAACAGCTTCACGCGAGGCGTCCAGTCGCGTTCGGGATGGCTGCGGATCTGGTCATAGAGCGCGACCGTCTCGATGATGTTGAGCAGCTGGCGCTTATATTCGTGGATGCGCTTGATCTGCACGTCGAACATCGCGTCCGGATCGACGCGGAGCCCCATGCTCTCCTTGATGTGATTTGCCAGTGCCACCTTGTTCGAACGCTTCACCCCCGCAAAGCGCTCCCTGAAACCGGAATCCTCGGCGAAAACATCCAGATCGACGAGCTTTTCGGCATCGTCGAGGAAGCCGTCGCCGATCGCATCGCGGATCAGCGCGGTCAGGCCGGGGTTGCACTGCTGGAGCCAGCGGCGCGGGGTGATGCCGTTGGTCTTGTTGTTGATTCGCGTCGGATACAGCTTGTGGAGATCGGCGAAGACCGTCTTCTTCATCAGCTGCGTATGCAGCGCGGCGACGCCGTTGACGCTGTGCGAGCCGGCAAAGGCGAGGTTCGCCATCCGCACGCGCCGCTCCCCACCTTCGTCGATCAGGCTGATCGCGGATATCGCGCGGTCGTCGATACCTTCGACACCGCGCGCTTCCCGCAACAACTTGGCGTTGATCGCATAGACGATCTGCATGTGCCGCGGCAGCAGGCGCTCGAACAGCGGCAATGGCCAACTCTCCAGCGCCTCGGGCAGCAGCGTGTGGTTGGTGTAGCCGAAGGTCGCGCGCGTGATCTTCCACGCTTCGTCGAACGCGAATTCGTGATGGTCGATCAGGAGCCGCATCAGTTCCGCGACCGACACCGCGGGGTGCGTGTCGTTGAGCTGGATCGCAGCCTTGTCGGGCAAGGTGCGGATGTCGCCGAAATACTGGACGTGGCGGCGGACGATGTCCTGGATCGACGCGGAGGAGAAGAAGTACTCCTGGCGCAGGCGGAGTTCCTGCCCGGCGGCGGTGGAGTCGTTGGGGTAGAGGACACGGGTCAGCGTTTCGGCGCGCGTCTGATCGGCGAGGGCGCCCGAGAAATCGCCCGCGTTGAACCGGTCGAGCTTGATCGGATCGAACGCCCGGGCGGTCCAGAGGCGGAGCGTGTTGACGTGCTTGCCGCGCCAGCCGACCACGGGCGTATCGACGGCGGTGGCCTCGACCGCCTCGGACGGACTCCAATGGATCTGGCCGCTGTCGGATGCCGTCACTTCGCCGCCGAAGCTGACGAAATAGGCACTCTCGCGACGTTCGAACTCCCAGGGGTTACCGTGCGCGAGCCAGTTCTCGGGCATCTCGACCTGCCAGCCATCGTCGATCCGCTGGCGGAACATGCCGTTCACGTAGCGGATGCCGTAGCCGTATGCGGGCAGCTCGAGGCTCGCCATGCTCTCCATGAAACACGCCGCCAGCCGCCCCAGACCGCCATTCCCGAGCGCTGCATCGGGCTCGATTTCCTCCAGCTCGGCAAGGTCGACGCCGTGCAGCGCGAGCGCGCGCGTGACTTCGTCGTTGCGCTGCAGATTGGTCACCGCGTCGCGCAGCAACCGGCCGATCAGGAATTCGAGGCTGAGATAATAGACGCGCTTGGCACCCGCCGCATGTGCCGTCTTGGTCGATGCCATCCAGCGCTCGACGATATCGTTGCGGACCGTCAGGATCGTCGCGGCCAGCCAGTCGTGCGGCCGCGCGGCCTGCGCATCCTTGCCAATGCGGTGGACGAGCGTGTCGAGGATCGAGTCGGCGAGATCTTGGGCGGGCTGCTGTACGGCGGTGTCTGAGGTCACGCGGCTTCCGAAATCGTTACGGTCGCCGTGATCCTAACCCTCCGCGAGCCGATGTCACGCGCACTTCCTTCCGGGGGTGGAAGAACTTGCTCTCGAAAGTTTTGGGATCGTGTGCATCACCGCGCTGGGGCGGTGGTGGACAGGGTAGGGTTCGAACCTACGTAGGAGAAACTCCGGCAGATTTACAGTCTGCTGCCTTTAACCACTCGGCCACCTGTCCAGGCCGCTCTTGCGAACGTCGCTCTCTCAAGCGAGGCGGCTCAATGGCGAAGCGCGCCCGGTGTGTCAACGCAGCTTTTGCGAAGTTTCGTGGTTCATAGTTGCCGCGGGAGCCGAATGCCGACAAGGACGCGGCATACATTGACACGATAGAGAGCGAATATGGCACGCAAGGGACACAGGCCGAGCAAGGCACCGGCAGGCCGCCCCCGCTTCTGGGGCAAGCACGCGGTGGGCGCGGCGCTCGCCAATCCGGAGCGCACGGTGCGGAAAATCCTCGGCACGCGCGAGGCACTGGCCGGATTCGACCTGCCTGCCGACGTGCCGGTGACCTATGCCGAGGCCGCCGATCTGGCGCGGCTGGTGCCGGGCGACGCGCCGCACCAGGGCGTGGTGATCGAGGTCGAGCCGCTCGAGGACATGTGGCTCGCCGACCTGCTCGAGCACGGCAAGGACGACAACCGCCCGCTGGTGATCCTCGACGGGGTGACCGACCCGCACAATGTCGGCGCGATCATGCGCTCGGCGGCGGCATTCGACGCACTGGGGATCATCACGCCGGATCGTAATGCGCCGCCGGAGTCGGGGACGATCGCGCGGGCTGCCTCGGGGGCGTTGGAGTCGGTGCCGTGGATCCGTGTCGTGAACCTAGCGCGCGCTCTGGAAGAGATTGCGGCGGCTGGCTTCTGGCGGATCGGGCTCACGGGCCACGCTACGCAGACGCTGTCGGAAGCCATGGGCACGCAGCGCGTCGCGATCGTGCTCGGCGCGGAAGGCGAGGGCATGCGCCAGAATACCGAGCAGCATTGCGACGAACTTGCGAAACTGCCGATCTCGGAAAAGGTCGAGAGCCTGAACGTCTCGAACGCGGCGGCGATCGCGCTCTACGCGATTACGACTAGGTGACCCAAACTCCCTCGCCCCTACGGGGAGAGGGAAGGGGCCCACCGCGCTTGCGGTGGGAAGGGAGAGGGGAGTGAGGCTCGGGACGGTTCACTCCAACGCCCCTCTCCCTTCCGCAGCCAAGTGGCTGCTCCCTCCCTCTCCCCGTAGGGGCGAGGGACTCGATCAGTCAGTCTTCCGCTGCAATCTTTACCTTCAACCCATCCAGCCCGTCGGTCAGTTCGATCTGGCACGACAGGCGCGAAAACTCGTCGCGATCACTCGTCGAATCGAGCAGGTCATCCTCGTCCGGCCCCATCGGCTTTAGTTTGGCCGCAAAGTCCGGGTCGACATGGACGTGGCAGGTGGCGCACGAGCAACAGCCGCCGCACAGCGCCAGGATCTCGTCGATCCCGGCGTCGCGAATGACTTCCATCACCGATAGGCCCGCCTCGCCGATGATCTCGCGTTCTTCCCCTTCGCGCGTCACGACGATAAGCTTGGGCATGTCATTCTCCGAAAAATCTTCTTGCGTTCATGCCGTTGCGCGGGCCCGGGATCAAGCATCATGGAGCCGAGTCTTATGGGCCTGAGCGCAGACCAACTCGAAACCGCGATGGCAGCGTTGTGCGCGATCGAGCCGGCGTTCGCGGTCGCGGTCGGCAATGCCGGCCACCCCGCGCCGCGGATCAGCGAACGCGGCTTCGCGACGCTGCTGCGCACGATCGTAGGCCAACAGGTTAGCGTCGCCTCGGCGGCGGCGGTGTGGAACAAGCTCGACGCGGCGGTGGGCAATGCGGGCGATCCTCTGAAGATCGCCACCGCTAGCGACGAGTTGCTAAAGAGCGCTGGCCTATCGCGCCAGAAACTGGGGTATGCGCGCAGCCTCGCCGAGGAGGTGACGAGCGGCCGGCTCGATCTCACCAACCTGCCCGAAGACGACGAGGAGGCGATCGCCGCGCTGGTCCGCGTCAAGGGCATCGGCCGCTGGTCCGCGGAGATCTACCTGTTGTTCGCGGAAGGGCGAACGGACATCTGGCCGGCGGGCGATCTCGCGATCCAGATCGAGGTCGGGCGTATCCTCGGCCACGAAACCCGCCCGAGCGAGAAATTGACACGCGAAGTGGCGGAAGCGTGGCGTCCACACCGCGGCGCGGCGGCGATCTTCGCATGGCATCATTATCAAGCGGACATGAAAGTGATCTGACGGCCTTCTCCCCTCCCTTTCAGGGAGGGGAGAAGCGTGGCTGCTCTTCTTTCACACCTGCCCACCCGTCATCCAGCGAAAGCCGGGATCTCCACGATCGGGTAGCGATACCTGCCAACCGGGATACCCCAGCTTTCGCTGAGGTGACCGGGTAGGGGGGGAATGCATTTGGCGCCTGACGTGCCAGCCACGCCTTGTCCCACCCCGCCCGTTCCGGCAAAGCACCCCCCGATGTCAGCCCCCAATCTTCCCGCATCCGGCTTCGCCAACTCGCTCGCCGAGAGTCACCGCACCGTCGTCATCCCGGAAGGTGCGTCCTTCTGGCGCCGCCTGTTCGCGTTCGTCGGGCCGGGCTATCTCGTCGCGGTCGGCTATATGGACCCTGGCAACTGGGCGACCGACATCGCCGGTGGCTCGGCATTCGGCTACACGCTGTTGTCGGTCGTGCTGCTGTCGAACCTCATGGCGATGGTCCTGCAAGCCCTCTCCGCCCGCCTCGGCATCGTCGCCGGCCTCGACCTCGCCCAGGCCTGCCGCGCGCAGTATTCGAAGCCAGTCTCGCTCATACTCTGGTTCCTCTGCGAAATCGCGATCATCGCTTGCGACCTCGCCGAAGTGCTCGGCACGGCGATCGCCTTGAAGCTGCTGTTCGGATTGCCGTTGGTCTACGGCGTCGTCCTCACCGCGCTCGACGTGTTCCTGATCCTCGCGCTGCAACGTTTCGGCTTCCGCAAGCTGGAGGCGTTCGTCGTCGCGCTGCTCGTGATCATCGCCGGCTGTTTCATCTTCGAGCTGTTCCTCGCGCAGCCCGAATGGGCAGGTGTGCTCGGTGGGCTGGTGCCGACCACCGAGATCGTGACCAACCCGGCGATGCTCTACATCGCGATCGGCATCCTCGGCGCGACCGTAATGCCGCATAACCTGTATCTCCACTCGTCGATCGTCCAGACCCGCGCGTTCGCCAAAGACAAAGCGGGCAAGCGCGACGCGATCACGATGGCGACGATCGACGGCACCGTGGCGCTGGGCCTCGCCTTCTTCATCAACGCCTCGATCCTGATCCTCGCCGCCGCGACCTTCCATGTCGCCGGCCGCACCGACGTCGCCGAGATCGACCAGGCCTATGAACTGCTGGCCCCGATGCTTGGCATGGGCGCGGCAAGCGTGCTGTTCGCGGTCGCGCTGCTCGCGTCGGGCCAGAACTCGACGGTGACCGGCACGCTCGCCGGCCAGATCGTGATGGAGGGCTTCCTCAACCTGCGCATGCCCGTCTGGGCGCGCCGGCTGGTGACGCGCCTGCTCGCGATCGTCCCCGCCGTGATCGTCGTCGGGGCGACCGGCGATGCGGGGGCGACCAAGCTGCTGGTGCTGAGCCAGGTCGTCCTCAGCCTCCAGCTCCCGTTCGCCGTCGTACCGCTCGTCAAGTTCACCGGTGACCGCACGATCATGGGCGAACTGGTCAGCCCCGCGTGGCTGAAGATCCTCGCCTGGGTGATCGCCGCAGTGATCATCGGCCTGAACGGCACGCTGCTCTACGGCATGCTCTGAATACGAAAGCGGCGGCCGATCGCTCGGCCGCCGCTTCGTCAATCACCTAAGCTTCGGTCGAAGCTCAGCGGCACTTCACGTTGCCGCGGTCGACCGACCGGCCGAGCAGCGCGCCACCACCGGCACCCGCCAACGTCCCGAGCGTACCGCCACCGATCAGGTTTGCCAGCGCGCCGCCGCCGAGCGCACCGATCACCAGACCGGTCGTGCCGTCGTTGCGCTTGCAATATGCGCGGCCATCCTTGCCGCGATAGATCCTATCGTTGCGGCTGAGGCGACGCTCACGATAGTTGCCGTTCTGATAGCTGCGCGACGGATCCCAGTTGCGGTCACTGCCACGCCAGTTGCGATCGTTTCCACGACGATCGTTGTTGAAACGGCGATCGTCTTGGCGCTGTGCCGTTGCTGCGGTGGGCATCATCGTGGGGGCCACGACGGCGACGGACATCAACGCGGCGATAAGATGCTTCTTCATGAACTCACTCCTGATCTATGTTGAGGTAACTTGCATCATGGTGATAAAGTTCATTCCGGTGTGCCGGCATGTGAAGTTGGAGCCTGGGCTTGCGCCGGTCCACGCCGGTCGATAGCCCTCGTCGCATGCAGGTAAAAGGCAGTTACAGCGACAATGGGTTCGCGCATATTCAAGGACTTGTACCGGTCGAGGTGACCGATGCGTTCCTGCGCCGGTTGAAACAGGATCTCGGTTTGGCGAGCGTCGACCTGAGCGGTATCACGCAGCATCCCAATTTGCTGAAACGGGCCGCGTTCGAGGTTTACGGCCGGCAATATCCGCCGATGCTGCAGTTCCTGTGGGGACTGACACCGATCGTCAGCCAACTCGTCGGGCGCGCGCTGTTGCCGACCTATGATTATTTTCGGATCTACCGCGAGGGCGACGTCTGCATGGTGCATTCCGACCGGCTGGCATGCGAGCACAGCCTGTCGCTGACGCTCGATTACAGCGACGATGCACCCTGGGATCTCGAAGTCGGGACGCAGCGGACCGAACCGAGCGCACGCGTTACGAACGACTTCGGCGCCGAGCCGCACGCCGCGATCACGATGGAGGTCGGCGATGCCGTCCTCTACCAGGGCGTTCACCATCGTCACGGACGAATGACACCGAACCCGAACGGCTGGTCGGCGCATCTCTTCCTGCACTGGGTCGACCGCGATGGACCTTATCGCGATCAGGCGTTGGAAGGCGAAACCAGTCGCGCAAAGGCCGATTTCCACTTCATCTGAAGCGCCACGTTGTCCGAAGCGCGTCAGACCTTGTCCGGACTTGCCATCGCGCAGTCATGGTCATTGCCCGTCTCGACCTGCAACGTGGCGTGGCCGATGCCGAATTTCTCGTGAAGCATCGTCCTGGCGTCGCTCAGGAAGCGATCGCCGGGGTGACCGGCGGGCATCACCAGGTGCGCGGTAAGCACTGGCTCGGTGGTGCTCATCGGCCAGATATGGAGATCGTGGATCTCGGTGACGCCGGGCAGACCGCACAATGCGTCATCGACATTGTCGAACTCGATCCCGCGGGGGACCGCCGAAAGCGACATCTCGACGGTTTCGCGGAGCAGGCCCCAGGTCTGCCAGAAGATTAGGACGGCGATGATGATGCTGACCGCGGGGTCGATCCAGGTGAGGCCGGTGCGCCAGATCACGAGGCCGGCGATCACCACGCCGGCCGAGACGAGCGCGTCGGCGGCCATGTGGAGATACGCGCCGCGGATGTTGACGTCGCCTTTGCGCCCGCGTGCGAACATCCACGCGGTGATCGCGTTGACGGCGATGCCGACGCCCGCGACCATCGAGACGGTGAGGCCGGCGGTCGGGGCCGGGTCGGAGAAACGCTGCGACGCCTCCAGCACGATCGCGCCGAGTGCGACCAGCAGGAGCAATGCGTTGGTTAGCGCGGCGAGGATCGTCGAGCCCTTCAGCCCGTAGGTGAAGCGCTTGGTCGGCGCGGTGCGCGCGAGCATCGTGCCGCCCCAGGCGACGACGAGGCCGAGAACGTCGGATAGATTGTGGCCGGCGTCGGCGAGCAACGCGACCGAGTCGATCCGCAGGCCGACGATCGCCTCGACCGCGACGAAGACGATGTTGAGGCCGATCCCGATCGCGAACGCCCGGTCGAACGATGCCGGGGCGTGGTTGTGGCCTGCGTGCGAATGGCCGCCGCCGTGGCCCGCGTGCGCGTGGCCATGTGAATGCCCGTGATGATGTCCGCCCAAAGCCCGCGCTCCGCTAATCCGGCCGCCGCCTAGCATTAGCGTATCGTGAGATACTAGGACGCGAACGCGATTACGAGGACGCAACGGACTCCCCTCCCTGGAAGGGAGGGGCAGGGGGTGGGTCGGCCAGCTTGTGCCACAACGCCGGGGATATGCGGAACCCGACCCACCCCCAACCCCTCCCTTCCAGGGAGGGGAGCGGTCACCCCTCGTTAGCGAGCGCCTTCAACCGGTACAGCGCGTCCAGCGCCTCCCGCGGGCTCATCGCGTCGATATCGAGCTTGGCCAGATCCTCGCGCAGCACGTCGCACGCCACCTCTTCCACCTGCGCAGCCGCCGCGAACAACGGCAGGTCGTCCAGCCCAGCCGCCAACCCGCCAGTCTTCGCCCGCCCAGCCTCGAGCTTCGCCAGCACCGCCTTCGCCCGCGCCACCGTCACCGGCGACATCCCCGCCAGCCGCGCGACCGCCAGCCCGTAGCTCCGATCCGCCGGCCCGTCGGCGAGTTCGTGGAGCAGCACCAGCTCCCCCTTCCACTCTCGCGCGCGGACATGATGCAGCGACAGTGCCTCGCACCGCTCCGCGAGCCGCGTCAGCTCATGATAATGCGTCGCGAACAGGCAGCGGCAGCGATTGTCCTCATGGATCGCCTCGACCACCGCCCACGCGATCGCCAGCCCGTCATAGGTCGACGTGCCGCGGCCGACCTCGTCGAGGATCACGAATGACCGCGGCGTCGCCTGCGCGAGGATCGCCGCGGTCTCGACCATCTCGACCATGAATGTCGACCGACCGCGCGCGAGGTTGTCGGATGCACCGACGCGGCTGAACAGCCGGTCGACCAGCCCGAGGGTGGCCTTGGTTGCGGGCACGTACGACCCGGCTTGCGCGAGGACTGCGATCAGCGCGTTCTGGCGGAGGAAGGTCGACTTACCGCCCATGTTCGGCCCGGTGACGAGCCACAATCGCGAGCTTTCCGACAGGTTGCAGTCGTTGGCGACGAACCGGTCGCCCGACTTCGCGACCGCGGCCTCGACCACCGGATGCCGCCCGCCCTCGATCTCGAAGCAGGCATGATCGACCAGCGACGGCCGCGCCCAGGCACCTTCCGCGGCACGCTCCGCTAGCCCGGCGGCCACGTCCAACCGCGCCAATGCATCCGCCGTCGCCGCAATCGCCTCGCCCCCGGCCAGAGCCTGCGCGGTTAGCTCCTCCAGATGCGCCGCCTCCGCCGCGAGCGCATGTGCGCCGGACTGCGACACCTTCGCCGCGACCTCGTGCAGGGCAGGCGTATTGAACCGCACCACGCCGGCCAGCGTCTGGCGATGCGTGAAGCCGCTCTCGGGCTTCATCAGAGGATCCGCCGCCCGCGCCGGGACCTCGACATGATAGCCGAGCACGCCGTTATGCCGGATCTTCAGCGCGGTGACGCCGGTCGAGGCCCGGAACTCCGCCTCCAGCGCGGCGATCGCGCGTCGCCCACCAGCGCCCGCATCGCGCAGGTCGTCGAGCGCCGCGTCATAGCCCGCCGCGATATATCCGCCGTCCGATGCCTCGATCGGCGGCGACGGCACCAGCGCGCGCTTGAGCAGGTCGATCAGCGCGCCATGGCCACGCAATCTTGGCGCGATCTCCCGCAACAGCACCGGCGGATCGACGATCGCGTCCATCCGCTCGCCAAGGCTCCACGCGCCGTCGAGCCCATCGCGCAACTGCCCCAGATCGCGCGGGCCACCACGCCCCGCCGCCAGTCGCCCGAGCGCGCGGCCGATGTCCGGCAAAGCGCGCAACGTCGACCGCAACTTCTCCCGCGCCGCCTGATCGTCATGGAACAACCGGACCAGATCGAGCCGCGCATCGATCGCAGCCTTATCCATCAACGGCGCGCCGAGATCGGCGCCCAGCAGCCGCGCGCCGGCCCCCGTCACGGTCCGGTCGACCGCATCGAGCAAACTCCCTTTCCGCACGCCACCGGTCGTGCAGGTCAGCTCCAGGCTCTCCCGCGTCGCGGCATCGATCGCCATCGTCTCCGCCGCCCGACCTATCCGCGGCGGGCGGAGGAAGGGCATCGCGCCCTTCGCATTATGCTCCAGATACGCGACCAGCCCGCCCGCCGCGGCCAGCCCCGCGCGCCCGAACTGCCCGAACCCGTCGAGCGTCGCAACGCCGTACACTCGCTTGAGCCGAGCCTCGCCAGCGCCGCTGTCGAAGTCGATCTTCGGCCGCAGCGTGGTAGCGGAATCCTCGAAAGCGCTAGCCTCTGACGCGACAACCTCGGCCGCCCCAAGCCGCGCCAGTTCCGCCTCGACCGCGTCGCCCGCAACCTCGACGATCTCGAACCGTCCGGTCGACACGTCCGCCGCCGCGATCGCCACCGACCCGCCCGCCTCACCGATCGCCACGCACCAATTGTCCGAGCGCGCGTCGAGCAACGCCTCCTCGGTCAGCGTCCCCGCCGTCACCACCCGGACGATCGCGCGTGCGACGAGCGCCTTCGATCCGCCGCGCGCCTTCGCCTCCGCGGGGCTCTCGACCTGCTCGGCGATCGCCACGCGGTGGCCGGCCTTGATCAGTCGCTGCAGATACACCGTCGCCGCATGCACCGGCACGCCGCACATCGGGATCGGCTTGCCCTCATGCTCGCCGCGCGATGTCAGCGCGATGTCGAGCACCGCCGCCGCGATCCGCGCATCGTCCATGAACAATTCGAAGAAATCGCCCATCCGGTAGAACAACAGGCAATCCTGCGCCTCCGCCTTCAGGCCGAGATACTGCGTCATCATGGGGGTAGGGGCGGGATGCAACATCAGCGGCGGGTAGCGAAAAGCCCGGCCTCATAAAACCCCTCTCCCCTCGGGGGAGAGGGAGGGGCCCGCGCGAAGCGTGGGAGGGTGAGGGGAGTGAGGCTCGGGCGCGCACCCCCAACCGCCCCTCATCCGGCGCATGCGCGCCACCTTCTCCCCGAGGGGGAGAAGGACGTTGTCACCACCCCGCACTATCACCACCCCGGCGGAGGTCGGGGCCCAATTGAGGGACGGTAATAACAGAGCGCGGTCCGTCGTTACTTCGGCCTTGCCACTTGGGGCCCGGCCTTCGCCGGGGTGGTGTTGGTAGGCGGCGGCCACCCACTAGGGCGAAGTGTCCGGGGTGACGAACGGCGACCACCTGCTTAGAAGGTCTCCCAGATCCCAACGACCGTGCGAGGCCCCCGCCCATGTCCGACGAAACGCTCCAATTCTCCGAACGCGAAGCCTTGCTCTTCCACTCGGAAGGCCGCCCGGGAAAGATCGAGATCATCGCGTCGAAGCCGATGGCGACGCAGCGCGATCTCGCGCTCGCCTATTCGCCCGGCGTCGCGGTGCCGGTGCAGGCGATCTACGACGATCCCGCCACCGTCTATGATTATACCGCGAAGGGAAACCTCGTCGCGGTCATCTCGAACGGCACCGCGATCCTCGGCATGGGCAATCTCGGACCGCTCGCATCGAAGCCGGTGATGGAAGGCAAGGCGGTGCTCTTCAAGCGCTTCGCCGATGTCGACGCGATCGATATCGAGCTGAAGACCGAGGACGTGAACCGTTTCATCGACGCGGTCGAACTGATGGAGCCCACGTTCGGCGGGATCAATCTCGAGGACATCAAGGCGCCCGAATGCTTCATCATCGAGCAGGCGCTGCGCGAGCGGATGAACATCCCGGTCTTCCATGACGATCAGCACGGCACCGCGATCATCACCGCCGCCGGCCTGATCAACGCGTGTTTGCTGACCGGGCGGAAGCTGTCCGAGGTCAAGATCGTCGTCAATGGCGCCGGCGCCGCGGCGATCGCCTGCACCGAGCTCGTCAAGGCGATGGGCGTGCGCGGCGACAACGTGATCCTGTGCGATCGCAAGGGCGTGATCTACCAGGGCCGCGACGGCGTCGACCAGTGGAAGTCCGCGCATGCCGCGGTCACCGAGACGCGCACGCTGACCGAGGCGCTGGTCGGGGCCGACGTGTTCCTGGGGCTATCCGCAGCGGGCTCGCTGACGCCGGAGATGGTCAAGGACATGGCCCCTGCGCCGATCATCTTCGCGATGGCCAACCCCGAGCCGGAGATCCGCCCCGAACTGGCGATGGCCGCGCGCCCCGATGCGATCGTCGCGACCGGGCGTTCGGATTATCCGAACCAAGTCAACAACGTGCTCGGCTTCCCGTTCATCTTCCGGGGTGCGCTCGATGTGCGCGCGACGGGGATCAACGACGCGATGAAGATCGCCGCCGCCAACGCGATCGCCGAACTCGCCCGCGAACGCGTCCCCGAGGAAGTCGCGGCCGCCTACGGCGTCAGCCACAGCTTCGGCCCCGCTTACATCATCCCGGCGCCGTTCGATCCGCGGCTGATGGAAGTCGTCCCCGTCGCGGTCGCGAAGGCGGCGATGGCCTCGGGCGTCGCGACCAAGCCGATCCTCGATATCGAAGCCTATCGCCACTCGTTGAGGGCCCGCCTCAACCCGACCACCTCGGTCCTCTCGATGGCCTATGAAGGCGCCCGCGCGCACCCGAAGCGCGTGATCTTCGCGGAGGGCGAGGAGGAAGTCGTTCTCCGCGCCGCCATCGCCTTCAAGGAAGGCGGCTACGGCACCCCGGTGCTGGTCGGTCGCGACGACGTGCCCGAGCGGTTGCGCGCGCTGGGAGTCACCGACCCGGAAAGCTTCGAACTCCACAACAGCCGCGTCTCGCCGCTGGTGCCGCGGATGGTCGACTTCCTGTATTCGCGGCTCCAACGTCGCGGATATCTGCGCCGCGATTGCGAGCGGATGGTCAACCAGGACCGCAACATCTTCGGCGCGCTGCTGCTCCAGCTCGGCGAAGGCGACGCGATGATCACCGGTATCACGCGCACCTACGGCGAGACGATGCGCCAGATCCGGCGCGTGATCGATCCGGTCGCGGGGAAGACGCCGTTCGGTATTCATCTGCTGGTCGGGCAGAGCCACACGGTGTTCATCGCCGACACCACGGTCAACGAGCGGCCCACTGCCGAGCAACTGGCTGACTTCGCGGAACAGACCGCGGCGGTTGCGCGGCGGATGGGGCATGAGCCCCGCGTGGCGTTCCTGAGCTATTCGAACTTCGGTAATCCGAAGGGGGAGTGGCTCGACAACATCCGCGATGCAGTGACGGTGCTGGATGGGCGGCAGGTCGGGTTCGAATACGAAGGCGAGATGGCGCCGGACGTCGCGCTGAACCCGAAGCAACTGGCGAACTACCCCTTCGCGCGGCTTTCCGGCCCGGCGAACGTCCTGATCATGCCGGGGCTCCAGTCGGCGCATATCTCGGCCAAGCTGCTCCGCGAACTGGGCGGGGACTCAGTCATCGGCCCAATGCTCATCGGCATGGAAAAGCCCGTCCAGGTCGCCCCGATGAGCAGCACGGCGAGCGAACTGGTTACGCTGGCCGTCCTCGCAGCAGGAGGTATCGCCCGCTAACTCCCTCGCCCCTACGGGAAGAGGGAAGGGGCCCGCGGCGCTTGCCGTGGGAAGGGAGCGGGGAGTGAGACTCGGGACGGTTCATCCCAACGCCCCTATCCCTTCCGTCGCAAGCGCTCCTCCCTCCCTCTCCCCGAAGGGGCGAGGGAAAGAAGATTATGCGTCGATCGATGTCCCCAGCGACGCGTGCACCAGGCCACCATCCACCGTAATCGTCTCGCCGATCACATAATCCCCCGCACGGCTCGCCAGGTAGATGGCGGCGCCCGCCATATCCTCGTCCACCCCGACGCGCTTCGCCGGAATCCCTTGCGCCACCGCATCGCCATGATCCCGCGCGGCCTTGTTCATGTCGCTCGCAAACGCCCCCGGCGCGATCGAGGTCACGTTGATCGAATCGGTCACCAGCCGCGCCGCCATCCGCTTGGTCAGGTAGATCAGCGCCGATTTCGACGCATGATAGCTGTACGTCTCCCACGGGTTCAGCCGCTGCCCGTCGATCGACGTGATGTTGATCACCTTCGCCGGCCGCTCCCGCGATCCCGACGCCTTCAACGCCGCATGGAGCGCCTGCGTCAGGAAGAACGGCGACTTCACGTTGAGGTCCATGACCTTGTCCCAGCCGACTTCCGAAAACTCCTCGAACGGCACGCCCCACGCCGCGCCCGCGTTGTTCACGAGGATATCGAGCTTGCCCTCATGCTCGGCGAACTGCGCGGCCAGCGCCTTGCACCCCGCTACCGTCGAGACGTCCTGCGGCAACGAGATGCAGTTCGGCCCGAGTTCCGCGGCGGCCGCCTCGCAGACATCGGCCTTGCGCGACGAGATATACACCTTCGCCCCCTGCGCGATGAAGCCGGCGGCGATCATCTTGCCGATCCCGCGGCTGCCGCCGGTGATCAGCGCGACGCGGCCGTCAAGCCGGAACAGGTTGGTCGTATCCATCACGCATCCTCCGAATGTTTGGCCGCTTGGTATCGCCGAGCGACGCCCGCTGCAAACCCGTTCTTCTAACCAGCATAGATTGACGGTAGCGAATGCCATACTATGCTCGCAAAAAAGAGCAGGAGAGTGCGTGTGAGGTTTTCAGGCAAGCGTGCCGTCGTGACCGGCGGCGCGTCCGGTATCGGCCGAGCGACCGCGCTCCGACTCGCCGACGAAGGCGCCACCGTCCTGATCGGCGACATCGACGAAGCCGGTGGCCACACGATCGCCGACGCATCCGGCGGCCGCATCATCTTCCAGCGCACCGACGTGCTGCAAGCGGATGACATCGAGGCGCTGATGCAGGCCGCCGACGATGCAGGCGGGCTCGACATCCTGTTCAACAACGCCGGCGCCGGCGGCTCACGCGATCCGATCGGTGAAATTTCCCCCGAGGACTGGGACCGCACCCAAGCGCTCCTGCTCCGCTCGGTCGCACTCGGCATTCGCTACGCAGCGCCACTGATGGCCAAGCGCGGCGGCGGCGCGATCGTCAATACCTCGTCGGTGTCCGCGCTCGGCACAGGCTACGCACCGACCGCCTATGCCACCGCCAAGGCCGGCGTCCTCCACCTCACCAAGCAAGCCGCCGCGGATCTCGCGCAGCACAGAATCCGCGTGAACGCGGTCGTGCCCGGCTTCATCGTCACCAACATCTTCACGCGCACGCTCGATCTCGACGAAGCGAAGACGACCAAAGCCGACGCGATGATCGCGCATATCGCCGCCGACGCACAGCCGATCCGCCGCCCCGGCACCGGCGACGACATCGCCGCCGCGGTCGCATTCCTCGCCAGCGACGATGCGAGCTTCATCACCGGCACGCACATCCTGGTCGACGGGGGCATGACGATCGGCACGCGGCCGAGCTGGGACCCTGCGCAACCCTCGCTGTTCGCAATTCTCGACAAACTGAAATGACCGCCGCGTCATGAGCGCTCAGGGCCGCCGCCTCTCGAACGGCACGATGGCGAGCTACGGCTTCGGCGCGGTAGCTTACGGGGTGAAGGACGCCGGGTTCGGCACGTTCCTGCTGTTGTTCTACAATCAGGTCGTCGGGCTGCCCTCCGCCACCGTCGGCCTCGTCATCATGATGGCGCTGCTGATCGACGCGTTCGTCGACCCGGCGGTCGGCTTCTTCTCCGATCGCACGCGGACGAAGTGGGGCAGGCGGCATCCGTGGATGTACGCATCTGCGCTGCCGATCATGATCGGCTGGCTGCTGCTGTGGAACCCGCCCTCGGTGATGTCGGAGCCGCAGACGCTGATCTGGCTGTTCGTGATGGCGGTGCTCGTGCGCAGCGCGGTGAGTTGCTACGAGGTCCCCTCGGTCGCGCTGACCCCCGAGCTCACCTCCGGCTATGACGAGCGCACGCGGATCATGGCGTATCGTTATCTGTTCGGCTGGGTCGGCGGGTTGCTGATGCTGCTGTCCGCGTACAAATATTTCCTCGCGCCCACCGCCGCGTTCCCCAATGGCCTGCTCAACCGCGCCGGTTACAGCGGCTTCGCGCTCGCGGGCGCGCTGCTCATCGGCGTCGCGATCCTCGTGTCGGCGCTCGGCACGCACCACGAGATCAAGCATCTCCCCAACGCCCCGATCGCCCGCCAGACCCTGCGCGATTCCTTCGCCGAACTGCGCGAAACGGTGAAGAACCGCGCCTTTGCGATCCTCATGGCGGCGGGCGTCTGCGCCTACACGATCCAGGGCATCAGCTACGCGATGTCGAATTACCTCTATATCTACGTATGGGGCTTCAAGGGCCCGACCTTCGTATATCTGACCATCGCGTTGTTTTCGGGCGTCTTTCTCGCATTTCTGGCGGCGCCCCGGCTCGGAAAGTCGGCCAGCAAGCCCAAGGCGGCGATGACCGCGGTGTTATGCGGTGCGGCGCTCAATACCACGCCCTATTGGCTGCGCATGCTCGGCGTGTTTCCGGAGGTCGGCGAGTCCACGCTGTTGCCGATGCTGTTCGGGTTCTTCATCCTCGGCACCGCGTCGAACGTCACCGGGTTCATCCTTGGCGCGTCGATGATGGCGGACGTGGTCGAGGATTCGGAGGCGAAGACGGGCCGGCGGTCCGAAGGCGTGTTCTTCGCGGGCTCGTTCTTCGTCCAGAAATGCACGAGCGGGATCGGGATATTCTTCGCGGGCATGATCCTCGCGGTGGCGGGCTTCCCGGCCAAGGCTACGCCGGGCACGGTGCCGGTCGGGACGATCGACCGCCTCACGCTGATCTACGCGGGGCTCTACATCGCGCTAGCCTGCGTGTCGGCGTTCTTCTTCTCGCGCTTCCCGTTCGGGCGGGTGGAGCACGAAGCAAGGCTGGCAAGGCTGGCAGCGGGTCCGACGACCACGCCCTAACTCTTCACCCCTCCCTGGAAGGGAGGGGCCGGGGGTGGGTCGGCCGCTGGGGAAGCGCTTCGTCAGCCAATAGGCCAACCCACCCCCAACCCCTCCCTTCCAGGGAGGGGAGTACAACGATGACCGCCGCTCTTCCAGTGAGAGTGGCAGGGCGGTAGGACCGACGCTTGGCCTTTCCCTTGGAACGGCACCATCGGAGTTCCCATGCGCATCCCCGCACTAGCCACCGCCCTGACGCTCGTCCTCGCATCGCCCGCAGCCGCCCAGACGATCGCCCCGATCCTCACCACCCCCGACGCACGCGACCCGCACAGCTATGCCCGCCCCACCGAAGCCCGCGTCACGCACGTCGCGCTAGATCTCGCCGCCGACTTCGACACCCACGTCATCCGCGGCATCGCCACCCTCGACATCCTCGCGGCCCCCGGCGCCAAACAGGTCGTGCTCGACGACAACGGCCTCAAGATCGTCAACATCACCGACATGGCCGGCAAGCCGCTGCCCTATGAAGTCGCCGCGGTCGACAAGATCCACGGCGCACCGCTGACCGTCACGCTGAACGGCGCGAAGAAGATCCGCATCGCCTACGCCTCGTCGCCCGACGCGAAAGCGCTGCAATGGCTCACCCCCGCGCAGACCGCGGGCAAGAAACAGCCCTTCCTGTTCAGCCAGGGCGAGGCGATCCTCAACCGCAGCTGGATTCCGACGCAGGACTCCCCCGGCATCCGCCAGACCTGGGAAGCCAAGATCGCCGTCCCCAAGCAGCTGACCGCGGTGATGAGCGGGGACCGTGTCGCCGATGCTGCGGGTAAAACCTGCACCGCAGACCGCTGCACCTTCGCATACAAGATGGACAAGCCCGTCGCGCCGTACCTGATCGCGCTCGCGGTCGGCGACATCGCGTTCAAGTCCACGGGCCCGCGCACCGGCATCTGGGCCGAACCCGCGACGCTCGCCAAGGCCGCGTATGAATTCGGCGAGCTGGAGAAGTTCGTCGCCGCCGCCGAGGGTCTGTACGGCCCGTATCGCTGGGGCCGCTACGACGTGCTGGTCCTGCCGCCGTCGTTCCCGTTCGGCGGCATGGAGAACCCGACGCTCACCTTCGCCACGCCGACCGCGATCGCCGGCGACCGCAGCCTCGTCTCGCTGATCGCGCACGAACTCGCGCACAGCTGGTCCGGCAACCTCGTGACGAACGCGACGTGGGACGATTTCTGGCTCAACGAAGGCTTCACCAGCTATTTCGAGAACCGGATCATGGAGGCACTCTACGGCAAGCGCCGCGCCGACATGGAGGCCGACCTCGCCTGGACCGACATGCTCGCCGCGGTGAAGGAGGCCGGCGGCCCCGCCGCGAAGGACACGCAACTCCACCTCGAGCTAGACGCCTCGCGCGATCCCGACGACGGCATGACGCAGATCGCCTATGACAAGGGCGCGGCCTTCCTCCGTACGATCGAGAAACAGGTCGGCCGCGCGCGGTGGGACGCATACCTCCGCAGCTATTTCGACCGCCACGCCTTCCAGCCGCAGACCAGCGCCGGCTTCCTCGCCGACCTCAAGTCGAAGCTGCTGACCCCCGCGGAGGCGAAGACGATCGGCGTCGACCCCTGGGTCTACCAACCCGGCATCCCGGCGAACGCGGTTCACATAACGTCCGCCGCGTTCCCTGCGGTCGATGCGGCGGCCAAGGCGTACGCAGCGGGTGGACCGGTGTCCGCGGTTCCCGGAAAAGCGACCACGCAGGAGATCACGCGCTTCATCACGCAACTCCCGCGCAAACTCCCGGCCGAGCGGTTGAAGACGCTCGACGACGCGTTCGGCTGGAACACCACCGGCAATTCGGAAATCCGCTTCGCCTGGCTGCAACTCGCACTTGCCAATCACTATGCGCCCGCCGACGCCTCGGCCGAGCAGTTCCTGACCTCGCAGGGGAGGCGCAAGTTCGTCGCGCCGCTGTTCCAGCAGATGATGGACTCGGGCGACTGGGGCCACAAGCTGGCGATGGACATCTACGGCAAGGCGCGGCCGGGCTATCATGCGGTCACGCAGGTCACGGTGGATCGCATAACCGGCTGGAAACTGATGAACTGAGCCTTACGGAGCCATGTTCGGGGCGTTGGTCGGCGCGGTAACACGCTTCGTCGGATATGGTTCCCGACCGGGTTTCAATTAATTCGAACCTCCCGTAGCCAGACTGTGACGAACGGGTTTTGGCCGGGGGGTCTCGATGAATTTCAAGGCGTTAGCAGCGCGTTTTGCGCTGGTGGTATCGTGCGGCCTGATGACGGCCACACCGGCAGCAGCCCAGTTCTGGCAGTGTGTCACGTTCGCCCGCTCGGTGTCCGGCATCGAAATCCGTGGCAACGCAAACACTTGGTGGAGCCAGGCCGAGGGTCGCTACGAGCGCGGCCACACCCCGAAGGCCGGCTCCGTCCTCGCCTTCTCGCCGACCTCGCGGATGCGCGTCGGCCATGTCGCGATGGTCTCGAAGGTCGTCAGCGACCGCGAAGTCCTCCTTACCCACGCCAACTGGTCGCGTCGCGGTGCCGTCGAGACCAACGTCCGCGCGGTCGATGTTTCCGATGCCGGCGACTGGAGCATGGTCAAGGTCTGGTACGGCCCGCAGGGCGGCCTCGGCACCTCGGCTTATCCGACCAAGGGCTTCATCTATTCGGGCCACGCGCCTGCCGGCGACACGCTCGATGCGCAGCCCTCGTATCAGATGGCCAGCGCCACCCGCACCATCACCGCAACGCAGCGCGCCAACGCCGCACAGCTTGCGACGATCCAGCACGGCCCAACCGATCCCCGCGGCATCTTCACGCTGGTGAACGAGGCGAACTGAGGTTTGGGTTTTGCAGGGTGATGCCAGGCTATTCCGACGTCGACGACAAATAGCCATTGGGCCACGCCTGAGCTATCCGGGACAGCCAAGCGCAGCAATCTAACCCGATAAACGCCTCCCCGGCGGAGGCCGGGGCCCAGTTGGAAAGGTCGCTGTAACAGCGCGCCACCCCCGTTAGCGACGTCTCCCAACTGGACCCCGGCCTTCGCCGGGGAGGTGTTGAGGGGAGGGTGGTGTGAGAACTATTTGAGCGAGCTAGCTCCCAATAGCCGCTACGTCCGCCACCTTGTTCTCCCGCGAAGGCGGGAGCCCAGTCTGGACTCCCGCCTTCGCGGGAGAACAAGTCTTACGTGCTTAGTAAGATACGTGGTGGCCACCTCAGGTCGAGCGCCCTCAAGCAGCCCTAAACGTCAGCGCATCGCCATTCATGCAATACCGCTTGCCCGTCGGCTTGGGCCCATCATCGAACACGTGCCCCAAATGCCCCCCGCACCGCCGACAATGCACCTCGGTCCGCGCCATCCCCAGCGTCGAATCCACCCGCGTCCGCACCGCGTTAGGCAACGGCTGCCAGAAGCTCGGCCACCCCGTCCCACTCTCGAACTTGGTCTTCGACGAAAACGCCGGCAACGCACACCCGCCGCACGAGAAGATCCCCGCGCGATGCTCGCCGTTCAGCGGGCTGGAATAGGGCCGCTCGGTGCCCTCCTTGCGCAACGTATTATACGCATCCGGCGACAGCTTCTTCCGCCACTGCGCGTCGGTCAGGTTGACCTCGAACCGCTCGGCCGCCTGCGCAGGCTGCGACGAACATCCCCATAGCGCAAAGCCGGCGACACCCGCCCCGGCAAGCGTGAGGAAAGCGCGGCGATCTGGGGACGTGTTGGTCATGGACATGATATAAGTACGATTCCGTCGGCGAACAGGATGCGACACAGGCCCCGTCATCCTCACGAAAGTCAGGATCCAGAGTATCGGGCGCGCCATGCGTGGCTCTGTATCCTTGGTCGAGCCAGGATGACGGGGTCGGCCGTCAGTATTTGCTGATTTCGACCGGCAGCGTCCGATACCCGTGCACGAAGCACGCGGCGACCCGCGTAGGCTCCGCCAGCACGTTGATCCGCATTCGCCGCGCCGCCATTTCCTCCAGCAAAATCGCGATCTGCATTTCGGCCAGCCGTGCGCCGACGCAGCGGTGGATGCCGTGCCCGAACGCCAGATGCCGTCGCGCGTTCGGCCGATCCACCACGATCACGTCTGCATCGTCGCCGAACACGCTCTCGTCGCGGTTTGCCGAGATGTACCAGAGCGCGAGCTTGTCCCCCGCCCTGATTTGCTGCCCCATCAATTCCGCATCCGCCGTTGCGGTTCGCCGCATATGTGCGAGCGGTGTCTGCCAGCGGAGGATCTCGCTTACCGCGTTGGGGATCAGCGTCGGGTCCGCCTCTAGTTTCGCACGCGATTCCGGAAATTTGTCCAGGCCGTACGCCAGCGCGGACATCGAATTGCGCGTCGTGTCGTTGCCGCCGACGATCAGCAGGATGAGGTTCCCGATGAACTCGTTGTGATCCATGTGGCTCATCGCGTCCGAATGGATCATCATCGATATCAGGTCGGGCGTTGGATCCTTGTCGATCTTCGCGTCCCAGAGGTTTTTGAAATACGAGCCGCATTCGAACATGTGCGCGAGCCGCTGACCGCGCAGTTCCTCGTTCTTCACGATCTCGATATCGCCCGCCCAGTCCGACCACAAAGTCAGTTTCCGCCGGTCCGCCCAAGGGAAGTCGAACAGGATCGCGAGCATCTGTGTGGTCAGTTCGATCGCGACGGTGTCGACCCAGTCGAACGGCGTATTCCACGGCAGGCTGTCGAGCATATCCGCGGTCCGCCGCCGGATATCGCCTGACATCCGGGTCATTTCGCTCGGCGTGAAGGCAGGCGCGACGGTGCGGCGCTGACCCGTATGCACTGGGCGGTCCCGCGCGATGAACATCGGCATGCGGACATCGCGCTCGGCGACGAAATCCGCGATCGTGATTCCACCCGCTTCGGAGGAATAAAGATCGGGGAGCGACTCGACCTCGACGATGCCCTTGTAGGTCGAGACGGACCAGTACGGCCCGTAGTCGGAATGCTCGACATAGTGGACCGGAGACTCGGCCCGCAGCGTCTTGAAAGGCGCCTGCCACACATCGTCGCGGTACAGCTCTGCACGGCTTACATCGAGCGGATCGACCGCATCCTGCGTCACGTCTCTCACCAGAGTCGCCATCGTCTCTCTCCCGTGTTTTGCCATAGGAGAGGCTCTGCTGACACCTATGTCAATAGGGCCACAATTTTCGTTCGTGCTGAGCGAAGTCGAAGCACCTGTGTGCGGGACTTACCCTTCGACTTCGCTCAGGGCGAACGGGAGAGGGAGCGGGGAAGGTTTGCAAAACCTACGCCGCCCCTTTCGCCTTCCGCCGCCAGAACGGCCGCGCACTGCCCGATTGCAGCACCCCGCGCCGGAACAGCCGTGCGCCTACCGTGATGAAGATCGTCACCCACAAGGCCTGCCACGCCAACGCCGCGACATGCGGCCACAGTTCCGGCGCGTTCGCCGCACGCCCGGCCATCGCGAACGGCGACGACAGCGGGAACAGTTCGGCAAACGTTGCGATCCAGCTTCCCGGACGCGAGACCGCGGCGGACGAGAGCCCGAACATCGCCACCTGCAGGATCGTGATCGGCAGCGACAGCATCTGGATCTCGCGCATCGTCGACGCCTGCGCGCCGACGCCGAGGAACACCGACCCCAACAACAGGTACGCCATGCTGAAATAGCCTGCGAACAGCAGCGCGAACATCGGACCCCCGACCGCGGGCGTCAGGTCGCCCAGCGCGACCGCGGCGGCGGCGGGCATCAGCGACGTGATCTGCGTGACGACCGTGCCCCAGAACGCGACGAACAGCACCGCCACGCCGAACATCCCGATCAGCTTGCCAAAGAACACGGACTCCAAGGGTACCGCAGCGGCCAGCACCTCGATCACCTTGTTGTTGCGCTCCTCGGCCATCGTGCCGACGACCTGGCCCGACAGGAACAGCGTCAGGAAGAAGATCCCGAACACCGCGAAGAAGGCGGATTGGTGCTGGCCCCCGACCGACGTGGTCGAACGCGTGATCCGCGTCTTTGTCGCCGCGATCGTCGGCAGCGTGCCGCCGAGCTTCTGCGCGGCCAGCGTCGTCTGCGCGAGCAACCCGAGATAATCCGCCGAGCGCTTCCCTCGCGGACCGTACAGGATCTGCGGCGCGTCGAGCGGGCCGTACAGCACTGCGGACGCATCGATGTCCTTCGTCTCGAATGCCGCGCGCGCTTGCGCTGCCGGATCGGCAGTCGGTGCGACGATCGACAGTTCGGGGGGAGCTTCCTCGTCGCGGAACATGCCGCGCAGCCGGGCGTCGGCCTCGTCGATCGGCCGCGCGGTGGAGGCGGGGACGATCGCGATGATCCGCGTCTTGTCCTGCGCACCGCCGCTGACGCTCGCCGCGCCCAGCCCACCGATCGCGCCGAACGATCCCATGATGACCGGCGCGAACAGGAACAGCAGGAAGATCGGCGTGAAGACGGTAGCGATGAAGTCGCGCCGCGCGATCGTGAAGGTCTGGCGGAGCGTCCGACGGAAGCGCGTCATGCCGCCTGCTCCTGCGCGACGTCGCCATGCTGGCCGACGATCCGGACGAACGCCTCATGCAGCCCGGGCCGTTCGATCGACAGCCCCGAAATCCCGTACCCCGCGTCGATCAACCTCACGAGCAAACTCTCGATCCCCTCGTTCGGCAGTTCGAACCGCCAGCTATCCCCGTCCGCCACGGCATCCGCCGGCAACACGCCGCGGATCGCCTGATCGGGCCGATGCGGCGTATAATGCACACGCTGCGGCAGGATTCCGCGCGCGTCCGCCACGGTCCCCTCGAACCGCCGCTTGCCGCCGGCAATGATCGCCAGCCGGTCGCACAGACGCTCGGCATGGCTCATGATGTGCGTCGAGAACAGGATCGTCGCGCCGCGGTCCCGCTCGGCGAGGATCAGCGCCTCGAGCCGCTCCTGGTTGACCGGATCGAGCCCCGAAAACGGCTCGTCCAGCACGAGCAGATCGGGCTGATGCACCACCGATCCGAGCAGCTGCACCAGCTGCGCCATGCCCTTCGACAATTTCCGGATCTTCTCGTCGACCGCATGGCCAAGGCCAGCGGCCTCCATCAGCACCACCGCACGCTCGCGGCCGGTCTTCCAGTCGAGCCCGCGCAACGCCCCCAGGAACGCGATCGCCTCGCGCGCCTTCATCGCCGGATACAGCCCGCGCTCCTCGGGCAGATAGCCGACCCGGTCGCTCGCCTCGCGCGGATTGTCGTAGCCGAGCAGCGTGCGCGATCCCTCGTCGGGCTCGATGATCCCGAGCAGCATGCGCAGCGTCGTCGTCTTGCCCGCGCCATTGGGCCCGAGCACGCCGTACACCGAGCCGCGCGGCACCATGATATCCACCCCATCGACCACGCGCCGATCGTCGAACCGCTTCACGATCCCGCTCGCAGTGACCGCCCATTCATCGTTCACGCGCAATCTTCCTCCCGAGGGTGACGTCGTGGTAGCGGTCGGACGTGGCGCAAGACAAGCTGGAACACCGACTTAAGGCCAAGGCGGCCGAATTGGGTTTTGCGGCCTGTGGAATCGCGCACGCCGATGCAGCGCCACGTGCCGGCGAACGGCTCCACCAATGGCTCGCGGATGGGCGGCACGGCGACATGATCTGGATGGAGGAGCGCAAGCACCACCGCGAGAGCCCCGCCGGCCTCTGGCCCGAGGTCCGCAGCGTGATCGCGCTCGGCATGAGCTACGCCCCGAAGGACGATCCGCTGCGGCTGGCGGACGAGGGCGGGGTGGGGCGCATCTCGGTCTACGCGCAGGGCCCGGATTATCACGACGTCGTAAAACGCCAATTGAAGGCGCTCGGCCGCTGGTTGGCGCAGGAAGCCGGGCGCGATTTGCCGCCGTTCGACCTGAAAGTGTTCGTCGACACCGCCCCGGTCATGGAGAAGCCACTTGCCGAAGCCGCCGGGCTGGGCTGGCAGGGCAAGCACACCAATCTCGTCAGCCGGGAGCATGGCAGCTGGCTGTTCCTCGGCGCGATCTACACGACGCTCGACCTGGAGCCGGACCGCGGCGGGGTCGACACCTGCGGCAGTTGCGACGCCTGCCAGACCGCCTGTCCCACCGCGGCCTTCCCACGGCCGTACCAGCTCGACGCCCGTCGCTGCATCTCCTACCTCACGATCGAGCATGCCGGCCCGATCCCGCACGAGTTCCGCGCCGCGATCGGCAACCGCATCTACGGCTGCGACGATTGCCTCGCCGTGTGCCCCTGGAACAAGTTCGCCGTTGCCGCCAACGCGAACCTTGCCTTCCACCCCCGCGCGGAACTGGTCGCGCCCGAACTCGCCGACATCCTCGCGCTCGACGACGCTACCTTCCGCACGGTCTTCGCCGGCTCCCCGATCAAGCGCATCGGCCGCACCAAGATGATCCGCAACGCCCTGATCGCGGCGGGTAACAGCGGCGATCCGGCGCTGGTCGCTGCGGTCGCCGCGTTGCTCGACGACCCCGCCCCCTCGATCCGAGGCGCGGCGATATGGGCACTGGCCCGGCTCGACGACCTACGCTGTCGGACCGAGCGCCGCCGCCGTCTACCCCAGGAAGTCGACGACTCCGTCATCGCCGAATGGACCTGCGCGGCGTAGACGCGTGACGATCAAGCGACGTCCGTGATGGAGAGGTTAGCGGAAGAGCTGTTTCGAGAAGGCAGGTGGCAATAACCGACATTGCGGGCCTACCGTTTTGACTGGTATTATTGGGAGCTTGGGAATGGCAGGGTTTGGGCATAACGTTCCCCGCCTGTCGCAACCAATCTCAGTTCTAGTGATTTTAGGACTAGGGTTATTTGATACGGTCCATCTAGGAAGGGCGCTCAAAATGAGGACTCTGATTGGCTTAGCTTTTGTGTTGGTGACAGTCCCGGCTTCCGCACAGATTACGGGCCCCGCCATGAGCATGAACGGTCCTAATTACAGCATGTTGCTTCCTAGCACGACTGGTAGACTTGGTCTTTCAGAGACACCGACTATGCGAGCAAACAAGCTGGAACGTGCTATTGCCTTACGTGCTGAAGCAGACTCCCTGTTAGAACAAGATGGTGGCAAGCTCACCGCTACCCACGAAGCTTATGTGCGTCGAAAGGCTTGCGCTATTCTTGGCGACTCGCGCTTGCCGGCAGGATCACTCGTTCCCGAACGGCGCTGTACCTAACTCGCCTACAGTACGTGCGCTAGATATCCTCTCATTGGCGCAGTTGCCAAGGCAGGCGCGGTAATTAGCTCCCCGACTGGTTGCCTGCTCAGGCCGCCTTCGCAGGCAATTAGCTGCTATCTGAATGAACGACCGCTTGTGAGAATATCCCGAGGCGCTTGAATGTCGGGACTCTGGGCGATGCCTGCCGCTACTTGCCCCCCTCGCGCCTAGTCAGCGCGGCGACACAACTCGCGCGGTCGATCGTGCTGCCGTCGGGTTCGCGGGCGTCGAGGTAGGTGACGCGGGGGGCGTCGGATCCCTTGGGATACAAATACGCGTCGAGCACGCAGATCCCGCTCTGGAACTGGAGTTTTCGTGCCGAGCCCTCACGCACGTCGGCATCGGGTTGGCCGAACAGCTTGGTCAAGCCGGCGGCGTCCTGGCCCAGCACGCGTTCGAGGCCGACGCTCGTATAGGGGATCGCCGGGCGTCCAACGGCGGGCTTGGCGACCGGGGCCGCGCAGCCCGCCAGTCCGCCGCCGAGCGCCACCGCGACGGCTATAGTGGTCAATCGCGTCATGGCCGGCCTTTGCGAGAATATCGGGCGTGGAAGTAATGCGTCGCCATCGCCGCGCCGAGAACCGGCGCGGCGATGTTGAGGACCGGAACCACGAACAGCCCGGTGTTCGCAAGCCCCAGCACGAACCGCCCGCTCTTGGTCGTCGCACGCCAGCCCCGCATCGCCGCCGCATCCATATGCCGTGCCGCCACCATGTCGCCGAGATCGCGCCCGAGCAGCCAGCCATTCACGACGAAGAACGCGGCCGCCGTGCCGACCCCGGTGACAAGCAGCGCGATGTAGACCGGCAGCATCACCAAATTGACGAGAACGACGCGACCCGCCGAGCGGAGCCCCATGGCGAGGCTGCGCGCGAAGGGCACGGGGCGGGCGGTGCGCAGGGCTTCGGGATAATGCCGGGCCTCGACCGCCGCGACCACCTCGTCGGCGAAGATCCCGACTACGGCGATCGCGACCGCGCGGAACAATAGCCACAGCGCCAGGATCGTGACGAACAGCGCGAACGCCGCGGCGAGGCCGTCGGCATGCCAGTTAAGCCACGCGGCCAACGCGGCTTGCGTGCCCCACCACGTACCGACGCCGAGCAGCGCGAAGACGAACAGCGTGGTCAGCATCGACTTCACGAACACGCGCAGAACGGGCGGGTCGGTGAGTTGGCCGAGCGAGAGGGTAAGGGCACGGAGCATCGGCTCTGGATGGCGCTGCGTCGATGGAAGGTCAACGCGGGTTTCCCGATGATGGAGCGCAGCACCTCGCTTACCCGTTCCCCCGCGGACGCGGGGGCCAGCTAAACCACAGACACCGTCCGAGACCCTAGACCCCCGCGTTCGCGAGGGAACAGCAGAGTGCGGTGCTGCAATGCGCGCATGGAGCGACCAATCCCACAACATCGCCGTAACCGCGAGAACCGCGTAACCGCGAGAACAGCCGCGACGGCTAGAACCGATTAGATCGCGGAAACCAGCAACCAAAAACCACCACCCCGGCGAAGGCCGGGGCCCAAATGGGGGACGCCAATGACGTAACGCGGCGCTCCGTTACGACCACCTTTCCAATTGGGCCCCGGCCTCCGCCGGGGTGGTGCTTATCGGGACGGCATCCGCTCCGGCAGCTCCACAGGCCCCGCCTCCGTACGCCCCCTCATCCCCACACCAGTTGCACCAATCCCCCCCGCCATTTACGGCAAGGCTTTCCCGCATCCCCGGAGTTCCCCCTTGAGCACACCCACTTACGACGTCGTCGCGATCGGCAATGCCATCGTCGACATCCTCAGCACCGCCGACGACGCGTTCATCGAAGAGATCGGTGTCGCCAAAGGCTCGATGCAGCTCATGTTCTCGTCGGAGGACGCCGACGCGCTCTACGCCAAGATGGGCCCGGGCATGGAAATCTCCGGTGGCTCCGCCGCCAACACCGTCGCCGGCATTGCCGCGCTCGGCGGTAAATGCGGGTTCATCGGCCAGGTCGCCGACGATCAGCTCGGCCAGGTCTTCGCGCACGACGTCCGCAGCATCGGCATCGAATTCGCCACCCCGGTCCGCGAAGGTGCGCCGACCACCGGCCGCTGCCTGATCTTCGTGACCCCCGACGGCCAGCGCACGATGAACACCTTCCTCGGCGCAGGGCAATTCCTCCCCGCCGCCGCGATCGACACCGCGATGATCGCCGACAGCGCGATCCTGTATCTCGAAGGCTATCTCTGGGATCCCGAAGAGCCACGCGCCGCGATGCGCGCCGCGATCGATTGCGCACGCGGGGCAGGGCGCAAGGTCGCGTTCACGCTCAGCGACGTGTTCTGCATCTCGCGCCATGGCGCCGATTTCCGCCAGCTGCTGAGCGACGGCCTGATCGACATCCTCTTCGCCAACGAGAGCGAACTCGCCGCCCTCGCCGAGACCGACGACTTCGACGCCGCCGTCGCCAAGATCTCGGCCCAGGTCCCCACTTTGGTCGTCACCCGCGGCGAGCACGGCGCCTGCGCGATCCAGAACGGCAATCGCGCCGAAGTGAAGGCCGAGCCGATCGCCAAGGTCGTCGACACCACCGGGGCCGGCGACCTGTTCGCAGCGGGCTTCCTCCACGGCCAGGCGCAGGGCTACGACCTGCACGCATCGCTGAAGCTCGGTGCAGTCTGCGCGGCCGAGATCATCAGCCATGTCGGCGCCCGCCCGATGGTCGACATGAAGGCGCTCGCCGCCAAGCACATCGGCTGACCCAAGCTTGTGTCCCCGCGCAGGCGGGGACCCAGACTAGGCTCCCGCCTTCGCGGGAGAACAAGCTTTGGTGACGAGACACAAAAAAAGGGCCGCGGGAGTTTCCTCCCGCGGCCCTTTTCGCGTCCGGTCTCAGTGCGCGCCGGGCGGCGCCATGTCGATGTCGGTCTCGCCGCCATCGGCCATCCCGCGACCCAGATAGCTCTTCCGGTAGCCGTACAGGAAGTAGATCACGAGCCCGACCGCGCCCCAGATCGGCAGCACCGCCATCGCCTCGTACGGCAGCGAGAAATACAGCCCGATGCAGCCGACGATCGTCAGCGGCGCGACGATCCAGGCGGCCGGCGTGCGGAACGGACGATGCCGGTTCGGCTCGCGCTTGCGCAGGATCAGCAGCGCGATCGCGACCATCATGAACGCGTACAACGTGCCCGCATTGGCGATGTCCGCCAGCTGGCCGACCGGCAGGAACGCCGCGGCGAACGCCACGAACACGCCGGTGATCGCGGTCACGATATAGGGCGTCTTCCACTTCGGATGCACGCGGCTCAGCACTTCCGGCAACAGGCCGTCGCGGCTCATCACGAAGAAGATGCGGGTTTGGCCGAACATCAGGATCAGGATCACCGACGGCAGCGCGAGCCCCGCCGCATAGCCCATCCAGTTGCCGACGTTCGCATAGCCGATCTGGCGCAGCACGTGCGCCAGCGCCTCGTTCGAACACACCAGAGCCTGCGCATTTGCAGGAATAAGGCAGGCGCGCGCCAGTTCGGGCGAGCCCGTCGTGAACGGTACGCCCGCCGCATCGAACAGTGGCTGACCACCGATCGTCCCGATCGCGCCCGCCGCGACCAGCATGTAGAACACGGTGCAGATGCCGAGCGACGCGATCAGGCCGATCGGTACGTTGCGCTGCGGATCCTTGGTCTCTTCCGCGGCGGTCGAAACCGCATCGAAGCCGACATAGGCGAAGAAGATCGTCGCCGCCGCACCGACCACACCGAGGCCGTTGCTGCCGAGGATGCCGGTGGGAAGGAACGGTTCGAAATTACCGCCATGCGTCTTGGGCAGGGTCAGCGCGACGAACGCGGTCAGCGCGACGACCTTGATCGTCACCAGCACCGCGTTCACGCGGGCGCTCTCCGTGGTGCCGATCATCAGCAGCCACGTGACGAGCAGCGAGATGACGACCGCGGGCAGGTTGATGAACCCGCCGGGCACGTACGGCCCCGCTGCCAGCCAGAGCGGCAGGTCTATCCCGAACGTTTCTCGCAGGATCGAGCCCGAGAAATAGCCGGACCACCCGACCGACACGGCGCTGGCGGCGACGGCATATTCGAGGATCAGGGCCCAGCCGACGGTCCAGGCGAGCAGCTCGCCCATCACGGAATAGGTATAGGTGTAGGCGGAGCCGGCGACCGGTGCCATTGCCGCGATCTCGGCATAGCAGAGTGCCGCGACGACGCAGACTGCGCCGGCGACGATGAAGCTCAGGATCATGCCCGGCCCGGCCTTCTGCGCGGCGGCGGACGTCAGCACGAAGATGCCCGTCCCGATCACGCAGCCGATGCCGAGCATGGTAAGCTGGAACGCGCCCAGCGATCGGTGGAGCGATTTCTTCTCCGCCGTCGCCAGGATGGCGTCCAGTGATTTCACGCGACCAAAAATCAATTCGGTACCCCCCGGGGATTACAGGGGCCCGGTCAGAAGGCCCCCTTGCTCAATCCCGCGAGCCTAATGGCAATTTTATTACGTGCAATCCTTTAGTGGCCGAAAGCTGCCCTATCGCGTGAGCATCGGACCCAGAGGACGCCCGCCGAAGACATGAACGTGCAGATGCGGCACCTCCTGGTGCCCGTCCTGGCCGATGTTGGCGAGCAGACGATAGCCCGGCTCGACCAGCCCAGCGGCCCGCGCCACGGCACCGACTGCGCGAATGAACCCGGCGATCTCCACATCGGGCGCCCGCGCGGAGAAATCGTCCCACGACACGTACGCGCCCTTGGGGATCACGAGCAGATGCGTCGGCGCCTGCGGATTGATGTCGTGGAACGCGATCGCGACGTCGTCTTCGTACACCCGCTTCGACGGGATCTCGCCGCGCAGGATCTTCGCGAAGATGTTCTGGTCGTCATAGAGCTGGGTGGCGTCGATCGGCATAGATTCCCTTCCCGCTTGCGGGAGGGGTTTAGGGGAGGGGCTTGGCCCTCCCGATCCCGACGGAGCGTGTGCCTCATGCCCTCCTCCGACCCCTCCCGCAAGCGGCAGGGGAGCGAGTTCGCCGGCCAACCGGCACTCGACCGCCGCCGTCGCCTCAGACTGGTTCGGTGCCATCTTGATCGGACATAAACGCCAACGCGGTCACCACCACGTCCTTGTTCTCCCGCGAAGGCGGGAGCCCAGTCTGGATCCCCGCCTTCGCGGGGAAACAAGGTCTGCAAGTCGGAGGGGAGTAATCGCCCACTCGGTCGGGGACCGTCGTTCCGCAAACTTAGCGCCCAACACTGTGTCGTTCCGTAAGTGCCGAAAGCAGCCCGGCACGAAGGGTTTACCCCGCCCGCCCAGCCTTCTCGACCAGTCCGCCGACACCCTCGCGCCGTTCCAGTTCAGCCCGCACATCGTCAAGACTGAGCCCCGCATCTGCCAGCAACACGGCGAGATGAAACATCAGATCCGCCGCTTCCGGCACGATGCTCGCCTCGTCGCCCGAGCATGCCGCGATCACCGTCTCGACGGCTTCCTCGCCGAGCTTCTGCGCGATCTTCGGGCGGCCCTTGACGAACAGGCTCGCAGTATAGGAGGTGTCGGCGGGCGCATCGCGACGCGCGCGGATGGTCGCCTCGAGGCGGTCGAATACGGGGTCCATACGCTGCGTGCTGACGCAGCGGAGAGGGCGGGTCAATCCTTCGCGGCCGGTTTGCTCTTGGCAAACCGCTTGCGCAACGCCCGCCGCACCAGCCACACGCCGACCGCGGCAAACCCAAAGAGCGCGATGTCCGACAGTTCCGGCCTGGTCCGCGGATGAACGATGCCGCTATGCCCCGACTGCACCGCGAGGACGGGCAGGGCGATCATCGGATCAGGCCGGATGGTACCGTGGAGGGCGAACCGGCGAACGAACCGGGATCCCTGCAGCCGCCAGCGCGGCATGCGCGTCGCCGATCGACGCCTGCCCGAAATGGAAGATCGACGCCGCCAGCACCGCGCTCGCATGCCCGTCGCGGATGCCCGCGACCAGATCGGCGAGCCCGCCGACCCCGCCACTCGCGACCACCGGCACGCCGACGCGGTCCGAAATCGCCCGGATCAGGTCGAGGTCATAGCCACTGCGCGTCCCGTCGCGGTCCATCGAGGTGACGAGCAACTCGCCCGCTCCGAGTTCGGCAAGCTTCAGGGCATGGGCGATCGCGTCGATCCCGGTCGCCCGCCGGCCGCCATGCGTGAACACTTCCCAGCCGTCCCCGGACCGCCGCGCATCGACTGAGGCCACGCAGCACTGGCTACCGAACCGCTCGGCGATATCCGCGACCAGTTCCGGCCGCTCGACCGCCGCGGAATTGACCGCCACCTTGTCCGCCCCCGCCAACAACAGCGCGCGCGCATCGTCCGCCGTCCGCACACCGCCGCCGACGGTCAACGGCATGAAGCACACCGCCGCCGTCCGTCGCACCACGTCGAGGATCGTACCCCGACCTTCATGGCTCGCCCCGATATCGAGGAAGCACAATTCGTCCGCCCCGGCCGCATCATACGCCCGCGCCTGCTCGACCGGATCGCCCGCATCACGCAACTCGACGAAATTCACGCCCTTCACGACACGGCCATCGGCAACATCGAGACACGGAATGACGCGCGCGCGAACCGTCATGCGCCGAGCCGAAGAAATAGTTCACGCGCAGACGCGGAGACGCGGAGACGCGGCAAAGCCGCTAAGAATGATTCACGCGAAGGCGCAAAGGCGCGAAGAGTGAGCAGAAGAGCGGGCCTACTTACCTTCTCACTCTTCGCGCCTTTGCGCCTTCGCGTGAACAAATCTCTGCCTGCGGCGCCAAGCGACACTCCGCGGCTCTGCGCGAAAATACTATCTCCGCGTCTCCGCGTCTCCGCGTGAATCATCCTGCTGCCTTCGCTACACTCAACGCCGCCGCAAGATCGAGCCGGCCGTCATACAACGCCCGCCCGGTGATCACGCCCTCGACGCCATCCCGCACATGCAAAGCCAACACGTGGATCTCCGCAATCCCCTTCACGCCACCACTGGCGATCACCGGAATGTCCACCGCCCGCGCCAGATCGACGGTAGCTTCGACGTTGCACCCCTTCAGCATCCCGTCACGCCCGACATCGGTGAACAGCAAAGACGCCACCCCAGCATCCTCGAACCGCCGCGCCAGATCGACCGCGGTCGTCGTCGAAACATCCGCCCAACCCTTGGTCGCGACCATGCCATCCTTAGCGTCGACCGCGACCACGATCCCGCCCGGAAAATCCTTCGCCACGCCGCGGACGAACTCGGGGTCCTCCAGCGCCGCCGTCCCGATTACGACGCGCGACACACCCAGATCGAACCAGCCCTCTACGCTAGCCCGCGTCCGGATGCCTCCGCCAAGCTGCACATGCCCCGGAAACTGCGAAACGATCGACCGTACCGCATCGCCGTTGACCGAAGCCCCCGCAAATGCGCCGTCGAGATCGACCACGTGCAGATGCTCCGCGCCCGCGTCCGCGAACAGCATCGCCTGCGCGGCGGGATCGTCGCCATAGACGGTCGCCCGGTCCATATCGCCCTCGGCAAGCCGTACGACCTGACCCGCCTTGAGGTCGATCGCGGGGAAAATAATCAGGCTCACGGCCGCCACTCCAGAAATCGTTCGAGCAAGGCCAGGCCGTAGCGCTGGCTCTTCTCGGGATGAAACTGCACGCCGATCATCGTGTCGCGACCGATCGCCGCGGTGACCGCGCCGGCATGCTCGGTCGTCGCAAGCACATCGGTGCCTTCAAAGGCGAAGCTGTGCAGGAAATACGCCTCGCCCGGCTCGATCAACGGATGCGGCGTGGTCGGAACGACGTCGTTCCACCCCATATGCGGAACCTTGGCTTCCATCGTCCCCGGCTCCAGCCGCCGCACGCGTCCCGGCACCCAGCCAAGCCCGGCATGCGTCCCCATCTCTTCGCCCGCATCGGCCATCAACTGCATGCCGACGCAGATCCCGAGAAACGGCGTAGCCTCGTCCCGCACGCGTCTGTTGAGCGCCTCGACCATTCCCGGCACCGCCCGCAACGCCGCAGCACACGCGCCATAAGCCCCAACACCCGGCAACACGATCCGTTCGGCCTTCGCCACCACGTCCGCGTCAGACGTCACGACCAGATCGACACACCCGGCCGTCCGCAACGCGTTCTCGACCGAGTGCAGGTTCCCCGCGCCGTAATCGATGAGCGCTAACATAACCCCCCTCCCTGGAAGGGAGGGGTAGGGGGTGGGTCGGCCAGTTGGCAGGTGATGAGCGTCCCTAGCGGCCGACCCACCCCCGGCCCCTCCCTTCCAGGGAGGGGGGAAGTCACAACATCCCCTTGGTCGAAGGAATCGCGTCCGCCTTCCGAGGATCGATCTCGATCGCTGTCCGCAACGCGCGCGCGACACCCTTGAACGCAGCTTCGGCGATGTGATGGTTGTTCGAGCCGTACAGCGTCTCGACGTGCAGCGTGATGCCGGCCGCCTGCGCGAAGCTGTGGAAGAAATGCTCGAACATCTCGGTATCCATGCCGCCGAGGCGCGTCTGCGAGAACAGGTCCTTCCACACCAGCCAGGGCCGCCCGGAAATATCCAGAGCAACCCGAGTCAGCGTCTCGTCCATCGGCGACAGCGCATCGCCGTACCGCGTGATGCCGCGCTTGTCGCCGAGCGCCTGCGCGAACGCCTGCCCGATCGCGATGCCGGTATCCTCGACGGTATGATGCTCGTCGATGTGCAGGTCGCCCTTGGTCCGCACGCGCAGATCGATCAGCGAATGACGCGAGAGTTGCTCGAGCATGTGGTCGAAGAAACCGACCCCGGTCTCGACGTCGTACACGCCGGTCCCATCGAGGTTCACGGTGACGTCGATCGCCGTCTCGGCGGTAGAGCGGGTAATCGTGGCGGTGCGCATGCCACCTCCCATAACGTGCGCCACGACGCATGCAATCTTGACCGCCAATCGAATGACGCTACCCAAGGGAAATGACCGATGGACTGCCCGATAGCCTGATTCCCTACGACGAGATCGTACAAGAAGCCCTGCGTGCCGTGGTCGGCCGCGTGCTTGGCTCCGTTGCGGACGCCGGCGGGCTTCCCGGCGAGCATCATTTCTACATCACCTTTAAGACGCAGGCGCCCGGCGTCGACATCCCGAAGCGCCTGATCGAGCGCTTCCCGGACGAGATGACGATCGTCATGCAGAACCGCTATTGGGACCTCATCGTCGACGACGAGCGGTTCTCGATCGGGCTGTCGTTCAACCAGGTGCCTTCGAAGCTGGTCATCCCCTATTCGGCGATCACCGCGTTCCAGGATCCCGCGGTAAGCTTCGAACTCCGCTTCCAGGCGCAGGACGGTGCGGACGACGCGCTCGGCGACCATGACGAAGCGGAAAACGACGGCCCCACCGCAGTCCCGATCGAAGACGGCTCGAACGTCGTAGCTGTGGATTTTAAACGGAAGAAGTGACCCTCTAAACTCCCTCTCCCCGCCGGGGAGAGGGAAGGGGCCCGCCGCACTTGCGGTGGGAAGGGTGAGGGGAGTGAGGCTAAGGCCGTTCCTCCCAACGCCCTTCACCCTTCCGTCGCCTGCGGCTCCTCCCTCCCTCTCCCCTGAGAGGCGAGGGATCCAGCACACGCCCCGGAAGGTTCTCCCCCCATGACCCAAACCCGCCCAGAAACCACCCGCACAGAAACCGACACGATCGGCCCGATCGAAGTCCCCGCCGACGCCTATTGGGGCGCCCAAACCGAACGCTCGATCGAAAACTTCCCCTTCGCCTCCCGCGAACGCATGCCGATCGAGATCGTCCACGCGCTCGCCCTCGTCAAACAAGCCGCCGCCCGCGTAAATCGCTCGCATGGACTCGACGAGAAAATCGCCGCCGCGATCGACTCCGCCGCGCAGGAAGTCATCGACGGCAAGCTCGACGACCAGTTCCCCCTCGTCATTTGGCAGACCGGCAGCGGCACGCAGTCGAACATGAACGCGAACGAGGTCATCGCCGGCCGCGCCAACGAGGTCCTCACCGGCGCCCGCGGCGGCAAGTCGCCGGTCCACCCCAACGACCACGTCAACATGAGCCAGTCGTCCAACGACAGCTTCCCAACCGCCCTGCACATCGCCGCCGCCATCGCCACGACCCACCGCCTGATCCCCGCGCTCGACAAGCTCCACGCGGCGCTCGACGCCAAGGCCAACGCTTGGGACGACATCGTCAAGATTGGCCGCACGCACCTGCAGGACGCGACGCCGCTGACGCTCGGGCAGGAATTCTCCGGCTACGCGAACCAGCTCTACCGCTGCCGTCACCGCATCGAGCCCGCGATCAGCCACGGCATGGTCATCCTCGCACAGGGCGGCACCGCGGTCGGCACCGGCCTCAACGCCCCCGCCGGCTTCGGCGACGCGATCGCGGCGGAACTCGCCAAAATAACCGGCCTGCCGTTCGTCAGCGCGCGCAACAAGTTCGAAGCACTCGCGTCGAACGACCCGCTCGTCCACCTCTCGGGCACGCTCAACACGCTCGCGGTCGCGCTGACCAAGATCGCCAACGACATCCGCCTCCTGGGCTCCGGCCCTCGCTGCGGCTTCGGCGAGATCGACCTCCCCGCGAACGAGCCCGGCAGCTCGATCATGCCGGGCAAGGTCAATCCCACCCAGTGCGAGATGCTGACGATGGTCGCCGGGCAGGTGATGGGCAACCACGTCGCGGTCACCGTCGGCGGCATGCAGGGCCATCTCGAATTGAACGTCTTCAAGCCGCTGATCGGCGCCAACGTGCTCCGCTCGATCGACCTGCTCGCCACCGCGATGGAAGGGTTCGCGGAACGCTGCGTCGACGGCATCGAACCCAATCGCGGCCGCATCGCCGAACTGCTCGACCGCTCGCTGATGCTGGTCACCGCGCTCGCCCCGGAGATCGGCTACGATGCTGCCGCCAAGATCGCCAAATACGCGCACGCCGAGGGCCTGACGCTGAAGGAAGCCGGCCTAGCGCTGGGCTTGGTCGACGCCGAAACCTTCGACCGGGTCGTCAAACCCGAGTCGATGCTCGGCCGCTAACGCGCATGCGTACGTCCCAAATCCGTTCGTGCTGAGCGAAGTCGAAGCATCCCTGCTTGGGGCACACCCTTCGACTTCGCTCAGGGCGAACGGAAATTGGAGGGGTGACCGCGCCACTCAGTCGGGAACCCAAACGCCCGTCGCGCGCTAACCCGCCACACGAGCAGGAGAAATTACGTGGGCGCAACGACCATAGGCGCGCTGATCGGCGCAGGGATCGACTCGCTCAGCGGCGACGACGGCAACGCGGACGGCGCGATCATCGGTGCGATCACTGCCAACGTACTCAAGATCGTCGTGCCCATGGCCGTGACCTACGCGATCGGCTGGGCAGTGCTGCGCGGTGCAGCGGAACTCAAGGACCAGGTTTTCGGAGAGGTGAAATCATGATCGGACGTATTATCAGCGCATTGGTTGGCCGCGAAATGGGCCGTCGCGACGGTTCGGGCGGCACCTCGGGTGCGGTCAAGGGCGTGGTCGCAATGAGCGTACTTCGTCGCATGGGTCCGCTCGGCATGGTTCTCGGCGGCGGCTATGCAGCCAAGAAGGCCTATGACCGTAACAAGGCGCGCAAGGCAGGCTATTAATCCGCCTTCGTAATACCTCGCGCGGGCCGCGCATGGGTTGACGCCCATGCGCAGTCCGCGGCAAGGGCGCGCATGCCCCACACACTTCCGTCCGACCCACATGGTTTCCGTCGCCGCGGAGTCCTGTTCGTCCTGTCCTCGCCGTCCGGTGCCGGCAAGTCGACCATCGCGCGCAGATTGCTCGCGGACGAGCACGAGCTGGAGATGTCGGTCTCGGTCACAACGCGGTCGATGCGACCCGGCGAAGTCGACGGCAAGGATTACCATTTCACCGATCTCGAGGGCTTTCGCGACATGGTCGCGAAGGACGAATTCCTCGAATGGGCGCACGTCTTCAACCACCGCTACGGCACGCCGCGCGCGCAGGTCGAGGAGATGCTGGCCGCCGGCAAGGACGTCCTGTTCGACATCGACTGGCAGGGCGCGCAACAGCTGTTCCAGATCGCCGGCGGCGACGTCGTCCGCGTCTTCATCTTCCCGCCATCGATGGAGGAACTCCACCGCCGCCTCACCAGCCGCGGCACCGACTCGACCGAAGTGATCGAAGCCCGCATGTCGCGCGCGGCCAACGAAGTCAGCCACTGGGACGGCTATGATTACGTTCTGGTCAACGACGACGTCGACAGCTGCATCCGCGGCGTGAAGACGATCCTGGCCGCGGAACGCCTGAAGCGCTCGCGCCAGACCGGCCTGATCGGCTTCATCCGCAGACTGACCCGCTAACTTCCCCCCTCCCTGAAAGGGAGGGGCCGGGGGTGGGTCGGCTGCTTGGGAACCGGTGCTTCAGCCAACAGGCCGACCCACCCCCAACCCCTCCCTTCCAGGGAGGGGAGCGAATTACAGCAGCCCCAGAAACTCCACGCCGACCCCGAACTCCTTGCGCTTCAATTCCCGCAACTGAGTCGCCTGCCAGTCCTCGCCCCACATCTCGACCGACCAGTCCTCGTCGATCCCCGCCGCAGCCCACGCCGCATCCGCATCGATCTCGCCCTCGATCAGCGCCAGCCCGATCACCAGCGACCCGGTAAGCGTCACGACCGGCGACAACCCCGCCAGCCGAAAATCGTCATACGCCGCCACCGCCTCATGCAGCCGAGCAGTCGTCGCCGCCGGCTGCGCGACGTGCATCACGCCCGCCGTCACCGCGAACGTCACGTCGTACCGCCCCCGCGCCCACGCCAGCAACGGATCCCAAGATGCTGCCTGCCGCTCGACCAGCAACGGCGGTCCCTCAGCGCGGTAGCAGAGCAGGTCGCTCTCGCCATACGCCGCCAGCCGCGCGGCGAACTGCGCGGGATCGTTCGCGATTGGATCGGTCGCCGCATTGGCCAAGCCCGTCAGCGGCATCGTTCGCGGATCGATAGTCTCGCCGACCGCACGCCATTCCTCCGCCACCGCCTCGGCCAGCGCATCGCTCGGCAATGCCAGCGGTCGCCGCCCGGGCGTCCGCACCGGCTTGCCGTCGAGCGTCACCACCCGGTCGGCATCGATCACCACGTCTTTCCAGAACCGCTTCATGCGCCCATTCCGTTCATTCAGGCGTCCGCCAGCGATGTGCCAGGCTGCGCGGGACGAGTCCGATCATCAGCAGCGCCGAAAATACGATCGCTACCCCTAAGATTTTCGGTGCAAGGTCATGCGCGCGCGCCACCAAAATCAGCCCGAGCAATGCCCCCGCCACGCCGGCCAGTCGTATCCCGACGAGCACCATCCAGCGCCGCTGCGCTACCTTGTCCACCTCGGTCATGGCCGCGCCACCATGCGCAGCAAATCCGGCACGGCGGTCGCGACGACGTCCGCCCCCGCATCCGACAACTCATGCACCGCGTGATACCCCCAAGCGACCCCGACCGCCCGCACCCGTGCCGCCCGCGCCATCGCCATGTCGAAGCTAGTATCGCCGATCATCGCGGTCGTCTCCGCGCTCGCGCCGGCCTCCGCGATCGCCGCCAGCAACATCGCCGGGTCGGGCTTCGACGGATGCCGGTCCGCAGTCTGCAACGTCACGAACCGATCGGTGATCCCGTGCGCGGCAAGGATATGCGCAAGCCCGCGATCCGACTTCCCCGTCGCCACGCCGAGCATCCAGCCGTCGTCGGCCAGCGTCTCGATCACCTCGGCGATCCCCTCGAACAACGGCTCGTCGGCCAGTTCGCCACTCGCCCGCATCGCATGGAACGCGCCCTTATAGTCGCTGGCGAGCGACCGGTGCAGCGCCTCGTCCGCCTCCGGCAGCAAGACCTGCATCGCCTCGACCAGGCTGAGCCCGACGATCCGCCGAATGGACGCTCGAGGCGGCGGGATCAGCCCGGCGCCCTCGAACGCCCGTTCGCACGCGACGCAGATATTCGCCTGGCTGTCGACGAGCGTCCCGTCGCAATCGAACACGGCAAGACGGGTCATGAGATTTTCCAACGCATCCCCGCCCCGTAGATCACGCGTGCACGCGAGGGAACGCCAAACCGGAACGGGCGCGTTTGCGAACGGTTCGTGCTGGATACCTCTGGAGACTGACGATGGCGCACGCACCGATCGACACCCCGAACATCCGGGCCGCCGCTGCTGCCGGCCTGGTCGCCGGCCTCGCCGCGTCGTTGGCGATGGACCTGTTCCAGGCCGGCATCGCCGCGCTGTCCTCATCGGAAAGCGATGCGGAACCCGCGACGCAGAAGGCGGCGGACAAGGTGTCGCAGGTCGTGGTCGGGCATGAGATCCCCGAAGATCGCAAGCCGATCGCCGGACAGGTCGTACATTACGCTCTCGGGGCAGGGCTGGGAGTCGCCTACGCGGTGGTGGCGGAATACCGGCCGACGGTGACGGCGGGGTTCGGGACGGCGTTCGCGGCGGTGACGACGGCTTTGCTCGACGAGACGGCGGTTCCGGCGGCAGGGCTCGGCGATGCGCCGTGGAAGACGTCGCCGACCACGCATCTGTATAGCGCGACGTCGCACATGGTGTTCGGAACGGTGACCGAAGGTGTGCGGCGGTTGCTGCTAGGGTGGCTGAAGTAAGGCGCGATCTACACTAGTTCCCCCGCGCAGGCGGGGGCCCAGGAATCAAGCAGCACTACGATCATGGTCCCTGGACCCCCGCCTTCGCGGGGGAACTAGAGTCGGACGACGTCCAATCATTCAAACCACCCCGGCGAAGGCCGGGGCCCAATTGGGGGACGTCGCTAACGAAGGACAACGCTCCGTTACTCCGACCTTTCCAATTGGGCCCCGGCCTTCGCCGGGGTGGAGTAAGAGGCCGGGCGACCGTCAGCTTCTCAATCCCGTCACTGCCTCCAAGTCTCCCTCTCTCCCCCGGGGGAGAGGGAAGGGGCCCGCGGCCACTCGGCCTTGGGAAGGGTGAGGGCACGCGTCACCCGATAGGCGTCACCGAGCCCCAGGACCAGTCCGAGGCTTCCCAGCCCCACCCGGACGTCCCCGCCCAGTCGGCTTGGCCCCCTCGACCCGAGGCCCGCTCCGAGGCGCGCCGAACTTCGACCCAGCCCCGGTCCGAGGCCCACCCGTCTTAGGCGCCCCCGGCTTGGCAGCCACCTTCTTGTCCTCGACGACCCCGCGCCCACGCCGCTCCCCACGACGCTCCTTCCGCACCGATTTCGCATGCGCCTTGGCCCGCGACTTCACCTGCTCGCGCGTCGGTGCGGTCTTCTCGTCGAGCACCAGCGCATCGCCCAGCGACTCCTCGAAGCCCAATTGCTTCAGGCTCTCCTCGAAATGCGTAGGCAACCCAGCCGTCACGTCGATCGACCCGCCATCCGGATGATCCACCTTGATCCGCCGCGCATGCAGATGCATTTTCCGCGAAATGCCGCCGGTCAGGAACGCCGCCGCGCCGCCATACTTGCCGTCACCGACGATCGGATGCCCGATCGCCGCCATATGCACGCGCAACTGGTGCGTCCGCCCCGTAAACGGCTGCAACTCGACCCACGCCGCGCGGTTGCCCGCACGCTCGATCACGCGGTACCGCGTCCGCGCCGGTGCGCCCTCGGCCTCGTCGATGTGCATCTTCTCGCCACCGGTGCCCGGCTGCTTGGCGATCGGCAGCTCGATCATGCCGTCCTCGATCGACGGCACGTCGACCACCAGCGCCCAATAGACTTTCCGCGCAGTCCGCCCCGAGAACGCCTTGGCAAAAAAGGCCGCAGCCCGCGACGTGCGCGCGACCAGCAGCGCACCCGACGTATCCTTGTCGAGCCGGTGGACCAGCTTCGGCCGACCCTCGTTGTCGTACTGGAGCGCATCCAGCAGCCCGTCGACATGCTGCGTCGTCTTGGTCCCGCCCTGCGTGGCGAGGCCCGGCGGTTTGTTCAGCACGAACGCCTGGAAATCCTTGTGGATGACCATGCCCTGCGCCAGCTCGGTTTCCTCGTCGGACAGGATCACACGTTCGCGGACGCGCTTGGGCTTGTCCGGGTCGGCGGCGGCCTTGTCGGCCTCGGGCGGCGGTACGCGGAGCATCTGGCCCGCCGCGATCCGGTCGCCCGGGGTCGCGCGCGCGCCGTCGACGCGCAGCTGCCCGGTGCGCGCCCACATCGCGACCGTGGTGTAGCTCGTATCGGGCAGATGCCGCTTGAACCACCGGTCCAGCCGGATGCCGTCATCGTCGAACCCGACGTTGAACTCGCGGAAACCCATATCGCTATCGCTTTTGCCCGCAGTCATGCGACGGCCCTTACTGCGGAGAGACCCGCGAACAACGCGGCGACCGAACCGATCACCGACACCAAAACATACCCGAGCGCGACGCCGAATGCGCCTCGCTCGATCATCGTGACGACCTCCAGCGAGAACGCCGAAAAGGTCGTGAATCCCCCAAGCACGCCGACCGCGAGCAACAGGCGCCAGTTGTCCGACGCGCTGTTCCGCGCCAGCACGCCGACGAGCACGCCCATCAGCAACCCGCCGACGATGTTCACCGCCAGCGTCCCGAAGGGATAGTCGGGCCCGAGCAGCGACGTCATCGCACTACCCGTCAGATAGCGCGCGCCGGAACCGACCGCACCACCGACCATGACGTAGAGAAGGGGAAGCATCCCCGCGCCCTAGCGTGAATCGGGCAAAACGGAAAGGTGCGGTTGGAGAGGGGTGCGAACCACCCTCGCGCACTCTCCTTGTTCTCCCGCGAAGGCGGGGACCCAGCCTGGACTCCCGCCTTCGCGGGAGAACAAGGAGAGGGAGGGGGAGTCACCCCCAATCGGCACCACCCCGGCGAAGGCCGAGGCCCAATTGGAAAGGTCGCAGTAACGAAGGACTGCCCTCAGTTAGCGACGTTCCCCAATTGGGCCCCGGCCTCCGCCGGGGTGGTGCGCCTGGATAAACGGGATCTCGCGGAACAACTCACCCCCCAGCGTTGGAAACCAAATCCTCATCGCTCCCACCACCAGCCCGCGCCGTCACATACACCACATAAGCGTCGTTCCCCCGAACCCCGCCCAGCACATGCTGCCTGCCGTCACTGCTATGCCCGTCGAATACCCAGCCGTCGTCGCCTTCGTAAAATACCAGTCGAGCATCTTCTGCATCGGCGCAGCGCTGGCAAAACTCACCACGCGCAGCCGGCACCCGTCCCGATCCGCCCCCGCAGCCTCTGTCAGCCGCGCCGCCGGATACAGCGGCAGGTCCGCCGGCGACCGGTTCGCCCACCTCGCCGAATACCCGATCTTCTGCGCACAGGCCCCCGCGTCCGGCGTCTTCGGCCGTGCCGCCAGCGCCCCCAGCGTCAATGCGTCGTCCGCCGCTTTGCATTCCGGACAGTCGTGCGATGCCGCCGGCGCGCGCTTCAACGTCTTCGCATCGATGGGATCCGCCGCGAGCGCGCTATCGGGGACCGCCCCGCTCTCGGGCGGGGTAGGCGGACGCACCGCATCGGTATTCGACGATTGCGCAAGCCGCGGCAATCCTCCCCCGCCAGGGGGAGGTGGCTGGCCCCTGCCAGAGGGAGGGGGAGGTAAGGGAAACGCCGGTTCCGTGTTCTCCTCTTTCGTAACCTTCCTCCGCCAAGGGAGGATCGTAAGACTCCGCCACATACCCGAAGACTTGTCCCAACCCCTGCAACTCGCCATGTTCACGCCATGCTGAACATCGCCTCGATCCTCATCGGCCTCGTCACTCTGGTGCTCGGCCTCGTCGCCTTCATTCCGCTGCTCGGCTGGATGAACTGGCTCGTCATTCCGATCGGCATCGTCGGTGCAGCCGTCGGCGCGCTCTCGTCGAGCAACGGCGGCCGCAACCTCAACATCGTCCTGATCATCATCTTCGCGATCCGCCTGAGCCTCGGCGGCGGCATAATCTGACGCAGCAAGGGCCCGGCGTTTCCACCGGGCCCGCCCAACTCACGCTAACGGTCGCTCAACGGCAGCGGACGTTGCCGCGGTCGATCGACGATCCGAGCAATGCCCCACCGCTGCCGCCGATCAGCGTGCCAAGCAGGCTGGAACCTCCGCTCGAGATCAAATTGCCGAGGACGCCGCCCGCCAGGCCGCCGATGATCAACCCGGTCGTTCCGTCGCTCCGGCGGCAATAATAGCGCCCGTTACTCCCGCGATAGATCCGGTCGTTCCGGCCCAGGCGTCGCTCCTGATAATAGCGGCCGTCACGGTAATAGCGGTCGGCGAAATAGCCACGCTGGCCGCGCTCGTACCGATTGTAGTCATAGCCGCGATACTGCTGCCAATTCCCGTTGCGGCCCCCATTGCCGACACCGTCGCGGCGGATGTCGCGAATATCCCCGCGTCGATCCTGCCGCACGTCGCGTACCTCGTCGCGGTATTCGCGGCGAGCATCGCGCACAGTCGACTGCGCGGTCGCCGGGATCGTCCCGAACGCGCTGGCGGCCAAAGCTACCGAAAGAATGGCGATACGCGGCATGGGGTCTCCCGGTACTGTAGGTAGAGATCGGCCGGCCGCATGCTACGTCGCATTCAGCCGGCCGACAGGTCGTCAGGCGCTTCTATGCGGCCAGATTGTGCTCCAGCGTGATCTCGGCGTTGAGCACCTTCGACACCGGGCAGTTCGCCTTGGCATCCGCGGCGATCGCCTCGAACTCGTCCTTCGAGATGCCGTCGATCTTCGCGTTCAGCGTCAGCGCCGACTTGGTGATCTTGAACCCGTCGCCATCCTTGTCGAGCGTCACCTTGGCCGACGTTTCCAGCGTGCCCGCCTCATAACCCTTGCCGGCGAGCGCGAAGCTCAGCGCCATCGTGAAGCACGACGCATGCGCGGCCGCGATCAGCTCCTCGGGGTTGGTGCCGGGCCCGTTCTCGAACCGCGTGTTGAAGCCGTAGGGGCTGTCGGACAACACGCCCGACTGGGTCGAGACATGACCCTTGCCGCTCTTGCCAAGGCCTTCATACTTTGCCGAACCGCTGCGTGTGGTCATCGTTTTGATCCTTCTGGACAAGAAAAAAGGCGCCGCGGTTTCCCACGACGCCCTTCCTGAACGCGCAACTACCGAAATAGCGGCGCATTTTCTTTTAGCGGCAACGACGGTTGTTGTTGCTGGTGCCCTTGTCGACCGCGCGACCGGCAAGACCACCGAGTACGGCACCGCCCAGCGTGCCGACAGTACGGTCGCCGCGGGTGTCGACCGTGCGACCGAGCAGTGCACCGCCGACGCCGCCGATGATCGTGCCGGTCGTGCCGTTGTTCTTCTTGCAATAGACCCGGCCGTCGCGACCACGCCATTCGCGACGATCACGCGCGTCCGCGGCCGAAACCGGGATCAGGACGGTCGGCAGGACCATCGCGCTGCAGCCGAGTGCTAGGATGAACTTACGCATGATTAAACTCCCAAGTGATTTGATCTGATGGTGTAACGAGCCTTGTATACGGCCGGTTGCATGAACGAAAAACAACACTTCGTTCATGCTGGCGTTCATGTTCGCTACCGCGTCGAATGCTACCGTAGGGCGATGCAGGGTCATTCGGTGGTCGCGCTTTACGCTGGATAGCCGGCCGGTTACGCCGCCCTGATGTTGCCCGTCCCGCTCCCCGTCGAGATCCTGCCCGTCGCGGCACCCTGGTTCGACCTCGCCGGTCTCGCGGTGTTCGCCGCCTCGGGTGCGCTCGCGGCGGCAAAACGCGGCCAGACCTTCGTCACGCTCGTGTTCTTCGGGCTGATCACCGGGGTCGGCGGCGGCACGGTCCGCGACCTGCTGATCGGCGCGCCGGTGTTCTGGGTCCACGACGCCCGCGCCGCCACCGTATGCCTGGGCATGGCACTGCTGATCTGGGTAACGCCCGAGCGCTGGTGGAAGGGCGAGGCACTCGGCTGGTTCGACGCGGTCGGGCTCGCGGCGTACGCGGTGTACGGCGCTGCCAAGGCTTTGGGCTACGGCGTGCCCCCGGTTCCCGCCGCGCTGATGGGTGTGATGACCGCCTGCGTCGGCGGCATCATCCGCGACGTGCTGGCGGGCGAGCCGTCGATCCTGATGCGGCCGGAACTGTACGTGACCGCTGCGGCACTAGCGGCGGCGAGTTACGTCGGGCTGGTGTTGCTGGGGGTCCCGCTGGCGTGGGCAGCGGTGATCGCCGCGAGCGCGGGGTTCACATTGAGGGCTGCGGCCATCCGCTTCCATCTCGCGCTGCCGGCGTATGGTGGGCGGCGCTAACTCACGCAGCTTGTTATTCTATCACTTGTTTCCCCGCGAAGGCGGGGACCCAGCCTGGGATCCCGCCTTCGCCGGAGAACAAGGAGGGTAGGGCCGCGTTCGGACTTGAACTGCCGGTTCGACCTTACTCGCCCTGATTTTGCGCGCCTAATCTCTACTCGTCGACGGTAGCACCCCCCGACACCACCACCCCGGCGAAGGCCGGGGCCCAATTGGGGGACGTAGCCAACGGCGGACTGAGCTTCGTCACAGCAGCCTCTCCACTTGGGCCCCGGCCTCCGCCGGGGTGGTATCTTTGTCTACGCTGGAACTCACGCGAGCGTCGGATGCAGCCGAGCACGGGCACAAAAGGAATGATAAGGAGCAAACACACCCAACACCCCAAACCGCTCCCCTCCCTTCCAGGGAGGGGCGAAGCAGAAGCCCGCTACTCACCAAGGAGGACCTGCTCGGGCGGGTATGATCAGGGAGAATCAGGCGGGGGCGATCAGGCAGAAACTGCTAAGTCGGGCACCGCCCGCTCCCAAGATCGTATCAAGTTTCCGCAACCGAGAAGCTGGGGACCGGCCTAGCACAACACATCAGACCGCCCGCGCCAAACCAAACACCGACCCAGCCACTACCCCCGCACAACCCCAACATCCGCAAACCGCCGCGGCTCGACCGGCGGCACCGCAGGTTCGTTCAGCTCGCACTGCCAGTGCCCCACGTCGATCCACTGCCCGTTCTTGTACCCGACCTCGCGGTACACCCCCGCGCGACGAAACCCGACCGCCTCATGCAGTTTGATCGACGAGTCGTTCGGCAGCGCGATCGCTCCGATCGCCTGCGTAAACCCTTGAGCCCGCAGCGTATCGATCAGCGCCTCGTACAACAGCCGCCCCGCGCCCTGCCGCTGCGCCGCGTCCGCGACATACACCGTGGTCTCGCACGCGAACCGGTACGCCTCGCGCTTGTGGAACGCCGAGGCATAGGCATAGGCCAGCACGCCGCCCTCGGTTCCGATCGTCGCGACCAGCCAGGGATACAGCCCGTCCGACGCCGCCATCCGCGCGCGCATCTGCCGCGCATCGGGCGCCTCGGTCTCGAACGACACCGTCCCGACCAGCACGTGCGGCGCATAGATCGCCGCGATCGACGTGGCATCCTCGGGCCGCGCGGCCCGGATCACGATCCCGCCCCCGTTGCCAGTTGCGGTCACCACCATCAGAACCCGATCCGCGCCAGCAGCAGGTCGAGCAACTTTGCATCGCCGATGCCCGCCGTCGTCGGCCCCATCCCGCCACATTCCAGGCACCGAGCCTGGATCGAACCCGACGTCGCCAGCCGCTTCATGTCGCCGACCGCCCGCGCGAGCATCTGGCGCCGGTCCGCCGCGACGTGCTCGAACGCGTCGCCGCCGGTCGCTCCATCTGCGGCATCATCCTCGTCGCCACCGAAATCCTGCGCGATCGTCGCGAGGAAGCCCGGCTTCTTCTCCAGATACTCCGCGTGCACCTTCGCCGGATCGAGCTTGGCGCGCTTGGCCGCCTCGTCGATCGCGTCCTTGAGCGTCCCGAACCGGTCGACCAGCCCGATCTGACGCGCGGTGCCGCCATCCCAGACGCGCCCCTGTCCGATCGCGTCGACCCGCGCCGGCGTCATCTTCCGCGACGCGGCGACGCGCGAGACGAACTGTCGATACCCGTTCTCGATCCCCGCCTGTGCAATCGCATCGAACATCGGCGTCGTGCCGCCGGTGATGTCGGGCTGCCCTGACAGCGGCGTGGTCTTCACGCCGTCGCTGGTCACGCCGATCTTGGCGAGCGCGTTCTCGAAGGTCGGGATTACGCCGAAGATGCCGATCGAGCCGGTGATCGTGCCGGGTTCGGCAAAGATCACGTCGGCCGGCGTCGACACCCAGTATCCGCCGCTCGCTGCCAAGCCGCCCATCGACACGACGATCGGCAGCTTCTGCCGCTTGGCCTCCAGGATCGCGAGCCGGATCTGTTCCGACGCCAATACCGAGCCGCCCGGAGAATCGACGCGCACGACCAGCGCCTTCAGCGTCTTCTTGGCGAGCCCGTCGAGCACCGCCTTCTCGATCGTCTTGCCCGCCGCCTTGCCGGGGCCGCTCTCGCCGTCGACGATCTCGCCGGCGATCGTCAGCACGCCGATCGATTCGCCCGCGGTCGGCAGGGGGTTGGCCTTCACCCAGGCGTCGTATTTGATCGTCGTGAAATTGCCTGCCGGTTTGGAATCGTCGCTGCCGGCATATTCCGCCACGCGGCGCCCGAACGCGGTCCGGTCGCCGAGCTTGTCGACGATACCCGCGCGCAAATTCGCTTCGGCGATGTTGCCGTTCGACGCGAGAATCACCTTGTCGGGCGCGCTCATGAACTGCGCGATCTGCGCCTTGGGCCGAGCCTTCGCGACGGCCTCGCGCCACTGCGAGAACAGCGTACCGTACAGCGCGGTGCTGGCGGCGCGCGCGTCGTCGCTCTGGTCCGTCCGCGTGTAGGGCTCGACGAACGACTTGTATCGGCCGACGCGGTAGACGTGCGCGTTAACCCCGAGCTTGTCGATCAGGCCTTTGTAGTAAAGCTGGTTTCCGCCCGGTCCCATGAAGATCGTGCCGCCCAGCGGGTTGACCCAGACCTCGCTCGCATTCGCCGCAAGACGGTAGCCGCTATCGGTGTACGCAGTCGCATAGGCGAGTACCGGCTTGCCGCTCGCCCGCACCCGCGCCAGCGCATCGCCGACTTCGCCCAGGACCGCAGGATACGCACCGCCGAAGCTGTCGAGATCGAGCACCACCACCTTCACGCGCGCATCGGTCCGCGCGGTATCGATCGAGCGGACCACGTCGCGCAGGCGAAACTGCCGCGTCCGGCTCTGCCCCGACAGCGCGGCAAACGCGGCCTGCTCTTCCGGCTGCTCGACGATCGAACCGTTCAGGTCGAGCACCAACGCACCGTCCTTGATCGCCGTGGTGCTCTGCCGCGCATTGAGCGCCGCGAAGATCAGCCCGAAGAACAACAGCATCGCGATCAGGACGAGCGCATCCTTGATCGCCACGAGGAACTTCCACACGCCCCGCACCAGCCGCCATTTCTTCCGCGGCGGCCGGGCTGGATCGACATAGGAGGGGGCATAGGACGGCGCAGCGGTATCGGTCATGACACGAGAGCTAGAGCATGCGCGGACGGAGGTAAATGCCCTGTATTACCGTGCCAATACAGACAGCGTTCTAGCCCGAACAGCGCTCCGAACGCCACAAAGTCCCCCTCCCGCCTGCGGGAGGGGTTAGGGGAGGGGCGTCCCCCAAACGCCCCGCCTTGGAAAAGCCCCTCCCCCGACCCCTCTCGCAAGCGGAAGGGGGGCAGAAGTAAAGGTTCGCCGAGCTTGTTCTACTGCGAACGCAGGAGCCCAGGATCCCAAGCGCCGCCCTCCGTTCCCCCGGGACTCCTGCGTGCGCAGGACAACGGCAGCACTCATCACCACCCCTCAGCCACGACGCCCGAAACCCAAGCTCGCCCGAAAAAATTTCACCCGCGGAACCTTTGACATGAGCTTGGTGCAGGCACATATGCCTTCCGTTGGCACTCGATAACCTCGAGTGCCAGAAATCTGTCACAATCCAAAAGGACATGGACCCCATGAACTTTCGTCCGTTGCATGACCGCGTGCTGGTGAAGCGCCTCGAAGCCGAAGAGAAGACGGCTGGCGGCATCATCATCCCCGACACCGCCAAGGAAAAGCCGCAGGAAGGCGAAGTCGTCGCCATCGGCACCGGCACCCGCGCCGAGAACGGCACGATCACCCCGCTCGACGTCAAGACCGGCGACAAGATCCTGTTCGGCAAATGGTCGGGCACCGAGGTCAAGGTCGACGGCGAAGACCTTCTGATCATGAAGGAATCTGACATTCTCGGGATCGTCGGCTAACCCCGATCGACCTCAGGGATCGGTTTTTCAGACCTGATCTTGGCCTAACCCGGCCTAACCTTCTTTTTCTATATCTCATCTGAAAGGGCAGCTGACATGGCTTCCAAGGACGTGAAATTCGGTCGTGACGCGCGTGAGCGCATCCTCCGCGGCGTCGATATCCTCGCCGACGCGGTCAAGGTGACCTTGGGCCCAAAAGGCCGTAACGTCGTCATCGACAAGAGCTTCGGCGCACCGCGTATCACCAAGGACGGCGTCACCGTCGCCAAGGAGATCGAGCTCAAGGACAAGTTCGAGAACATGGGTGCGCAGATGCTGCGCGAAGTGGCCTCGAAGACCAACGACATCGCCGGCGACGGCACGACCACCGCAACGGTCCTCGCTCAGGCGATCGTCCGCGAAGGCATGAAGTCGGTCGCAGCGGGCATGAACCCGATGGACCTGAAGCGCGGCATCGATCTCGCCGTCATCAAGGTCGTCGAGGACGTCAAGGCACGTTCGAAGCCGGTTTCGGGTTCGAAGGAAGTGGCGCAGGTCGGCATCATCTCGGCAAACGGCGACCGTGAAGTCGGCGAGAAGATCGCCGAAGCCATGGAGAAGGTCGGCAAGGAAGGCGTGATCACCGTCGAGGAAGCGAAGGGTCTCGAATTCGAGCTCGACGTCGTCGAGGGCATGCAGTTCGACCGCGGCTATCTGTCGCCGTACTTCATCACGAACCCCGAGAAGATGACCGTCGAGCTTCAGGATCCCTACATCCTGATCCACGAGAAGAAGCTCTCGAACCTGCAGGCGATGCTCCCGATCCTGGAAGCCGTCGTTCAGTCGGGTCGTCCGCTCCTGATCATCGCCGAGGACATCGAGGGTGAGGCTCTGGCCACGCTCGTCGTCAACAAGCTGCGCGGCGGCCTGAAGGTCGCAGCGGTCAAGGCACCCGGCTTCGGCGATCGTCGCAAGGCGATGCTCGAGGACATCGCGATCCTGACCAAGGGTGAGATGATCTCGGAAGACCTCGGCATCAAGCTCGAGACCGTCACGCTCGGCATGCTCGGCACCGCCAAGCGCGTCACGATCGACAAGGACAACACTGTCATCGTCGACGGTGCCGGTGATCACGACACGATCAAGGGCCGCACCGAAGCGATCCGCCAGCAGATCGAGAACACGACCAGCGACTACGACAAGGAGAAGCTCCAGGAGCGTCTCGCCAAACTTGCCGGCGGCGTTGCCGTGATCAAGGTCGGTGGTTCTTCGGAAGTCGAAGTCAAGGAGCGCAAGGACCGCGTCGACGACGCCCTGCACGCAACCCGTGCAGCCGTCGAAGAAGGCATCGTCCCCGGCGGCGGTACGGCTCTGCTGTACGCAACCAAGGCGCTTGACGGCCTCGAGGGTGCGAACGACGACCAGACGCGCGGCATCGACATCGTCCGCAAGTCGCTGACGGCTCTGGTTCGCCAGATCGCTCAGAACGCAGGTCATGACGGTGCGGTGGTTTCGGGCAAGCTGCTCGACGGCAACGACTCGAACATCGGCTTCAACGCCGCGACCGACACCTACGAGAACCTGGTGGAAGCCGGTGTGATCGATCCGACCAAGGTCGTCCGCACCGCGCTGCAGAACGCAGCATCGGTCGCAGGCCTCCTGATCACGACCGAAGCGGCCGTGAGCGAGATGGCCGAAGACAAGCCCGCCATGCCCATGGGCGGCGGCGGCATGGGCGGCATGGGCGGCATGGGCGGCATGGACTTCTGATTTCGGACGGGGCCAGCGAGAGCTGGTCCCGACACGAAATCAGAACGGCCGGCGGGCTGGCGGCGAAGCCACCAGTCCCGTCCGACGAAAAGGGCCGGCTTTGCCGGTCCTCCGTTCCGAACAGACGACCAAAGCAAAGGGCCAGGGAGCAATCCCCGGCCCTTTGTTTGTCCGCCCAACCAGCGTATGTCCCGGACATGGCGAGCGACCCGCACTATCGGCTGCTGACGGCCGAGGAATTCCTCCAGATCGACTTCGGCTCCGACATGAAGGCCGAACTCGACAACGGCGTCATTCGCATGATGGCCGGTGGCACCCGAGAGCATTCGCGCGTGCAGGTAAACCTGACGGCGTTCGTCCGGTCTGCTCTACGCGGCTCAGGCTGCACACCCTACGGCTCCGACATGGCAGTCCGCACGCGAGACCGGTCGGTACGCTACCCCGACCTCACCATCGACTGTGGTGCGCCCGGCGACCGACCCGACGATCTGACCCTGTCCGATCCCCGCGTTATAATCGAGATTTTGTCCCCCTCGACGCGACACTTCGATCTGACCGTCAAGAAGGACGAATATCGTGCGATCGATTCGGTTGACACGCTCGCCTTCGTAGACGTCGATGCCGAGGCGCTGTCGGTTCATCAGCGGATCGAGTGCGGCTGGATCGAGACGTTATTCTCAACCTCGTTAGATCTCGTCATTCCCTCGCTAGGCCTGACCATTCCGCACACCGAGATCTTCGCCCGGGACTAAAAACCCGCTACCGGCCGCCGCTTGGTGTCCGGCGCTCGCCAAACTACCAGCGCTATGCATCAGCAGCACCGGCACAAGCTGGATCGCCGCAAGATTGTCGAACGCGTCCACTACGGTATCGATCATCTCAACGCAGATACGAGGCTAACCCCCTCTCCCGACCACCAGAACCTCCCTCCGATTCAACGGTTTGTAATTCTGTTTCCTTGATCGCCACGCGAAGGGTGCAACCGTCATAGGTTCACGCTACCATCACGGCATGACCGCAGGACGCATCGATCAGTTGACCGAAGCCCAACGCGCCTGTCTCCGGCTCGTACTGACGCATCACAACTCCAAGGAAATCGCACTGATCGTCGGCGTGTCGCCGTCGGCGATCGACAAGCGGATCGAGCGTGCGATCCAGATCCTCGGCGTCGGCACGCGGTTCGAGGCTGCGCGCCGGTTGCAGGACCATGAGCGTGGCGGGACCGAGCATCAGCGGGGCGGGACCGAGTATGCCACGCCGGTCCGCAATCGCCCGTCATCCGACCCTCGCGCCGCTGCCCACACGCGCGCCGCTACCGACCCTGCGTCGCCCTTCGAACAGGCGTCGACATACGAACGGCTACCATCCGAACCACTCGACATTCCCTTCCCCCTCTCAACGTCTGCAAGCAGTGTTCAGATCGAGCCGTGGGGGTTTGTTCGCCGCTTCCTCGGACTATCCGGTGGCAGCGGATCGGCGGGGGTGGCGCGCAATCGGTTTTCGCTCGGCGACAGAATATTTCGACTGCTCGCACTCATGGGATTGATCGCCGTCACGTCGATGGCGGTCGTCAACATGGCGATGACGTTGACCACGCTGTTACGATCGAACCGAGACCAGAGCGCTCCCGTACACGGCACCGCAACGTCGGTGCCTAGGGGAGGACTTTCGATGTTGAGGGAACGACGCCGCGCTGCCGACAGGGTAGCCAATGACTTTCTTGAGGCAGAGGCCGCGGTCGACAAGGCCGCGATGCTCACCGCTTCCTGCATGGCGACGCTGATGCAACAGCGCGTCGCGGCGAACCTGCCGCTCGGCACCGGCGCCGCCGCGTTGCAGATGGTATCGCAGGCATCGTTCGAGATGGTCGCCGTCCGTCAGCGCTTCATCGAAGCGCACCGCGCACTGGTCGATGTCCGTACCGAGATCGGCCTCGGCCAGTTCTATGGCTATGGCGACACCGCGGAATGCCCGCCGAACGAGGGCGCGATACGGATCGCTACCGGCTTCGACGCCCCCGTCCATCTGGCCCCGATCCACCTGGCTCCGGTCCATCTGGCCGCGGCCGCCTGAACGACCGGCTACGGTCCTGCGGAGGTAAGAGTTGGATCGGGTCTGGGTGTTCTACGCGATACAGTTGACTGCATCCGGCTATGCGCTCCTGCGGGGCGGGGCGCCGGAGCGGTTGACGGGTCTGGCCCTGTTGCTGGCGGCGCTCTCCACCAGCGTCATCCAGCGCGACATCCCGGTGCTGTTCGCCGGGATGGAAGTCGGGGTGATGATCGTCGACCTGATCCTGCTCGTCGTGATGATCGTGATCACGTTGCATGCCGATCGCTTCTGGCCAGCCTGGGTCACTGCGCTCCACGCGTTGGGGACGGGGGCCCATCTGGCCAAGGCGATCAGCCCCGACGTCATCCGCCTCGTCTACGCCGTCCTCTCTGCCGTCTGGAGCTATCCCATCGTCCTGCTTCTCGTGATCGGGACGGTCAGGCATTCGCGACGGATCCAGGCCAAGGGCTGGGATCTCGACTGGAGTCGCCAGGACCAAACTATCCGATAAGCGAATTCGGAAGACGTTTATGACTTACGCACTTGCCGTAACGCCGATCAACATCGCCAAGCGCACGGCGCCGTTCGCCGTACCAGACACTATTCTGGTCGATATGGCGCGGCGGCTGTACGAACTCCGCAAGGTCCGCGATGCCATGCTCGGCGACGCGCTGTTTTCGGAACCTGCCTGGGACATCCTGCTCGACCTGTTCATCTCGGAACACGAGCAACGCCGGCTGAGCGTCTCGGCGGTCTGCATCGGTGCGCGCGCGCCATCGGCCACCGCGCTACGCTATCTGACGATGTTGCAGGACGCCGACCTGGTCGAACGCATCCGCGACGCGCGGGACGGCCGCCGTTCGCACGTCCAGCTGACCGCGCTCGGTCGATTGCGCATGACGAACCTGCTCGGACGCTTGATCGAGGCGTAGCAGAGCGTGAAGGGCAGGTTCGTCCCCGGGAGACCGAACCTGCCCTTCGTCAGCCCTAACGTGCCGCCGCCGCCGGTTGGCGCGGCGCCACGATCTTCACCAGCGTATTGACCGCCTGGCGGGTCGGCAGGGGCCCGGACGCCGTCAATGTCTTCGCCGCATCGTTCCAACGAAGAACAGCGCTAGATCCGCCACCCTTCTTGTAGCCATTGGTCACGCCGTCATCGTCGTACAGCGTGAAGCTCGCGTCGCGGCCCGGATAGACCTTGATCGTCTCGAGCGCCTGCTTCGTAGCCGTGCTCGGCATCTGCACGCCCATCGGCACGATCGACCCGGCACGGACGAACAGCGGAATGCGGTCGATCGGCGCCGCGGCCTCGATCGTCTGGCCGCCGGCATGGCGCTCATCGGTCCAATAATCATACCAGTCCGAACCAGCGGGCAAATAGACCTTGCGGCTGGTGACGCCCTGTTCGGTGACGGGCGCGACCAGGAAGGCCGGGCCGAACATATATTCGTCGCCGATCGTCGCGACCGCCGGATCGTTGGGGAAGTCCATGAACAGCGCGCGCATGAACGGCGCACCGGTCCGATAGGTCTGGTACCCAAGCGAGTAGAGATACGGGATCAGTGCATATCGCAGCTTCAGGAAGCCCGCGAGCACCGGTTCGGCCGCCGCACCATAATCCCATAGCGCCGTCGCCGGGCGCTGGCCGTGGATACGCAGCGTCGGCGTGAAGCTGTTATACGCGAACCAACGCGTGAACAGCTCGGGATAGTCGGTGTAGCTCGGCGACATCGCAGTCGCACCAGCCGGATCGAGCAGTGGTGCATGCTCGGCCTTCGGCCCGTTCGGATACTGCCAGCCGCCCGTGTCGCTGCTCCAATACGCCATGCCGCTCGCGGTAAAGCCGAGCCCGGCGGGAACCTGGCGGTGCAGCGTCTCCCAGTTCGCCTGCACGTCCGACGACCAGAACAGCGCCCCGTTGCGCTGCGTACCCAGATACGCCGCGCGGGCGAGGATCAGGTTTCGGAAGTCCGGCCGATCGCGTGCGGAGCCCTCCGCGACGCCGTTGGTGTGCACCAGCGGATAGAGGTTGTGGTACCGATCGCCCGATCCGATCGAGAAGAAATTGCCGTCCGGCACGAGGTCCGGCTCGGTCTCGTCGAGCCAGAACCAGTCGAAGCCCTGGCTCGCGATATTGTCGCGGACCCGGTCCCAGAACCAGCCGCGCGCATCCGGGTTGGTCGAATCGAGCAGCGCCCCGGCACGGTCCGAACGGATCGGCAGGCCGTCCACGACTTCGCCGTCCTTGTCCTTCAGCAGCCACCCCTTCGTGCCTAGGAAATTGAAATAGCGCGATTCCTTCTCGAACCGAGGCCACACGCTGATGATCGAATGCATCCCCATGCTCTTCAGCGTGTCGTTCATGCCCTTGGGATCGGGGAAATAAGTCCGGTCGATGTCGAGCTGGCCCATGCGCGTCCAGTAGAACCAGTCGAGCACCATCACGTCGAGCGGCAGGCCGCGTTTGCGGTAGCCATTCGCCATGCCGAGCAGTTCGGCCTGCGTCTCATAGCGTGCCTTCGACTGGATCAACCCGAACGCGGCCTTCGGCGGCAATGGCGTCGCGCCGGTCAGCTTGGCATAGCCGGCATAAAGTTCGTCGGTGGTGTTGCCGGTGATGACAAAGAACGACACGCGCTCGCCGACGTTCGACTGCCAATGCGTCGAGTTCGACAGGCCGGGGGATACGGTGGTCGCAGACGGATTGTCCCAGACGATGCCATAGCCCTTGTTGGTGACCATGAACGGCACGCACACCGTCTCGCCGGCGGGCGCATCGTAATTGTGACGGCAATCGATCGTGCGACCCTTGAGATCGAGCACGCCTTCCTGGTTTTGGCCGAGCCCGTAATAATGCTCGTTTGGCTGCACCGCGAAGCTCGCGCCGACGCGGAACGTCTTCTCGCCGTTGACGGTCTGCGGCGACATCTCCCAACCGGTCATCTCGGCGATCGTCGAGCCGTCGGGCTTGCGCACGGCGATCGAAACAGGCGGCAGCGACGGCGCGAAGTAACGCTGCATCTGCGATGGTGCCTTGGGCCAGGGCTGTGCCTTCACGGTCAGCGCCATCGCGCTCGAGGCGAACACGTCGCCGCTCGCATCGGTACGGTGCGTCCAGCCGGTCGAATCGGACTTGGCATTGGGGCCTTCGCCCGGTGGTGCATCCGCCAACGCGCGATCGAGCGAAATCGTGACGCGGACGATGTTCGGCGCATAAGGTTCGATCGCGACGAGGCTTCCGTTCTGGTCGAGCGTCGCGATCGGATCGGCCGTCGCCTGCATCGTGAATGCCGACGTCAGGCAGGTGCCGATCAGCAGAAGGCGCGCAGTGGAGAGAAGGGTCGGCATAGGGTCGGGTTTTCCGTCAGCTAAAGCCTGCACAGACGCGCAAGGTTCGTCTGCGAACATGTTCGGTTTGCGATCGGAATGCCAGCCGTCACGTGGTCGTATAATTAGACCGAACTCTGCCGGTCTGACCGGGCATAGTGCGACGAGCGGGACACGGCGATGTATCACGGGGTAGGCTAGGTGCTGCCGATCAGGCATGGCGTCCGCGTCTAACGAGGTGAGCGAGCAGATGGACGACCGAGCGACGATGCCGCGGATTGCGGGGCCCGAGGATCATGTCGTCGTCGTCGGGGGCGGGTTCTCCGGTGCGTTGTTCGCGGTCAATCTGATCCGGCACGAGGGGCCGCGCGTGACGCTGATCGAGCGACGTGACCGGCAACTCGCACGGGGCGTTGCCTATAGTGCGGCGCATCCTGATCACCTGCTCAACGTCCGCGCCGGGAACATGAGCGCGCTCCCCGACGATCCCGATCATTTCGTTCGCTGGCTGGAGGCGCACGGCAAGGGCGACCGCAAGACTTTCGTCCCGCGTACGACGTACGGCGCATATCTGCGCGAACTGCTCGATAGGGCAATCGCGGAGTCGAACGGGCGGCTGGTTCATGTCGAGGGAGAGGTCTGTGCGATCGATCCGGTGACCGGCGACGGCGACGGCGACGGCGACGGCGTCACGCTAACGATGGCTGACGGGCGGAAAATCACCGCCGACACCGCCGTGCTCGCGCTCGGCAATCTGCCACCACACACGCCGCCGGGCTTGAAGCCGGAGGCCTTGCCCGCGGGCGTGTATTGCGCGGACCCGTGGGCAGCCGATCTCGCCGAAGGTCTAGGCGCCGACGACACGGTGGTGCTGATCGGAACAGGGCTGACCGCGATCGACGCAGCGCTGTTGCTCGATGCGCAGGGATTTGCAGGCCACATCCTCGCCACCTCGCGCCGTGGACTGTCGCCGCGCCGCCATGTCGACGGCGCCCCCGCGCACCGCGGCGTGTCGGACAAGCCGCAGGGCGGGCTGACCGACCTCGTCCGTCATGTCCGTGCGCGGACCGAAGACGGTGGCTGGCGGGCGGCGGTGGACGAACTTCGTCCCGTTACGCAGATGCTGTGGGCGGCAGCGTCGCAAGACTTGCGCAGCCGTTTCCTCCGTCACCTGCGCCCCTATTGGGACGTCCACCGCCACCGCCTCGCGCCTGCCGTCGCCGACCGCGTCGAGGCGCTTGTCGCAACCGGTCGACTGACGTTTGCAGCGGGCAAGATCGTCTCCGCCGAGGCCGACGGGCCGCACGCAAAGCTGACCTGGCGACCCCGCGGCAAAACCGCGACCGTCGTCACGCACGCCGCGCGGATCGTGAACTGCACCGGGCCGCAGGGCGACCTGTTGCGATCGGAGGAGCCGCTCGTGAAGCACCTGCTGGCTACGGGCGCGATCCGGCCCGATCCGCTGCGGCTCGGTGTCGACGTTGACGCGCAATCGCGGGCGATCCGGCGCGATGGCACGCCCGACGACCGGATCCACTGCATCGGTCCGATGACCCGCGGCGGGCTGTGGGAGGTCGTCGCAGTGCCCGACATCCGCGTCCAGAGCTGGGACCTCGCCCGCCGCCTGTCCAACGCACAATGGGTCGGCGGCGAGGGCCTGTAATCGCGGCGGCAAAAGAGGGCCGCGCCACTTAATAATTCCGACAATACTACGCGAAACATATGCTCCGGCCCGGCAATCGATCTCGAATTGCTACGTCGCCGGAGCCTAATTGCCAGTCCTCGCGAACCGCTATCCTTTCGGCGGCGCTCGCATGGGGACCATATGCACATTCTTCGTTTCGTCGCCGCCGCCGGTATCCTGACCGGCCTCGCCACGCCCGCGTTCGCACAGGATACCGCGCCGCCCGCTCCCGTCACCGTCAGCGGGGCGGTCACGCTCGCGACCGACTACCGCCTGCGCGGCGTGTCGCAGTCGGACAAGGACGGCGCGATCCAGGGCGGGCTGACGATCGCGCACCAGAGCGGCGTGTATGTCGGCGCCTGGGGTTCGAACCTGTCGGGTTGGGGCACGTTCGGTGGCTCGAACATGGAGCTCGACCTGATCGGCGGCTACAAGCACAAGCTCGCGGACAACGCGACGATCGACGTCGGCCTGACCTGGTACATGTATCCGGGCGGCGCCTCGAAGACCGACTATGCCGAGCCCTATGTGAAGCTGAGCGGCACGACCGGCCCGGCCACGCTGACCGCCAGCGCCTTTTATGCGCCGAAGCAGCAGGCACTCGGCAAATGGTATCGCACCGGCGCCGATGCGGCCGCGGGCGTCTACACCAATCCCGGCGGCAAGACCGACAATCTCTACCTCACCGGCGACGGCGCGTTCGCGATTGCCGGCACGCCACTGACTGCCAAGGCGCATATCGGCCATAGCTGGGGCAATGACGGCCTCGGCCCCAACGCGACCAGCGTGACGCCGACCGGCGAGTACTGGGACTGGTCGCTCGGCGCGGACGCCACGTACAAAAACCTGACCTTCAACGTCAGCTATGTCGACACCGACATCACGCGTCGTAGCGCAGCGCATCTCCAGCCGAGCTTCTCGCGCGGGCAGGACGGCACCGGATCGATCGCCGACGGCACCGTGGTTGCCTCCCTTACCGCCGCCTTCTGACGAGGAACGACCGATGCAGGATCTACTCTGGATAGCGATTATGGTCGGGCTGGTGGCGGCGACGCTCGCCTATGTCCGTCTGTGCGATAACGCGTGAGGACGCAGCCATGACCCTCGACCTCTGGCTCGCCGCGATCGTCGCGCTCGGGCTGCTGTTTTACCTCGTGGCGGTGCTGATCCGTCCCGAACGCTTTTAGGAGCGCGCTCCCATGACATTCCAGGGATGGATCCTGATCCTCGGCTTCGTCGGCATATTGCTGGCGTTGACCAAGCCCGTCGGCCTGTGGCTGTTCGCGCTGTACGAAGGCCGCCGCACGCCGATCCACGCCGTCCTCGGCCCGGTCGAAACGGGCTTCTACAAGCTCGCCGGGATCGACCCGAACCAAGAGCAGGGCTGGCGCCGCTATGCGCTGCACATGCTCCTGTTCAACGCGACGTTGATGGCGCTGACTTACGCGGTGTTGCGCCTGCAGGGCGTGCTGCCGGGTAACCCGCAAGGCCTCGCAGGACTCGCACCGCACCTCGCGTTCAACACCGCGATCAGCTTCACGACCAACACCAACTGGCAGAGCTATGGTGGCGAATCCACCATGTCGAACTTCAGCCAAATGTTCGGCCTGACGATCCACAACTTCCTGTCGGCCGCGACCGGCATCGCGCTGGCGTTCGCGCTGTTCCGCGGGTTTGCGCGGCGCTCGGCCACGACGATCGGTAACTTCTGGGCGGATGCGACGCGCGTCACATTGTACCTGCTCCTGCCGATTTCGATCGTCTACGCGCTGTTCCTGATCGCCAGCGGCGTGCCGCAGACTCTCGCGGGCGTCGTCGACATCCAGACGCTGGAGGGCGCGAAACAGTCGCTGCTGCTCGGCCCGGTCGCCAGCCAGGAAGCGATCAAGATGCTCGGCACCAATGGTGGCGGCTTCTTCAACGCGAACTCGGCGCATCCGTTCGAGAACCCGACCGCGCTGACCAACCTGATCCAGATGCTGTCGATCTTCGTGATCGGCTTCGGCCTGACCTGGACGTTCGGCAAGGCGGTCGGCAACACGCGCCAGGGCTGGGCGATCCTCTCGGCGATGCTCGTGCTGTTCCTCGCCGGCGTCACCGTAACCTATGCCCAAGAAGCTGCGGGTAACCCGATCCTCCACCAGATCGGCGTCGCAGGCGGCAACATGGAAGGCAAGGAGGTCCGTTTCGGGATCGCCGCGTCCGCGCTGTTCTCGGTCGTCACGACGGCGGCATCGTGCGGTGCGGTCAACGCGATGCACGACAGCTTCACCGCGCTCGGCGGCATGATCCCGCTGCTCAACATGCAGCTCGGCGAAGTCGTCATCGGCGGCGTCGGCGCCGGCATCTACGGCTTCCTGCTGTTCGCCATCCTCGCGGTGTTCGTCGCAGGCCTGATGGTCGGCCGCACGCCCGAATATGTCGGCAAGAAGATCGAGAGCCGCGAAGTGAAGCTCGCGGTGCTGGCGATCGCGATCCTGCCGCTCGTTATCCTGGGCTTCACCGCGCTCAGCGCCGTGCTGCCCGCCGGACTAGCAGGGCCGCTCAATAAGGGGCCGCATGGGTTCACCGAGATCCTCTACGCCTTCACCAGCGGGGTCGGGAACAACGGCTCGGCGTTCGCGGGCCTCACCGCCGCGACGCCCTATTATGACGGCCTGCTCGGGGTCGCGATGTGGCTCGGGCGCTTCTTCATCATCGTGCCGATGCTCGCCATCGCCGGGTCGCTCGCCGCCAAGAAGCACACGCCGGAAAGCACGGGCTCGTTCCCGACGACGGGTGCGCTGTGGGTCGGCCTGCTGGTCGGGATCATCCTGATCGTCGGTGGCCTGACCTTCCTGCCGAGCCTCGCGCTCGGTCCCATCGCCGATCATCTCGCGATGATCAGCGGCAAAACCTTCTGACGGGACAAGCCAAAATGGCACGCACCCCTACCAAGTCGCTGTTCACGGCCGACTTGATCATCCCGGCGATCGGCGACGCTTTCCGGAAACTCGATCCCCGGCAGTTGATCCGCAACCCGGTGATGTTCGTCACTGCCGTCGTCGCCACGCTTTTGACGATCCTCGTCAACGTCGGCGGCGACGGGCTGTCGGTCGGCTTCAAGATCCAGCTGGTGATCTGGCTGTGGCTGACGGTGCTGTTCGGCACCTTCGCCGAAGCGCTCGCCGAAGGCCGCGGCAAGGCGCAGGCCGCGTCGTTGCGCGCGACCAAGGCCGAACTCACCGCCCGCCGCATGAAGGGGGATCAAGTCGAGTCCGTCCCCGCGAGCATGCTTCGCTCGGGCGACATCGTGCTGGTGACGATGGGCGACCTGATCCCGGCGGACGGCGAAGTCGTCTGGGGCGTCGCCTCGGTCAACGAAGCCGCGATCACCGGGGAGAGCGCACCCGTGATCCGCGAGGCTGGCGGCGATCGCTCCGCCGTCACCGCGGGCACGCGCGTCATCTCCGACGAGATTCGTGTGAAAGTCACCGCCAACCCCGGCGAAGGCTTTCTCGACCGCATGATCGCACTCGTCGAGGGCGCCGAGCGGCAGAAGACGCCGAACGAGATCGCGCTGACTTTGCTGCTCGTCGGGCTGACGATCATCTTCCTGATCGCGGTCGGCACGATCCCGGGGTTCGCCAGCTACGCGGGTGGCCGCGTGCCGGTCGCGATCCTCGCGGCGCTGCTGATCACGCTGATCCCGACGACGATCGCCGCACTGCTGTCGGCGATCGGGATTGCGGGAATGGACCGTCTGGTGCGCTTCAACGTGCTGGCGAAGTCTGGCCGTGCGGTCGAGGCGGCGGGCGATATCGACGTCCTGCTGCTCGACAAGACCGGCACGATCACGATCGGCGACCGCCAAGCGAGCGAGTTCCGCAGCGTTGGCGGCACGCGCGACGAGGAACTGGCCGAGGCAGCATTGCTGGCGAGCCTCGCGGACAAGACGCCCGAAGGCCGCTCGATCGTCGTGCTGGCACGAGAAAAGTTCGGCGTCACGACCAATGAACTCCCGAGCGATGCGGAAGTCATCCCCTTCACGGCTCAGACTCGCATCTCGGGCGTGAAGGTGAATGGCTCGCTGATCCAGAAGGGCGCGGTCGACTCGATCCTGAAGGCCAATCCGGGGGCTGGGGCAACCGCCGCCGCAACCGAACTGCGCCGCATCACCGACGAGATCGCCCGTGCTGGCGGCACGCCGTTGGCGGTGGCCCGAGATGGCCGGTTGCTCGGCGCGATCTTCCTCAAGGACGTTGTGAAGGCTGGCATCCGCGAGCGTTTCGGCCAGCTGCGCGCGATGGGCATCCGCACGGTGATGATCACCGGCGACAACCCGCTCACCGCCGCTGCGATCGCTGCCGAAGCAGGGGTCGACGACTTCCTCGCGCAGGCGACGCCGGAGGACAAGCTCGACCTGATCCGCAAGGAACAGCAGGGCGGCAGGCTGGTCGCGATGTGCGGCGACGGCACCAACGACGCGCCGGCACTCGCGCAGGCCGATGTCGGCGTGGCGATGAACACCGGCACGCAGGCGGCGCGCGAGGCCGGCAACATGGTCGACCTCGACAGCGATCCGACCAAGCTGATCGAGATCGTCGGTCTCGGCAAACAGCTGCTGATGACTCGTGGTGCGCTGACGACCTTCTCAGTGGCGAACGACGTCGCGAAGTATTTCGCGATCATCCCGGCGATGTTCGTCGCGCTCTATCCGGGGCTCGGCGTGCTCAACGTGATGCGGCTAGGGTCGCCCGAAAGCGCGATCCTGTCGGCGATCATCTTCAACGCGATCATCATCCCGATGCTGGTGCCCCTCGCGCTGAAGGGCGTCGCGTACAAGCCGATGGCTGCGGGGCCGCTGCTCGCGCGGAACCTCGCGGTGTACGGCCTGGGCGGCCTGATCGCGCCGTTCGTCGGGATCAAGCTCATCGACCTTCTGGTCGGCGCGCTGGGGCTGGCATGATGACCAAGCCTGACCCGTGGCGTGCACATGCATCCTCAGCGCAACCCTTATTACCACCCCGGCGGAGGCCGGGGCCCAGGTGGAAAGGTTGCGGTAACGAAGCGCACCCGTCGTTAGCGACGTCCCCCAACTGGACCCCGGCCTCCGCCGGGGAGGTGCTGAGTGGGTGGCCGCATGCTTCGACGTGTGATCTGACCCCAAAGAATTGTTCACCCGCGAAGGCGGGTGCCCAGACCGTGTCCCCACCTACGCACGGACACATGGAGACGACAGAATGACCTCCGATTTCACCTCCGCCCTCCGCCCGGCGTTCGTCATGACGATCCTGTTCGCGCTCCTGCTCGGGATCGTCTACCCCCTCGCCATGACCGGCATCGGGCAAGCCATCTTCCCAACCCAGGCGAACGGCAGCCTCGTCATGGCCAACGGCAAGGCGATCGGTTCGACCGTCGTCGGCCAGGCCTTCACCACCGATCGCTATTTCCAGACGCGCCCCTCCGCCGCCGGCAAGGGCTATGACGGCCTAGCCTCCTCCGGCTCCAACCTCGGCCCGACCAGCCAGGCACTCGTCGATCGCACCAAGGCCGACGTCGCCAAGCGCCGCGCGGAAGGCGTGACCGGGCCGCTCCCCGCCGATCTCGCCACCGCATCGGGTTCCGGCCTCGACCCCGATCTGTCGCCAGCCTCGGCCTATGCTCAAGTCATCCGCGTCGCGCGTACCCGCGGTCTGGCCGCAGACCGTGTCCGTGCGCTCGTAACCGCCAACGTCGATGGCCCGCTGCTGGGCATCCTCGGCGAGCCGCGTATCAACGTCCTCGCCTTGAACCGCGCGCTGGACGCGACGGGCGCACGTTGAACGACGACGGACGACCATCACCCGAAGCCCTCTTGCGACAGGCGTCGCAGGAGGGTCGCGGCCGTCTGAAGATCTTCCTCGGCGCCGCCCCCGGTGTCGGCAAAACCTATGAAATGCTCTCCGAAGGCGCCGAACGCCGCCGCGCCGGAGTCGATATCGTCATCGGCGTCGTCGAGACGCACGGCCGCGTCGAAACCGAAGCGCTCACCAGAGGCCACGAGATCGTCCCGCGCAAAGCGATCCCCTACGAAGGCCGCACGCTCGACGAAATGGACCTCGACGCCATCCTGGACCGCGCGCCCACGCTGGTCCTTGTCGACGAACTCGCCCACACCAACGCCCCCGGCAGCCGCCACCCGAAACGCTACCAGGACGTCGAGGAACTGCTGACCGCCGGCATCGACGTCTATTCGACGATCAACATCCAGCACATCGAGAGCCTCAACGACGTCGTCGCCTCGTTCACCCGCGTCCGCGTCCGCGAGACCGTCCCCGACAGCATCGTCGAGGCGGCGGAGATCGAGGTCGTCGATATACCGCCCGACGAACTGATCGAGCGGCTCAAGGCGGGCAAAGTCTATCTCCCCCAAGAGGCCACCCGAGCCCTCTCGCATTTCTTTTCCAAGTCGAACCTGTCCGCGCTACGCGAACTCGCGCTGCGTCGCGCCGCGCAAGCCGTCGATGCGCAGATGCTCGAACACGTCCGCGCGCTCGGCGTCGGCGGCACCTGGGCGGGTGGCGAGCGGATCGTCGTCGCAATCAGCGAACTGCCCGGCGCACTCGGCCTCGTCCGCGCCACCAAGCGGATCGCCGACGCGATGCACGCGCCATGGACGGCCGTGTATATCGAGACCCCGCGCGCGCAGACCTTCGGCGAGCCCGAGCACCGTCAGCTTGCCGCCGTCTTCAACTTGGCGACCCAACTCGGCGGCGACGTCGCTACCGTTCCCGCGACGTCGGTGGTCGACGGCTTGAAGACGTTCACCGCCGAGGCGCGCGCGACGCAGCTGGTGGTCGGTAAGTCGACCCGCTCGCGCTGGTTCGAACTCCGCCACGGCTCCGTCGTCGACCAGATGGTCCGCGAGACGCCGGGGATCGCCGTCCACGTTCTGCCGATGGAGGCGGGCACCGCCACCCTCAGCAAGCGCACGCACAGCGGCGGCTGGGGCAGCAAGGCGGGATATGCCTGGACGACAATGATGGTGGCCAGCGTCACCGGCATCGCGAGCGCGCTGTTCCACATCCTCAACCTCGGCAACGTCGCGCTGCTGTATCTGCTTCCGGTGATGGCCGCGGCGAGCCTGTTCGGCCTGCGCACCGGACTGTTCGCGGGGATCGCCTCGTCGATCGCATACAACTTCTTCTTCCTGCCGCCGACCGGCACGCTGACGATCAACAATCCCGAGAACGTGATCTCGATCCTAGTCCTGCTCGGCATCGCCTTCGTCACTAGCCAGCTCACGTCGCGGGTCCGCGCACAGGCCGATATCGCCGCCGCCAGCGCTCGCACCAACGCCTCGCTCGCCGGGTTTTTGCGCCAACTGACCTCGCTCAACGAGCCGGTCGCACTGGCGCGCGCGATCTGCGAGGAAATCGGCCGGTTGTTCGGCGTGCGCGCGGTGATCCTCGTCGCGGAGGATACCGGTCTCGCGGTGCAGGCGGCGAACGGCGCGGATTACCGGCTCGAGACGATAGAGATGGCGGCCGCGCAATGGGCCTATGACAGCGGCGTGCCGGCGGGTCGCGGGTCGGGCACGCTGGCGGCGTCGGAGTGGTTCTTCCAGCCATTGCGCTCGGGCGAGCGGACGCTGGCGGTACTCGGGCTCGCGCGTGAAGCAGGTGGCGATCCGGTACGGTCGGACCAGTTGCCGCTGCTGATGAGCCTGGTCGATCAGGCATCGCTTGTGCTTGAGCGCGCGCGGCTCGAGGTCGAGATGCGCGACGTCGACGCGGTGCGCGAACGCGATCGGTTGCGGCAGGCGTTGCTGTCATCGGTCAGCCACGACCTGCGCACGCCGTTGACGTCGGTGATGGCGGCTGCCGCCGAGCTGCACCGCGGCGTCACCCCCGAACTGATCGCGACGATCGAGAGCGAGGCGGCGCGGCTCAACCGGTTCGTCGGCAATCTGCTCGACATGGCGCGGGTCGAGGCTGGCGCGCTCCGGTTGCGACTGGAGCCGACCGACCTGACCGACGCCGTTGCGGGCGCGGTGCACGATACGAAGCGCGTGCTCGAAGGTCATGCGATCGAGCTCGACGTTGCGCCGAACCTGCCTTTGGTCCGCGTCGATCCGCAATTGCTCCACCATTGCCTGCTCAACCTGCTCGACAATGCCGGCCGCTATGCCGATCCCGGCACGCCGATCATCGTGCGTGCCGAGCACCGCTTCGGCATGCTCCGGCTGTCGGTGATCGACCAGGGGCCGGGCTTGCCGCCCGGCCGCGAGAACGAGGTGTTCGAGACGTTCCGCCGCCTCGAAGGCTCCGACCGCGCGATCGGCGGCACCGGCCTCGGACTTGCGATCGTCAAGGCCTTCGCCGAAGCAATGGAAATGACCGTTGAAGTCACCAACCGCGAAGACCTGACGGGCGCGCAGTTCAGCCTGTGCTTCCCCGTGGCCCTGCTCGTCCGCGACACCGATGGAGCGAATCTATGAGCGCGCAGACGGTCCTGATCGTCGATGACGAGCTGCACATCCGGCGGCTGTTGAAGAACACGCTGGAGCGCGCGGGGTACGGCGTCGAGGAAGCGGTCAACGCGCGCGAGGCTTTGCGGGTTGCGGCGAACCGGCCGTTGACCGCGGTGCTGCTCGACCTGGGGTTGCCGGATCGCGATGGGCTGGAGCTGGTACCGTTGCTGAAGAAGCTCGGCGATCCGATCATTCTCGTCGTGTCCGCGCGCGAGGCGACCGACCAGAAGGTGGCGGCGCTCGATCTCGGCGCGGAGGATTATGTGACCAAGCCGTTCGATACCGAGGAATTGCTCGCACGGTTGCGGGTGGCGTTGCGGGGGCGGGGCGAGGCTACATCGCGGCCGACGGTATTGCGTGCGCATGGGGTGGAGATCGATTTCGAGCACCGGCTCGTCCGGCGGGGGAACGAGGAAGCGCATCTGACGCGCAAGGAGTTCGATGTGCTGTCGGCGCTGGCGGCGCATCCTGGGCGGGTGGTGACGCACCAGCGGATTCTCGAGGCGGCGTGGCCGACCGATCACGACCGGCGGATCGAATATCTCCGCATCGTGGTGCGCAACCTGCGGCAGAAGCTGGAGGGGGCGGGGGGCGTCGGCACGGTCATCGCGAACGAGCTCGGGATTGGGTACCGGCTGCTCGTCGACGCTTAACGTGGCGAAAAAATGCTCAGCCCACCGTATTCGTCATCCCCGCGCAGGCGGGGACCCATATTGGCTGAACCCGCGATTGATTTGCACCCTTTGAGGATCTGGATCCCCGCCTGCGCGGGGATGACTAGAGTTGGACAAGATGACGGGCGCGTGGCGGAGCATCCGCAGCTCGGCGTAAGTACTACGCGAACACTATGGCTCCCCTGCGAAATCGATCTCGAACGCTTATGAGCAAGCGATAGCTCAAGCGTCGCATGACCGACGCTCGCCGCCTTCGCACCGACCTCAGCCTCCGCGCGAGCGGCGTCCTGGCGCTGACGATCGCCGCCACTGCGATCCACACGCTCGTCCGCCTCCACCCACAAACCGGCGCACTCGCATTCCTGCTCGCCGCCATCGGCTTCCTCTGCGCGAGTGCCGGCGCGATGCTGGTGATCGTCGGCAGCCATATCCACGACCGCGTCCAGGTCAGCGCTCGCTGGCAGCGCGCGGCGAGGTAGGGCGCGCCGGGGGCGGGACCTGTCGACGCGCGCGCGCGATGTCCTTATGCTACCGCGTTGCAGCATGATGACGAGGGAGCGCTCTGCATGATCGGTCGACGCGAAGTAATGACCGCGCTGGGTTTGTTGGGTGTCCTCCCGCAGGCCGCCGCGGCGATGCGTGCAGCGCCTGGCAAGGCCGAGCCCTTTTCGTGGGCGGCGCTGCAGCAGCGCGCCGCCACGCTGGCCACCAAGCCGTACCAGGCCCCCGCAAAGGTCGCCGCCGCCGCCGCGATCGATTACGACAAGGTCGGCAGCATCCGCTTCCGCGCCGACAAGACGCTGGCGGGCGGCATCCGCCTGTTTCCGCTCGGCCGCTATGCGCCGATGCCGGTCGCGATCAACGTCGTCGAGAACGGGCAGGCACGCCGCATCGCGTTCTCGCGCGATCTGTTCGAGGCTGAAGAGGGCCATGCCGCCGCGCTCGGCATCGCCGGGTTCCGCGCGATGGCGCCGGGTGGGACCAGCGACTGGATGGCGTTCCAGGGCGCGTCCTATTTCCGTACCGCCGGCTCGCAGGACCAATACGGCCTGTCCGCGCGCGGGCTTGCGATCAACACCGGGCTGCCCGGCCGCGAGGAATTTCCCGACTTCACCGAATTCTGGATCGAGCGGACCGGCACCGACGCCTACACGATCTACGCGCTGATGGACGGCGCCAGCGTTACCGGGGCGTACCGCTTCCAGTCGCGCCACGTCGCGGGCGCGGGGGTCGAGCAGCAGGTCTCGTCGGTCCTGAACATCCGTCGCGACATCGAACGGCTCGGCGTCGCGCCAGCGACCAGCATGTTCTGGTACGGTGAAGGCAACCGCGCCGCCGCGGTCGACTGGCGGCCGGAGATCCACGATTCGGACGGGCTCGCGCTGCTCACCGGCGCGGGCGAGCGCATCTGGCGGCCGCTCAACAACCCGCCGCACGATACGCTGGACAGCTTCGCGGATCAGGCGCCGAAGGGGTTCGGGCTGATCCAGCGCGATCGGAACTTCGATCACTATCAGGACGACGGCGCGTTCTACGATCGCCGGCCCAACCTGTGGATCCAGCCGCAGGGTGACTGGGGCAAGGGCGCGGTGATGCTCTACGCGTTCCCGACCAACAGCGAGACGGTGGATAACGTCGTCTCGTTCTGGACCCCGGCCGCTTCTGCAAAGGCAGGCCAGCGGTTGCAGTTCGATTACACGCTGTCGTGGAAATCGAGCGACCCGACCGCGGTTGCCAGCGCGGCGCATGTCGTCGATTGCTGGCAGGGTGTCGCCGGCCGACCGGGCGCAGAACCGGTCAAGGGCGCGCGAAAGCTCGTGGTCGACTTCATCGGCGACGGTCTTGCCGGGCTCGACCGACAGAGCGGCGTGACCGCTAAGATCGACGTCGTCCGCGGCAAGGTGCTTGCCAACGCGGCGTATCCCGTGGTCGGCCAGAAGAACCGCTGGCGGGTGACCGCCGACGTCGCGCCCGATGCGCAGGGCCCGGCCGACGTCAGGTTGTTCCTCACGCGCGGCGGTCGCGCACTCAGCGAAACCGTGCTGACGCCGATCTTCTGATGCCCGACCTTCCCGCCATGATGCCGAGCGAGTCGCCGATCGAGATGCTCCCGCAGCGCTTCGACGGGCCGCCGCCGCCCTGGTCCGCGCCCGAGCCGGGGCCGGGCATGGTCGTCTCGAACGACGATATGCTCGCGCGCCGGATCATCCTCATCCTGATGACCGGGCTGCTCGCCACCGCGGCATCGTCCGCGGTGCAGGAATCGCTGCTCGCCGACGGGCTGAGCCTGTGGGACGCGGTGTTGCTGGCGCTGTTCTTCCCGTTGTTCGCGTGGATCGCGTTCGGTTTCATGAACGCGGCGATCGGCTTCGTCCTGCTGATGACCGGCGGCCATCCGGGCTTCGTGCCGACGCCGCGCCAGTCCGAACCGCTGGAGGGTCGCACCGCGATCCTGATGCCGGTGCACAACGAGGACATCGACGCGGTGTTCGAGCGGATCGCCTGGATGGCGCGCGCGATCGCGGCTGGTGGCGTCGCCGACCGGTTCGATATCTTCATCCTGAGCGACTCGGGCGAAGCGGCGGAGGCGGCCGAGGTGGCCGCGTGGCAAAGGCTCGCTCCGACGCTCGACTGCGCGCTCTATTATCGGCGCCGGACCGTGAACGTCGGCCGCAAGCCGGGCAATGTCGCCGAGTGGATCCGGCGGTTCGGTGGCGGCTATCGCTACATGCTGATGCTCGACGCGGACAGCCTGATGGGCGGCAACACGATCATCGGCATGGCGCAGGTGCTCGAACGGCGGCCGGCGGTGGCGCTGCTCCAGACCGTGCCCGCGGTGATCAACGGCGTGACGTTCTTCCAGCGCTGGATGCAGTTCGCCAGCCGGCTTTACGGCCCGATCTCGACCGCGGGACTCGTCTGGTGGTCGGGCTCGGAGGCGACGTTCTGGGGGCACAACGCGATGATCCGGATCGAGGCGTTCGCGTCGAGTTGCGGCTTGCCCGATCTGCCGGGCCGCGCGCCGTTCGGCGGCGTCATCATGAGTCACGACATGGTCGAGGCGGCGCTGTTGCGGCGGCGCGGCTGGCGCGTCCACATGCTGATGACCGAAGAGACGTTCGAGGAATATCCGCCGACGCTGATCGACGCGGCGGTGCGCGATCGGCGTTGGGCGCAGGGGAATATCCAGCATCTGAGCTTGCTGACGTCGTCGGGGTTCCACTGGGTCAGTCGGCTGCAATTGCTAATGGGCGCGTCGGCGTTCATCACCTCGCCGGTGTGGCTGCTGATGATCGCGACGAGCGTGGTGCAGGCGCTGATCGGCGAGCGCAACATCGTCGAGGCGCAGACCTCGCTGCAAGTGCTGGTGGTCACGCTGCTGCTGCTGTTCGGGCCGAAGCTGCTGAGCATGATCTGGGCGATCTCGAATGCCGAGCGGCGCGAGGGGTTTGGCGGGCGGCGGGGGATCGTGCGGTCGGTGTTGGTCGACGTGCCGTTCTCGATGCTGTCTGCGCCGGTGATCGCGCTGACGCAGACGATGGATCTCGCGGGGATATTGATGGGGCGCAAGTCGGGCTGGGCACCGCAGAACCGCGACGCGCATGAGTTGTCGCTGGCGGACGTGATGCCGCGCTATCGCTGGCATGTCGGGGTGGGGGTGGCGCTGTTGCTGGTTACGCCGTTCGCGCCGATCACTGCGGCGTGGCTCGCGCCGGTGACCTTGGGGCTGTTGCTCAGCCCGTTCCTGACGATGCTGACGGCGAGCGAGAAGGCGGGGAAGTGGGCGGAGTCGCATGGGATGTTCGTCGAACCCGGCGAGCATGTGTCGGTGCTGTCGCGGCCTTCGCTGCCGGCGCACAGCGGCTGAAGATCCTCCCCTGGCAGGGGAGGTGGCAGTCCGAAGGACTGACGGAGGGGTTTCGCACTATCGAGAGGGTGTCACCCCTCCGTCTGGCAAGCGCCAGCCACCTCCCCTGTTAGGGGAGGATCACCTCGCCCGATGCCCGCTCAGCTCCGCCCCGGCATCCACCGCGAACCGCCGGTTCCAGATCGTCGCCGACGCCGACACCGCGGTCACTACCAGGAACGCCAGCGTGAAGTTCGCCAGCGCCGGCTGCGTTGCACCCGTGCCGAGCACCCCGACGTGCAGCGACGCCGCCCCTACGCAGATCCCTAGCGACAGCATCAGCTGCTGGAACGTCGCGTAGAAGCTGGTGGCGCTGCTCATCCGCGACGACGGTATTTCGTCATAGGCGATCGTGTTGTACGCCGAGAACTGGAACGACATGAAAAACCCCGAGATCATCAGCACGGCGAAGATGACGGGGATCGGCCAGTCGGGGCGGAACAGGCCGGCGACCGCATAGCCCGAGCTCGCGCACAGGCCGCCGACGATCAGGCTGTTGCGGAAGCCGAAGCGGCGCAGCACGCGCGGTGCGAGGCTCTTCATCATCAGCGAGCCGATCGCGCCGGCGATGGTGATCGCGCCGCTTGCCGCTGCGGTCATGCCGAAGCCCAATTGGAGCATCATCGGCAGCAGGAACGGCTGCGCGCCCTGCGTGATGCGAGTCAGCGATCCGCCGATCACCGATAGCCGGAACGTCGGGATACGCATCAGAGACAGATCGAGGATCGGGTCACTGCGATGCTTGGCATGGTGGATGTAGGCGACGCCTGCGACTAGCCCGACCGCAATCAGCACGACGGCCCGCGCGAGTTCGCCGGTGCGGCTCGTCATTTCGAACCCGAACAGCAGGCAGCCGAGCGACACGCCCGACAGGATGAAGCCGGGGACGTCGAAACGCGCCGGTTTGTCCTCGCGGACCTCGCCGATGTAGCGCGTCACCAGCACCACCCCGAGCAGCCCGATCGGTACGTTGAGGTAGAAGATCCAGCGCCAGTCGAGATAGGTGACGATCGCGCCGCCGACCGGTGGGCCCAGGATCGGGCCGATCAGCGCGGGCATGATCAGCCACGACATCGCCTGGACCATGTCCTCCTTGGCGACGCTGCGGAGCAGGACGAGGCGGCCGATCGGGATCATCATCGCGCCGCCGAGCCCTTGCAGGAAGCGGGCAAACATCATGAACGGCAGGCTCGTCGCCTGGCCGCACAGCATCGATCCGCCGACGAAGATCAGGATCGCCGCGCGGAAGATCGTGCGCGAGCCGAACCGGTCCGCGAGGCGACCGCTCGCCGGGATGAAGATCGCCAGCGCCAGCAGATACGAGGTCAGCGCCGAGCTCATGCTGGTCGCCGGCACGCCGAAATCGCGCGCCATCGTCGGCAACGCGGTCGCGAGCACGGTCGAGTCCATCTGCTCCATGAACAGCGCGCAGGCGATGATCAGCGCGGTGACGCGGTAGTTGCTCGGGGTGTGCGGCAGCGCATCCGGGTCCTTCGCCACCCGCGCGATGGTATCGGCGGCGGGCATGATGCCGTCGCGGATTTCGCTGTTGATCGACGCCAGCCCGCGGCGACGCAGCCTCAAGTCTGCCAACCCCCGCCGAGCGCCTTGAAGACGTCGACCTGGCGGTCGACCAGCAACGCATCGGACGCGGCGAGGTTCGCCTGCGCGGTTGTCAGCGCGGCCTGTGCGGTCAGCAGCGAGAGGAAATCGGTGCGGCCGAACCGGTAGAGCGTGCCGGCCTGATCCGCGGCGCGCGCGGCGCTGGACTGCGCACGGCGGAGCGCGGCGTTGCGATCGCCTTCGCGGGCATAGGCGGACAGTGCGGTCTCGGTCTGGCGGAGGGCTTCCAGCGTGGTCGAATCGAACTGGGCGAGCGCCTGGTCGGCGGTCGCGCCGGCCTGCGCGATCTGCGCGCGGACGACGACGCGGTTGGGGAAGCTCCAGCTGATCAACGGCCCGAGCCCGAGATGGAATGCGTTGGTCGAGCCGAGCGACGAGACCGGTCCGGTGAACCCGGCCGATCCGCCGAGGCTGACTTGTGGGTAGAGGTTGGCGGTCGCGATGCCGATCCGCGCGGTCGCGGCGGCGAGCGAGCGCTCGGCACCGCGAATATCGGGGCGGCGGCGGATCAGCGCGCTGCCGTCGCCGATCGGCAGCGGACGGTTCAGCGCGGGCGGCTTTGCGCAGGTGGCGACGTCCTTGGGATAGTCGGCAGGCGCGCGGCCCATCAGCGTGGCGAGCCGGTAGAGCGCGGCAGTGCGCGTCGCGACCTGCGACGGGATCAGCGCCTCGCTCTGGTCGACCGCGGTTCTTGCGCGCGTCACGTCGAACGCGGTGCCGCGGCCGCCGCGTTGCAGGCGCTGGGTGACGTCGAGCGTCTGGCGTTGCAGCGTGAGGATCCGGGTGTTCGCGGCGAGCACCATGTTGGCGGTGCAGGCGGCGGCATAGCTGCGCGCGGTTTCCGCGGCGACGGTGACGCGGACGTTGTCGCGCGCGGCGGCGACGGCCTCCGCATCGCCTTGGGCCGCCTCGATCCCGCGGCGGATGCGGCCGGAGAGGTCGAGCGGGTAGGCGAGCGTGATGCCGAGGTTGTAGTCGAGCGTACCGGGGAGATTGCCGCCGGTCGTATAGGGCCGGTCGAGCGAGGTGTCGCCGCCGAGCATTGTCGACAGCGTGCGGCCAGCGGCGACTTCGGCGACCACCGCATCGGCGCGGCGCAGGTTCGCGTCGGCGGCGCGCAGGTCGGTGTTGGCGGCGAGCGCTTCGGTGACGAAGCCGTCGAGGCGGGGGTCGCCGTAGAGCTGCCACCAGTGATCGGGGAGCGGGGTGTCGACGAACGCCTTTTCGTGGCCGCTGTCGAACTTGCCTCGCGCGGACAGGCGGTTGACGGCAGCGGACTCGGGGAGCGCGTAGTTCGGGCCGGCGGTGGTGCAGGCGGCGAGCGCGAGGGCGCAGGCAGCCGCAACTGCCCCCCTCCCCGGAAGGGAGGGGTTGGGGGTGGGTTGGTCGGCTCGTGGCACCACGGTTCGGATTTGCGGAAGCCGACCCACCCCCGGCCCCTCCCTTTCAGGGAGGGGGGAAGAGGGCGCGCTGCTGAGCGAAGCGTGGCGGGTATGTGCTCGCATCACGCCGTCGTCCCCGCCGCGACCCTTGGTTCGACCGTTACCGTCGCGGTGCGGCCAACGATCAGTTGCACCCCCTTCGGCACTTGCGTCAGCTTCACCCGCACCGGGATGCGCTGCGCCAGGCGCACCCAGTTGAAGGTCGGGTTCACGTTCGGCAGCAGGTTCGTCGTGTTCGTCCGCTCGCTGTCGTTGATCCCCGCGGCGATGCTGTCGACGCGGCCGTGCAGCGCCTGCGGTTCGCCCATCAGGTGGACGATCACCGGGTCTCCGAGATGGATGCTGCCGAGTTTGGTTTCCTCGAAATAGCCCTCGACGCGCAGCGAGTCGGTGTCGACCAACGCCATCGCCTGTGCGCCGGTCGCGATGTAGTCGCCCGGGTGGAGATCGAGGTTGGTGACGATCCCGTGCACCGTCGCGCGCACCGTCGTGCGGGCGAGGTTGAGCGCGGCGGTCGAGCGTGCGCTCTGTGCTTGCGCCAGCGCTGCCGATGCTGTCGCGACACGCGCGACGTTCTGCTCGTGCGTCTCCTTCGCCACCAGATCGCCGAGCGCGAGATCGCGCTGCGCTTCGCGGCGGGCCTGGAGCAGCGTCGCACGGGCGCTCGCGATCGAGGCGTCCGACTGCGCCAGCGTCAGTTCGAAGCGCGGGCGATCGACCACGAACAGTACGTCGCCGGGCTTCACCGCCTGGTTGTCGTGCACCGCGACCCGCGTGACGAGGCCGGCGACGTCGGGCGTCACGCGGACGATGTCGGCGCGGATATGCCCGTCGCGCGTCCACGGATCGGTCTCGTACCGCTTCCACAGCCACAGCGCGACCAGCACCGCGAGCGCGACGATGATAAGCGTAACGGCCGAGCGACCCAGCGGAGCGAACAGCGATTTGAGGCGGGAAGAGGTCATGCGGAAGGTCCGGTCAGCAGGGCGAGCAGCCCGAGGATGAGGATGAACAGCGCGAGGTCGACGAGCGGTCGATACGTGACGGCGCGATAAGCGCCGACGAACGCCAGCAGCCGCGTTGCGATGCCGGTGAGGATGACGGCAGCGACTGCGAGCAGCAGGATACTCGGCAGATATACCCCGCCGATCGAAATTTCGCCGGTCATGCGGCTGCTCCATATGCTGGTGCGGAGTAAGGAGGCGCTTGCGGGAACAGGTTGCGGCGTAGCGAAGTGAGGGCGAGCACGGCCGTGCGGCGGCGATCGGGCATGCTGGTCGCAAAACCGGTCATCGCGGCGTCGATTCCGGCGAGCAGATCGGGTTCGGGTGGCGCGGGTTCATCGGGACGCAACGCACGATAATGGGCGCCGACACCACGCAGGACAGGGGTAATCGCCGCAGCGTCGTCGACCGAGCCGTCTATTCGCAACTGCTTGAGTTCACCAACCGCGACGCCGACGCGCAGGTCGGTCAGCGCGTCGAGCAGGGGCTTGCCGGGATCCTCGCCTTGCAAGGCGAGGCGAGGCGCGAGCAGGCCGATGCGGTCGAGCATCGTCGCAATCCAGCCTGCAGCATCGGGGCGACGCGCCGAATCGCTGCGCGCCGCCAGCTCGCGCCAGCCGGCGCGGATCAGTCGCCGTGCGCTAGTGTCCGCGCCGATCGTCTGGAACAGCCCGACGGTAACCACCGCGAACAACGTGCCGATCAACTGCGCAATCGCGCCGTTTAAGAATGCGTCGAAACTGCCGCCGAACCGGTCGTTGAGGCCGACCGTATTTAGCGCGCCGAGCAAGGCGCCTAGCGTCACGAGCAACGTTGCCGGCCGCGCGAGATACATCCCACCAATCAGCATCGGCGGTGCGAGGACGGCGGCCAGCGTCACGAAATCTGTCACGCGCGGCAGGATCGCGAAGGCATAGACCGCGGACACGACCAGCCCCAGGATCGTGCCGTAGAAGAACGCCTTGATCGCCGGGGCCGGATTGTCACTGTTGCCGAACAGCGCGCAACAGACGCCCGCAATAAGCACTGCGCCGGCTCCGTCCGCCCACCCGGTACCGATCCAGAAGACGCAGCCGAGCAGGATTGTTGCAACGGTGCCGGCTGCGGCGCGAAGTGCGATACCCCGGTCGCGGTGAAGAGGTCGCTTGGCGATCCGGGCAAGCAGTCGTGCGACCGCGGGCGTGACCGGCGCGCGCGACGGCGAGCGCATCTGGTCGCGCAGGTCGCGTGCGTTGCGGTGCGCGTCGACCAGTTCGCCAAGTCGCGCGAGCAGGCTGAGCCGCAACGCATCGCGCCAGATCAGCGTGTCACCCATCACCGGCTCGAGGACGCGGGCGCGTTCAATCAGTGCGTCCGCGGTCGGACCTCGCTCCGCCACGGGCGGCGGATCGCGCAACCATTCGCGGACGTCCTCGATCAGCGCGAGCGCCTCGGGGCGGGGAGCATCGGCACCGCGCTTCAGCTCGACGATCCGGTCGTCGACTGCGCTCGCCAACGGCAGCAGCATCGACAATTCCGCCTGCAGCGCACGAAGCGTCCGCGTGCGGGGAAGCAGGCGCGCGGTGTCGAACGGGAGGTGGATCGACAGCTGGTGAAGCTCGTTGATGTCAAGCGCGAGCCGCCGACGATCGCGGTCGAGTGCGGCATCGGATGCGCCGGCGAGCGAATCGCGGGACCAGCGCTCGGCATCGGCCAGGATCGCGTCAATCCGCGCGAGCAGCGTTGCGGTCACGGTCTGCGGAAAGACGAACCCGTGGATCAGGCTTCCGCAGAGAATGCCTATCGTGATCTCCTGCACGCGCAGGGCGGCGATCGTGAACACCGCGCCGGGCGTCGTGACCGCGGGAAATCCGATGATGCTCGCGGTATAGCCCGCCAGCAGGAACAAATACGCACGCGGTGTTCGGTCGAGCAGCGAGATATATAGGCACAGCCCCAACCACAGCGCGAGGCCGAGCGAGAGAAGCTCCGGTGCGTTGACCAAATTGGGGACCAGCACGACGGCCGCAACTCCGCCGAGGACCGTCCCCGCGACGCGGAACACAGCCTTCGACAGCACCGCACCCGCGAGCGGCTGCGCTACGATGTACGACGTCGTCACCGCCCAATAGGGCCGCGTCAGCCCGATCCGGAGCGCGATATAATAAGCCAGTATCGCAGCAACGAAGCATTTAACGGAGAAGAGCGCTTCCTTCCCACCGAACCGGGTGAAGTTCATCGCCCGCGATCCGCCGAAAACCGCGCACCGAGATGCTCCGCGACGCGTAGCGCGGTGGCAAGGTCTTCGTCGGTAACGCCATCGAGCATATCATGGCGCAGCGTGCCGAACTTTGCCTCGATCGTCGAGACGAGCGTGCGGCCACGCTCGGTCAAACGGATACGGCTGACGCGCGCATCGGCTGTATCGCGGTGGCGCTCGACCAGACTGGCAGCGACCATCTGATCGATCGAGCGGACTAGCGAGGCCTGCGTCACGTCGAGCTTGTTGGCGAGATCGGTCTGGCGCACATCGTCGCCGAGTCGCCCGACCTGGACAAGCGCCCATCCCGTCGATGCGGACACGGACATGTCACTGAGCGCCCGATCACCTGCTTGGCGCCACATGCGGGCGAGCGGCAGGAGGGTGCGTGCGTAGGAAGCTTCGAGGAAGGAACGATAGGAAGTCATTAGCGTGCTAAGTAATGGCGTTTAATTGTGCTGCAATGCGGAATTCGTAGATGAAAAATAAGTTAGGAAAGGCTGGCGACTAACGTAGTGCCGCTCTGTTTGGCTCTGGATCCTGACTTTCGTTAGGATGACGGGATGAGCAGTTGGAACGGATCAGTCGAGCAACGCGAGGATTTCAGCGGCGATCTCGGCGGGCAGTCGCGAACCACCGTCCGCCACGGTCGAAACAGTCGCCCACCGCCCAAGCAGCCCCGCCTGCGCCATCGCCGCGTAGTTCGTCCGCACACGGTCTTGCAGCCCGGTATCCGCCTCATACGCATCAAACGCATCGTCGGTGTACGACCGCTTGCGCTTCTTCAGGATCAGTCCGCGGGCGATGGCGGCAGGCGTATCGAGATACACCGACAGGTCGGGCTTGGGCAGCGCGAAAGACCCCGTCTCCAGGTCGGCGATCCACGCCATCATCGCGTCCGCCTCGTCCGCCGGGACCTGCGCCGCCTGATACGCCATGTTCGAGGCGATGTAGCGATCGAACACCACGATTTCGTTCGCCGCCATCGTCGCCAGCAGGTGATCGCGCGACTCCATCCGGTCGAGCGCGTACAGCACCGCCGCTGCTTTCGGCGACGTGCCGCGCGGGAGCGTCCCCGCCAGCATCGCGCCGAGCGCCCAGCCGCCGACCGTCTCGGTATAGCGCGGGAACGACACGACGTCGGCGGTGCGGCCGGCGGCGCGCAACTGCTCGACGACCAATGCCGAAGCGGTGGCCTTGCCCGCGCCGTCGGCGCCTTCGATTGCCAGGAGGAAGCTCATGGCGTCTGCCCTAGCAAGGCGGGGGCCCCTAGCAAGCCTTACCGGCTCACCAAAGCCTGCAAATCGATCAGCCCGCGCAGAAGCGAGGTGCCGCCCGGAGAGGCGATGTAGCGCGGCGTCCAGTTCGGGCGGAATTTCTCCTTATAGGCGCGCAGGCCGGCAAACCCGTAGAACCGCTCGCCGTGGCGGAACAGGAACGCGGCGACCTTCGACCAAGTCGGCGACAGCCGTCGCGCCTCGATTCCCGACAACGGCGCCATCCCCAGCGAGAAATTGCGATAGCCGTGTTCGTGCCCCCACAGCATCAGCCGCGTGAACAGAAAGTCCATGCCACCCTGCGGCATCGACTCGGCGTGGCGCATCAGGTCGACCGACAGCTCCTGCTTGTTCGGCGTGCCCCAGACATTGGCGAAAGCGACAATGCGGCCATCGATCCGCACCACCGCGCAGTCGAACTTCGCCATATACCCCGGCTCGAACCGGCCGACGCTGAACCGCTTCTCGGCGTGGTTCTTGTCGGCCAGCCACCAGTCGGAGATCGCGTGCAATTCGGGCATGATCGCGGGCATCTCGGCGGCGGGGACGACCGCGAACTCGGCGCCGGCCCGCTCGGCGACGCGGCTCGCCTTGCGCACGCTGCGCATGTCGGGCGTGTCGAGCGTGAAGCCTTCCAGCTCGACGGTGGCTTCCTCGCCGTATTTGACGAGCTTCAACCCCATCTCGATCGCGTTCGGGACGATCCTGAGGCCGATCTGGTACAGCAGCAGCCGACCTTGCGCAGCGTCGGCACGCGCGCGGATCGCCCAGAGGAGTTCGGACCACGCTTCAGCAGGGCCGACCGGATCGCCGATCACGATCCAGCTCGCGCCCTTCACCTGGTACATCAGGAACGCGTCGCCACTGTCCGACACCAGGAACCGCTTGTCGCCGGTGAAGGCCAGCATAGCATCGGTGCGGTCGGCATGCGCGAGCGCCGCGTCGGCGACGTCGCGCGGCAGTTCGTCGTGGACCATCGGCACGGGCGCGGCCGCGAAGAGCCGCCAGATCGCCGCGCCGATCAGCAACAGCCCGACCGCCAGGCTGGTGCGCAGGAAGCGCGAGGGGTTCGCGTCTGTCTCGAACCGCCACCACAGATCACTCGAATAGCCGACATGGCGATAGGCGAAGAAGCCGATCAACACCGACAGGCCGATCGCGGCGCCGACGCCAACCAGCCATTCGGGCGACAGCGGCTCCGCGGTCAGCCGTGTCCGGCGATAGAAGGCCGCCCGCGTCCATTGCAGCGCGGCGGCGGTTAGTACGAGCACGGTCGCCTCCTCGTAATCGAGGCCCTTGGCGATCGACAGCAGCGTCCCCGTGACCAGCAGCAGCCGCGCCGCCCAGAACGCGCCGTCGAGCCGCCGGTACAGCCCGAGCGCGACGAACAGCAGCATGACGCCGACGAGGCTCGCCGCGACATGCGCCATCTCGCTGATCGGCAGCGGCAGGACGCCCGCCAGCACGTCCATCCGGCCCGGCGCGGCGGGCAGCGCGCCCGAGACGAGCAGCATCGCGCCGCACAGGAAGACCAGCACGCCCAGCAGCAACGGCGCCAGCGGCAGCGCGATCGCCAGTGGATCGGTGCCGCGACGCTCCTGTCCGGCGGTGCGGTCGCGACGGCGCCATTGCCGGCCCTCGTGGAACGCGAGCAACACCGCCGCCAGGATCAGCGGCGCGACGTAATAGATGATGCGATAGGCGAGCAGGGCCGCGAGGATGGTCGCGTTGTTCTGCGGCATGGTTGCGATGATCACCGCCTCGAACACGCCGAGCCCGCCCGGCACATGGCTGATCAACGCGACCACGATCGCCACCGCATAGCCGAGGAACAGCACCGGATAGAGATCGGGCGAGGCACCCGGCAACAGCACGAACAGCGCTGCGCTCGCCGCGGCGAGGTCGACCGTCGAGACCAGCACGAGCGCCAGCGCCTGCCGTGCATCGGGCAAGGGCAGGCGCCAGCCGAACAGCCCGATCGCCCCGCCGCGGCGATAGCGCAGGACGATCGCCAGCATCGCCAGCGGGATCGCGATGCCGATCGACCGCTCCAGCAGCGGCGGCATGGTCCAGCGGACGATCGGCAACATGCCCGGATGCAGCGCCATCGACAGGCAGGCGACGGTGATCACGCCCGCCCAGAACGTCACGCCGGCGATCAGGACGACGCGCGCGACGGCGGCTTCGTCGAGGCCCGCGCGACTGTAGACCCGGTAGCGCGCAGAGCCGCCGGTCAGCATCGCGAGGCCGAGATTGTGGCTGATCGTGTAGCTGGTGAACGAGGCGACCGCCGCGGTGCGCCACGGCAGCGGGTGGCCGATCACCCGGAGCGCGATCGTGTCGTAGAAGGTGAGCGCGATGTAGCTGACGACCGTCAGCGCGATCGACGCGGACAATTCGGGCCAGCCGAGCGCCGCGAACGCCGCGAGGACCTCCGACAGGCGGATCTCCGCGGTGAGCTTGTGGATCGCCGCGAAGCCGAGCACCGCGACCACCAGCACCGCGAGCGCGATCAGCGTGCCGCGGCGATGTGCGATCCAGTCGCGGATTCGGGCCCAGTCGCGGATCCTGGTCACGCGCGTCAACCGCGTCGCCACGTCTGCGTCTTGCACAGGAAGCCGCCGATCACGCACCCCTTCACGTCGATCGTGTCCGCGTCGACCAGCGTCAGCGTCGATCCGAAGGTGCGGCCCATGTCGGGCACGAAGATCTGCCCGGACCATCGGTTGCGACCGTTCGGACGGTATTCGCGGAGCAACGCGGTGCCGATCAGCTTCGGGGTGCCGCCATCGCGCGCGTCGGCCTGCGCCTCGTCGTCGGCGCGGACGACCCAGCCACAGAGTTTGCTGCCGCCGGTCTCGTCGGGGCAGGCACCGGTCTTCACCGCCACGCTGTTCTTCGGATTATGCCAGACGCCTTCCAGCGGGAAAGCCGGAGCGGGGGAAGCGGGAGCGGGGCTGCCCGCGGCCATCGCGAGCGCCATCAGTGCAGCAACCATCGGTCGATCCTCAATCCGCGAATACGAACCGCGATAGCACGTCGTAGAGCGCATCGGCGTCGCGGTGAAGCGGGTGTCCGCCGGGCAGGGCGACCCGCCGTGCATTGGCCTGGGTCAGCAACGGACACAGGCTCTCGGCCTCCTCGACGCCCTGCACGCACAGCAGCGGCGTCCAGGTGAGACGGCGTGCGGTCGGCAGCGCATCGGTGGTCGGCGTCCAGTAATCGAACACTTCGTTCGGGGACGCGCGGAACTGGACGGTGTTCTCGGGCACGATCAGCGCCAACTTCGCAATCTTCGCGCGCAATTGGGGGGCGAGGTCGACCAGCCCGACGTGCAGCATGTCCGCGCCGAACGACTGGCCGATCAGCACGACCCGGTCGGTCTGCCCGAACCGCAGCGCCCGTTGTTCGGCGCGCGCGATCAGCGTCGTGATGTCCGCCGGCGTCCGCGTCTTGCGCAGATAGGTGAGCGTGTTGACCGCGACCACCGGCACGCCGTCCGCAGCCAGCCGCCGCGCGATCTGCGGCGCCATGCCGATCTTGTAGCCGAGATCGCCGGTCAGCAGCACCGCGGCGAACGGGCGGCGGGACTTTGCCGGGGTCGTGATGGCGGGGACGTCGGTGAACAGCGGGCCACCGAAATAGCCGAGCCAGGCCATCAAACCGGTCGCGCCGATTGCGAGCACGGCAAAAGCGAGCAACGATCGTCGAAACCACGTCATTCGCAACCGATTGCACGCCTTTGAATGATCGACAAATGGAGCAAGGGTGACGTTTTCGTCATTCTGCTGCTCCCCTCCCTGAAAGGGAGGGGCTGGGGGTGGGTCGGCCAGCTTGTGTTGCAGCGGTCCGATATGCGGAAGCCAACTTACCCCCGAACCTCCCCTCCCTGGCAGAGAAGAGAATCATCTCTCAGGTGGGATCGTGCGCCAGCCGCTCGTGATGCCGGATCACCTCGTCGATGATGAAGCGGAGGAATTTTTCCGAAAACTCCGGGTCGAGCTGCGCCTCCGCCGCCAGATGCCGCAATCGGGCGATCTGGCGTTCCTCGCGGCCGGGATCGGCGGCCGGCAGGCCGTGCGTCGCCTTGTGCCGGCCGACCGCCTGGGTCACCTTGAAGCGCTCGGCGAGCATGTGGATCAGCGCCGCATCGATATTGTCGATGCTCTGGCGGTATCCGGTCAACAGGTCGTCAGCCACCTACCTACCCTTTCCTTGGTTCGGCGCGCCTTTTGCGGGGCCGCGGCCGGATCGGCAAGGTGTCGCACGGCAGACTGGGGCAGGCCGGGGCACGCCGAGGGTCGGCAAGGGTTGCTTTGCAGGGGCATAGGCGGCAGAGGCACGGGCAGATGAGCGCTACCGTCCACCGCCTCGACACCCTTCGTCCCAATCCCGAGTCACAGCCCTCGCTGGACCCGATGGTCAAGCTCGTCACCGGCGATATGGACCAGGTCAACGCGGTGATCCGCGGCCGGATGCAGTCCGAGATACCGCTGATCCCCGAACTCGCCGGTCACCTGATCGCGGGCGGCGGCAAGCGGATGCGGCCGATGCTGACGCTCGCGAGCGCGCAACTGATCGATTACAGCGGTACGCAGCACCACCTGCTCGCCGCCGCGGTCGAATTCATCCACACCGCGACTTTGCTCCACGACGACGTCGTCGACGGATCGGACCTGCGCCGCGGCAAGCGCACCGCCAACATCATCTGGGGCAACCCGGCAAGCGTGCTGGTCGGCGATTTCCTGTTCAGCCGCAGCTTCGAACTGATGGTCGAGGCGGGCAGCCTCAAGGCGCTGAAGATCCTGTCCTCGACCAGCGCTGTGATCGCCGAGGGCGAGGTGAACCAGCTCACCGCCGCGCGCCGCGTCGATCTCGGCGAGGAGCGCTATCTCGATATCATCGGCGCGAAGACCGCCGCGCTGTTCGCCGCGGCCTGCCGGATTTCGGCTGTCGTCGCCGAGCGCCCGGAAGCCGAGGAGGCCGCGCTCGACGCCTATGGCCGCAACCTCGGCATCGCGTTCCAGCTGGTCGACGATGCGATCGACTATGTCTCGGACGCGGACACGATGGGCAAGGACGCGGGTGACGATTTCCGCGAAGGGAAAATGACGCTCCCGGTGATCCTGGCTTACGCACGCGGCTCGGCCGAGGATCGGGCGTTCTGGAAGGATGCGGTCGAAGGACGCCGCGACAGCGACGCCGACCTGCAACACGCGGTCCGCCTGATCCGCTCGACCCGCGCGATCGACGACACGTTCGCGAGGGCCCGCCATTACGGCCAGCGCGCGATCGACTCGATCGGCGGCTTTGCCAATGGCGACGCCAAGGACGCGATGGTCGAGGCCGTCGAGTTCGCGGTAGCGCGCGCTTACTGAGGACCTAGAGGACCGGCGATCCGGTCTGCGGTAGCGCGGGTTCGACGGCTTCCGGCTTCTTGCCGAACAGCGCGCGGTCCGCGGGGCCGAACGCGTATTTCCACAGGATGTAGAGATAGGTCGCGGCGATCGCGGGTTCGCCGATCGCGAGTTCGACCCATTCGTAGCGCTTGGGCAATGCGGTGAACGCGCCGCCGACGACGATCGCGGCGCCGGCTGCCCAGACCAGCGGCCAGCGCCACGGCGAGACCTTCGCACCGAGCAGATGGCCGAGCAGCTTCGCCTTGATGATCGAGGTCACGCCCACCGATAGCATCAGTGCGATCGCCGGGCCTGCCGCCTGGTAATTGACCGGATAGCCGAGCGCGCGGATCGTGAAGATCAGCGCGAAGCTGAGCCCGACCTGGAACGCGAGCATCGCCGCGGAGATCATCAGGTTACGGTGGCGGGCGATGTAGACGAGCGCGGATTCGCTGACCGCGCCGGTCGAGGCGAGCACTTCGGCAGTCAGCAGGAACGCGAGCGCGGCGGTGCCGGCGACGAACTGCGGCCCGACCACGCCCATCACCGCTTCGCCGGGGATCGAGCCCATCAGCGCAAGTCCGCCTTGCGCAGCCATGATCCAGAATGCGACCTGACGCACTTGGTTGGCGATCGCCGCGCGGTCGTTGATCGCGAGGCTGTGGGTGATGACGGGCCCGAGGATCGGGTCGAAGCTGGTCTTGAGCTTCTGCGGCAGGCTCGCGACCTGTTGCGCCATGTAATAGATGCCGACGATCTTGGGCTCGAACATCACGCCGAGGATGAAGCGGTCGACGTTGCGGCTGCCCCATTCGAGGATGTCCGCACCGGCGAGCGGCACGTTGGCGCGGGCGAGCGCATAGAGCGAGCGGAGTTGCGGCGACCAGCCGCGCGGGATGCCATAGCTGCGGAGGAAGGGCACGAGGCTGGCGATCAGCGCCGCGGTCATCGACGCGACGTAGCTGAGCACGAGGCCGTCGCGGATCGTGAAATAGGAGAACGCCCAGGCGGCGATCGAGATCGTCCACGGCTCGACCACCGCGCGGGCGGTGACCGCTGCCTTGACGTTGAGGCGGTATGCGAGCGCGGCGAGGCTGACGTCGGACCAGGCGACCGCGACGATGATCAGCGGCAGGAATCGGTCGAGGCCGGTGATCGCGCTGTTCGGATACATGATCTGCGGGAACGTACAGAGGACCGCACTGGCGATGAGCGACGCCACGAAGGCGACCGCCATCGCGTCCCAGACCACGTTGGCATGGGGGCGGTCGGCGCTGCTGAGCGCCTGGGCGAGGCCGCGTTTCAGGCCGAGCGTCGCCAGCAAGGCCGCGAGTTCGACGACCACGACCGCGATGGCGAACCGGCCGACGAGGTCAGGTCCGTAGATGCGGCCGGCGATGAACAGAAACGGGATGCGCGCGGCTAGGCGGAGGACGAAGCCGGCGATGTTGGTCCGACCGCCCTTGGCGAGCGTGTCGATATCCTGCGTGGCCTCGGTCACGCTTCCCCCCTCCCGGAAAGGGAGGGGTAGGGGGTGGGTCGGCCCGTGAGGTTCGGTTGCGCCTGCCTCAGGCCGACCCACCCCCGGCCCCTCCCTTCCAGGGAGGGGGGAAGGTTTTCGGGCATCGACTGGCTCAATGCGCGGCGCCCCAGCTGAGGCCGGTGCCGATCTCGATGCCGAGGGGTACGTCGAGCGTCACCGCGGGCTGCGCGGCATTGGCCATGACCTGCTCGATCACGGGCTTGGCTGCCTCGACGTCCCCTTCCGGCAACTCGAACACGAGTTCGTCGTGAACCTGGAGGAGCATGCGAACGTTCGGGAGGCCGGCTTCGAGCAACGCGGGGCCCATGCGGACCATCGCGCGCTTGATGATGTCGGCGCTCGTGCCCTGGATCGGGGCGTTTATGGCTGCGCGTTCGGCACCCTGGCGTTCGTGCTGGATCTTCGAACGGATTCTCGGGAAGTGGGTTTTTCGGCCGAACAACGTGGTGGTGTAGCCGGTCGCGCGGACGCTCTCCGTCGTCTCGACGATGTAGGTCGAAATGCCGGGGAAGCGGTCGAAATAGCGGTCGATCATTGCCTGCGCTTCGTCAGCGGACACGTCGAGGCGTCCGGCGAGGCCCCAGCGCGAGATGCCGTAGAGGATCGCGAAGTTGATCGTCTTCGCGCGGCCGCGTGTGTCGCGGTTGACCTCGCCGAACAGTTCCTGCGCGGTGAGGCTGTGGATGTCGTCGCCGTCCGCGAACGCCGCCTTCAGCGCGGGGACATTGGCCATGTGCGCGGCCAAGCGCAGCTCGATCTGCGAGTAATCGGCGGCGAGAATGACATTGCCGGGTTCCGCCACGAACGCGTCGCGGATCTGGCGGCCGATCTCGGTGCGGATCGGGATGTTCTGCAGGTTCGGATCGGTCGACGACAGGCGGCCAGTCTGCGCGCCGGTGAGGCTGTACGACGTGTGGACGCGGCCCGTCGCCGGGTTGATCTGCGCCTGTAAAGCGTCGGTGTAGGTCGATTTCAACTTCGACAGCTGGCGCCAGTCGAGCACTTTTCGCGCGATGACCGCGCCGGGCGAATCCTTGTCGGCGGCGATCCGTTCGAGTTCGTTGACGTCGGTCGAATAGACGCCCGACTTGCCCTTTCGGCCGCCCTTGATGCCCATCTTCTCGAACAGCACGTCGCCAAGCTGCTTGGGGCTGCCGATCGTGAACGGCGCGCCGGCGAGCGCGTGGATTTCGGTTTCCAGGCTCGCCATCTGGCCGGCGAACTCGGTCGAGAGCTTCGACAGTTTCGCGGCGTCGACCTTGATCCCATGCATCTCCATTTGCGCGATGACGGGCACGAGCGGGCGGTCGACCATCTCGTAGACGCGGGTCGAGCCTTCCGCGGGAAGGCGGCGCTTGAAGCGGCGCCACAGGCGAAGCGTCACGTCGGCGTCCTCGGCGGCGTAGCGGGTGGCGGCCTTGAGGTCGATTTCGTCGAAGGTGCGCTGCGTCTTGCCGGTGCCGACGACGTCCTTGAACGCGATGCAGCTGTGCGAGAGGTGTGTTGCCGCGAGTTCGTCCATACCGTGGCCGTGCAGGCCGGCGTCGAGATCGAAGCTCATCACGATCGTGTCGTCGAACGGGTCGATCTGCACGCCGCCGGTGGGCGCGTAGGCGCGGCCGAGGACGATCATGTCGTATTTGAGGTTGTGGCCGATCTTCAGGACGTTCGGATCCTCCAGCAACGGCTTCAGTCTTGCGAGCACGAGCGCGCGATCGAGCTGGACCGGGTTTTCCGCGAGCAAATCCGTGCCGCCATGCGCAATAGGTACGTAACAGGCGAGGTTCGGATGCAGCGCCATGCTGATCCCGACGAGATCCGCGCGGGTCGCGTCGATGCCAGTCGTCTCGGTATCGATGGCGATCCAGCCCTGGTGCTTGGCCACGGTGATCCAGCGATCGAGTGCGGCTTCGTCGACCACGGTCTCGTAGTCGTCGTGCTTGCACGGCTCGTCGTCGTCCATGTCGGCGACGACGGGCGACTCGGCGACCGGCACGTCGGCGACCGCGGAGAGCTTGGCGAGCAGCGACTTGAAGCCGTGATGCTCGAGGAATGCACGCAGCGGCGCGTCTGGAATGCCCTTGAGTTCGAGATCCTCCAGCGGTTCGGGCAGCGCGACATCGCATTTGAGCGAGACCAGCACCTTGGATAGCCGTGCCATCTCGGCATGCTCGATCAGATTGTCGCGGAGCTTGCCTTTCTTCATGCCGTCGGCGGCGGCGAGTACGGCTTCGAGATCGCCGTGTTCGAGGATCAGTTTCGCCGCGGTCTTGGGGCCGACGCCGGGCACGCCGGGGACGTTGTCGACGCTGTCGCCCATCAGCGCGAGCACGTCGCCGAGTTGCGCGGGGGTGACGCCGTGGAATTTCTCCGCGACATGCTCCGCGCCGAGCCGGCGGTTGTTCATTGTGTCGTACATGTCGAGCCCGGGCTCGATGAGCTGCATCAGGTCCTTGTCGGAACTGACGATCGTGACTTCCCAGCCCTGCGCGAGCGCGGCCTTCGAATAGCAGGCGATGATGTCGTCGGCTTCGAGTCCTTCGGTCTCGATGCAGGGGAGGCTGAACGCGCGCGTGGCGTCGCGGATCATCGGGAACTGCGGGACGAGGTCCTCGGGCGGGGGTGGACGCTGCGCCTTGTACTTGTCGTAGAGATCGTTGCGGAAGGTCTTCGACGACTTGTCGAGGATGACCGCCATGTGTGTAGGGCCGTCGGCGGCGTGGACCTCGTCCGCGAGCTTCCACAACATCGTCGTGTAGCCATAGACCGCGCCGACCGGCTCGCCATGCTTGTTGGTGAGCGGCGGCAGCCGGTGATAGGCGCGGAAGATATAGCCGGAGCCGTCGACGAGATAGAGATGGGGCATCGCGCGCGGTCTAGCGGATGCGGGGGCCCGGACCAATGGGCGAAGCGTGGTTGTTGGGTATCAGGTGGAGAGAAAAGCGGTGGGGGGATGGCCCGCGCTCGAACCGCCCTGAGAGATGGCACCACCCCGGCGGAGGCCGGGGCCCAGTTGGGGGACAGTTATAACGAAGCGACGTACGTCGTTACTGCAACCTTTCCAACTGGGCCCCGGCCTTCGCCGGGGTGGTGCAGTGGTCAGGGTGAACGCTACTTTGTTCTCCCGCGAAGGCGGGAGCCCAGTCTGGATCCCCGCCTTCGCGGGGAAACATGCTTCTTTGGTTCGAGAGGAGCGGAGGATTAGGGCGGTTAAACCCGGCTTACTTCTTGATCAGCCCGATCTCGACCAGCCGCTCGTACAGGTAATCATGCGCAGTGATCGGGGTCGGATAGCGGTTCGCGTTGTCCGGCGTGATCGTGCCGGGCAGCGTCTCGATCAGGAAATCGGGTGCCGGGTGGAGGAAGAACGGCATCGAATAGCGCGAGTGGCCGCGGCGTTCGGGGGGCGGGTTGACGACGCGGTGCGTGGTCGAGGGCAGCAATTTGTTGGTCAGGCGCTGGAGCATGTCGCCGACGTTTACGACCATCGCACCTTCGGGCGGCTTGATCGACAGCCAGCGGCCGTTGGCGCGGTCGAGCAGTTCGAGGCCGGCCTCCTCGGCGCCGAGCAGCAGCGTGATGAGGTTGATGTCCTCATGCGCGCCGGCGCGGACGCCCTCTGCATCGGCGGGGATCGGCGGGTAATGCAGCAAACGAAGGATGCTGTTGCCGTCCTTCACCGCCGGATCGAACCAGTCGGGCTTGAGCTTCAGGTGGCGCGCGATCGCGGACAGGAGCTTGTCGCCGGCACGGTCAAATGCGGCGAAGAGTTCGAGGAAGACCGGCTTGAAACCCTCGGGGCGGGTCGGCCAGACGTTCGGCGCCATCGTGTCCGCATAGCGATGACCCTCGGGGAGTTCGCGGCCGACGTGCCAGAATTCCTTGAGGTCGACGACCTTCGCGTCTTTGGCGATCTCGGTCTTGAACGGCGTGTAGCCGCGCGCGCCACCGCCGCCGGGGATGTGATAGCCGCGCTTCTCGTCTTCGGGGAGGTCGAACAGGAGCTTCGTCTCGGCCCAGGCGCGCTCGATCAGGTCGGCGGGGATGCCGTGATCGGCGACGATCGCAAAGCCGTATCGCTCGAACGATTCGCCGAACGCGGCGGCGAAACCATCGGGGTCGGTGTCCTGCGTGGCGAGGCTGAGCGTCGGGACCTGGGCGGCGGGGGTGTCGAGCATGGGGTTCGTGTCCGGATTTGGGGACTGCTGATATAGGGGATCGGCGATGCCGTGCCAAATGCTTGGGTTAGGGTGAGTTGAGATTTACGTATCCCTCTCATCCCCCTTACGCCTTACCCGCTGATGACGATCGTCCCGGTCGCTTGGTCCTTGCCATCCGGAGCCAGTTCGAGGCGGAAGGGTTTGTTTTCGTCGGTCGTGCCGATCAGGTTCGCCCCCTCGGGATGCACCTGATAGCCGACCTTTCCGAGCCGTTGTGCAAACCAGTCGCGCACGACTAGCGGCGTCGCAGGGCTGGCGAAGGCCACGCGGAGACCGCCGCTCTTGTCGTTGCCGACGATGTTGAGAGTCTTGATCGTCGAACCCGGGTAGAGCCGCACGCCGTTGAGATCGAAGTTGCTCGTGTCGATCTTGATCTTCGGCAGCTTCACCGAGCCTTGAAAGCCGGGGACGTCGATCTTCATCTCTCCGGTCTCGCCGTTGATTGCGCCGAGCACATTGCCGCCATCGGCGTTGATCGAGACCGACGCGCCTTCGTTAGAGCGGTCGCACGCGGACATTGCGAGCGCGCCGACGAGACCGACGGTGGTGAGCAGGAGCGGGCGGATCATGGCTATCTCCGAAGTGTGTTGTTCTGGCAATACAGATAGGAGGCATCAGCGCATCGTGCAATCATCGCGGAACCGCGCCGGTTAGCGGGTTCCGTGCGATCGCCCGAGCGGGTAAAGGCGCACGCATCATGCAGACCCAGGATCCCCAATCCGACGCGCTGGCGATGCGTGGCGCGCCGATCGGTTTCGTCGAATTCGTCGCGCTCGTCGCCTCGCTGATGTCGCTCACTGCGCTCGGTATCGATTCGATGCTCCCCGCGCTGCCGGCGATCGGCGACTCGCTTGGCGTCGCGTCGGAGAACGGTCGGCAGTTCGTGGTGACCGCGTTCGTGATCGGCTTCGGCGTCGCGCAGCTCGTCCATGGGCCACTCGCGGATCGTTTCGGGCGGCGGACGGTGCTGTTGTGGTCGCTGGTTCTGTACATCATCGCGAACGTCGCGTGCGCGACCGCGGGCAGCTTCACGCTGCTGCTGGCCGCGCGGGCATTTGGCGGGGCGGTCATTGCCGCGGCGCGGGTCGCGACGATCGCCTTGGTCCGTGATTGCTATCATGGGCGGGCTATGGCGCGGGTCATGTCGATTGCGTTCATGGTGTTCATGATCGTTCCCATTCTCGCGCCGACGTTCGGATGGACGGTGCTGCAGTTCGGCGACTGGCGGGCGATCTTCTGGACGGTCGCGGTGCTGACACTGGGCGTGCTGATCTGGTTCTACCTGCGGATGCCGGAGACGCTGGCGGCCGAGAACGTCCTGCCGATCACACCGGGGCGGATCCTCGGCGACTGGCGCCAGACGCTCGGCGACCGCAATTCGCTTGGCTATACACTCGCCTCGACCGCGTTGCTGGGATCGTTGTACGGCTATCTCAATTCGATCCAGCAGATCATGGCGGACGTGTTCCACAAGCCGTCGCTGCTCGCGCTGATCTTCGCGACGACGTCGGTGACGATGGCAATCTGCAATCTCCTCAACTCGCGGATCGTGATGCGGCTGGGCACCCGCCTGATCAGCCATGGTGCTCTGTCGCTGATGATCCTGGTCTCGCTCGTCCATTTGTTCGCGATCGAGATAGGCTTCGAGACTTTGGTCAGTTTCGCGGTTTTCCAGGCGCTGACGCTGGGCTGTTTCGGGCTGGCGACGTCGAACTTCTCGGCGATGGCGATGGAGAATATGGGGCGGATCGCCGGCACCGCGTCGAGCGTGCAGGGGTTCCTGAGCGTCACCGTCGGCGCAGTGTTCGGCGCGCTGATCGGGCAGGCGTTCGACGGCACCACCGTGCCGCTGGTCGGCGGGTTCCTGATCGCGGGGCTCGCCGCGCTCGTTTCCATCCTGGTCACCGAGCGGGGTCGCCTGTTCCGGCCGGCGTCACCCGCACCCACGCGCGCTTGAAGGAACCACCGCGCACGTCCACCGTTCGCATCCGGTAGGCCCGCAACGTGCGGGCGTCCTGGAACGAGGGAGTGTGACCATGGGCGGACATCAGGTGCCGAGTGCCGGTTCGGGCGACGACGGCTATGACGAAGAAGGCTATGACGAGAGCCAACGCGCCGAGATCCTCGAGGCCACGCGCAACGGGCCGAGCGACGGCATCATCCTGACCGACCTCGAACCCGACCTGGGCGAAGACGACACCGACGACGAGTCGATCGACGAGACCGGGATGGACTCCGAAGAAGTCGGCGAGACGGATTCGTCGGTCACGATGGACGAAGCCGACATGGACGAGGACGACGTCCAGGACGAACTCGACGACGACACCATCGACGACGACGAAGACCTGAAGGACGCCGACGACGTCGCGCTGAAGCCCTGAACGATCCGCGACGCGCCCGTGATGGGCGCGTCGCTCCTAGCCTGCACGTTTCCCGACGGTGCGTTACAGGGCTCTTCGTAGGTCGCCCACAGGATCTCCGCTGCCCGGAACCGAGCCGCCCGGCGGCTGCGGAAAAGGCGGGAAAACTCCATTCATGCTGCACCGCACACAGCAGATCACCAGCATCTAAGCAGATGGCTCCCAAATCCGAGCGAACTGCTTTTTGCCGCTTTTCCGCTGTATTCCTGCCTAGTCTGCCCCAGCGCTGCCATGCTTCGTTCATGTAAATGACAGGAACCGTTGCTGTAACGCAACACAGCCGAACAGTTCCCCGAATGTGACATTTTTTGTGCAACCATGTGCCCGCCGGCCTGTTTCGACTTGCCTGGACCAACCGACGCACCGTGCAGTCGGGGATCCACGCAACACACGGTATAAGGTCAAACTCATGCGTAAGCTTTCCCTGGCAATCGCCCTCGCCGCCGCAACGGTCGCAGTTCCCGCCTTCGCGCAGGACATGTCGGCACCGGCACCCGTCGACAACAGCGCACAGCCCGGCGAAGCAGCAGCTCCCGACGGCTCGAAGGCATTCGGCATCGAGCCGTACTTCGGCGTGATGGGCGGCTGGGAGCAGTTCGACAACGAGCGCGGCCACGGCATCCCGCAGGCGCTGAACGCTGACGGTTCGACCCGTCGCGGCTACAAGCCATCGGGCTCGCTGGTCCAGGGCGTGCTCGGCGTGAACGTGCCGCTTGGCCCGGTCTTCGTCGGCGCAGAAGGCAACGTGATCAAGGGCATCGAAGGCAACATCGACTGGGAATACGGCGCAGCAGGCCGTTTCGGCTTCCGCGCTGGCGACAGCGGCCTGATCTACGGCAAGGTCGGCTACCAGTGGGTCAACTTCGACAAGTTCTCGGCACGGTCGACCAACGGTGGCAACACCAACCGTGACTACAGCGCGATCACCTACGGCATCGGCGCAGAAGTCGGTCCGCAGAGCATCGGCCTGAAGGGCATCACCGGCAACGCAGGCTTCCGCATCCGCGCCGAGGTCAACACTTTCGGCGACGCGCAGAGCTTCCGTCCGATGCTCGGCATCATCACGCACTTCTAAGCCTGTGCCTCGCAAGAGGTTCAAGCTGGACGCGTAACGGGGGCGGGGAGTGGCTAGGGCCATTTCCCGCCCTTCGTGTGTCTAGCGTTTCCAGTGGGTTGGTGAGTGAAGTATAGGAAGTATAGACGCTGGCGTGATGATCGCGGGAGGGGGCGCAGGGCGCACGAAGGGCGGGGGGTGGCAGCACTTTCCCGCCCTTTGTGCGTCCGGCGGCTGCGGGCGTCGGCGAGTGAAGTATAGGAAGTATAGACGCTCGCGTGGTGATCGCGGGAGGGCTCGTAGCGCGCACGAAGGCCGGGGGGTGGCAGCACTTTCCGCCCTTCGTGTGTCTGGCGTTTCCAGTGGGTTGGTGAGTGAAGTATAGGAAGTATAGACGCTGGCGTGGTGATCGCGAGAGGGCGCAGGGCGTCCGAAAGGGCGGGGAGTGGCAGCACTTTCCCGCGCTTCGTGCGTCCGGCGGCTGCGGGCGTCGGGAGTGAAGTATAGGAAGTATAGACGCTCGCACGATGATCGCGGGAGGGCGCAGGCCGGTAGGATCGCGGGGGTGTGTGCTCGTCGCGCTGGGGTGGGGTGAGGGCTGGCACGCGTCGAACTGGGCATGGCGGCCCCGTGTAGGACAGCGAAAACTGGCGCGTTTGCGGGACGGGTGCATTGCCGGTCCGATTCCTCCGAGACGGGACAGGTGCGATGTTCACGATGCGTTCGCCTCGTTTCCGACTCCGCTCGCCGCAAGTCGGGGTTGCGGTGAGGTGACTTCCGCGCGCGCGCGCGCGTAGGCGCGGGCGATGATGGAGTATGTGTTTGATTTCATGCGGTTGCTGGGCGGCAATCGCGCTGGCGCCACGCGTGGGCGCGGGAGTGCCGGACGCGCGGGTGCCGGGCGCGGCGCTAAGCCGGGAGTCCTGCTGCAACTCCGCCTGGTGTTCTACGGCGTGCTGCTCGGGTTGATGTTTCCGGTGATCCGCCAGATCGACTGGTCCCCGTTGCTGCCGCCGGGGTTGAAAGTCGAATGGCCGACCGGGTTCGGCATCGCCTGGCCCGCCGGGCATCTGCGCGTGCCGGGTGGCTGGGGTTGGGGTGGAGACGTGGCCAAGGCGGGGGCGGCGTCCGATGCGGCCGCCGCCGGAACTGCGAGGAATGGCGGTGCCGCCACGAGCGGGGTCACCACAGGGACCTTGGCCACCGCAGCGGGTGTTGCCAGCGCGGCGTCCACCGCCGCTGCCGCCGCATCCGCGCTATCGGGTGGCAAGTCGGTTTCGGCGCGCTTCACGATCTGCGGTCGTGCCAAGCGGATTAACTGCATGGTCGATGGCGACACCTTCTGGATGGCCGGCACCAAGATCCGCATCGCCGACATCGACACCCCGGAAACCCACCCGCCTCGCTGCGCGCGCGAGGCGCGGCTGGGGCGGGCGGCGACGGTGAAGATGCAAGGGATGCTGAACGCCGGTCCGTTCAAGCTGGTCCCGATCAAGCGTGACGTCGATCGCTACGGTCGGAAACTCCGCATCGTCGAGAGGGGCGGGGTGTCATTGGGCGCAGTGCTGGTCAGGCAGGGCCTCGCGCGGAAATATGGCGGGGGCAAGCGCTCGCCTTGGTGTTAGCGGGCATGAGTTGTCGCTGGTCGTGATCGCCATCGAGGTGTATCCCTCAACGATGGCCCGCGAGGATGCCCTGTTCGATACGAGCGATCCCGCTGCGGAGGCCGAGGCCGATGCGCGGGCTGACATGGCCATGCGCAACGGTCGGTTGATCAATCACGACGCGGTCAAACGCTGGCTATCGTCGTGGGGTTCGACCGGACCTTTACCCCGACCGCGGGTTGCAAGCTAACTTTTCACCTTACTTGCCGAAAGTCTTGGAGCGCCGTTAATCTCGATAACTTTTGGCGCATTTCCTGTTGCAGCTATTTGCTTGTCTCTAGCCGCAGTTAGACTTTGCATCTTTTTGCCCATCGAGCCGACGTTTATTACGAGATAGCGGCTGTCGAAGGACTTCTCTGCCGCATTATAAATATCTAACTGTTTTGTATATCCGGTAACTAATTGACCGTTTTTTGAAAGTTTGATTTCAACTAAAATACGGCCATCTAGTGAGTTGGAAAACTTAAAATCAACAGGGCCCCTGCCTGTTTCCGCCTCTGGCGTGATGTCCAGATTATTTGCCTCGCAATATGACAGTGCAACCATATAAAACAGTCTTTGAGCCGCCTTCTCTAAGCGAGGCGTGCCATCGTCTGTGTATAAATCTTTCCACAGATCTCGATCTTCAACTAAATGGCGGAACTGTTCTATAATCTTATCAACAACGTCCAGTGCTGAATTGTGATCTAGCTTTTTAGGCCTTGCAATAGAAAAGGGGTAGTCTCGGATCACCCGATCGTACAGATCTCTCCACACCAATTCGCCAAGTTTATCGCCAGCAAAGTCGTAAGCTTTTCCGTCCATGCCGTGGATCAGATCTAGCAGATCCGCAAAAGAACCTGAACTAGACAACGCCCAAGTCTTTAATTGGCCCTTGCTTTCTAAGCTCTTCCGAGACCATAGCGAGGCTACTGAACCATTCAGGCTATCGCGGAACGCTTTGTTTTCTTCGCTAACTGCCTGAACGCCACGCCAATCGATTGCTACTGGTAGCGCTCGTAGAATGTCGAGCGGCAGAAGTATGATTGGAACGTCATGGCCGTTCGCGGTCGGGTTTTGTGCAAATGATGCTGAGAACGCTGCGCCGCTTTTAAGCGTAATGGAGTAGGATTTCGTGGCGACGGAAAGCTCTCCGTATACCCTCTGATTAAATGCTATTATATTTTTGAAGCATACGTTGGTGAACATGTCGCCAATCAGATCAGGGCCGAAGTCTTCTTCAAACAAGCCCATGGCCATGAACAGATCAGGATCGTCGATGCCGAGCTTGGCAATCTGGTGGCCGGTAATCATTATCTGGTTGGTCATTTTGGGACCAGCTCCTGATCCCGATATTGAGTTGGCGCCATATCCCAAGCAGGTTCCGGGAATCTCCGGAAATAAGAGCATCCTGTAAGCGGACCTCCATGCAATGTGGGCTTTATCACCGTTGCTATGCAGAAGTAGGCGCCGAACTTTTTCGAAGTGTTCGTCGAATATGACTTTCGCGTGTTGCATTTCGGGGTGGCTGCTCGTCTCAAGCAGCATGGGATCTGGGAAAAGCAGCGTATCTACATTTAGGCTGGGGTCAAAAACCCCAGCCTTCGTCATTAATGCCGGTGGGACATTAAAATGACGACTAAATAAATGCGGTTTAACGCTGCTTTTCTTCACTCAGCCGCGACCGAATCGCTGAACATGTCCCGGACCTCGCTCAAGTCCACGTTCGCAGCAGGCCCCTTCTTCGCGGTCTGGCGCTTGTCGAACGAGTCCCAGACGTCGTTCCACTGGCCCTTGGTTGCGGCCTTCGAATACTCCGTTGCGCGCTGTTCGAAGAAGTTGGCGTGCTCGACGCCGTTGAGCATCGGGGCGAGCCAGGGCAGCGGGTGCTCGTCGATCATGTAGATCGGCTTCAGGCCGAGTTGGGTCATGCGCCAGTCGGCGATGAAGCGGATGTACTTCTTGATTTCCTTGGGGGTCATGCCGTTGACCGGGCCCATCTCGAAGGCGAGGTCGATGAAATTGTCCTCGAGGCGGATCGTCGTCTGGCAGACGTCGGCGATGTCGTCCTTGACCGCCTTGGTCAGGCACTGGCGCTCCTGACAGAAGGTGTGGAACATCTTGATGATGCCCTCGCAGTGGAGGCTTTCGTCGCGGATCGACCAGGTGACGATCTGGCCCATGCCCTTCATCTTGTTGAAGCGCGGGAAGTTCATCAGCATCGCGAACGAGGCGAACAGCTGGACGCCCTCGGTGAAGCCGCCGAACATGGCGAGCGTGCGGGCGATGTCCTCGTCGTTGTCGACGGTGAACTTCTGCATGTAATCATGCTTTTCCTTCATCTCGGCATATTCGAGGAAGGCGCCGTACTCGCTCTCGGGCATGCCGATGGTGTCGAGCAGATGGCTGTAGGCGGCGATGTGGACCGTCTCCATGTTGCTGAACGAGGTCAGCATCATCTTGATCTCGGTCGGCTTGAACACGCGGCCGTACTTTTCGTGGTAGCAATCCTGCACCTCGACGTCGGCCTGCGTGAAGAAGCGGAAGATCTGCGTGAGCAGGTTGCGCTCGTGATCGCTGAGCTTCTGCGCCCAATCGCGGCAATCCTCACCCAGGGGCACTTCCTCGGGAAGCCAGTGGAGCTGCTGCTGGCGCTTCCAGAACTCGAACGCCCAGGGGTATTCGAACGGCTTGTACTGCTTGGAGGCGTGAAGGAGGGACATGGGGTAAGCCTTTCGGGGAATGGGTTTTATATCGGAAAACTGGGGAAATCAGGAGGGCGGCGTCATTCGGTGCTCCACTGCCACATCGCGGCGGCGGACATGGCGAGGACGATCGCGCCCGAGGTGAGCATGATGCCGATCATGCGGAACGCGTAGGTCTGTTGCTCGGTGACGCTCGGGCTGCGCAGACGGAGCAGCATCGCGGTGCCGACGATTCCGAGCACGCCCGCGACCACGAACATGATAGCTGAACCATATGTCATGCGGCGAACTCGCATGACATGCGTTGAGATGCCGAGCCCCGTATCGGGGAACCCACCACAGGAGAACGACCATGGTCGATGCAACCCAGATCCAGGAACATGCCGAAGTCATCGGCGCGGACGGCGTCCATGTCGGCACTGTCGACAAGGTCGAAGGCAACCGCATCAAGCTGACCAAGAAGGACTCGGGCCCGCAGGTCGTCGAGGGCAAGGGCCGCCATGAAGGGCATCATCACTTCATCTCGCTCGGGCTGGTTGCGGATATCGAGGACGGCAAGGTCCGCCTGTCCGCCAACGCCGACGTGGCGGTGACGTTCGAAGAAGAGGCCTGAACTCTTAGCGGCGCGTGTCGTACGCGCCGCCGAGACTGCCCGAGCCCCGGTCCGCTTCATGCGGGCCGGGGTTTTTTGCGTCAGGCGCCCCCCGGTCCGTGTTTCACGGGCCGGGGTCACCTTTGGCAGCCGAGGCGCCTTACTGGCAGGCAAGGCACTCATCGTAATCCTTCGACTCGACGTCGATCTGGCGCAGGTCGATCGTGTTGTCCGCCTCGACACCACCGGCGAACCCTGCACGCTGGACCGACTTCGAGCGGAGGTAATAGAGCGACTTGATGCCGAGCTCCCACGCGCGGAAGTGGAGCATCAGCAGGTCCCACTTCTCGACGTCCGCCGGGATGAACAGGTTCAGCGACTGCGCCTGGTCGATGTACGGCGTGCGATCCGCCGCCAGCTCGAGCAGCCAGCGCTGGTCGATCTCGAACGACGTCTTGTAGCAGTCCTTTTCCTCGACCGAGAGGAAGTCGAGATGCTGGACCGAACCACCCTGTTCGAGGATCGAGTTCCAGACCGCGTCCGAGTTCTTCGACTTCTCGCTCAGCATCTTTTCGAGATACGGGTTCTTGATCGAGAAGCTGCCCGAGAGCGTCTTGTGCGTGTAGATGTTCGCGGGGATCGGCTCGATGCACGCGCTGGTGCCGCCGCAGATGATCGAGATCGATGCGGTGGGGGCGATCGCCATCTTGCAGCTGAAACGCTCCATCGCGCCGACGTCGGCGGCATCGGGGCAGGGGCCGCGCTCGATCGCGAGCTGCATCGAGGCTTCGTTCGCCTGGCTGCTGATGTGCTTGAACATGCGGAGATTCCACGACTTCGCCATCGCGCCCTCGAACGGGATGCCGCGCGCCTGGAGGAACGAGTGGAAGCCCATCACGCCGAGCCCGACCGACCGCTCGCGGCCCGCGCTGTAGGCGGCGCGTTCCATGCCGGGTTCGTGGCGGTCGATATAGTCCTGCAGGACGTTGTCGAGGAAGCGCATGACGTCCTCGATCAGGCCCTTCTCGTCCTTCCACTGATCCCACGTCTCGAGGTTCAGCGACGACAGGCAGCATACCGCGGTACGCTCGTTGCCGAGGTGATCCTTGCCGGTCGGCAGCGTGATCTCGGAGCACAGGTTCGAAGTCGAGACCTTGAGGCCGAGTTCGCGGTGATGCTTGGGCATCGCCTTGTTCACGTGATCGGCGAAGACGATGTACGGCTCGCCGGTCTGGAGACGAGTCTCGACGAGCTTCTGGAACAGCGAGCGCGCGTCGACGGTGGCGCGGATCGCCTGATCCTTCGGCGAACGCAGGTGCCATTCGTCGCCGTTGCGGACGGCTTCCATGAAGTCGTCGGTGATCAGCACGCCATGGTGGAGGTTGAGCGCCTTGCGGTTGAAATCGCCCGAGGGTTTGCGGATTTCGAGGAATTCCTCGATCTCGGGGTGCGAGACGTCGAGGTACACGGCGGCCGAGCCACGGCGCAGCGAGCCCTGCGAGATCGCGAGCGTCAGCGAATCCATGACGCGGACGAACGGGATGATGCCGCTGGTCTTGCCGTTGAGGCCGACCGGCTCGCCGATGCCGCGGACGTTGCCCCAATAGGTGCCGATGCCGCCGCCGCGCGAGGCGAGCCAGACATTCTCGTTCCAGGTGTCGACGATGCCGCCGAGGCTGTCGGGGACCGAGTTGAGGTAGCACGAGATCGGCAGGCCGCGCCCGGTGCCGCCGTTCGAGAGAACGGGGGTGGCGGGCATGAACCAGAGCTTCGAGATCGCGTCGTAGAGGCGCTGTGCGTGGCCGGCGTCGTCGGCGTAGGCGGAGGCGACACGGACGAACAGGTCCTGATAGCTTTCGCCCGGGAGCAGGTAGCGATCCTTGAGCGTGTCCTTGCCGAATTCGGTGAGGAGCGCGTCGCGGCTGTGATCGACCTCGACCGGGTAGATCTGCGCGCGCACGGAGTGGCTGTCCTGCGCCTGGCGCGGCGCCTTGGGAGCCTCGGCTTCAGGCGTGGCAGTGGTTTGTTCGATCGTGTCTGTGGTCATGTCGCTATCCCGGCTGCTGTCTCTGAAATCCATCGAAACCGCTCCTAGTGTTCTGTATTCGTTCGAATCGGCGTCATGTCGCCATGCTACCATCGGACGGCCCCTAACGGGAGAACAAAAAGTGACCATCGCGGCGGTGGAAGGCGCGCTTACGGTCATATCGCATATGGCTATGCGAGGGTTGTTCTACCAGCGATTGGGTCCGCCCCCGAACGCAACCCCAAGAGATTGTGCCAAAGCGCCAAGAGACGCAAGGGGGTTGGGGGTGCGATCGGGGCTCGGTTCGTCGCGTTCACGTGCGGGTTGGACGAGCGGGATATTCGCGACGCGTGGAGTTCTGCGGGGTTCGCGAAGCGCAAGGGGGCGAAGGGGGAACGAAAAATTATTTAAGGGCGGGAAGTGGCAAATGTTGCTTTGTGGGAGGGGTACGAGGGGGGCTCGATTTTTTGTTAGGTGCCGTACCTTTCAGTTCTCCCGCGGAGGCGGGGGCCTAAGAGTCACGAACGTCGTCCTGCTTGATTCCTGGGCCCCCGCCTTCGCGGGGGAACGGGATGGGGGGGTCTTTCTCTTTCAAAACGAGAGCACCGGCCCACCCTCGCCAAAGTTCACCACCCCGCCGAAGTCCCACCACCCCGGCGGAGGCCGGGGCCCAGTTGGGGGACATTGCTAACCGAGCGCGGCGTGTTGTTACTGCGACCTCTCCAACTGGGCCCCGGCCTTCGCCGGGGTGGTGGTGGTGATTGGGTGGGGGTGTTCTGCCTCAGCCCCCAATCATCGTCCGGATCTGCGTTGCGAGCGCTTCCATCGCGAACGGTTTGGTGATCATCGACATCCCCGGTTCGAGGAAGCCCGATGCCAGCGCGGCGTTTTCGGCGTATCCCGTCATGAACAGGACGCGGAGGTCGGGGCGGAGTGCGCGGCCGGCGTCGGCGACTTGGCGGCCGTTCAATCCGGGGAGGCCGATGTCGGTGACGAGCAGGTCGATACGGTCCATCGTCTGCAGCTTGTCGAGCCCGGCGGGACCGTCATGCGCCTCGACCGCCTGATAGCCGAGTTCGCCCAGCACCTCGACGATCAGCGACCGGACCACCACGTCGTCCTCGACCACCAGCACGATCTCGCCCGCGTCGGTGACGTGCTCCTGGGTCAGGCCTGGAAGCGCCTCGTCCTGTTCCGCCACGCCGTAGTGGCGCGGCAGATACAGCTTGATCGTCGTACCCTGGCCGACCTCGCTATAGATCCTCGCATAGCCTTCGGACTGGCGCGCGAAGCCGTAGACCATCGACAGGCCAAGCCCGGTGCCCTGGCCGAGCGGCTTGGTCGTGAAGAACGGCTCGAACGCCTTGGCGATGGTATCGGCGGACATGCCCGTGCCGGTGTCGGACACGCAGACGCAGACGTAATGGCCGGGCCGGACATCGCGCTGGCTGGCGGCGAAATGGTCGTCGAGTTGTGCGTTTCGGGTCTCGATGGTCAGCGTGCCGCCGTGCGGCATCGCGTCGCGCGCGTTGATGGCGAGGTTCAGCAGCGAATTCTCGAGCTGGTTGGGATCGCACAGCGTCGTCCAGAGCCCCGTCCCGAGCACCATCTCGAGTTCGATCTGCTCGCCGGTCGTGCGACGGATCAGGTCCTCCAGCGATGCGACCAGCGGATTGACCTTCACCGGGCGCGGATCGAGCGGCTGGCGGCGCGAGAAGGCGAGCAGCCGGTGGGTGAGTGCCGCGGCGCGATTGGCGGCGGCCGTAGCGCCTGAGATGAAGCGATCGAGTTCGCCAACCCGCCCTTGCGCGACGCGGCGCTGGACGATCTCCAGGCTGCCGGTGATGCCTTGCAGCAGATTGTTGAAATCGTGCGCGATGCCGCCGGTGAGCTGTCCGACCGCTTCCATCTTCTGCGCCTGGCGGAGCGCCTCCTGCGCCTCGACCAGTTCCTGGGTCCGATCGCGGACGCGCTGTTCGAGGTCGGCGTTGAGCGATTGCAGGTCGCGTTCGAGCATCTTGCGATCGGTGACGTCCGCGCCCTCGACGAAGATGCCGACGACTGCGCCGTTCGCGTCGCGGATCGGCTGGTAGACGAAATCTAGATAGCGATCATCGACCGAACCGCCCGGTGCGGCCTGTACCGCGTAAAGCATGCCGGACGCGGTAAACGGCTCTCCGGTCGCGTAGACATGGTCGAGCAATTCGAGAAACCCTTGTTCGACCGCGTCGGGCAACGCCTCTGCGACGGTGCGGCCGAGTACCTCGCGGTGGCCGACGAGCTTGCTGTAGCCGGGGTTGGCCAGCTCGAACCGGTGCTCGGGCCCGCGCAGCATCGCCATGAAGGTCGGCGCCTGCGCGAACATCTGGCCCATCCGCTCGCGTTCGTCGCGCAATGCGCGCTCCGCCACGACCCGTTCGGTGCTTTCGTAGGTCGAGCAGAACATGCCCGCGACCGCGCCGCTCTCGTCCCGCACCGGCGAGTAGGAGAAGGTGAACCACGCCTGCTCGTCATAGCCCTTGCGATTGGTGACGAGAGGCAGGTTCTCGAAGAACGAGGCTTCCCCCGCCAACGCCTTGTCGACCAGCGGGCTGATGTCCGCCCACACGTCGCCCCAGATGTCGTTGAACCGTCGGCCCAGCGCATGCGGATGCTTGTCGTGCAGCAGGCGCGCATAGTGATCGTTGTAAAGGAAGCCCAACTCCGGCCCCCAGGCGGCGAACATCGCGAATTCCGACGCGAGCATCAGCGATACGATCGAGCGAAGCGATTGCGGCCATTGCTCGATCGGCCCCAGCGGCGAGGCCGACCAGTCATGCGCGCGGATCATCGCGGCCATCTCGCCGCCGCCGGTCAGGAAATCGGCCTCGGCCGTCTGTGTCGTCATCTCAAGATCCTGCCGGGTCGCACGCCGGTTCGAATTCCACGTCCGTGGTCGGTGGACACGGGGTCGGTCGATACGAGGTCGGTCGATACGAGGTCGGTCGATACGAGGTCGGTGGATACGGGGTGGGGCCGCGCGTTACCATCGGTGCGCGCGGCGGGTCGGCGGGTCATCGGCACAGTTCGTCGGCCAATCGCGTCAGGCTGTCGACGCCGAACTCCCAATCCTGAGCGGCATCCGCATCGGGCGCGGGGCGGCCGCCATATTCGTGCGGGCGATCGACATAGGCGGTCTGGAGACCGGCAGCGCGGGCGGCGGCAAGGTCGCTATGGTGCGCGGCGACGAGGCAGAGCTCGGACGGTTCGATCGCCAGCATCCGCGCGGTGGCGAGGTACGCTTCGGGGAGTGGCTTGTAGACACGGCTGACTTCGGCCCCGAGGATCGCGTCCCAGGGGAGGCCGGCGCGGCGTACCATCTCCAGCATCAGCGCGATGTTGCCGTTGCTCAACGTGACGATCGGGTAGCGGGTCTTGAGGCGGGTGAGACCTTCGACCGAGTCGGGCCAGGGTTCGAGCCGGTGCCAGGCGTGCGTCAGATCGGTTAGCGTCGCCCCATCGAGCGCAGCGGGGTCGATGTTGTGGTGGCGGAGCAGGTCTTCGAGCGCCTCGCGGTGAAGCGTGTCGAGGATCACGAACGGACGCCGGCCGCTCCGCACCTCCTCCAGCGCAGGCTGATAGCGTTTGCGCCAGCCGTCGGCGAACGCGTGCGGGTCGATATCGGTGCGGCCGAGGCGGGCGAGGATCGGGGCGGCATCGCGTGCGATCCCCGAGCGCCAGTCGACCACGGTGCCGAACACGTCGAAGGCGAGGGCTTTGATCGGGGGGCGGTGTACCATGCGGGAAAGACGGTGGGGGGCGGCGGTTGGTTCCCGGGAGCGGGGGGCTTCTGGGTCTTTGTGGAGGCTGGCGGTGAGCGGGGGTTCGGCATTTTATTTACCACCCCGGCGGAGGCCGGGGCCCGATTGGGAAACGTAGATTGGCGAACGCCGTCCTTTGTTACGGCGACCTTTCCAATTGGGCCCCGGCCTTCGCCGGGGTGGTGGGAACTTCCGTTTTCCTCCGAAGGCGGGAGGCCAGGAGTTTCGGACGGTGGCGCTGCTCGGTCTTGGGCCCCGCCTTCGCGGGGGAACCAGGAGCGGACGTCGGCGACGCTTCAGTCCGTTTCCGCTCTTGGTGCGCCGCTCATCGTCACTGGGCGCGGACCGCCTGCCGTAGCCTCGAGCGTCGAATCGCCACCCAGCACCCGGTACAGAGCGACGCGATTGCTGGCCCCGACGAGTTGTGTCGCGACGAGATTGCGCTGCGCGGTGTAGAGCGAGCGCTGCGCATCGAGCGAGGTGAGGAAGGTGTCGATCCCGCCGCGGTAGCGCGCGTCCGACAGGCGGTAGGTGTCGAGGGCCGCCTCGGAGAAGTTTTGGTTCGCCCGGAGCTGCTCGGCGATCGTGCCCTGGCGGGCCAGCGCGTCGGCGGTTTCCTGGAACGCGGTCTGGATCGTGCGCTCGTAGGTCGCGAGCGCGGCATCGCGTTGCGCCTGCGAATAGGCGACCCCGGCGATCCCGGCTCCCGCACGGAAGATCGGGTAGCTGACCGACGGCGCGACCGAATAGTTGAACGCGCCGCCGCTGAACAGCGAGGTCAGCGACGTGCTGGCGAACCCGAGGATACCGGTCAGCGAGATGCGGGGGAACAGTTCCGCACGCGCCGCGCCGATCTCGGCGTTGGTGGCGCGGAGCTGGTACTCCGACTCGACGACGTCCGGACGCCGCAGCAGGATGCTGCTATCGAGTCCGGCCGGCAGCGTTGCGACGGTCGGGAATGCCTGCTCGATCGAGGCGGGCAACAGGCTGGCGTCGACCGGCGCGCCGACGAGCAATTGCAGCGCGTTGACGTCCTGCGCGAGCGCGGTGCGCTGTTGCGCGAGGTCGGACTGCGCGGTGAACAGGATCTGCTGCGCCTGGCGAAGATCGGTGCGCGGAGCGACGCCGCCGCGCAGCCGTGCGTTGGTCAGCGTGACGCTGCGCTGCGAACTGGCGACGGTGTCCTGCGCGATCTTGAGCAGGCTCTGGTCCGACGCGTAGGTGAGCCACGCATCGGCGATGTCGCCGACGAGCGTCAGGCGGGTGGCCCGCGCGGCGGCTTCGGTCGCGAAATAGCGATCGAGCGCGGCGCTGGTGAGCGAACGGATGCGGCCGAACAGGTCGAGCTCGAACGCCGTGGTGCCGAGGTCGACCGAGAAGGCGCTGTTCGAGCTCGACGAACTGACTACCGAGCCGGTGCCGGTGCCGGTGCCCGTCCCGGTGCCGACGCCGGTGCCCGTACCGACGCCGCCCGTGCCGGTACCGGTTCCGGTTCCGGTGTTACCGGTGCCCGTATTGCCGCCCGTTCCGCCGCTCGTAACCGTGTTGCGGGTGCCGTTGCCGCCGCCCGAATAGCTGTAGCGACCGCTGGCATCGACCTGCGGCAACAGGTCGGCGCGCTGGATGCGGTATTGCGCGCGGGTCGCTGCGATGTTGGCGGCGGCGACGCGGAGATCGCGGTTGTTCGCCAGCGCCTGGACGATGATCTGCTGGAGCCGGGGATCGCGGAAGACGTCGCGGTAGGTGATCGCGGGCAGCGTCGCCTCGGACTGGCGAAGGTACGCATCGCCGACCGGAAGGGCCGGCGGCACCGGGAGTTCGGTCCGCGCGTATTTGGGCGCGAGCGAGCAACCGGCGAGCGCGGTTGACGCGGCGAGGATCAGGACTAGCGAGCGCATCATGCGGGCTCCGGCCGGCGAGGGCCCTGTGGTTCGGGCGGGCCCAGATGTTCGTTGTTGTCTCCGTCATGACCGTGGTCGTCGTCATGGCCTTGGAAGCCGGTCGGGCGCCCACGCAGCTTGGCGATGCCGTCGCGCGCGCCGCGGCGGACGAGGACGAAGAACAGGGGGATGTAGAAGATCGCGAGGATCGTCGCGGTCAGCATGCCGCCGACCACCGCGGTGCCGATCGCGATGCGGCTGTTGGCACCCGCACCGGTCGACAGCGCAAGCGGCAACACGCCGAGGATGAACGCGAACGAGGTCATCAGGATCGGGCGCAGACGAATCTTCGCGGCGGACATTGCCGCCTCGATGACGCGCTTGCCCTTCTTCTCCTCCTGCTCGGCGAATTCGATCATCAGGATCGCGTTCTTCGCCGCCAGCCCCATCGTCGTGAGCAGGCCGATCTGAAGATAGACGTCGTTGATGAGGCCACGCAGCGTCACCGCGAGGATCGCTCCGACGAGGCCGAGCGGAATGACGAGCAGCACCGCGATCGGGATCGTCCAGCTCTCGTAGAGCGCGGCTAGGCACAGGAAGACGACGAGCAGCGACAGGCCGTAGAGCAAGGGGGCCTGACCCGAGGACAGGCGTTCCTGATACGACAACCCGGCCCACGCGATCGAGGTGCCCGGGATCTGGCCGGCGAGTTCGGCGATCCTGGTCATCGCGTCGCCCGAGCTGACGCCCGGCGCGCCGGCTCCCTGGATCTCGTAGGACGAGATGCCGTTGAAGCGCGAGAGCGTCGTCGGCGCCTGGCCCCAGCTGGTCTTGGCGAAGGACGAGAACGGCGCCATCTGGCCGTTCGACCCGCGGACGAACCATTGGCTGAGATCGGACGGCTGCGCACGGAACTGCGCATCGCCCTGGACGAACACGCGCTTCACGCGACCGCGGTCGATGAAGTCGTTCACATATTGCCCGCCCCAAGCGGTCGACAGCGTCGAGTTCACGTTGGCCTGCGTCAGCCCCAGCGCGGACAGCTTCTGCTGGTCGGCATCGACGCGCAGGGTTGCGACGTCGGGCAGTTCGGTAAGGCGGATCGCGGTGAGCGACGAGTCGGCGCGGGCGAGCGCGAGCAACTTGTCGCGCGCGGCGTTGAATTGGACCTGCGAGAGGCTGCCGCTGTTCTGCAGCTCCATCGTGAAGCCGTTCGACGAACCAAGGCCGCGGATCGCGGGGGGGACGAGCGAATAGACCTGCGCGTCGCGGAAGCCGGCAAACGCCTGAGAAGCGCGACCGGTGATCGCGTCGGCGGTGTTTTCCTTGCCCTTGCGGTCCTCCCAGGGTGCGAACGAGATGAAGCCCTGGCCGGTGTTCTGGCCGCTTGCGCCACCGCCGCCGCCGCCGCTGACGGTGAACATCGTCCCGACGTTCGCCTTCTCGTTGGTCAGGTAATATTGCTCGATCCGCTTTTGCAGCGCGAAGGTGCGGCCTTGCGTGGCGCCGGCGGGAAGCTGGAACTGAACGATGCCGGTGCCCTGATCCTCGGTCGGCAGGAAGCCCGTCGGAAGGCGCAGGAACAGCACCGCCAGCAAGGCCACGGTTCCCGCGTAGATCAGCAGGAACAGCCATTTCCGGTTGATTACCGATTGCACGCCACGGGTGTATTTCTGCGTGCCCTTCTCGAACGCCGAATTGAACTTGTCGCCGGCGCGCGTGAAGACATGCGCGACCTTCGGGAATTTGCGTTCGCCCCAGCTCTTCTCGTTGTTGCCCTCCGCGTCCTTCTTCTTCTGCTTGAGCAGGGTCGCGGTGAGCGCGGGGCTGAGGATCAGCGCGACGAGCACCGACAGCACCATCGCCGAAACCATCGTCAGCGAGAACTGGCGGTAGATCACGCCGGTCGAGCCGCCGAAGAACGCCATCGGCAGGAACACCGCCGACAGCACGAGCGCGATCGCGACCAGTGCGACGGTGATCTCGTTCATCGACTCGATCGTCGCCTCCCGAGGCGTCATCTCGGGATTCTCTTCCATCAGGCGCTCGACATTCTCGACCACGACGATCGCGTCGTCGACGAGCAGGCCGATCGCGAGCACGAGCCCGAACAGCGTGAGCGTGTTGATCGAGAATCCGGCGAGATAGAAGATGCCGAACGTGCCGAGCAGCACGACCGGCACGGCGATCGTCGGGATGAGCGTCGCGCGCCAGCTTTGCAGGAACACGAACATCACGATGACGACGAGGATGACCGCCTCGATCAGCGTCTCGACGACCTCGTCGATCGACAGCTTGATAAAGTTCGTCGTGTCGTTGGCGTAGGCGTATTTCAGGCCGGGCGGGAAGCTCTTTGCCGCGTCGGCGACATAGGCCTTGACCAGCTCGGCGGTCTTGAGCGCGTCGGCGCCGGGCGCGAGCAGCACCGCGATGCCGGCACCAGGATGCGCGTTGATGCGGCTGCGTGCGTTGTAGTTCTCGGCGCCCAGCTCGATCCGAGCGACGTCACGCAGCTTCACGGTGGCGCCGTCGTTGGTGGTCTTCAGGATGATGTTGGCGAACTGCTCGGGCGTCTGGAGACGCGACTGCGCGGTGACGGTCGCGTTGAGCATCTGCGTGTCGGGCTGGGGCTGGCCGCCGAGTTCGCCGGCGGCGACCTCGGTGTTCTGCGCCTGGATCGCGGTCGTCACGTCGCTCGGGATCAGCTGGAAGCTCGCCAGCTTGTTCGGGTTCAGCCAGATCCGCATCGCGTACTGCGCGCCGAACACGTTGCTGTCGCCGATGCCGGGAATGCGGCCGAGCGGATCCTGCAGGTTCGAAACGAGATAGTCGGACACGTCCTGGTTGGTCAGCTTGTCGGTCTCGTCATAGACGCCGACGATCAGGAGGTTGTCCGGGTTCGACTTGCGGACGACGAGGCCTTGTTGCTGGACCTGTTGTGGCAGGCGCGAGATCGTCTGCTGGACCTGGTTCTGGACCTGGACCTGCGCGATGTCGGGATCGGTGCCCTTTTCGAACGTCACGGTGATCGACACCGAGCCGCGCGACGACGAGGACGAGCTGAAATAGATCAGCCCGTCGATCCCGGTCAGCGATTGCTCGACGACCTGCGTGACGCTGTTCTGAATCGTCTGTGCGTTGGCGCCGGGGAAGCTGGCGCGGATCGAGACCTGCGGCGGCGCGACGTCGGGATATTGCGCGATCGGCAGCGCCATGATCGCACCGATGCCGCCGAGCATCACGATGATCGCGAGCACCCAGGCGAAGATCGGGCGATCGATGAAGACACGGGATAACATAAGGGCTTAGCCGGCCTTTTTCTGGCTGGACTGGCCGCCTGAGGAATCACCCTTGGGCGCTTCGATCTTTTGCTCGGTGTTTTCCGGCACCGGCTTCACGCCCTGGTTCGGGGCGATCTTCGACAGCCCCTGCGTGATGATCCGGTCGCCGGGGTTGAGCCCGCTGGTGACCACCCAGAACGCGCCCTGCGTGCGGTCAGCCTTGATATTCTTCTGCACCGCCTTGTTGTTCGCATCGACGACATAGACCGTCGCGTTGCCCTTGGCATCACGCGAGACGCCCGCCTGCGGCACGAGGAACGCGCGCTGGTTGATCGCCTGCGCGAACTTGGCCTGGACGAACATGCCGGGGAGCAGAAGCCCCTGCGGATTGGGGAAGCGCGCGCGCAGCGTCACGGTGCCGGTCTGGGTGTTGACGAGCGCCTCGGCGAACTGGACGGTGCCGGTCGCGCCATATTCGCTGCCGTCTTCCAGCGTCAGGTGAACCTGGGCCTCGGTCGGGACGATGCCGTTCTGACCGAGCGACCGGCGTAGCGCGAGCAGGTCGCCGGACGATTGCTGGATATCGACGAACATCGGATCGAGTCGCTGGATCTGCGCGAGCGGATCGGTCTGCGTCGCCGAGACGAGCGCGCCGACGGTGAACAGCGAACGGCCGATGCGGCCGGTGATCGGCGCGGGGACGGTCGTGAACTTCAGGTTGATCTGCGCGGTCTCCAGCGCGGCGCGGGTCTGCGCGACCGAGGCGGTAGCCTGGCGCGAGGTCGCGACCGCGTTGGTGTAATCCTGTTTGCTGATCGCCTCCATGTCGGCGAGCGGCTTGTAGCGCTCGGCGAGGATGGTCTGCGCCTGCTGGTTGGCGCGCGCGCTCTGGAGGTTGGCCTGCGCTTCGTTGGCGGCGGCGCGATAGAGGCGCGGGTCGATCTCGTAAAGCGGCTGGCCCTTCTTGACGAGCGTGCCCTCGGTGAAGAAGCGGCGGCGGATGATGCCGGTGACCTGGGGCCGGACGTCCGAGCTTTCGAATGCGGTGGTGCGGCCGCTGAGTTCGGTGGTCATCGCGACGCTGGTCGGCTGGACGACGACATAGCCGACGGTGGGCGTGCCCTGGCCGGGCTGGCCGCCGCGACCGGCCTTGCCTTGTGCCTTATCGTCGCCGCCGCCGGAACAGGCTGCGAGCGCCAGTGCGGGCACCAGCAGGACGGCGCACCGCCGTGCAGAGAATCGTGTGGCTATCAAGTTTGGTATCCGCTCGCGATCGGTGGGGGCAGCTGTTGGTCGGGCTAAACCACGAGGATGTACCAGAAGTGTGTCAGTTGAAAAGCGGGGGTGAGAAATAGGGTAGAAAGAGTAACCTGGTTTGTTTGTGCGAGGGGTGGTTCGTGGGGCTTCCGGCAATCTGCATGAGATTTTTTCCTTGCGAAGGCGGGGGGCGAGACTGGGCTCCCGCCTTCGCGAGAGAACAAGGAAGGGATGCGCTCCCGCAATTAGAAGCGCAGCCCGTGGCCCGCGGCCACCGCCACCCCGGCGGAGGCCGGGGCCCAGTTGGGCGACGTTGCTAATGGAACGCGGTCCGTCGTTACTGTGACCTTTCCAACTGGGCCCCGGCCTTCGCCGGGGTGCTGGCGGTGGCATGGTGATGGTGGTGTGGCGGTGTGGCGGTGTGGCGTTGGCGGGGCTCGGACGGACTTTCGCGCACGCCGTCATCCTGACGAAAGTCAGGATCCAGAGTTGCGAGGGGATCGTTTGTGGCTCTGGGTCCTGACTTTCGTCATGATGACGGATGGTACGTCGAGGTGACGGATGGTTCGTCAGGATGACGGGTGGTTCGTGCGGATGGCGGATGGTTCGTCAGGGTAACGGGTGATTCGTCAGGATGACGGACGGGCTTTTTGGGGCGGCTGCGATGATCGACGATGACAAGAAGGCGGCGGCAGTCGCTGCCGTGCAAGAGGTTCGGGCCGGGATGCTCGTCGGCCTTGGCACCGGTTCGACCGCTGCGTTTGCGATCCGGGCGCTTGGTGAGCGGGTCGCTGATGGCTTGGCGATCCGGGCGGTGGTGACGTCTGACGCCAGCGGCAAACTCGCGCGCGAAGTCGGGATCGATGTCCTCGACTTCGCCGACATCGCCGCGGTCGACCTGACGATCGACGGTGCGGACGAGATCGACTCGCGGTGCTTCGCGATCAAGGGCGCGGGCGGGGCGATGTTGCGGGAGAAGATCGTCGCCGCGTCCTCGGCACGGATGATCGTGATCGCGGATGGGTCGAAGCAGGTCGAACGGATCGGCGCGGTCAAGCTGCCGGTCGAGGTGCTGCCGTTCGCGTTGGCCTATGTGATGCGCGTGCTGACCGACATGGGTGCGGCGCCGGTCATCCGCGACAACTACCGGACGGATCAGGGCAATCTCGTCGTCGACTGCCACTTCGCCACGCTTGAAGACCCCCGCGCAACCGCCGCCACGCTGTCGGCGATCCCTGGTATTCTCGGCCACGGGCTGTTCCTCGACGAGGTCGACGCAGCATATATTGCAACGAATGGCGTTGTTACGCGACTGGAACGGGTGGGTGCATCCGACTAAAGGCGTCCTATGTTGGCAACCAGATCGGATGCGCGGCGTTCGGTCACCGTCTAGAGCGAGGCTTTTCCATGACCGATACCGCAACCGCCGCCCCCAAGGCGGACCCCATGCTGCACGAGGACGGCTCCCCCGAGCGTCTAGCGATCGATACCATCCGCACGCTGTCGATGGACGCGGTGCAGAAGGCGAATTCGGGCCATCCCGGCACGCCTATGGCGCTGGCACCGGTCGGCTACACGCTCTGGTCGAAGTTCCTGCGCTACGATCCCAAGCATGCCGACTGGCCCAACCGCGACCGTTTCGTGCTGTCGGTCGGCCATGCGTCGATGCTGCTCTATGCGCTGATCCACCTCGCCAAGATCGAAGAGATCGGCGCGGACGGCGAGAAGAGCGGCAAGGAAGCCGTCAGCCTCGACGACATCAAGCAGTTCCGCCAGCTTTCGTCCAAGACCCCCGGCCACCCCGAATATCGTCACACCACCGGCGTCGAGACGACGACCGGCCCGCTCGGCCAGGGTTGCGGCAATTCGGTCGGCATGGCGATCGCCGAGCGTTGGCTCGCCGCGCGCTACAACAAGGATGGCTTCACGCTGTTCGACCATGACGTCTACACGATCTGTGGCGACGGCGACATGATGGAGGGCGTTTCGGCCGAGGCGGCGAGCCTTGCCGGTCACCTCAAGCTTAGCAATCTGTGCTGGATCTACGACAGCAACCACATCTCGATCGAGGGCGCGACCGATCTGGCGTTCGACGAGGATGTCGGCCTGCGCTTTGATGCGTATGGCTGGAACGTCATCCATGTCGACGATGCGAACGATACCGCCGCGCTGACCCGTGCGATTGAGACGTTCAAGGCGACCAACGACAAGCCGACCTTCATCGTCGTGCATTCGGTGATCGGTTACGGCAGCCCCAAGGCGGGCAGCGAGAAGGCGCACGGCGAGCCGCTCGGCGAGGAAAATATCCGCCTGACCAAGCAGGCCTATGGCTGGCCCGAGGACAAGTCGTTCTACGTGCCCGACGGCGTGATCGAGCATTTCAACGGTGCGATCGCCGAGCGTGGCGCGAAGCTGCGCGACGAATGGGTCGCGCTGACCGACAAGTATCGTGATGCCTATCCCGAGCTGTCGGCCGAGTTGGACCTGCTGCTCAAGGACGAGCTGCCCGAGGGCTGGGATGCCGACATCCCGACCTTCGAGGCGGATGCCAAGGGCGTCGCCAGCCGTGACTCGGGTGGCAAGGTGCTTAACGCGATTGCCAAGAACGTGCCGTGGCTGATCGGCGGTTCGGCCGATCTCGCGCCGTCGACCAAGACCGACATCAAAGGCCAGCCATCGTTCGAGGGCGACAACTACGCCGGCCGGAACTTCCATTTCGGCATTCGCGAACATGGCATGGGCGCTATCGTCAACGGCATGGCGCTGTCGCACCTGCGCTCCTACGGCTCCACCTTCCTGGTGTTCGTCGATTACATGCGCGCCCCGGTGCGCCTGTCGGCGATCATGGAAGTCGGCGCGATCTGGGTGTTCACGCACGACTCGATCGGCGTCGGCGAGGACGGCCCTACGCACCAGCCGATCGAGCATCTTGCCACGCTGCGCGCGATCCCGGGGCTCGACACGATCCGTCCAAGCGATGCGAACGAAGTCGTCGCGGCGTGGAAGGCGGTCCTGAAGGACGCCAGCACGCCTGCCGCATTGATCATGTCGCGCCAGGCTCTGCCGACGCTCGACCGGACCAAGTATGCGAGCGCGGACGGGCTTGAGAAGGGCGGCTACGTGCTGGCCGACAGTGACGGCACGCCCGACGTGATCCTGATTGCGAGCGGCAGCGAAGTGTCGCTTGCGGTCGACGCGCACGAGAAGCTGAAGGCGGACGGCGTGAAGAGCCGGGTCGTGTCGATGCCGAGCTGGTATCGCTACGAATTGCAGGACGCGGCGTACAAGGAAAGCGTGCTGCCACGTGAAGTGCGGGCGCGCGTTGCGATCGAGATGGCCGGGTCGATCGGTTGGGACCGCTATGTCGGGCTCGACGGCGCGACCGTGACGATGTCGACCTTCGGTGCTTCGGCACCGCTCGCCAAGTTGCAGGACAAGTTCGGGTTCACCGTCGACAATGTCGTCAAGGTCGCCCGCCAAGTGATGGAGACCAAGTGATGGGTGCGCTCAACAATCTCGAAGGCTTCGGCCAGGCGGTATGGCTCGATTTCGTCGATCGGAAGTTCCTGGAGGCCGGCGGTCTCCAGAAGCTGGTCGACGAGGACGGCCTGACGGGTGTCACGTCGAACCCGTCGATCTTCGAAAAGGCGATGGGGCATGGCGACGCCTATGACTCGACGCTGGCGAAGTACGACGAGGAGAACCCCGGCGCGGCAACCATCGACCGCTACGAGCATCTCGCGATCCAGGACATCAAGGCAGCGGCGGAGACGCTGAAGCCGGTGTACGACAAGCTCGACGCGAAGGACGGCTATGTCAGCCTGGAGGTGTCGCCGTACATCTCGGACGATACCGACGCGACGATCGCCGAGGCGAAGAAGCTGTGGGCTGCGGTTGATCGGCCGAACCTGATGATCAAGATCCCGGGAACGCTTGCGGGCGGTCCGGCGATCTCCTCGACGATCGCGAGCGGGATCAACGTCAACGTCACGCTGCTGTTCGCGCTCGACGCGTATATCCGCGTTGCCGAGGCGTATGCGGCGGGTCTCGAGGAGCGCGTCAAGCAGGGGCAGCCGATCGACAAGATCGCCAGCGTCGCCAGCTTCTTCGTCAGCCGTATCGATGCATCGATCGACAAGGAGATCGATGCGCGAGTCGAGAAGGGCGATGCCGAGGCGGAGGCGCTCAAGGCGATCCGCGGCAAGGTCGCGATCGCCAACGCCAAGATGGCCTATCAATGGTATCTCGACTTCCTGAAGTCGGACCGCTGGCAGGCGCTCGTCGCCAAGGGCGCGCAGCCGCAGCGGCTGTTGTGGGCATCGACCGGTGTGAAGGATCCGAGCTATCCGGATACGCTGTATATCGACACGCTGATCGGCAAGGATACGGTCAACACGATGCCGCCGAAGACGATGGACGCGTTCCGCGACCATGGCACTGCGGCGGAGACGATCACGCAGGACGTCGATCAGGCGAAGCATGTGCTGGCGGAAGCCGAGCGGCTGGGGCTCGACCTCAACGGCGTGACCGGCAAGCTGGTCGAAGAGGGCGTCGCATCGTTCGTGAAGGCGTTCGACGATCTGCTCGGCTCGATCGCAAAGAAGCAGCCCGCGACGGCGTAAGTCTTTCTGCACCCTCTCCCCTGCGGGGAGAGGGCCGGGGTGAGGGGCGCCGCGAGCGCTGTCCTCGCCAACTACCCCTCACCCCAACCCTCTCCCCGGAGGGGAGAGGGGGTAAGTAAGGAATTATCCATGAAAATCGGACTGATCGGCCTCGGCCGGATGGGCGGCAATATCGCGCGCCGGTTGATGAAAAACGGCCATGAGGTCGTCGCCTATGACCGCGACGCCGAAGCCGTGAAGACGCTCGCGGCCGATGGCGCGGAAGGCGCGGATTCGCTCGACGACATGCGCGCCAAGCTCGACACGCCGGCGATCTGGTGGGTCATGGTGCCTGCGGGCGAGCCGACCGAGAGCACCGTCCAGGCGATCGCGGCCAAAGCTAACGACGGTGACATCATCATCGACGGCGGTAACAGCTTCTACAAGGACGACGTCCGCCGCGCGAAGGAACTGGCCGAAAAGGGCATCCATTACGTCGACGTCGGCACGTCTGGCGGCGTCTGGGGCCTCGAACGCGGCTATTGCATGATGATCGGCGGCGACAAGGAAACGGTCGATTACCTCGATCCGATCTTCGAGACGCTCGCACCGGGCATGGGCGACATCGTCCGCACGCCGGGCCGCGTCGAGGGTCAGGCCGATCCGCGCGCCGAGAAGGGCTATATTCATGCAGGCCCCTCGGGCGCCGGGCACTTCGTCAAGATGGTCCATAACGGCATCGAATACGGCCTGATGCAGGCCTATGCCGAGGGCTTCGACATCCTCAAGGGCAAGTCCGGCGAGCATGTCGCGGAGGAGGAGCGCTTCGACATCAACCTGACCGACGTCGCCGAAGTCTGGCGTCGGGGCAGCGTGATCTCGTCGTGGCTGCTCGACCTGTCGGCGATCGCGCTGGCGAAGGACGGCACGCTCGAAGGATTCAGCGGCAGCGTCGCGGACTCGGGCGAGGGCCAGTGGACGATCGACGCGGCGATGGAGGAGAAGGTGCCGGCCAACGTGCTGAGCGCGGCGCTGTATGCGCGCTATCGCAGCCGGGTGGACCATACGTTCGGCGACAAGCTGTTGTCGGCGATGCGCTATGGCTTTGGCGGGCATGTCGAGATGCCGCAATGAGCGCCGACATGAGTGGTGCGATCAAGCTGCTGGTTTCCGATGTCGACGGCACGCTCGTCGACAAGGAGAAGAAGGTCGCGCCCGCTACCGTCGATGCGGTCAAGCGACTGAAGGCGGCGGGTCTCGGCTTCACGATCATCAGCGCGCGGCCGCGCTCGGGGATGATGCCGATCGCGGATCTGCTCGGCATCGACGAGCCCATGGGGGCTTTCAATGGCGGGATCGTGTTCAAGCGCGACGGCACCGTGATCGAGCACCACATGATCGACGTCGACGTCGTGCGCGGCGCAATGGAGATCGTTGGCGATGCGCCGGTCGATACGTGGTTCTTCGCGGACGACGTCTGGTATGCGAGCACCGATCAGGGCGGGCATGTCGGCAGCGAGCGGAAAGCGTCGGCGCAGGATCCGGTGATCGTCTCCGACTTTTCCGATCTGCTTGCCAAGGCTGACAAGGTGACGTTCGTCAGCGACGATGAGGACCTGTTGCGCGACCTGCATGCCAAGGTCGCCGCCAAGTTCGATGCGCAGGCGACGATCGTCCAGTCGCAGACCTATTATCTCGACATCACGCCCGTCGCCGGCAACAAGGGCAGCGGAATCGAGGAACTGGCGGACGCGTTCGGCATCAGCTTGACGCAGACCGCGGCGATCGGCGATCAGGCCAACGACATCGCGATGCTCAAGCGCGCCAAGCTGGCGATCGCGATGGGCAATGCGCCGCAGAATGTCCGCGACGTCGCGCACGAGATTACCAGCGCGAACGATGCCGACGGCGTCGCACACGCGATCGACAATTTTATCCTTACTGGAGTTTCCGCATGAAAGAGTTGGTTGCCTTCGACCTCGATGGAACGCTGGCCGAGAGCAAGCAGCCCTTGCAGGAGCCGATGGGCGAGGCGCTGGCGAACCTGCTCGACGTCGCGCATGTCGCGGTGATCTCGGGCGGCGACTGGCCGCAGTTCGAAAAGCAGGTCGCGTCGCGCCTGCCCGAGCGCGCCGATCGCACCAAGCTGTGGCTGATGCCGACCACCGGCACCAAGCTGTACCGGTTCGACGGCGAATGGCGCGCGGTGTATGCCGAGCTGTTCGAGGACGACGAGAAGCAGAAGATTCTCAAGGCGTTCGACGAGTCGTTGGAAGCCACTGGGTTCGTGCCGGAGAAGACTTGGGGCGAGCGGATCGAGGATCGGGGCAGCCAGATCACGTTCTCGGCACTCGGCCAAGAAGCGCCGATCGATGCCAAGCACAGCTGGGATCCGGATTTCGCCAAGCGGAAGGTGATCCAGGCCGATCTGCGCAAGCGCCTGCCGGGGCTGTCGATCAACATGGGCGGCGCGACCTCGATCGACATTACGCGTGAGGGGGTCGACAAGGCTTACGGGTTGAAGAAGCTCAACGAGGCGAGCGGCATTGCGCTCGACAAGATGATGTTCATCGGCGACGCGATCTTCCCGGGCGGGAATGATTATCCGGCGGAGCAGCTTGGGCTGGATGTCGTGAAGGTGAAGAACGTCGACGGGACGCTGGCGGCGATCGCCGGGATCGTCGCGTGCCTGAAGTAAGGTCATGAGCGTCGCGTTTCGTCGCGAGAGTGACGAGGAACATCTCGAACCGAAGTTCGAACAGCCGATCGCGCCGGGGCCTAATCTGGTCACGGCGCGGGGGCTGCGGTTGATCGGTGAGCGGGTGACCGAGATCGAGGCTGCGGTTGCTGCTGAGACGGACGAGGAGGCGCGGAAGCTTCTGCTGCGTGACTTGCGGTACTGGCATACGCGGCAGACGACCGCCGAGATCGCACCGTCGCCCGAAGAGGACGAGGTCGGGATCGGCTCGCGGGTTCGCGTTCGGATGAACGGGGCGGAGCGGGTTATCTTTATCGTCGGTGGTGACGAGGCCGAGCCTGGTGATGATCGGTTGGCGTTCTCGGCACCGTTGGCGCGCGCGCTGATGGGGGCTGCGGTGGGCGAGACGGTCGCGTTTGCGGACAAGGCGGATGCGATCGAGGTGCTGGCGATCGACAAGGATGAGGGCTGATGGCTGAGGCGAAATTCGAGCGGCATCGTCAGGCTTGGACTCAGGACGAGATCCAGAAGCTGCATACGCTTGCCAAGAAGGGCATGGCGCTGAAGGCGATCGCCAAGGCGCTGACCCGGAGCGAGGAGTCGGTGAAGGTTCGGGCGAAGGAGGATTCGCTGAATATCGCTAAGCTGCGGTAGGCTTATGAGGCGAGAAGTCCTCTCCCCTCCGGGGAGAGGGAGCAGAAGGGGGCTGGCGCTCGCTACGCTATGTTCCACGATGCAGTCGAAGGCTGTTGCTCTTTCACACGTCACCATCTCAGTTGCCACCACCCCGGCGAAGGCCGGGGCCCAGTTGGAAAGGTCGCTGTCACGAGGGGCAACCTGCGCCACTGCTGGCCCCCAACTGGGCCCCGGCCTTCGCCGGGGTGGGGCGACTTCCGTGCGCGGCATTTGTGGACGTGCGAGCAGATCACCACCTATGTGGCTGATCTTGAACGCGCTACAGCGGCCACCCCTTCTTGTTCTCCCGCGAAGGCGGGAGCCCAGTCTGGGTCCCCGCCTTCGCGGGGAAACATTCTAATTGGCGGCTGCTGACCTGAGCCGCACGGAGCTACACTTGGCTGAATACGACGCGATCATCCTCGGCGCAGGCGCGGCCGGCCTTATGTGCGCCGCCGTCGCGGGCCAGCGTGGCCGGAAGATCCTGCTCGTCGATCATGCGGAGAAAGCGGGAAAGAAAATCCTCATTTCCGGTGGTGGCCGCTGTAATTTCACCAACGTGCACACCGCCGCCGACCGCTACATCTCCGCCAACCCGCATTTCGCCAAGTCCGCGCTCGGCCGTTACACCGCGCAGGATTTCATCGCGCTCGTCGAGTCCTACGGCATCGCGTGGCACGAGAAGACGCTGGGGCAACTCTTCTGCGACGGTTCCGCGAAGCAGATCGTCGAGATGCTGCTCGACGAATGCGACAAGGGGCGCGTCGACCTGTCGCTCGGCCGCGCGGTTACCGGGGTCGAGCATGCGGACGGGCAGTACCGCGTGTCGCTCGACGGCCGCACCGTCACCGCGCCGGCCTTGGTGATCGCAACCGGCGGCCCTTCCATCCCGAAGATGGGGGCCACCGGGTTCGCCTATGATCTCGCGCGGCAGTTCGGATTGAAGGTCGTCGAGCCACGCCCCGCACTCGTCCCGCTGACGCTGGGCGGCGACGAAATCCTGTTCCGCGAATTGTCCGGAGTCGCTGCCGACGTGGTCGCCACCGCCGGGAAGACCAAGTTCCGCGAGGCGGCGCTTTTCACGCACCGGGGGTTGTCGGGCCCCGCGATCCTCCAGGCGTCGTCCTATTGGCGCCACGGCCAGCCCGTCGGGATCGATTTCCTTCCCGATCGCGAGTCCGGCTGGCTACCCGCCGCCAAGCGTACCACGCCGCGCGCGACTCTGCGGAAACTGCTCGGAAGCACGCTGCCGGACCGACTCGCGGAGACTTTGAGCGAGCGATTGGGCATGACAAACGAAATTTCCACGCTCACCGACCGCAAGCTCCAGGACGCCGAACGTGCGCTAAGTCATTGGCAATTCACGCCAAACGGCTCGGAGGGCTATGCCAAGGCCGAGGTCACCGCTGGCGGAATCAGCACTGCGGACCTATCTTCACAAACAATGCAAGCCAAACGCGTACCAATGTTGTATGCGGTCGGCGAAGCGGTCGATGTCACAGGGTGGCTCGGCGGCTACAACTTCCAATGGGCATGGGCGAGCGGGTGGGCCGCGGGCCAAGTCCTGTAGGGACCACCACGCCAGTGCTTTGCCGTAGCGTCAAGCCGGCCACCAATTAGGACGTACATGCCTTTTACAAATATTCCGTCGCTTCTTTCCGAGGCGCTCGAAGCGCGCGGCTATACCGCGCTCACCCCCGTCCAGGCTCATGTGATCGAGGACAATGCGATCGGTCGCGATCTCGTTGTGTCGGCGCAGACCGGCTCGGGCAAGACCGTCGCGTTCGGTCTCGCGATGGCCGGCGAACTGCTCGGTGAAGCGGGTGAGGACGGCGTCCAGCGCCTGCCCGCGCCGCACAAGCCGCTCGTGCTTTGCATCGCGCCGACTCGCGAGCTTGCGCTCCAGGTCAGCCGCGAGTTGATGTGGCTTTATGCCAAGGCCGGCGCGCGGATTTCGACCTGCGTCGGCGGGATGGACGCCTCGAAGGAGCGTCGTTCGCTCGCCCACGGCGCGCATATCGTCGTCGGCACGCCGGGGCGTCTGCGCGATCACCTCGAGCGTGGCGCGCTCGACCTGTCGGCCTTGAAGGTCGCGGTGCTCGACGAAGCCGACGAGATGCTCGACATGGGCTTCCGCGAAGACCTCGAGCAGATCCTCGACGCATCGCCCGAGCAGCGCCGTACGCTGCTGTTCTCGGCGACGATGCCGCGGCCTATCGTCGCGCTCGCCAAGCGCTACCAGAAGGACGCGCTGCGGATCTCGACCGTCGGCGAAGATCGCGGTCATGGCGATATTTCGTACCAGGCCGTCACGGTCTCGCCGTCCGAGATCGAGCATGCGGTGATCAACCTGCTGCGCTTCCACGAGGCGGAGACGGCGATGCTGTTCTGCGCGACTCGCGACAACGTGCGCCATCTGCATGCGAGCCTTGTCGAGCGTGGCTTTGCCGCCGTCGCCTTGTCGGGCGAGCATTCGCAGAACGAGCGTAACGCGGCGCTTCAGGCGCTGCGCGATCGTCGTGCGCGCGTCTGCGTTGCCACGGACGTTGCGGCTCGCGGGATCGATCTGCCGACGCTCAGCCTCGTCGTGCACGTCGAGCTGCCGCGTGACGCCGAGACGCTCCAGCATCGCTCGGGTCGTACCGGTCGTGCGGGCAAGAAGGGCACGGCTGTCCTGATCGTGCCGTTCCCGCGTCGTCGTCGCGTCGAGATGATGCTCCGCGGGGCGAAGATCAACGCGGAGTGGGTCAACGCCCCGACCGCGGAGGACATCCGCAAGAACGATCACGAGCGACTGATCGGCATGCTGTTGCAGCCTGTCGAGGTCGAGGAGGAGGATCGCGCACTCGCCGTCCGCCTGATGGCCGAGAAGACGCCGGAGGATATCGCCGCGGCACTGGTGCACATGCACCGTTCGACGATGCCGCAGGCCGAGGATCTGATCGACCAGAGCAAGCAGCCGACGCAGGACGAGCGTTCGCAGGGGCCGCGCGCTGGCTTCGAGGACACCGTCTGGTTCCGGATGGACATCGGTCGTCGCCAGAACGCCGATCCGCGCTGGATCCTGCCGCTGATCTGCCGTCGCGGGCACATCACCAAGTCCGAGATCGGGGCGATCCGGATCGGGCCGAACGAGACTGCGTTCGAGATTCCGCGTACGGTTGCGGGGCGCTTCTCGGCGGCGATCCAGCGGACTGCGCAGTCAGGTGAAGAAGAGAGCGGCGTGGCGATCGAGGCTATGCAGGGCGCGCCGGAGAGTGGTGCGCGGCATGATGGCGGTGGCGGTCGCAGCAATGCGAGCGGCCCGCGCTCGACGCTGCACCGTGCGGCACCGCGTGGCGGTCCGGCTCCGACGCGGAAGCCGCCGTATCGTGGGAATCGCGAGCGGAGCTGAGCTACCTGCCATCTTCCGTTTGTGCTGAGCGAAGTCGAAGCACCCCGGATTGGGGCATGCCCTTCGACTTCGCTCAGGGCGAACGGGTGGGGGGTGAGAAGCGCGGAATGCCTCCAGCCTCGTCATCCTGACGAAAGTCAGGATCCAGAGTAACGAACGCCGCCCTGCTCGATCCTGGATCCTGACTTTCGTCAGGATGACGGGAGCGGGTGGGGCGGTTTGGGACGTGTACGATGACGAACGTATCCCCAACCATCCGGATCCTCGTCGACGCCGACGCGTGCCCGGTGAAGGACGAGATCTACAAGGTCGCGTGGCGCCACGAGGTGCCCGTCACGATCGTCGCCAACAGCCATTTTCGCATCCCCGTCCACCCGCTGATTTCCCGCGTCGTCGTCAGCGACGGGTTCGACGCGGCGGACGACTGGATCGCCGAACAGGCCGATGCGAGATCCGTCGTGATCACCGCCGACATTCTGCTCGCCGATCGCTGCGTGAAGGCCGGTGCGACCGTGCTCGCCAATACCGGCAAGCCCTTCACCACCAGCTCGATCGGCGGCGCCATCGCGACGCGTGCGATCATGGCGGACTTGCGTGCGGGCGGCGACATCATCGGCGGTCCGGCACCGTTTTCGAAGGCGGATCGGTCGAGCTTCCTGTCGGCGCTTGATGCTGCGTTGGTGCGGCTGAAGCGACTTTAGGCCGGATCGCCATCGATCTCTCCCCTCCCTGAAAGGGAGGGGCTGGGGGTGGGTAGGTCGGCTTGCGACAACCCGCTTGCCGCTGGCGTTCGATGATGCGGAACCCGACCCACCCTCGACCCTTCCCTTTCAGGGAGGGGAGAAGCGTGGCGCTTATGGCGTGCACGCACGGGGTTGCCATCACGCACCCCGTATCGCCATAGGCGCGCGTTCACGGAGAACATGCGATGCACACGAACGCTGGCGGCCCCGCGCTGGGGCTGGATTTCGGCACGACCAACAGCGTCGTGGCGCTCGGGACCAAAGACGGCACGCCCGAGCTGGTGACCTTCGCGGCGCCAGCCGAGACGAGCCCGGTATTCCGCTCGGCGTTGTGTTTCTGGCAGGACGACAGCGGCAAGGGGCTCGCGTCGGATGCAGGGCCGTGGGCGATCGCCGAATATATGGAGTATCCGCTCGACAGCCGGTTCATCCAGTCGTTCAAGTCGGTCGCGGCGATGAAGACGTTCGAGCAGGCCTCGGTCTTCGACAAGCGCTATCGCTTCGAAGAAATGGGCCAGCTGTTCCTCGAAAAGCTGATCGCGCATGCGGGCGGCAAGCTCGACACGCGGCCGCACCGGATCGTCGTCGGGCGGCCGGTGGAATATGCCGGCGCGCGGCCCGACGAGGCGCTCGCCCGCACGCGTTACGACGCGATGTTCAAGGGCTTTGGGGCGGAGATCCATTACGTCTACGAACCGCTCGGCGCGGCGTACAGCTACGCGACGCGGCTGACCGAGCCGGCGACGATACTCGTGGCGGATTTCGGCGGCGGTACGAGCGATTTTTCGGTGGTCCGCGTTGCCGAACCGGGCGCGGCGCGGCGGTGTACGCCGCTAGGGCATGCGGGCGTCGGGATCGCGGGGGATCGGTTCGATTACCGGATCCTCGACCGGCTCGTGCTGCCGATGCTGGGCAAGGGTGGCGCGTACAAGTCGTTCGGCAAGGAGCTGGAGATTCCGCGCGCGTATTTCGCCGATTTCGCGGACTGGTCCAGGCTCGCGCTGATGCGCAACCGCAAGACGATGACCGAGCTGGAGCGGTTGCAGAAGACCGCGATCGATCCGGACGCGATCGGGCGGATGATCGCGGTGATCGAGAACGAACTTGGCTATCCGCTGTATGATGCGGTCGGGTCGCTCAAGCGCGCGCTGTCGAGTGGCGAGGATGCGGCATTTCCACTTCGCGGGCGCGGGGCTGGAGATCGAGGCGGACGTGACGCGGGCGCAGTTCGAGGGCTGGATTGCCGACGACGTCGTGCGGATCGAGGCGGCGGTCGACCGGGCCTTGGAGGTCGCCAACGTCGGCGGCGGCGAGATCGACCGGGTGTTCCTGACCGGCGGTTCGTCGCTGATCCCGCGCATCCGCCGGATCTTCGTCGAGCGGTTCGGCGAGGCGGCGATCATGAGCGGCGGCGAACTGACCTCGATCGCGCACGGGCTGGCCTTGATCGGCGAGCAGGACGATATCGCGGCGTGGTCCGCATGATCCCTCGCGTGCTTCTCGGTACGGCGCAGGTGCCGGGTGGGGGCGAGCTTCGGTTGCTCCAGCGGGGCGCGGAGTTCTCGATCATGCTCGGTGCGAGCGAGTTGATGAACAGCCGGTTGAGCGGGTCGGAAGAGGCACTGGCGGAGCAGGCGTGTGATCGGATCGGTGCGCGGCCCGGCGTGCGGATGCTGATCGGTGGGCTCGGGATGGGGTTCACCTTGCGGGCAGCACTGGCGCGGCTCGTCGCTGATGCGGAGGTAGTGGTCGCGGAGATCGTGCCGGCGGTGATCGAATGGGCGCGGGGGCCGATGGCGGCGTTGCATGGCGATAGCCTGACCGATCCGCGGACCCGGATTTTCGAGGGCGACGTCGCTGCGGCGATTGCGGAGGGCGATTGGGACGCGATCCTGCTTGATGTCGATAACGGGCCCGACGGGATTTCGCGGCCGGGTAACGATCGGCTTTATGGCGCGCGCGGATTGTCGTTGGCGCGGGCGGCCTTGCGACCCGGTGGCGTACTCGCCGTGTGGTCTTCCGCGCCAAGCAAGCCGTTCGCTACCCGACTTGCCGAAGCGGGGTTCGCGGTCGACGAGGTGATCGCGCGGGCGACGCGGAAGGGCGGGGCGCGGCATATGATCTGGTTCGCTACCAAGGCATGATCTGGCGCTGGGCCGTATTGATCGCGCTGTCGGCGGTGATCGCGGGGGTGCTGGAACTGGTCGGGTTGCCCGCAGGCCTGCTGCTCGGACCGATGGTCGCGGCGGTCGTGCTGGCGGTGCGAGGATGGTCGCTGACCGTTCCCACGTCTGCGTTTCGCGGTGCACAGGCTGCGGTGGGAACGCTGATCGCGGGCTCGATCACGACCGGGATCGTCGCGACGGTGGCGGATCACTGGCCGGTATTCCTGATGGTCAATTTCGTCACGCTCGCGGCGAGCAGCGTACTCGGATATTTGCTGAGCCGGTGGCAGGTGTTGCCGGGCACGGTCGCGGTGTGGGGATCGACGCCCGGCGCGGCGAGCGCGATGGTGTTGATGGCGCAGGCCTACGGCGCGGACTCTCGGCTGGTCGCGGTGATGACCTATACGCGGGTCGTGAGCGTGGCCGTGGTCGCGTCGGTGCTGGCGGCGGTAATGGTCGGTGGTGGGAGTGGGCATCATGTCGCGGGGGCGTGGTTCGCATCTGTAGACCCGCTCGCCGTGCTGCGGACGATCGCGATTGCCGGTGTCGGGGCTGGCGTGGGTGTCGCGTTGAAGCTTCCTGCCGGCGCCCTGCTCGGGTCGCTGGTTGCGGGGGCGGCGCTCAATGTTACCGGTGTTGCGCAGCCGGTGTTGCCGCAGTGGCTGCTCGCTATCAGCTATGCGGTGGTCGGGTGGCGGATCGGACTGTCGTTCACGCGCGATACGCTGCGGGTGGCGGGGAAGGCGATGCCGCGGATCCTGCTGTCGGTGGCGCTGCTGATCGCGTTCTGCGGCGGGATCGCGGCGGCGTTGACGCGGTGGTGGGGGATCGATCCGGTTACCGCGTATCTGGCGACTAGCCCCGGCGGGATGGACTCGGTGGCGATCATCGCGGCGTCTAGCCCGGTGGATGTGCCGTTCGTGATGGCGTTGCAGGTGCTGCGATTTCTGGGCGTGTTGCTGATCGGGCCGCCGCTCGCGAAGTTCGTGGCGACGCGGCAAGGTGGAGTGCCTCCGCCGGTAATCCCGACTTAGCGCTGCTCGGGCCTCGCATACTGCCGTCATCCTGCCGTCATCCTGACGAAAGTCAGGACCCAGAGCCACAACCGCTATCCTCCGTAACCCTGGGTCCTGACTTTCGTCAGGATGACGGGGAAGGTTTGGTCGGGCGGTATGCCTCCACGTCGATGTCGTGGCGCTTGAGTTTGTCGTAGAACGTCTTTCGCGGGATGCCGAGCGCGGCGAGTGCGGATCGCACGTCGCCGCTGACCTGTTGCAAGGTCGCGCGGATCGTGGCTTCCTCGAACTTGTCGACGCGGGCGGGGAGGGGAATTTCGCTGTCCTCGTCGACCGCCTCCTCCGCCTCGACGCGGAGGACGAGGCGTTTGGCGAGGTTGTCGAGTTCGCGGACGTTGCCCGGCCAGTCGTGCTGGGCGAGGTAGGCCAAAGTTGCGGTATCGATGGTCGGGACCTCGCGGCCGAACCGTTCCGCCGCCTGGTGGAGCAGGTGGCCGAACAACAGCGGTATGTCGTCGCGGCGTTCACGCAACGGCGGGATGCGGAGGCGCACTGCGTCGAGGCGGAACAAGAGGTCGGCGCGGAAGCGACCTTCCTCGACCGCGTGGTCAAGGCCGGGTTTGGCGGCGGCGATCACGCGCAGGTCGAGCGCGCGCGGGAGGTCGCCACCGACCGGCATCACCTCGCGTTCCTCCAGCACCCGTAGGAGTTTTGCCTGGAAGGCGGGAAGCGTGCTTTCGATCTCGTCGAGGAACAGCGTGCCACGGTTCGAAGCCTCGATCCGGCCGGTACGGGGCAGGCGGGAGTCGCCGTCATGGCCGAACAGTTCGATCTCGGCGACCGCTTCGGGCAGCGCGGCGCAGTTGACCGCCACGAAGGGCCGCGAGCGGCGGTTACTCCAGCGATGGAGCAGGACCGCGACCAGTTCCTTGCCGGTGCCGGTCTCGCCCTCGACCAGCACGTCGATGTCGGCTTGCGCGATCTGGCGCATCGTTTCGCGGAGGCGGACCATGACCGGGGTTTCGCCGATCAGCGGTTCGGCGCCGATCGTTTCTTCGGCGGCGGCGCGGAGACGGCGGTTGTCGAGGACGAGGCGGCGCATTTCGAGCGCACGCCGGGCGCCCGCGATCAGATGATCGGTCGCGAACGGTTTGGGGATGAAGTCGAACGCGCCGTTCTTCAGCGCGGCGACCGCCATCGCGACATCGCCGTGGCCGGTCATCAGCAGCACCGGGATCTCGTGGTCGATCGCGGCGATCCGGCGGAAGAGTTCGAGGCCGTCCATCTTCGGCATACGGATGTCGGACACCACCGCGCCGTCGAACCCGGCGGTCACGCGGGCGAGCGCGACGGTCGGGTCGCGCTCGGCTATCACAGCGATGCCGGCGAGTTCGAACGATTGTTCGAGTGCACCGCGCAACACGTCGTCGTCGTCGACGAGCAATACCGCTTGCTCGCTCATGCCTTCACCAGGATCATACGGAAGATGGCGCCTTCGGGTGCTGGGACGAGGTCGAGCGTGCCGCCGAACTCGGTCATGATGTCGCGCGCAATGCCGAGGCCGAGCCCGAGGCCGTCCTTCTTGCTCGTCGCGAACGGGGTGAAGAGGTGGTCGGCGATCGCCGCATCGATGCCGGGGCCGTTGTCGGCGACGGTCAGCACGACGTCGCGGCCTTTCCGACCGACGGTGACGCTCACGCGCGCATCGCGGCGATCAGCGACCGCGTCGAGCGCGTTCTGGAGGAGGTTGACGAGGACCTGCTCCAGGCGGACGCGGCCGGCGATGACCGTCAGCCGCGCCTCGGGCCCGGTGGGGAGGTCGAGCGTCACGCCCTTCGCGCGGAAGCGGTCGCCGATCAGCAGGCGTACGCCGTCGATCGCCTCGTCGAGCGCCACGGGGCCGATCGAGCCTGCGCCGCGCCGTGCATAACGCCTGAGCCCAGCGGTGATCGTGCCGATCCGGCTGGTGAGGTCGACGATCGACTGGAGGTTGGTCGCCGCGCGCGCCGGTTCGCCGCGGTCGAGGAAGGCGGCGGCGTTGTCGGCGAAGGTGCGGATCGCGGCGACCGGCTGGTTAATCTCGTGCGCGACGCTGGCGGTGATCGTGCCGATCGAGCCGACCCGGTTGGCGTGCGCCAGCTCCTCGCGCGCCTGGCGGAATCGCTGGTCGGACGCCTCGCGCTGCTCGACCTCGATCTGGAGACGATCGGCCGTAGCACGTAGCTCGGCGGTCCGGCGCGCGACCTCCGCCTCGAGTTCGGCGCGCGCCCCTGCGTTGCGCTTGCGACGTTCATAGAGCCACCACGCCGCCAGCATCGCCGCGATCGTCGCCAGCGCCGCGATCGCGGTCGCCCAGCGCGTTCGGGCGGCGGCAGTGCGCAGCGCGGCGTCGAGCGGCTCCATGTGCACCAGTCGCCAGCCCGCGATCGGCACCGGTAGCGACACCGTCGCCGCCGGCGTTCCGTCCGAAAGACGCGCGCGATCGTCGTCGAGAAGGAGCGGCGCGCGCGCGAGCGGCGAGTTTCCGAACTGGCGGGTGGCGACCAGCGCGGCGCGGCGCGCCGGGGCCAGCGGGCGGGTTGTGCGGAATTGCAGCGCCGGGTCGCTCGAGATCAGGATGATGCCGTCCGCATCGGTGACGAAGGTCGCCATGTGATCCTGGATCCACGCGCGGGCGATCTTCTCGAACTCGACCTTCACCACGACCACGCCGAGCGGCCGTCCGTCACGGTCGATCCGTCGCGAGAGATACAGGCCGGGGCGCCCGCTGACGCTGCCGAGCGCGAAGAACTCGGTCGCACCCGAGGCCATCGCCTTGGTGAAATACTCGCGGAACCGATAGTCGTGGCCGAGGAAGCTGTCGGGCCGCGCGGCGTTCGAGGCGGCGATCGTCATCCCCTGCGTATCGAGCGCGTAGATCACCGGTGCGCCGGTGCGCTCCGCCAGCATCGCCAGCTTTTCGTTGAGCGCCGGGTCGACTCGTCCCGATGCGAGCGCGGCGCGCACCGCGGGATATTCGCCTAGCATGACCGGGAGCAGGCGATAGGTCTGCAACTCGGCTTCGAGCAGGCGGAGGTTGCTCCGCGTCTGCTGCACCGCGCGCATCCGGACGCTCGCGGTGACGTCGGCGACGGCGCGCGGACCATAGATCGAGGCGACTCCGGCGACGATCACGCCGAGCGCGGCGAACGCCAGCAACACCGTCAGCGCGGTGATGAACAGGGGGGATCGGAGCCGCGCCATTTGTGCGGATTATCACACACGAACAGGGTTCGCCATCACCGAAACACGGCATTTTCCACACATCTGAAAACCCGGTATGCCGACAAAGTACGCAAAACCAACGTTTTATGGTGAATGCGGCGTGGTCTTGTAGTCCTCGGTTCGGCCCGGCATTACCGTCGCCATAAACGTCCCGTGGCAGTGGACTAGGTTTTCAGGAGACGATGTTGACCCTACCCACCCAGACATATGGCGTTGCGGAAACGCCGGCGCGGAAGCGCTGGAGCAGTCAGCTCTATATTCAGGTGCTGATCGCGATCGCGCTCGGCGCGGCGCTCGGGCATTTCTATCCGACGTACGGCGCGGCTTTGAAGCCGCTCGGTGATGCGTTCATCAAGCTGGTGAAGATGATCATCGCGCCGGTGATCTTCTTGACGCTCGTCACCGGTATTGCCGGGATGAAGGAACTCGGTTCGGTCGGCCGCGTCGCGGGCAAGGCGTTCGCGTACTTCCTGTTCTTCTCGACGCTGGCGCTGATCGTCGGCCTGATCGTGGCCAACGTCGTCCAGCCGGGCGCGGGGATGAACATCGACGCCGCTACGCTCGATACCAAGGGCATCGCGGACTATACCGTGAAGGCGCACGAGACGACGATCACCGGGTTCCTGATGAGCATCATCCCGGACACGATGGTCAGCGCGTTCACCGACGGTAACATCCTCCAGATCCTGCTGATCGCGATCCTGTTCGGCATCTCGCTGAGCCTGGTCGGCGAGCCTGCCAAGCCAGTGCTGAACTTCCTCGAGCGCCTTAGCCTGATCGTGTTCAAGCTGGTCGGTATCCTGATGCGGGCCGCCCCGCTCGGTGCGTTCGGTGCGATCGCCTTCACGATCGGCAGATACGGGATCGGCAGCCTCGCCAACCTCGGTGCCCTGGTCGCGACCTTCTACCTGACCGCGGCGCTGTTCGTCGTCGTCGTGCTCGGCACCGTCGCCCGGCTGACGGGCTTCTCGATCTTCAAGCTGATCAAGTATCTGAAGGCCGAACTGCTGCTGGTTCTCGGCACCTCGTCGTCGGAAGCGGCATTGCCGAACCTGATCCAGAAGATGGAGGCGGCAGGCTGCGAGAAGTCGGTCGTCGGGTTGGTCGTGCCGACCGGCTATTCGTTCAACCTCGACGGCACCAACATCTACATGACGCTGGCGGCGCTGTTCATCGCGCAGGCGACCAACACGCACCTGACGCTCGGTCAGGAACTGTTGTTGCTCGTCGTGGCGATGGTCTCTTCCAAGGGCGCGGCCGGCGTTACCGGCGCGGGGTTCATCACCTTGGCCGCGACGCTGTCGATCGTGCCGACCGTGCCGATCGCCGGCATGGCGTTGATTCTCGGCGTCGATCGCTTCATGAGCGAGTGCCGCAGCCTGACCAACTTCATCGGCAACGCGGTCGCGACGATCGTTGTGGCCCGCTGGGAAGGTGCCCTCGACCGCGACAAGCTCGACGCCGCCTTGTCGGGCAAGCTGCCCGAACTGCCGCCGGCGCAGACGTCCGCGCCTATGACGGCCCCCACGACGGTCCCCACGACGGCTGGGCCCGCAATCGTCTAAAATGAGGGTGGCTTTCGCCCGGTAGCGGGCAGCCACCCCAGCAGTTCGAGGTGCTTTTATGATCCGTCCGTCCATCGGTGGAGCGCTGTGCGCGCTCGCCTCCTCCTTGCTCGCGTCCACCGCTATCGCCCAGACGGCTATAGCCCAGACGGCGGGAGTTCAGACTGCCCCGGCAACCGATCCCGTGGCGGCAGAGCCCGCGGCCGATCCCGCCCCTCTCTCCGATGGCGTCTCCGCAGGCGCGCCCGCAACGGCCCCGCGCCAGCTGCGGGCGCGACGCAATCCCGTTTCCAAGGACCAGTCGGCCAGCGCTGCGGCGTCGCCGATCGCCGAGAGCTATCCCAACGCCGCGATCGGCGACGGGACGACCGCGGGTGGCTACAATCAGTCGCGCTGGGCTGAGGATTGGTCGAAGCTGCGGGATCCGGCCAAGCGCAAGGACATCGTCGACCAGCTGAAGTTCATCCCGATCGCCGCGGACGGCGAGGTGTATCTGACGCTGTCGGGCGAGGCGCGGTTGCGCGTCAACCAGACCACCAACCCCAATTTGCGCAATGCCGAAGCTCAGCGGCAAGATATTCTGCGCCTGTTCGGCGGTGCCGATCTGCATGTCGGCGAGCATTTCCGGTTCTATGGGGAATTGGCGCACGGCACGCTGGAGGGGCAGAATCTCGGCACCGCATTGCCCAATCTGCGCAACAAGCTGGCGGTGCAGCAGGCGTTCGTCGACGTGACCGGGACGGTCGCCGATGTCGATCTGGGCGTGCGCTATGGTCGCCAGACCTTCGCGGACGGGCCGAACCTGCTGGTCGTGCCGCGCGACAACAACACGTTGTATTTCGGGTTCAACGGCTTCCGCGCCTGGGCGCGGACGGCCGGAGTCCGCGCCGACGTGTTCGATTTCAAGCCGACCGCGTATGGCAATGGCGGAACACAGGACGATAATGCCGAGAGCGATCGGCGGTTCACGGGCATCTCGACCGGCGTCGTCGTGCCCGAATCGCTGTTTGGCGGATCGAAGCTGTACGTCGATCCCTTCCTCTGGCGGCTGCGCGATCGCTCGGCGACGTGGGGCACCGGCACGGCGCGCGAGGTGCGTAACTTCTATGGCCTTCACATCTGGGGCGATGCGGGGCCGGTCAACCTCGACTGGACGATCAACTATCAGGGCGGCAGTTACGACAACCGCTCGATCAAGGCGTGGCTGTTGCTGGCGGGGCAGACCTATCGGCTCGGCAAGGCTAAGAATGCGCCGCGCGTCGGCTTCCATGCGGATTATGCGAGCGGTGGCGGGGCGTATGGCACCGGCACGTTGCGCAACTCGCTCGCGCCGTTCGGCAACAACATCTATTACAGCTATCAGCTGTTCGCGACGCCGACCAATCTGATTGCGGTGGCGCCGAACTTCAGCTTCACCACGCTCGGCAAGCTGCGGCTGACCGCGGAATACCAGCTGTCGTGGCGCGATACGACGAGCGACGCGGTGTACCGTGCGAACGGGTCCGCGTTCGCCGGCACGCAGAATTTCGGGGGCAAGAAGATCGCCGATACGATCCGGTTTCAGGCGGTGTATCCGATCAGCTCGCGGCTGTCGTTCACCGGTCGCTACGAGCATCTGATCGCGGGGCCGGCGCTGACGAACGCGGGGTATAAGAACTCCGACTTCCTGGCGGGCTGGATCAGCTACCGGTTCTGATGTGCTCCCTCCTTGGAGGGGAGGTCTGGCAATTGCTCCCCTCCCTGGAAGGGAGCGGCTGGGGGTGGGTCGGCTTCCGCATAATCGAACTGTGATGGCCCGAGCTGGCCGACCCACCCCCGACCCCTCCCTTTCAGGGAGGGGGGAAGACGTTGGATACCGGGTGGATTAACCTGCGTCGTTCCATCCGGCGTTTTCTGCGATTTTGACCATACCGGTCCTTCAATTCTGCGATCGACTGTGGCACATGGGCTCCAACATCAGGAGCACATGGCCATGGATCTCAGCTTCACGCCCGAGGAAGAATCGTTCCGCGACGAAGTCCGCGCGTTCTTCCGCGACAAACTGCCTGCCCGCCTCTCGACGCTGGTCCGCGAAGGCAAACGCCTGCGCAAATCGGACATGGAGGAGTGGCACGCGATCCTGAACGAACGCGGCTGGCTGGCGAACCACTGGCCCGAGGAGTGGGGCGGTCCAGGCTGGAGCGTGATCCAGCGGTTCATCTTCGACAATGAATCCGCGCTTGCGCACGCGCCTCGCGTGGTCCCGTTCGGCGTCAACATGCTCGGTCCGGTGCTGATCAAATACGGCTCCGAGGAGCAGAAGAAGCATTGGTTGCCGCGTATTCTCGATGGCTCCGACTGGTGGTGCCAGGGCTATTCGGAGCCGGGCGCAGGGTCCGATCTCGCCGGGCTGAAGACGACGGCTGTCCGGAAGGGCGACGTCTATGTCGTCAACGGCCAGAAGACCTGGACGACGCTCGGTCAGCATGCCGACATGATCTTCTGCCTCGTTCGCACCGACCCCGCGGCGAAGAAGCAGGAGGGCATCTCGTTCCTGCTGATCGACATGAAGTCGCCCGGCATCGAGGTCCGCCCAATCACGCTGATCGACGGCGAGCAGGAGGTGAACGAGGTGTTCTTCACCGACGTCGAGGTGCCGGTGGCGAACCTCGTCGGCGAGGAGAATATGGGCTGGACCTACGCCAAGTATCTGCTGACCTACGAGCGGACCAACATCGCCGGCGTCGGCTTCTCGATCGCGTCGTTTGAGCGGCTGAAGGAAGTCGCGCAGATGCAGAAGAAGGGCGGGCGGGCGCTGGCCGACGATCCGTTGTTCGCGGCACGGATGGCGCGGGTCGAGATCGATCTGGCGAACATGCAGACGACCAACCTGCGCGTGCTTGCGGCGGTCGCGGGCGGCGGTGCGCCGGGTGCGGAAAGTTCGATGCTCAAGATCAAGGGCACCGAGATCCGCCAGGAGATCACCTCGCTGACCCGTCGCGCCTACGGGTCGTATGCGGCGCCCTACATACCGGAGGCTCTGGAAGCCGGGTGGAACGGCGAGGATGTCGGGCCGGAGGACGCGGCGATGGCGGCACCGAGCTATTTCAACAACCGCAAACTGTCGATCTTCGGCGGGTCGAACGAGATCCAGAAGAACATCATCTCCAAAGCTATCCTGGGTCTCTGATCACATGAACTTCGAACACTCCGACGACCGCCGCATGCTCGCCGACACGCTCGTTCGGGCGCTGCGTGACGGCTATGCGATCGATACGCGCAATGCCGGCGCGTACAGCGAGGCGGGGTACGACCCGGCGGTCTGGACGCAGTTGAACGAGCTGGGCATCGTCTCGGCCTTGTTCGACGAGGCGGCGGGCGGTTTCGGCGGCAGCGGGTTCGACATCATGGTGGTGTTCGAGGCGCTTGGTCGTGCGCTGGTGGTCGAGCCGTTCCTGGGCGCGCTGATGGCCGGGCGGGCGTTGGCGAAGGCCGGCGGACAGGACGAGATGCTGGCCGGGATCGTGTCGGGCGAGACGATCGCCGCTTTCGCACTCGATGACGGCGCCACGCCGGTGACCGCGGCGAAGAGCGGCGATGGCTGGACGCTCAGCGGGACGAAGGCGGTCGTGCCGCAGGCCGGTGCGGCGTCGGTGTTCGTGGTGGTGGTCGAGCAGGACGGCGATCCGCTGGTGCTGCTCGTGCCCGCGGACACGGCGGGCGTGTCGGTGCGAAGCTACAACACCGTCGAGGGCGGTGCGGCCGGCGACGTGACGTTCGATGGCGTGACGCTAGGGGTTGAGGCGCGGCTTGGCGGCGACGGGCAGGGGCAGGCGATCGTGGACGCGGCGGTAGGGGCGGGCCTGCTTGCGCTGTCGGCCGAAGCGGTGGGCGCGATGGAGTTCGTCAAGGAGGCGACGCTCGGCTATCTCCGCGACCGGAAGCAGTTCGGCGTCCCGATCGGCAAGTTCCAGGCGCTCCAGCACCGCATGGCGACCGTTCTGCTCGAGATCGAACAGGCGCAGTCGGCGGTGATCAACGCTGCGTCGGCATTCGACGGCGACGACGCGAAGGCGCGCGAACGTGCTTTGTCGGCGGCGAAATACACGATCGGGCGGACCGGTGCTCTGGTGGCGGAGGAGTCGATCCAGCTGCACGGCGGGATCGGCATGACGTGGGAATATGCGGTGTCGCATTATGCCAAGCGGCTGGTGATGATCGACCACCAGTTGGGTGATGAGGATTATCATCTGCAACGGTATATTGCGCTTGGCTGAGGTGGGTTGGCTGGCGAAGTTCAAGCCGGACCACACGGTATTTGCGGCTAAGTTCAGCCCAGACCACGACGCGTTCCCCTCCCTGGAAGGGAGGGGCTAGGGGTGGGTAGGCTGCTTGGGATCTTCGGCACTCGCCAACTGGCCGACCCACCCCCAAACCCTCCCTTCCGGGGAGGGGGGCAGGTTAGTGCGCGGTCTCGACCGGCACGCTTTCTCCCGGAACCGCATCCGGCCCGGTCTCCATCGCGTCCGGCTTAACCGTCACCCTCTGCGCGATCATCGGCCGCAACCGCACGCCGAGGCAGATCACCGTCGGCCATAGCAGCGTGTTGATGATATCCAGCGAGGTGTCCTCCCAACGCCACGCCCCGAAGTTCAACCGGTCCATGATCTCGTTGAACGCTTCGCCAGCGGCCACGACGTACCACGGAATGAACGTCCCGAACGACCGCCGCGTCACCAGCCGCGCGAGCATCAGCAGCGCCATGCCGGCATGGATATGCAGGATCGTGTCGGGCAGGCCGGTGCCGTCGCCGATCGCGTCGATCATCTGGTGATAGAGTTTGGGGATCAACACGCTGCTCCGGGCCGGCGATGCTGCCGTGCAACATCGATCTATACGGCGCTCAGTTCGGGGCGGCAATCGGCGCGGAGGGCACGCCCAGCATCAGCGGCTTCAGCTCGCCGATCGTCGTGTCCAGCCAGGCGATGAACCTGTCGATCCGCGCAATCCGGCGAACGTCGCGGTGGACGACGAGCCAGAATGAGCGCTGAATATCGACGGCTTCGGGCAGGACGCGGACCAGTCCCGGTACGCGGGCGCCGATGAAGCAGGGGAGGATTCCGCACCCGGCGCCGGCCGCGATCAGTTCGGCTTGTGCGACGATGCTCGAACTGCGGATCGAGGCATCTAGGCGGCCGTCGATTTCGGCCAGATAGCGGAGTTCGGGGGCATAGATCATGTCCGGGACGTAGCCGATCAGGCGGTGGAGCATCAGGTCTGCGGTGGTGGCGATCGGTCCGGTCCGCGCGAGGTGATCGGGATGCGCATAGAGGCCGAGGTGATAGTCGGTCAGCTTGCGTGCCACCAAGGGTCCGCTTTTCGGTCGTGCGAGCATCACCGCGATATCCGCCTCGCGCCGTGACGGGTTGAGGAAGCCGGTCGATGCGATCAGGTCGACGGCGATGCGCGGATGCTGGTTGGTGAACGACGCGAGGCGTGGCGCTAGGATGCGGCTGCCGAAGCCTTCCGACACGCTCAACCGGATCGGTCCCGCGAGCACGCCGGCATCGTTGCCGACCACTTCCTGGATGCCGAGCGCGGACGCCTCCATCGTCTCGGCATGCGCGAGCAGCGCTGCGCCGCGCTCGGTCAGCGCGTAGCCGGCCACCGTTTGTTCGAACAACGTGGTCTGGAGTCGCCGCTCGAGCCTTTGCAGGCGTCGTGACACCGTGGTCGCGTCCTGCCCGAGCAGTTTTGCCGCTGGCCCAAGTCGGTGCGTGCGCGCCAGCGCGAGGAAATACCGGACGTCGTCCCAATCCATGAACGCCTCACCTTATGCTGCATATCTGCAGAGCGAATCTGCAAACAGCCCCACTTGGCTGCGAAAGCCTTATGGCCGACGGTGCGGATAACTAGAAGAGGATGCCCATGCGGACGATCGAGAATTTCGTGAGCGGTGCGGCCAGCACGGCCGAGCGCTTCGGCGACGTGTTCGACCCGAATTCGGGCGAGGTGCAGGCGCGGGTCCGGCTGTCGGGTGCGGTCGATCTGGAGGCCGCGGTCGCCGCCGCGCAGAAGGCGCAGCCGGCTTGGGCCGCGACCAACCCGCAGCGCCGAGCCCGCGTGATGTTCGAGTTCAAGCGGCTCGTCGAAGCCAACATGGACGAGCTCGCGCGGCTGCTGTCGTCCGAGCACGGCAAGGTGATCGCGGATTCGAAGGGCGATATCCAGCGCGGGCTCGAGGTGATCGAGTTCTGCTGCGGCATCCCGCACATTCTCAAGGGCGAATATACGCAGGGCGCCGGGCCGGGGATCGACGTGTATTCGATGCGCCAGCCGCTTGGCATCGGCGCGGGCATCACGCCGTTCAACTTTCCGGCGATGATCCCGCTGTGGATGTCGGGCGTCGCGATCGCCACGGGCAACGCGTTCATCCTCAAGCCGTCCGAGCGCGATCCGTCGGTGCCGGTGCGGCTTGGCGAGTTGTTCGTCGAGGCGGGGCTGCCCGAGGGCATCTTTCAGGTCGTCCACGGCGACAAGGAGATGGTCGACGCGATCCTCGATCACCCGGCGATCTCGGCGGTGAGCTTCGTCGGATCGTCCGACATCGCGCATTATGTGTACCGTCGCGGCGTCGAGGCGGGGAAGCGCGTCCAGGCGATGGGCGGCGCGAAGAACCACGGTATCGTCATGCCCGACGCGGACCTCGACCAGGTCGTCGCAGACCTGTCGGGCGCGGCTTTCGGCTCGGCGGGCGAGCGTTGCATGGCGCTGCCGGTGGTGGTGCCGGTGGGTGAGAAGACCGCGATCGCGTTGCGCGAGAAGCTGATCCCGGCGATCGCTGCTTTGAGGGTTGGCGTGTCGACCGACAACGATGCGCATTACGGTCCGGTGGTGAACGCGGCGCATCGCACGCGGATCGAGAACTGGATCCAGACCGGTGTCGACGAAGGCGCGGAACTGGTCGTCGATGGGCGCGGGTTTGCGCTTCAGGGGCATGAGAAGGGCTTCTTCATCGGGCCTTCGCTGTTCGATCACGTCACGACCGAGATGTCGGCGTACAAAGAGGAGATCTTCGGACCCGTTCTCCAGATCGTCCGCGCCGCCGATTTCGAGGAGGCGGTGCGCCTGCCGAGCGAGCATCAATACGGCAACGGCGTCGCGATCTTCACGCGCAACGGCCACGCCGCGCGGGAGTTCGCGGCGCGGGTGAACGTCGGGATGGTAGGGATCAACGTGCCGATTCCGGTGCCGGTGGCGTACCACACCTTTGGCGGATGGAAGCGCTCGGCGTTTGGGGACACGAACCAGCATGGGATGGAGGGCGTGAAGTTCTGGACCAAGGTCAAGACGATCACGCAGCGTTGGCCGGATGGGTCTGCATTGCCGGCGATGGCCGAGGATGGCGGTCCGGCGCGGAATAACGACGCTTTCGTTATTCCGACGATGGGGTGAGTGGGGTGGGCGCTCCTTCTCCCGTCATCCTGACGAAAGTCAGGACCCAGAGCCATGAGCGTAGGGGCTCGTGGCTCTGGGTCCCGGGTCAAGCCCGGGATGACGGTTGGGGGAGCGGATCGAAGCCCCAATCCTCTGCCAGATCGCGCCAAGCAGGGTTGCCGGCCTCGATCAATTCGATCTTCCACGCACGGCGCCAGTTCTTCGATTGCTTCTCGCGTCCGATAGCGCCCTCCATCGTGTCGGCCATCTCGAACCAGACAAGCCGTTTGACGCCGTACATTCGGGTAAACCCGCCAAAGGATCCGGCACGATGCTGAACGATCCGCGCCATCAGATCGGACGTCACGCCGATATACAGCGTTCCGTTGCGCCAGCTTGCGAGGATGTAGACAGCCGGTTGCCGATCCACGTCATTTCCCCCAATCGTCATCCTGACGCACGTCAGGACCCAGAGCCACGAACACCGGCGTCGGTGGCCCTGGGTGCCGGGTCAAGCCCGGCATGACGGAGATAGGACCACGATGAACCAGTTCACCTCCAACCAGTTCGACCTTACCGACGACCAGCGCGAAATCCAGGAGTTGGCGCGTCGCTTTACCGCCGACCGGATCACGCCGCACGCGGCCGAGTGGGACGAGAAGCACATCTTCCCGCGCGACACGATCAAGGCGGCGGCCGAGCTCGGTTTCGCGGCAATCTATGTCAGCGAGGAGAGCGGCGGGATCGCGCTCGGGCGGCTCGAGGCAGCGCTGATCATGGAGGCGATGTCCTATGGGTGCCCTTCGACGTCGGCGTTTATCAGCATCCATAATATGGCGGCTTGGATGATCGACCGGTTCGGATCGGCCGCGGTGAAGGACAAGTATCTTCCCGATCTGGTGACTATGGACCGGCTGGCGAGCTATTGCCTGACCGAGCCGGGGTCCGGGTCGGACGCGGCTGCGTTGAAGACGCGCGCGGTACGCGACGGTCACGACTGGATCGTGACCGGCTCAAAGCAGTTCATCTCGGGTGCGGGCGAGAATGAGGTGTACGTGACGATGGTCCGCACCGGTGAGGACGGGCCGAAGGGCATTTCCTGCCTCGTGATCGAGAAGGACATGCCGGGCGTATCGTTCGGCGCGAACGAGAAGAAGCTCGGCTGGCACTCGCAGCCGACGCGACAGGTGATCTTCGACGGCGTCCGCGTGCCGGGTGCGAACATGGTGGGCGGCGAGGGCGAGGGCTTCCGGATCGCGATGATGGGGCTCGACGGCGGGCGGCTGAACATCGGCGCGTGCTCGCTCGGGGGGGCACAGCGGTGTCTCGACGAAGCGATCGCGTACACGAAGGATCGCAAGCAGTTCGGGAAAGCGATCGCCGATTTCCAGAACACGCAGTTCATGCTGGCGGACATGGCGACCGAACTCGAAGCGGCGCGCGCGCTGCTCTACATGGCGGCCGCCAAGGTAACGGCGAATGCGTCCGACAAGACCAAGTTCGCGGCGATGGCGAAGCGGCTTGCGACGGACACCGGTTCGTCCGTCGTGGACCGCGCGTTGCAGCTGCATGGCGGGTATGGGTATCTGCAGGATTACCCCATCGAACGCTTCTGGCGCGATCTGCGCGTGCATTCGATCCTCGAGGGAACGAACCAGGTGATGCGGATGATCGTCGGTCGCGAACTGACGCGACAGTGATGAATATCGTCGTCAAGCGTCAAACAGCAGTCACCCCGGCGAAGGCCGGGGCCCAGTTGGGGGACGCATATCGGCTTGGGGCCGTCCTTCGTTACATCGACCTTTCCAACTGGACCCCGGCCTTCGCCGGGAAGGTGTTTTATGAATGACCTGATCACGACCGTCGGAGGCCCGATCGGCCGTATCCGTTTGAACCGGCCCAAGGCGCTGCATGCGTTGAACCTAGCCATGTGCGAAGATGTGCTCGAAGCGCTCGAAGCTTGGCGGGGCGATGCCGCTGTTGAGGCGATCGTGGTCGATCATGCCGAGGGGCGTGGTTTTTGTGCTGGCGGGGATATCCGCATGTTGGCCGCGTCGGGCGCTACCGATGGTGTCGAGGCGCGGGCGTTCTTTCATGCCGAGTACCGGATGAACCACCGGCTGTTCACCTATGCCAAGTCGATCGTCGCTTTCATGGACGGGATCACGATGGGCGGCGGCGTCGGGCTTGCGCTGCCGTGCCGTTTCCGGGTCGCTACCGAGAACACCAAGTTCGCGATGCCGGAGACGGGGATCGGGCTGTTCCCCGACGTTGGCGGCGGCTGGTATCTGTCGCGACTGCCGGGGCGGATCGGGCACTATCTGGCGCTGACCGGGCATCGGCTCGATGGTGCGGAGTGCCTTGCGCTCGGGCTGGCGACGCATTTTTTGGCTGGCGAGACGCTTGATACCGCCAAGGCGCGGATCGCCGCGACGCCGCAGGAGATCGCCGGCGTACTGGACGCTTTGGCGACTGTGGCTCCCGAGGCGAAGATCCTCGCGCGCAAGGACGACATCGACCGGCTGTTCGCGTCGGACGTGCTGGAGGACATCTACGCTGCGCTCGAAGCCGATGGTGGCGAGTGGGCGACGCAGACGCTCGCGACGCTGAAGACCAAGTCGCCGCAGACGATGAAGGTGTCGTTGCGCTTGCTCCACGAGGGCGCGGGGATGGCGAGTTTCGCGGACGAGATGCGGCAGGAATATGCGGTTGGCGCGCATGTCGTGCAGCGGCACGACTTCATCGAGGGCGTGCGGGCGGTGATCGTAGACAAGGACAATGCGCCGCGTTGGGATCCGGCGGCGCCCGAGGATGTGACCGATCACGTGATCGACCAGATCTTCGCGCCGTTGCCGGAGAACGAGGCTTGGACGCCGGGCTAACTCGTCATCCTGACGAAAGTCAGGATCCAGGGTTACAGGCGGCAGCGTTGCGGGCTCTGGATCCTGGATCGAGTCCAGGATGACGATGTTTTTGGAGAGTAAGATGGCCGATTACGAAACGATCCTCGTCGAGCAGCGCGGTGGCGTTACGCTCGTCACGCTGAACCGGCCTCAAGCGCTGAATGCGCTCAATTCGCAGGTGCTTGCCGACCTGATCGCCGCGTTTGCCGCGTTCGATGCGGATCCGTCGCAGGGCTGCGCGGTGCTGACCGGGAGCGCCAAGGCGTTCGCGGCGGGGGCGGACATCAAGGAGATGCAGTCGCAGGGGTTCGCCGACATGTATGCGAGCAACTTCTTCGCCGGCTGGGAGAATTTCACGCGGACGCGCAAACCCGTGATCGCGGCAGTGGCGGGCTATGCGCTGGGCGGCGGGTGCGAGCTGGCGATGATGTGCGACTTCATCCTCGCGGCCGATACCGCGAAGTTCGGGCAGCCGGAGATCAAGCTGGCGGTGTCGCCGGGGATGGGCGGATCGCAGCGGCTCACGCGCGCGGTCGGCAAGGCCAAGGCGATGGAGATGTGCCTGACCGGGCGGATGATGGATGCCGAGGAAGCGGAGCGCGCGGGGCTGGTCTCGCGGATCGTGCCGGCGGACGAGCTGGTCGAGGAGGCGGTAAAGACCGCCGCGACGATCGCGGCGATGGCGCCGCTGGCGGTGCTGGCGAACAAGGAAATGGTCAACGCTGCGTTCGAGACGGGCCTCGCGATGGGTGTGCAGTTCGAGCGGCGGCTGTTCCACGGGCTGTTCGGGACGGCGGACCAGAGCGAAGGCATGGCGGCGTTTGTCGAGAAGCGCGCCGGGACCTGGACGGGGAAGTAAGCCAATTTCCCCTCCCGCTTGCGGGAGGGGTCAGGGGAGGGGCGTGCCGCGACCACTCGCGACGTATTTGCGGCACTGCCCTCCCCCAACCCCTCCCGTGAACGGGAGGGGAGCAGAATTAGGAGAGAGAACATGGCACGGATCGCATTTATCGGGCTTGGCAACATGGGCGGGGGGATGGCGGCGAACCTCGCCAAGAAGGGCCACGACGTTCGTGCGTTCGACTTGAGCGCGGACGCGCTGGACAAGGCGAAGACCGCCGGCTGCCTCCCCGTCGCGTCCGCTGCCGAGGCTGCGGACGGTGCCGAGGCGATCGTGACGATGCTGCCGGCGGGCAAGCATGTCGCCGAGGTCTATGATGCGCTGTTCGGCGTCGCCCCGGCGTCCGCGATCCTGATCGACTGTTCGACGATCGACGTCGCCACCGCCAAGCAGGTCGCCGAAGCCGCGCAGGCCAAGGGACTTGTCGCGGTCGATGCGCCGGTGTCGGGTGGCATCGGCGCGGCCAATGCGGGCACGCTCACCTTCATGGTCGGCGGTTCGGCCGAGGCGTTCGACCGGGCTCAGCCCATCCTCGCGGACATGGGCAAGGCCGTCATCCACGCGGGCGCGAACGGCGCGGGGCAGGCGGCAAAGATCTGCAACAACATGATCCTCGGCGCGACGATGATCGCGACCTGCGAGGCGTTCGTGCTGGCAGAGAAACTTGGGCTCGATGCGCAGGCATTCTACGACATCGCGAGCGTGTCGTCGGGCCAGAGCTGGTCGATGACCACCTACGCGCCGCTGCCGGGGATCGGTCCCGATACGCCCGCCGATCACGACTATCAGGGCGGCTTCGCGACGGCGCTGATGTTAAAGGACCTGCGGCTCGCGATGGCGGCGGCGAAGGATGTCGGCGCGGATACGCCGATGGGCGCGAAAGCTGCTGAGCGGTACGAGGCGTTCGCCGCAGCTGGGCAGGGCAATCTCGACTTCTCGGCGATTATCCGCACGCTACGCGACTAAAATTGCGACGGGCGCGCTTGATCTTCGAACGCCGCTAGCGCGCTGGCGGTGAAACCTTGATCTGCGGATTGGCAGGCGATTGGCCGGCATCCTGCGCGCGGTGGAACGCGCGGTCGGCGTCGTCGACCGCGCCGAGCAACGCGCCGAAGCAGGGGGCATCGTCAATCGGATAGACGCGCGACAGATCATGCCCGAGCGCGAATACGTCGCGTTGCGTAAGAAGTCCGATCGCGACGATACGGTCTGGGTCGGACATGTTAGGCTCCCGTTATGCAATATATGTTAACGCACCCAACGTGTTATCGGTACCGGCCCGTCGAAAAAACGGGTCCAGCGGAGCGTCAACCTAGGTCGAGACGCTCGCGCGCGTGCCAACGGGCCATCATCAGCACCGATACCACCGCCAAGCCGGTCGCGAGACCCGTCCAGATGCCGACCCCGCCCCAGCCGCGCGCGAACGCGAGCCATGCGCCGACGCCGATGCCGATCCCCCAATAGCCGACCGCCGCGAAGATCATCGGCACCGTGGTATCCCCCAATCCGCGCAACATGCCCGCACCGATCACCTGTGCGCCGTCGACCACCTGAAATATTGCAGCGACCGCGAGCAGCGAGATCGCGAGCGCGACGACGGGTGCGTTCGCAGGCGCATCGACGTCGAGGATGATGCCGATAAGCAGTTGCGGGGCGAGTACGAGCAAAGCGGCGGTCAGCACCATGAACCCCTCGCCGATCGCGAACGCCGCCCAGCCGGCGCGGCCGATGCCGGCGCGGTCGCCGCGACCCGACGCGAGTCCGACGCGGATGGTGGCAGCCTGGGCTATGCCGAGCGGGACCATGAAGGTGACGCTGGCGATCTGGATCGCTATCGCGTGGGCGGCGAGCGGCACGGTGCCGAGCAGCCCCATCAGGAAGACGGCGGCGATGAACACGGTCGACTCGAACCCGAGCGTGATCGCGATCGGCAGGCCGAGTTTCCACACGGCGCGGTATCGTGGCCAGTCGGCGCGCCAGAACCGGCCGAGCAGATGGTAGCGGCGGAACGGTCTTACGTAGACGATGACCGAGGCCATCGCGACGAAGCTGAGGCCGTTGGCGATGCTGCTCGCCATGCCCGAGCCGAGCAAGCCGAGCGCGGGCAATCCTGCGTGGCCGAATATCAGCAGCCAGTTGAGACCGGCGTTGACGACCAACAGCCCGACCATCACCACCAGCGACCAAGCGGGTTTCTCCAGCGCGGCGACGAATGCGCGCAGCACGAGGAAGCAGAGGCTCGGCAACATTCCCCACATGACTGCGCGCACGAACCGCGCCGCCTCGTGCGCGAGCGCCGGGTCCTGGTCGAGCAGGTGGACGAGAATCGCTTCGGCGTTCCACAGGACGGTCCAGGACGGGATGCAGAGCGTGGCGGCGACCCAGATCGTCTGGCGCACGGTCCGCCGGATATCGCGCACCGCGTGCGACCGCGCGCCCGCGCTCGCGCGCGATCATCGGCACAGCGGCGGTGGTGAGGCCCATCCCGAAGATCAGGAAGACGAGGTAGAGGTTCAGCCCGAGCGTCGCTGCCGCCAGCGTGTCCGAGCCAAGCCGCCCGAGCATCGCCACGTCGGTCGCCCCGACCAGCGCCTGCGCGAGGTTGGTCGCGACCAGCGGCCAGGCGAGTTTCAGCGTGGCGGCGAACTCGGTGCGCCAGGGGCGGGGCGGGGTGGACGTCATGGGCTGGCTTTAGTGGGATTGAACTGGTTGTCGATTACCTACCAATGCTTCCCCAGAAGGAGGATTGGCGCGGAGCGGTCGGGCGCGATTGGCTCGCGGATACGGTCAGGACTTCACCACCACCACCCCGTCATCCTGACGAAAGTCAGGACCCAGGGTAACGAACGGTGCCTGTGTGGCTCTGGGTCCTGACTTTCGTCAGGATGACGGTGGGGCGTTTGGCGCGCACTCAACTCCCCACCGTCCGGTATCCTACCGCATCAGTCCAGCAGCGCGGAGGGCGTTTTCGATCGTCGCCTGGATTCCGGTAGGTGCCTCGGCGCGAGGCTTCGGCGCAGACTTTGGCGCGGGTTTCGGCGACACGGGAATCGCGATCTTCGCGACGCGTTCGACCGGCGCCGGCTTGGCCGCAGTCTCCGCCTTTGCCGCCGAAACCAGACCCCAGGACTTCGCGATCACCGTCGTGCTCGAAATTCCGACGTCAAGCATGAAGGGCCCCGCGGCGCCCAGTCGCTCGCCGCGCAACGGATCGATCGGCGTCCCGTGGCCCATGCCCGGCACGGTCCAGTCCTCAACGACGTCGCGCCCTTCCGTGTCGGACCAGATCCGGTGGACCGCGGTTCCTACCCGTTCCGTGCGCACGGCTTTTGCGTCGACGCCGTGGATGCCGCGCCACTGCCGTGCGATCGTGTCCGCGTTCGCGACGCTGACCGTCGCATCCGCGCCGCCGTGCCAGATCGCCAGCGTCGGCCAGCGCCCGTCATGGCCGCGCGCGCCGCTGCGGACCATGTCAACCAGCGCGGTGTCGCTGGTGTCGCCATGCCCGCGCATCCGGTCGAGCGCCTGCGACACGCCGGTCGCGGTTCCGTAGGCTAGCCCACCGATTACCGCGCCGCCGGCGAACAGGTCCGGTCGCGTAACCAGCATCGCCATGGTCATCGCACCGCCTGCCGACAGCCCGGTGACGTAGATTCGGCTGCGGTCGAGGCCGTGGCGCGCGATCATCGTCTCGGTCATCTGCGCGATCGATTCCGCCTCGCCGCCAGCCTGCGCGGTGTCCTCCGACGCGAACCAGTTGAAGCACAGATTGGGGTTGTTCGCGCGCGTCTGCTCGGGGAAGACCAGCGCAAAGCCGGCGCTGTCCGCTAGCTTCGACCAGCCCGAGCCGTGGTCATAGCCTGCCGCTGTCTGCGTGCAACCGTGAAGGACGACGACCAATGGCGCGCCGGATGGCAAGTCCTTGGGCACGTAGCTATGCCCAAGCAGCGCGCCGGGATTGGTCCCGAACTCGATCAGTGGCGTCAGGCGGCTCGGCACGGTGTTGCGGGGCGTCGGCGCTCCGGCGCGCGCCATCCGGGCAATGGTATCGGCGATGTTTCTCACGTAATCGGACCTTTTCGTCGCCAGCGTACTAGGCCGCGATCTTATCTCAACGTCGCACCTACATCATTTGTTGCTGCAGTGCAGCAAGAACGTCTGGATCAGTGTCCGACTGCATCGCAGGCTTCGGCGATCGCAGCGTAGATTTGGTCGAGATCGGCGTCGTCGATGCAATAAGGCGGCATGACGTACACGGTGTTGCCGAGTGGGCGGAGCAGCAGGTCGCGGTCCCGGAAGAAGGCGAGCAGGCGCGGGCCGATCTGCGATAAATAGCCGTCCTCGCCGCGCAGCTCGACCGCGGTGATGGTGCCGATCTGGCGCGCGTTGGCGATGCGGGGGTGCCGGGCGAGTGCCTCCAGCTGCGACGCCTGCCGAGCGGTGAGATCTGCGATCCGCTCGCGCACCGGCTCCTCGCGCCAGATAGCTAGGTTCGCATTGGCGGCGGCGCAGGCGATCGGGTTGGCGGTGTAGCTCGACGAGTGGAAGAACATCCGCGCACGGTCGGTGCCGTAATGCGCCTGGTAGATCGCCTCGGTCGCCATCGTCACCGCGAGTGGAACCGCGCCGCCGGTCAGGCCCTTTGACAAGCACAGGATGTCGGGCACGACGCCCGCCTGTTCGCAGGCGAGCAAGGTGCCGGTGCGGCCCCAGCCGGTCATCACCTCATCGGCGATGAACAGGACGTCGTGCGCTGCGCAGATCCGTCGCATCTCGGCGAGGATATGCGCGGAATAGATGTGCATCCCGCCCGCACCGAGCAGCAACGGCTCGACGATGAACGCGGCGGGGTGCGCGGCGCAGGCCTGCTCCAGTGCGTCGAGCGTCGTCTGCTCGTGGCCGGCGGCGGGAAAGGGGATCGTGCCGACGTCGAACAGCAACGGGGCATAGGCGCGGTTGTAGACGCCGCGTGCGCCGACCGACATCGCGCCGATCGTATCGCCGTGATAGCCGTGTTCGAGCACGAGAATGCGGTGGCGATCCTCGCCGCGGTCGAGCCAATAGCCGAGCGCCATCTTCAGCGCGCACTCGACGCTGGTCGAGCCAGAGTCCGAGAAGAAGACTCGCGTAAGGTCCGGCGGCATGATCGCGGTCAGGGCCCGTGCGAGGTCTTCGGCGGGCTGATGCGTCCAGCCGGCGAAAATGATCTGGTCGAGCTTGCCCGCCTGTTCGGCGATCGCCGCCATGATCCTGGGGTTGGCGTGACCATGCGTGGTGACCCACCAGGACGAGATCGCATCGACGATCCGTCGGCCGTCCGACGTGTAGAGCGCGGCGCCGTCGGCATGCGTGACGAGCGGGATCGGCTCGCGCAGGCCGTGCTGCGTGAAGGGATGCCAGACGGGGGAGTCGCTCACCGGAACGCCTCCAGATCGAAGTTCGCGGCGAACGCCTCGGACAAGGTTGCGGCGTTCAACGGGGCTAGGCGGGGCATGCGGCCGAGCCGACGGACCTTGCCGATCGTCGCGATCGTCGCCTCGCTATCTTCGACCGCGTCGCCGACGAAGGCGATGCCGAGGATCGGTACGCCGCGGCTGCGCAATGCCTCGATCGAGAGCAGGCTGTGGTTGATCGTGCCGAGGCCGGTGCGGGCGACGAGCACGACCGGCTTGCCCCACCGTGCGAACAGGTCGGCGAAGATCAGCTCGCGCGTGACCGGCACCATCACGCCGCCAGCGCCCTCGACGACCAGCGGGCCATCGACCTGCGGTAGCGCGAGCAGGTCGGGATCGATCGTGACCCCGTCGATCTCGGCGGCGAGATGCGGCGAACACGGGGTCGTCAGCCGGTACGCTTCGGGCAGGACGTGGTCCGCGGGCACGCCGAGCGTGACGACCGACGCCGCGTCGCTACCGTCCGCGAGTCCGGCTTGCACCGGCTTCCAGTAGCGCGCGCCGAGTGCCGCGGTGAGTCCGGCGGCGAAGACGGTCTTGCCGATATCGGTGTCCGTTCCGGTGACGACGATCGTCATTGCAGCGCTTCTCCCATGACCGCTCCCAGAGCTTCGATATCCGCGACGGTCGCGTTGAGCGTCAGCGATATCCGCAGCCGCGACCCACCCTCAGGTACGGTCGGTGGCCGTATCCCGCGCACGTCGAACCCCGCCGCCTGGATCGCGCCTGCCACACGCATCGTCCGTGCGGCATCGCCGAGGACGAGCGGCAGGATCTGAGACCCGGTTGCCGCGACGCCGTATGGTGCGAACACGCGTTCCGCCGTGGCGATCGACGTCCAGAGCCTCTCCCGCCGCGTCGGTTCGTCCGCGACGATGCGCAGCGCCTCGCCGACAGCCAGCGCCATGAGCGGCGACGGCGCGGTCGAGAAGATGAACCCGCGCCCGCGATTGACGATGAAGTCGCGCATGACCATCGGTCCGCACAACAGCGCGCCTTCGCATCCCAGTGCCTTGCCACAGGTGCGCAGGGTGATGACGTTTTCGCGACCGTCGAGTCCATCGGCGAGGCCGCGGCCGTCGGTGCCGAACACGCCGGTCGCGTGCGCCTCGTCGATCAGGAGAACGGCGTCGTGCCGGTCGGCGATCTCGGCGAGCGCCGCGAGCGGGGCCTGGTCGCCGTCCATGCTGTAGAGGCTCTCGACCGCGATCCACACGCGGCCCGTGCCGCCCGATGCGCGCCACGCGACGATCACGTCCTCGAACGCGTCGGCATCGTTATGCGCCGCGGCAGCGAAGGTTGCTCGCGTGAGACGCATGCCTTCGTGCGCGCTCGCGTGGATCAGCGCGTCGTGGACGATCAGGTCGCCGCGCTGGGGCAGGGTCGCGAACAGGATCGTGTTGGCGACATAGCCGCTGGCGAAGAACAGCGCCGCCTCGGTCCCGAAGAACCGCGCGGCCTCTGCTTCCAGCGTCTCGTGCTGGGGCGCATTGCCGCGCAGCAACCGCGACCCGCCCGATCCGACGGGCACGCCGCGCTGCAACGCATCGGTCATTGCCGCCCGCAGCCGCTCCGATCCTGCGAGTCCGAGATAGTCGTTCGAGGCGAAGTCCACGCCTTGGCGCGGGCGGAGCGATCGGTACCGGTCGGCAGCGGTCAGTTTGGCGAGGTCTCGTTCCTGGTCGGCGAACATCATCGCGCCGCCCTAAACGTTACGGGTCGCGAAGACGATAGCGCGTGGATCGCGCCGTTACCCCGCGTTCCACGTCTCGATGAACCTGCGCGCCCGTGCACCGACGTCCGCTGCCGTCATGCCGGGTGCGAACAGGGCGGAGCCTAGGCCGAAGCCTGCCGCGCCGGCCTTGCGCCAGTCCGCCATCAGCGCCGGCACGATCCCGCCGACCGGCAGCACGCGTGTGTCCCTGGGGAGGATCGCGCGCATCGCCTTCAGCACCGCGGGGCTGGCGGCTTCGGCGGGGAACAGCTTCAATGCGGCGGCGCCTGCGTCGAGTGCCGCGAATGCCTCGGTAGGCGTGGCGATGCCGGGGAGCGCGACATAGCCCTTGTCCGCTGCCGCAGCGATCACGCGCACGTTTGCGTTCGGGGCGATGATCAGCGTGCCGCCCGCAGCGCCGACCGCCTCGACGTCTTCGATGTGCAACACCGTGCCCGCACCGACGACCGCGCGGCCCTCGAACCGGCGCGCCAGTCGCGCGATGCTGTCGAGCGGATCGGGCGAGTTCATCGGCACTTCGAGGATCGTGAAGCCCGCCTCGACCAGCGCATCGCCGATCGCCTCGACCTCATCCGGCTTCACGCCGCGCAGGATCGCGATCAGCGGGCATTTTACGAAAGCGTCGTCGAACGCCTGGCGATGTGTGGTCATGCTGCAAGATCCTGGATGCGGGTGATGCCGGCCACGAACGCGGCTTGGCTGTCGATATGGTGCGAGGTCCCGCCGAGCGCATCGATCGCGCTGGCGTATAGCGCCCCGAGTGCGGGATCGGCGAGGATGTGGACGGTCGTGCCGGCCTCGATCCGCGCGGCGGTATCGGCACCGATCAGCAGCCCACTCGCGAACGAGGCTGCGTGCGCGTCGTCGACAAGTCCGAGCACGCCGCGCGCGCGGATCACGAACAGGCTGGCGGCGAGATCGCGCTTTGCGCCTTCCGCGACGCCCTCGAGAAAGGCTGCGCCCGGCTCGACCGGATGGCCGAGTTGCCGCGACAGGACGCCGTGCGCGCGGAGCAGCGCGAAGAGTTCGCCGGTCATCGCGGTGGTGAACCGTTCGATCCGGCCACGCTGGACGGTTGCCCATTTGCAATGCGTGCCGGGCTGACAGAGCAGTGCGTCGGCCGGGACGAGTTCGGCGGCGACTGCGCCGAGCAGCTGAACTTCCTCGCCGCGCATCACGTCGGCGTGCAGCCCGTCTCGGTACGACAGGCCGGGCACGATTGCGGTTCGGTCGTCGATCCGGTCGACCGCGGCGGCGATGTCCGGAAGTCCGGCGGGGGCGGCGACATAGGGTACGCTGCGCCAGCCGATGTTCGATCCGACCATCCCGGCAAGCAACATCGGCAGGTCGCCCAGCCGATCACGGATGCCGGCTACTTCCGCCTCGTACTCGCCCGCGCCGACGGTAGCGGCGCCGCGATCGTCCCGCTCGGACGCAACCACGACGCTCTCCTCGATCCGGAACGCGCGGCGGTTGCTGGTGCCCCAGTCGACCGCGATAAAAGCATTCATCGTCATCACCTCGACCCCATCACAGCGTGATTATACGACAAATCGCGGGAGCTGCCATGAAGGATTGGCAATACGGCCTTGAAGGCACGTGACAGCGTGGTTCCGTTGCGCCAGAACCTGCGGCGATGAATATCGACATGACAGATACTGACAGTCTTCCCGTCGTCGGTGCGACGGGGCGCAACCTGACTCACGGCATGCTCGATACGCTGGGACGTGCCATCGTCACCGGACGGTACGAGACGCGTCCATTCCCGACCGAGGCGGAAATCGCCAAGACCCACGGCGTCAGCCGGTCGGTGACGCGCGAGGCGGTCAAGATGCTGACGGCCAAGGGGCTGGTCAGCGCACGCCCGCGGCAGGGCACCGTGGTGCAACCGGCAAGCTCGTGGAACCTGTTCGATACCGACGTGCTGCGCTGGACGCTGGAACGCAAGTTCTCGGTCGAGTTGTTGCGACACTTCAATCAATTGCGGGTCGCGATCGAGCCGGAGGCCGCGGCATTGGCGGCGCGGTTCGGCGATGCCGCCGACGAGGCGGCGATCCGCAACGGACTGGCACAGATGGAGGCGGGTGAGGCGGGAACGACCGATCCGCTCGAAGCCGACATCGCGTTTCACATGGCGATCCTGCGCGCGTCGAAGAATCCGTTCTACGCGCAGTTCCAGTCGGTGGTGTCGACTGCGCTGCGGACGTCGATCCGCTTCACCAACCGGATCAAGGGCCGTTCCGCAAATATCCCCGATCACGCCGCGGTGGCGGACGCGATCATCGCACGTGATCCTGCCGGGGCGCGGATCGCTATGACGCGGATCATCGGCGATGTGCTGACGCTGATCGGCGACGAGTAAGCCCTGTCACGTGATGGCGGACCGAGCGGAAGCGTGCACGCCACCCCTGTTCTAATACGATAACTGAGAGGATTTCGAATGGCGACCGAGGCAATGTCCGCAAAGCCGATCCGGCTGGCGATCGTCGGCGTTGGCAAGATCGCGCGCGACCAGCATCTGCCGGCGATCGCGAACGATCCGCGCTTCGAACTGGTCGCGGCGGTCAGTCGCAATGCGGTGGTCGACGGCGTCGACAATTATCACGACATCGCCGAACTCCTTGCGGCCGGGCATGAGCTGGACGCGGTGTCACTCTGCACGCCGCCGGTGGGGCGGTCCGCGATCGCGATGACGGCGCTCGATGCCGGGCTGGACGTGATGATGGAGAAGCCGCCGGCCGCAACGCTGTCCGAGGTGGCGCGGATCGAGGCGCATGCGGTTGCCGCGGGCCGTTCGCTGTTCGCGACCTGGCATTCGCGTGAGGCGGCCGGCGTCGCACCGGCGCGGGCGTGGCTTGCCGATCGCAAGGTCCAGCGCGTCGCGATCGCGTGGCGCGAGGACATTCGCCGCTGGCACCCCGGGCAGGACTGGATCCTGGAAGCCGGTGGGTTCGGCGTGTTCGATCCCGGCATCAACGCGCTGTCGATCGCGACCGAGATCCTTCCCGGCGATTGGGTCGTGAACAATGCCGACCTGCATGTGCCGGAAGGTCGCATGTCGCCGCTGGCCGCCGATATCGATCTCACCTGCGGCGACATTCCGGTCACGGCGGCGTTCGACTTCCTCCACGAAGGCCCGCAGCAGTGGGACATCGTCGTCGAGACCGACGGCGGTACGCTCAAGCTGAGCATGGGCGGGGCGGTGCTGGACATCGACGGCAAGGTCACCGAGGCGACGGATGCCGAATATCCAGGACTCTACGCCAAGTTCGCGGATCTGGTCGGTTCGCGGTCCAGCGACGTGGATGTGACTCCGCTGCGGCTGGTGGCGGACGCGTTCCTGGTCGGGCGGCGGACGATCGTTCCAGCCTTCGAATGGTGAAATCCGATTTAGCTGATCGAAGATAGGATCGCCGGAACGCGTCTGGCCGGGACCACGTTCATCCTCGAAAGAAGGATGTCTATCGGTGCTTCAGGTCAGTCGGCAGGTCGAAAACGAGAATATTGCGCCGGCGGCAGCGGCGACCGCTGCCGCAGCTCCACCACTGGCGGCTGCGATCGTCGAGCGGTTGTCCGACGGGAACCTCGTCTACGTCGCTGCCGACGATCAGCGTGCGACAGAGATCGCGACGATCGCGGCGGCGTTCGCGCCCGATGCGCTCGTCGTCCACGTGCCGTCGAGCGACGCTCTGCCGGGCGACGATGCCCCGGCATCGCCGGCTAACGTCGGACGTCGGGTTGCTGCGTTGCGACGGCTGCGCGCGGGGTTGGAGAGTCGCGCGGCACCGATCCTGGTCGTCACGACCGCCGAAGCGACTGCTGTACGATATCCGCCGCCACAGATGTTCGACGTTGCTCCACCACGGCTGAAGGTCGGCGATCCGATCGATATCGACGCGTTTGCCGCGATCGCCGAAGAGGTCGGCTATATGACCGACGACCGGATCGACGAACCCGGCGAGATCGCGGTGCGCGGCGGGGTGATCGACGTCTTCCCGGCCGATCGCGAAACTCCGGTGCGGATCGAGTTCGCCGATGGCCACATTACGGGCCTGCGCGATTACGATCCGGTGTCGCAGCTAGGCTTGGGCGACGTCGAGGTCGTGGAGATCGGACGAGCCACGGAGCCGGTCGTCGAAAAGGGCGTGTCGATCCTGGCGCATCTGCCGGACGCTGCGATCGCGTTCGACCGGGACGCGGGGAAGCGGCGTAGTCGCTTCCTCCACATCGCGTCGGATGGGCTGCCCCGGCGTCGTGCCGCTGTCGACCTGGTCCTGGACAAGCCCTGGGCTACTGAGACTGCGGGTCGTGAAACGGTAACGTTCGACGTTGCCGCCGACGTGCCGCCACGGTTTATCGAGCGGCGCGATCCGGCGCGGGCATTTGCGCGGTTCGCAAAGAGTGCGCTCGCCGATGGACGTCTGTTGGTGGTCGGTTCGCCGCGCGATCTGCGGTTCCTCCAGCCAAGGCTAGAGCGCGCGGCTAAGATTAATTTCGTGCAGGTCGATCGTTGGGCGGACGTTGCATCCGCCAAGCCGGGCACGGCAATGCTGCTGGTGGCACCCATCGACCGCGGGTTCGTTGCGAGCGGTACCGACATCGTCGCTAGCGCGGACCTGCTCGGCGGAAGGGCGCGTGGGGACGAAACCGCCGGTGGCGGCGCCGGCAGGTTGCCGGGACTGACCAGTGAGTTGCGGTGCGGCGACGTGATCGTGCACGAGGAGTTCGGGATCGGCGTCGTCCGCGGGCTGGAGATGCTGCCGGGCACCGACGGCGACGCGATCATACTTGAATATGCGAAGGAAGGCCGCCGCCTCGTCCCCGTGCGCGAGGCCGACCGGATCTGGCGATACGGCGCGGAGATCGACGCGGTCACGCTCGATTCACTCGACGGCGCGTCTTGGCAGAAGCGGCGGGGTGCGATCGATGCCGCAATCGCCGAGAGCGCACGAGATCTGGCGGCGATCGCGGCAGAGCGCGATGCCCGGACGACCGATCCGATCGTGCCCGATCGGGCCCGCTACGAGACGTTCGCCGCCGGGTTCGCGTTTACCGAGACGCCCGACCAGGCACGCGCGATCACGACGACGCTGGCCGATCTCGCGAGCGGTAAGCCGATGGACCGGCTGATCATCGGAGACGTCGGCTATGGCAAGACGGAGGTCGCGTTGCGTGCCGCGGCTGCGGTCGCGCTGGCCGGGCGACAGGTCTCGATCGCCGCGCCAACGACGGTGCTGGTTCGCCAGCATATCGAGACGTTTACGAGGCGGTTCGAGGGGACGGGGGTAGTCGTCGCCGGGTTGTCGCGGCTGTCGAGTACCGCAGAGAAGGCGCGGGTTCGGGCGGGTCTTGCGGATGGCTCGATCGGGGTCGTGATCGGCACGGGGGCGATCGCCGGCAAGGGTGTCGAATACAAGGATCTCGCGCTTGTCGTGATCGATGAAGAGCAAAGGTTCGGCGCGGCGGACAAGGCGAAGATGCATGCGCTCGGGGCGGGGCACGTCCTGACGCTGAGCGCGACGCCGATCCCGCGCACGCTGCAATCCGCGATGATCGGGTTGCAGGGCTTGTCGGTGATCGCCACCCCGCCGGCGCGTCGCCAGCCGATCCGTACCTCGGTGGCACGGTTCGACGATGCGATAGTGCGCGCTGCATTGCGTCGCGAGCGAGCGCGGGGCGGACAGAGTTTCGTCGTGGTGCCGCGGATCGACGACATGGCGCCGCTGGCCGAGAAGCTTGCCAAGCTCGTGCCCGAGCTCGGCGTCGTGCAGGCGCATGGGAAAATGCTGGCAGGGGACATCGACGAGGCGATGGTCGCGTTCGCGGCTGGTGACGGAGACGTGCTGCTCGCGACCAACATCATCGAGGCCGGACTCGACGTGCCCCGCGCGAACACGATGATCGTGCATCACGCGGACCGGTTCGGTTTGTCGCAACTGCACCAGTTGCGAGGGCGGGTCGGCCGTAGCGGGCGGCGCGGGCAGGTAATGCTGTTGACCGATGGCGAGGCGACGATCGCGGAGGCGACATTGAAGCGGCTGCGGACGCTTCAGGCATTCGACCGGCTCGGTGCCGGGTTCGCGATCAGTGCGCGCGATCTCGATCTGCGTGGCGCGGGCGATCTGGTCGGCGAAGCGCAGGCCGGTCACATGAAGCTGATCGGGATCGACCTGTACCAGCATCTGTTCGGTCGCGCGTTGCGGCTGGCGAGGATCGACCGAGAGGGCGGTTTGCCAATCGACGACTGGATTCCCGAACTGCACCTGGAATTGGGCGGCAGCCTTCCCGAGGCGTGGATCCCCGAGATGGAGGTGCGGATGTCGCTATATGGACGGCTTGCGCGGCTGGAGGACGTCTCGGCGCTCGACCTGTTCGAGGCGGAGCTCGACGACCGGTTCGGCAAGGCACCCGATGCCGCGCTGCGACTGTTGCAGGTCGCGCGTATCCGCATGATGGCGCGCGAGGCTGGTATTCGCCGGATCGACGCCGGTCCCGCGGCGATCGCGCTTACGCCGCACGACCGCACCGCGGCGAAACCGCTCGACGATCTGGTCGAGAAGAACGGGCGCTGGATCGCCGCAGAAAGCATCGCTGACCCGATCGCGCGGGCAGGACGGATCGAAGAATTGCTGGATGCGCTGATCGGCTAGACGCGTCCGGTTACTCGGCGGCGGCGGCCAGCGGGGCGGACAAGGCCTCGTCGGTGAGCGCCGCCAGTATCGACCGCACCAGGTCGACGACGCGCGCGAAGCCTGCGCCGGGCGCGTGGAGCTTGCGATCGAGATAGAGCGTGCGATCAAGTTCGAACTGCACCGCGTGAATGTTGTCGACGGGCCGCGCATGGCGTTCGAGGATATGCCCGCCTGCATAGGGTGCGTTGATCGCGGTCGAGAAGCCGCGTGCGGTACATTCCGCTTCGATCCGCGCGACGAAGCGTGGCTCTGCGGAATGGCCGAACCGGTCACCGATCACGATTCGCGATCCACCCGGCCCGAGCGGCGGCATCGAATGCACGTCGAGCAGCACCGCGACGCCGAATCGGTCGTGCGCGGCCTTCAACGCCGATGCGAGGGCGGAATGGTAAGGGCGGTGATCGTTGGCGATGCGCGCGGTGACGTCGGCATCGGTGAACCGGCGCGCCCAGAGATCGCCTGAACCCGATGCCCGGCGCGGGACGAGGCCGAGCCCGCTGCGCAGCTTGGCGGATTGCTGGGCGAGCGGCATCGACGGTGCGCCCTCGTCGAGCAGTGGGTCGCGCTCGTCCTCGCGGCGGTTGAGATCGATCCAGGCGCGCGCGCGGGTCTGGACGATGGTCGTCTGGTCGGTCCGTGCCGCCCGTGCCACCGCGTCGACGAGCCGGTCCTCGAGCGGGAGCAGCCCGGCGAGCGGCACACGCAACGCCGTCTTGAGGGCGAGCGGATAGTCCCGACCCGCGTGCGGGACGGACACCACCACCGGGCTGACGGGCGGCATTGCGCCCAGACGCTCGAAGGAAGAAGACTGCATGCCACCACGCTAGGGCCAGCACCGGGCGCGGGCAATCGACCTGGATATGTTAACCACTTTCAGGTTAGGGCAGCCGCAGAATGTACGTGTAAAAACGGGACTTTAGATCGATGTTGCGAATTCTGCTGGCCGAGGACGATCAGGTCATGCGCGAGTATCTGACCCGCGCGCTCGAACGCTCGGGCTATGCCGTGACCGCGGTCGATCGGGGGACGGCGGCGATTCCGTTGCTTGAAACCCAGACGTTCGACCTGTTGCTGACCGATATCGTCATGCCCGAGATGGACGGCATCGAGCTCGCGCAGAAGGCCGGCGAGATGTGTGCGGACCTGCGCGTGATGTTCATTACGGGCTTTGCAGCGGTCACGTTGAAGGCCGGACGGGCGATGCCGCAGGCGCGCGTTCTGTCCAAGCCGTTCCACCTGCGCGACCTGGTCGCCGAGGTCGACCGGCTGTTCGAGACGGATAATGTGACGGGCGTGCATTGAGGGCTTGCACGCCGCGAAGACCGCGGCTAGTGGAGCCCTCCGGCGGGCGTGTAGCTCAGTGGTAGAGCACTGTGTTGACATCGCAGGGGTCGCAAGTTCAATCCTTGCCACGCCCACCATTGAAAACCCCGCTAGTCCCACGGGCTAGCGGGGTTTTTATTTGCCTGGAGCGCAAGCGGGGTTGCCCGGGGAACCCGCAGGTTAGGCCCTCACTGTACCGGAGCGAACGAGAATAGCTGGGTCTGGATCGAGGCCGGTGCACCCGGCTTGAACCAGTTGGTGTCCTGGATGTGGCTGGCGGTCACGTAGATGCGGCCGTCGGGACCTTCCGAGAAGGTGTCGGGCCAGCGCAGGCGGGCGTCGGTCAGCACCGGCTCGACATGATCGCCGACCAGCCGGGTGATGCCGTTGTTCGTCGGCGAGGTCAGGTACAGCGTGCCCGCCTTGCTCATCCACAGGCCGTCGGCGACGTGCGTTTCCGCGACCGTCTTCACGCCCGCCGCACGCGTCGCCTCGCTGACGCCGTCGCGCAGCAGGGCGGTGTCGATCGAGTAGAGCGTCTTGCCGGTGAGCGCCTGGTAATACAGCGTCTTGCCGTCGTTGGAGATCGCGATGCCGTCCGCGGCGAACGCGGGCTGACGACCATCGGGGCGGACGAGCGGCTTGCCGTCGGTCATCACCTTCACGGCCTTGTCGACTTGCGTCGAGCCATGGCCGTCGAGCGCGCGGAAGCCCTTTCCGGTTTCGAGATCGATGACGATGATCGCGCCGCGTGTCCCGGAATCGGTGATGTAGCCGGTCTTGCCGTCGGGCGAGAAGCGGATGTCGTTGAGGTAGGTGCCCTGCAGTGCGACGTCGAGCGGCACCTTGATGACCTTGGTCACGCGGTTGGTGGCGAGGTCGACCTTGACCAGCTTGGGTGCGCCTTCGAGGATCTTCTCGTTACCGGGAGCGCCGGGATCGAGCACCCACAGGTTGCCATGGCCGTCGGGGACGATCGACTGCACGCAGACGAAGTAATCGCCGACCGGCATTTCCGCGGACTTGGCGTTGCGCCAGCTGTTCCACTTGGCGTCCGGATAGGGTTTGAGCGAGCCATCCTTCATCACTTCGGCGACCGAGATCGGCGCGTCGTCGGTCCAGCGCGGGAAATTGACGAAGCGGCGGCCATCGGCCGTTACTGCGACGCCGGTCACCTGATGATCGAACTGCGCGACCTGGGTGAGTGGAAGGCCGCTGGTCTGCGCCGCAGTCTGCGCGCTGGCGACACCGATCGCCGCGGCGGCGAGGACGGCGATCGCGGCAGCGCTGGCGAGTAAGGGCTTGGTCTTGGACATAGTAAGGCTCCGGTCGATGGTGTCGGACAGGTCGGCAGGATTGCCGGTGAATAGCTGGATGAGATGGCGCGCGACCGCGTCGGGGGCTTCGCGCTGGATGAAGTGGCCGACGCCGTTGAGCGTCACGAACGCGAACGGACCGGTGAACTTGGCTGATACCGCCGTGCTTGCCGATGGCGGGTTCACGCCGTCGACCGCGCCCTGGAAATACATCGTCGGTAGGGAGAGCGTTTGGGTCGCCTTCACCTTGTCTTCGAGCCACTGGCTGCGCGGATCGGGTTCGGCTTCGTTCCAGCGTGCGCGGTAGCTGTGCAGCGTGACGTCCGCCCAGTCGGGGTTCTCGAACGAGCGTGCGACACGGGCGAAGGTTGCTTCGTCGAACCAGCCGGGGGGCGACCAATTGACCCAGTGGATGTGCGCGAAGCCCTTGTGGTCGTCGCGCACGGCCTGCGCACCGCGCGCGGTGGCCATGAACCAGTGATACCATTGGCGCTGTGCCTGGTCGAACGGCGGCGTCGGCATGCCGCCGAGACGGGGCGGGGTGGCGAGCATCGCCATCCGCTCGACGCGGTCAGGCCAGCCGACCGCGATCGCCTCCGCGGTGTTCGAGCCCCAGTCGTGCCCGGCGATCATGAACGTCTCGATCCCGAGCCCATCCATCAGCGCGATCATGTCCATCGCCAGGATCGCACTGTTGCCCGTACACGGCGCGTCGCCCACGAACCGCGTTTCGCCAAAGCCGCGCAAGGTCGGGACGATCGTCCGTAATCCGGCGGCGTTAAGCGCGGGAGTGACCTCGTCCCAGGTCGACGCGTCGTCTGGCCAGCCGTGGATCAGCAGTATCGGCTGGCCGTCGCGCGGCCCGGTATCGGCGTAGGCGAGTTCGAGATCGTCGGTTTTCTGGATCGGCATGATGGTCCTCGTCGGATCGCGGCGTCGGACGCGCAGTGGACGGGCCGACACGAACAGTCCTGCTGTCGAAACAGTCTCGGGAGGCTGCTGTTCCGGCGGCTAGGCCAGTGATCCGCAACGACGTTCAGGCGATAAGATTGATAGGCCGGAACCTGATCTGCACGACCACGCGGTGTTCGGGTAGGTCACGACGTTGGGTGCGAAGCTCGCCGCTGGGCGCTGAATGGAGCGCATTTTAGCCGTGACGGTGTACCTGTGTGGCACACCGTCGCGCGGTCAATCAGCCCGCCGCGTCTACCTGTGGCAGGTAAGCGGCGTACCCGTTGGCTTCCATCTCGGCACGCGGGACGAACCGCAGCGACGCCGAGTTGATGCAATAGCGCAAGCCGCCCTTGTCCTGCGGGCCATCCTCGAACACGTGGCCGAGATGGCTGTCGGCGCCTGCCGAACGGATCTCGGTGCGGACCATGCCGTGGCTGCGATCGTGGAGTTCGGCGACGTGCTCGGGCATGATCGGCTTGGTGAAGCTGGGCCAGCCGCAATGCGAATCGAACTTGTCGGCGGACGCGAACAGCGGCTCGCCCGAGACGATGTCGACGTACAGACCGGGCTCGCGCGTGTTGAGATATTCGCCGGTGCCCGGCCGCTCGGTGCCGCTCTGCTGCGTGACGTGGAACTGCTCGGGGGTGAGCTTGACGATCGCCTCGTCGGTCTTCTTGTAGTCGGTCATGGTGATCCTCTCGCGCTCGGGAGAGCGCCGGTTGGCCGTTCGAGGCGGAGGGGCCGCCGTCGACCGGCAGGTTGACCCCGGTTATATAGTGCGCGTCGGCACCAGCCAAAACGCGGTGGCGTCGGCGATGTCCTCAGGCCGTGCGTGAAGTGCCTTTGGCGGACCTTGGATGGCACGGCGCGCGTTGATGCGCTCAAACCTGTTCTCGGAGATCATCATGCTCGCATCCTTCCTGATGGGCCTCGTCGGCGGCCAACGTGCGATGACGCCGCTCGCCGCAGTCGCCATCGCCGCCGCTCGCGACGAACTGCCCGCCGACAATGGCGCGCCAAAGCTGCTGTCGCATCCCGTCGTCGCAGCGGGCGCGCTGGCGCTCGCGATCGGCGAGATGGCGGGGGACAAGCAGAAGACGGCGCCCGACCGGATCGTCGCGATCGGTCTTGCGGCGCGGTTCGTAACCTCGGCGATCGCGGGCGCATCGCTCGTCCCGCGGCGGCAGCGATGGTTGGGTGCGGCGGTCGGCGGATTGACCGCGGTGGCGGCGTCCTATCCCGGCTGGCGTGCGCGGATGGCGGCAATGTCGAAATACGGCCAGACGCCGACCGGGTTCGTCGAGGATGTGGCGGTTCTCGCGGGCGCGGCGGCAATTGCGCGAAACGCCGCGAAACTTGGGGCTGCCTGACGTCGGAGGCGTATTCCGGGCGAGCGGAAAAGCTGCCATGCCGCGGCGATGATACGTATCTCACTCTCTACGCTCGCCTTCGTGTTGATTTCGTCTGGTAGCGCCGTCGCGCAGACGACCGCGACGCCTGCCGACCAATCGGCTGACATCGTCGTTACCGGGCGCGGACTTGCCGATGCGCCCGGTGATCGCGCCTACGACATCGTCACGATCGACCGCGATCGGATCCAGGCGAACGCAAGCAACCGGCTGGAGAGCGTGCTGGCCGACGTCGCGGGGCTCCAGCAATTCCGGCGCTCGGACTCGCGCAGTGCCAACCCGACCAGCCAGGGAATTTCGCTGCGCGGGATCGGCGGCAATGCGTCGAGCCGGGCGCTGCTGATCTTCGACGGTGTACCGCAGGCGGATCCGTTCGGAGGGTGGGTCGCGTTTCCGGCGTATGCGACGGGGCGGCTCGGGCGCATCCGTGTGACGCGTGGCGGCGGGAGCGGGTATCAGGGGCCGGGTGCGCTGGCCGGGTCTGTCGAGCTGGAAAGTGCGGCGCCGGATCAGGCGGCACCGTTCCAGGGCAGCGTTGCGTATGGCAGCCGCGATTCGGTCGATGCGCAGGGCTCTGCGGCGCTGGTGCGGGGCTCGGGGTTTGCGACCTTGTCCGGAGCTTACGCGCGAGGAGATGGCTTCACCCCGACGGTCGATGAGAGCCGCGGGATCGTCGATCGTCCGGCGCCATATGAGCAGGCGTCGGGGGCGCTACGGACGGTGGTCGGTATCGACGCGAAGACCGAACTGCAGATGAATGCGAGTGCGTTCACCGATCGGCGCGACCGGGGGAGCGACTTCACCGACAATAAGAGTGAGGGGGCGGATGCGAGCGTCCGGCTGATCGGGCGCGGGCGCTGGGGGTATTCAGCGCTGGCGTATCTGCAGACGCGGGCGTTCGCGAGCAGCTTCAACAGCATCAATGCCGCGCGGACGACCGCGATCCAGTCGCTCGACCAATATAATACGCCGGCGACCGGGCTCGGCGGGCGGATCGAGGTCCTGCCGCCGCTGGGCGAGAGCATTACGCTTCGCCTCGGGGCGGATGTTCGCGATGTCAGCGGCAAGACGCAGGAGCTTTATACCTTCGTCAACGCGGCGCCGACGCGGCGGCGCGAGGCTGGGGGGAGCACGACGACGACGGGCGTGTTCGCGGATGGGAGCCTGGTGGCGGGCGACTTCACGTTCAGTCTTGGCGGACGGGTCGATTGGTGGTCGATCGATGGCGGCTATCTGTCCGAACGGCCGCTCGTGGGCGGCGCTGCGTTGACCGATCTTCGGTATGCGGATCGAGACGGCAGCGAGACCACCGGCCGGGCGGGCGTGGCGTACCAGCCGGTCGAGGCGATTACGCTGCGGGTTGCCGGGTATCGCGGGTGGCGGTTGCCGACGCTCAATGAGCTGTATCGGCCGTTCCGGGTCGGCAACGACGCGACCGCGGCGAATGCGCTGCTGTCGCCGGAGCGGCTGACCGGCGTCGAGGGCGGGGTCACGCTGACGCCTGCGCCGGGGGTGAGCATCGCCGCGACGTATTTCTACAACCGGCTGAAGGATGCCGTGGCGAACGTCACGACGACCAATCCGGTACAGGTGTTGCCGGGGGTAGCAACCTACCGCGTTCGCCAGAACCTTGATGCGATCCGCGCGCATGGGTTCGAGCTGGATGCGTCATATCGGCCCGGTCCGGTCGGCATGCAGGCGTCGTGGTCGCATACGAACTCGACGGTCGAAGGGTCTGGGATCACCGCCGCGTTGGATGGCTTGCGACCGGCGCAGACGCCGCGCGATCAGGTGTCGGGAACGGTCGACTGGCGGCGCGATGCGGCGGCGGTGTCGCTGACGGTGCGGCATATCGGACAGCAGTTCGACGACGACCAGAATACGCGGGTGCTCGATCCGGCGACCACGCTGGATGCGTATGCGGCTTTGCCGATCATGCGGTCGCTGGTTGCGGAGTTCCGGGCGGAGAATTTCCTGAACGAGCGTGTCGAGGCGGGCATCAGCGGCGCGAACATCGTCGAGCGCGCGACGCCGCGGACGATCTGGGTAGGGTTGCGCTACGGGCTTCGGTAAATTCAACTCGCCCCGCCAATAAAACGAAGGCAGCGTGTTTCCCCGCGAAGGCGGGGACCCAGACTGGGCTCCCGCCTTCGCGGGAGAATAAGGAAGGGAAAGCGACGTCCCGACCAACACGCCACCACCCCGGCGAAGGCCGGGGCCCAATTGGAAAGGTGGCAATAACGAGCCACCGTGCTCCGCTATCGACGTCTCCCAATTGGGCCCCGGCCTTCGCCGGGGTGGTGCGATGGACCGTGAACCTGCTGACCCAGCGCTACCCGCCCTCAGGCGGGGGAGGATGAGTAGGCTCCGCGTTGACCCGTGCATACGCTGCGACTAATGCCACCACCGTGAAGGGTTCCCGGCGACGGGATCAAAAGGGAAGTCGGTGCGCGGATATGTCCGCAAGACCGGCGCTGTACCCGCAACTGTGACCGGATAGCGGCCACCCCGATATGCCACTGGGTTTCGACCTGGGAAGGCGGGGTGGGCGCGGTGACCCGGAAGCCAGGAGACCTGCCTCTCACGGTCGATCCACTGCGCGGGCGGGTGTCCGGCGCGGACGAGTGCTCCGGTCCAGCCGGGTTTCCTCGAGCGAGAGACGTCTGCCGCTCCCGCGAATGGTCGCGGGCGGTTCTGCCAGGACGTGCCCCATGACGAAATTCTTCCTTCTGCTGAGCGCCGCGGCGATTGCAGCGCCTGCTCATTCCCAGACTAGTCCCGATAGCGACGCCCCCGAAGTCGTCGTCACCGCGACCCGCGCCGCGCAACCGCTAAGCGAAATCGGCCAGGCGGTAACGGTCATCGACCGTGCCGAAATCGAGCGTCGGCAGACCACCGTGCTATCCGACCTGCTCGCGACCACGCCCGGCGTCACGGTGACCCGCAACGGCACGGTCGGCGCGCTTACCAGCGTCCGCATCCGCGGCGCCGAGGCGGACCAGACCTTGGTCGTGATCGATGGCGTCCGCGTCAACGATCCGTCGTCGACCGGCGGTGGCTTCAACTTCGGCAATTTGCTGTCGAGCTCGGTCGAGCGGATCGAGGTGTTGCGCGGGCCGAACTCGGTGCCGTGGGGCAGCCAGGCGATCGGCGGCGTCGTCAACATCATCACCGCCGCGCCGACCGAAGGCGTGCAGGCGCGCGCCAACGCCGAATACGGCTATGCCGACAGCGTGTTCGCGAGCGCCGGCGTGTCGGGCAAGTCGGGTCCTGTGTCCGGATCGCTGACCGGCGGATATTTGCGCACCGACGGCATCTCGTCGGCGACTAGCGGCACCGAGCGCGACGGCTATCGCCAATATGGCGCTACCGGGCGGGTCGGCGTCGAGTTCGCGCCGGGCATCGGCCTCGACCTGCGTGGCTATTTCGCGGACAGCCGTGTTGCGATCGACGGATTCCCGGCACCCGATTACGTGTTCGCCGACACCCCCGAATATTCGAAAACGCGCGAGGCGTACGGTTATGCCGGGCTGCACGCGAACCTCGCCGATGGTCGGTTCAACAACCGCGTGGCGTTCACGATCGCCGATATCAACCGCGACAATTACGACCCGAGCTTTGGTAACGATCCGTCGTTCATCGGTCGCGGCCGTAGCGAGCGCTATGAATATCAGGGTGACTTCCGGCCACTCGACCAGGTGCGCGTCGTTGCAGGCGTCGAGCGCGAAGACAGCCGCTTCAACGACGGCTTCACCTTCGCGGATACCGGGATCACCAGCGTGTATGGCCAGCTGATCGTCAAGCCGCTCGACGTCCTTACGATCACCGGCGGCGTCCGCAACGACGATCACGACGATTTCGGCAGCCACACCACGTTCGGCGCGAACGCCGCGCTGGCATTGCGCACCGGCACCACCGTCCGGGCAAGCTACGGCGAAGGCTTCAAGGCACCGACCTTGTACCAGCTCTTCTCCGACTACGGGAATCGCGACCTCGATCCGGAGACCGCGCGCAACTTCGATATCGGCGTCGAACAGGCGTTTCTCGGTAATCGTGCCCGCGTCGGCGTTACCTATTTCAATCGCCGCACGCGCAACCAGATCGACTTCCGGGATTGCAGCCCGAGCGAGCTGACGACGCCCGGTTCGATCTGCGCCAACCGTCCGTTCGGCGTCTACGACAACGTCGCGCGTGCCGAAGCGGACGGCGTCGAATTCACCCTCGCGCTGCGCCCGGTCGATGCGCTGACGCTGACCGCGAACTACAGCTATATCGACACTGAGAACCGCTCGGTCGGCGACGATTTCGGCAATGACCTCGCGCGCCGTCCCAAGCAGACCGCGAGCGTCAATGCCGATTACCGGTTCGCGTTCGGCCTGTCGGTCGGTGGCACCGTGACGGTGGTCGGCGACAGCTTCGACGACGTCGGCAACACCACGCGCCTCGACGGCTATGCACTGGCCGGCGTGCGTGCGGAACTGCCGATCTGCGAGCGGTTCGCGGTCTATGGCCGCGTCGATAACCTGACCGACACGCGGTACGAGACGATCGCGGGCTACGGCAATTACGGCCGCGCGGCCTATGGCGGCGTGCGGTTGCGCCTGAAGTGAGGCACGGGGCGATCCTACTCGCGCTCCTGCTCGGGGGCTGCGCACAGTCCCCCATATCGGGCGGCGGCGGGGGGATCGTCTCGACCAATCCGTGCGTGGACGCGGTGCTGATCCGTATCCTGCCGCCCGCGCAAATCGCTGCGATCAGCCATTATTCGCAAGACCCATCCGCGACCTCGATCCCGATCGCCGTCGCGCGGCGGTTTCGCGGGATCGCCGGGACTGCGGAGGAAGTGATCGCGCTGCACCCCGATCTGGTCATCGCCAGCACCTACACCCCGCCCGCGACCCAGGCGGCGTATGCGCGGGCCGGTCTGAAGACGCTTCTGGTGGGCATCCCGGACTCGATCGCCGAGAGCCAGGCGCAGGTTACCCAGATCTCGGAAGCTGCCGGCGCACCGATGGGCGGCGCGCGGATCAATGCCGAGATCGATCGTGCAGTGACGCGCTGGAGCCGCACGAATGGACCCTCGCCGAACGCTCTGCTCTACATCAGCGGCGATCTTGCGACCGGGGGAAGCACGTTGCTGAACGAGATGATGACCCGCGTCGGCTTCCGTAATGCCGCCGCGAGCTATGGCCTGACGCATACCGGCACGTTGTCTGCCGAGACGATCGTGACTCAGCCGCCCGCCGTCGTGATCGCTCCCGAACGCGTCGGCCGCGGTACCGCGCTGCGCCGCCGTCTGCTGCCGACCACGCCGCAAGCCGTTTTTCCGCGCGTCCTGATCAATTGCGGCGGGCCTACGATCCCGCATGCTCTCGAACGCCTTGCCGCGATAAGGGCGGGGCTGTGATGCGAGCGTTTGAAATTGCGAACGGTTCACCATCCGTGCTCCTCCCCGGCGAAGGCCGGGGCCCAGTTGGCAAGGCTGGAGTAATGGAGCGCTGTCCGCAGTCACGATCGTCTCCCATCTGGGCCCCGGCCTTCGCCGGGGAAGTGGCTATGCGTAGAGCGCACGCAGGTAAGGAGATGTTGGGATGACCCGCACGGTCAAACTCGTCACCCTCGGCCTGCTGGTGATCCTCCTATTCGGCCTCTCGCTCGGCTGCGGGAAAGTCTGGGTACCGCTCGACGCCTGGTTCTCGAGCGACCCGCGCTGGTGGATCATCCTCGAACTGCGCCTGCCGCGTGCGGTGCTGGGGCTCGCGCTCGGCGCGGCGCTTGGCCTCTCGGGGGCGGTGTTGCAGGGCTATCTCCGCAACCCGCTAGCCGACCCCGCAGTCGTCGGTGTGTCGTCGGTCGCAGCGCTAGCAGCGGTTGCGGCGATCGTGTTCGGGTTGGGCTCCGGCCCCGCGATCTTCGCAGCCGCGATGCTGGGTGCAGGCGGCGCGGTCGCGTTGCTCGCCGCGCTGACATGGCGGTCGCCGAGCGCGATCACCTTCATCCTCGCGGGCACGGTGCTGTCGAGTCTCGCCGGCGCGATGACCGCGTTCCTGATCTCGATCGCGCCGAACCCCTATGCGGTCGCGGAGGTGATCGACTGGATCATGGGCGCGCTGACCGATCGCGGCTGGGACGACGTGACGCTCGCGCTGCCGCCGATGGTGGTCGGCGCGGTGTTGCTGTTGCTCACCGGTCGATCGCTCGATGCGCTGGCACTGGGTGAGGCCGCGGCGCGGTCGCTCGGCATACGGATGGGGCGCGTCCGGTTGTTGGTGGTGCTGGGCACAGGGCTCGTCGTCGGTGCAGGCGTCGCGGTGACCGGCGTGATCGGCTTCGTCGGTCTCGTCGTGCCGCATCTGCTGCGACCGATCTTCGGCCACCGCCCGAGCGCATTGTTGTTGCCCTCCGCACTCGGTGGTGCGGCGCTGGTGCTGGCGGCCGACAGCCTCGTCCGGCTCGCGCCCGGCGCTGGCGAAGTCCGGCTCGGTGTCGCGATGGCGATGATCGGCGCGCCGTTCTTCCTCGGGTTGCTTGTCAGGGAACGAGGTCGCGCATGGATCTGATCATCGACGCGCTGAGCGTGAAGCTCGGCAAGCGGACCGTCCTCGATGACGTATCCGCGCATCTCCGCCCGGGCCGCGTAACCGCGATCCTCGGCCCCAACGGTGCCGGCAAGAGCACGCTCGTCAAGGCCGCCGCCGCGCTCGTTGACCGCAGCACCGGCAGCGTCCGGCTCGACACGCAGGACCTGGCGACGATGGATGCGCGCGCCCGCGCCAGAGCGATCGGTTATCTACCGCAGGACGCGACGGTCCACTGGAACATCGTCGCCGGCGATGTCGTCGCGCTGGGCCGCCTGCCGCACCTCGGCGCACATGCCGCCCCGTCGCCCGAAGACCGCGCCGCCGTCGACCGCGCGATGCACGACACGGAGACGTCTCATCTCGCCGATCGCCCGGTCGGAGAACTCTCCGGTGGCGAACGTGCGCGTGTGCTGCTGGCGCGCGTGCTGGCGGGCGAACCGCGCTGGTTGCTGGCGGACGAACCGCTGGCCAGCCTCGACCCGTCGCACCAGATCGACCTGCTCGCCCGCTTGCGCGGCTATGCGCTGGGTGGGGCAGGGGTAGCGATCGTGTTGCACGACCTCGTCCAGGCACAGCGCGCGGCCGACGATGCGCTGCTGATCGCCGACGGGCGCGTCGTCGCGTTCGGTCCGGTCGCCGAGGTGATGACGGCGGACATGATTGCCCGCGTGTTCGACGTCCGCGTCGCGCCCCTCGACGATGGCGATCGCCGCCTGCTCGTGCCAGTCGGACGCATCTACGCGGCATAGACGGTCGACGTGCCCCGCCGGGGGCACTATCCCGCGCCGGTGATCGACATTCCCGCCCCGCTCCGCCTGCGCCTAGACGGCGACGCCCTGGTCCATAACTGGCGGACACTCGACCGCATGAGCGGCACCGCGGCGTGCGGCGCCGCGGTAAAGGCGAACGGCTACGGCCTGGGCGCGATCGAGGTTGCACGGCGGCTCGCCGACGCCGGCTGCCGCGACTTCTTCGTCTCCAACTGGCAGGAAGCCGCCGAACTCGCGCCGCTGGGCCTGACGGTGTCCGTCCTCCACGGCGTTCGCGAAGAGGACATGGCCGCCGCCGTTGTCGGTTTCGCTCGGCCGGTCCTCAATACCCCCACCCAGGTCGCGCGCTGGAAAGCCGCAGGCGGCGGCCCGTGCGACGTGATGGTCGACACCGGGATGAACCGCCTCGGCGTATCGGCGGACGACATCGCAGCAGGCCTGCTCGACGGGCTCGAAATCGAAACGCTGATGAGCCATTTGGCTTGCGCCGACGAGGATGTGCCGATGAACGGGGTTCAGCGCGACCGGTTCGCCGCGATGGCGGGCCGCACGTCGGCGAAGCGGATGAGTCTCGCCAACTCCGCCGGCATCGCCCTCCAGGGCTATGCGTTCGACCTGACGCGGCCTGGGCTGGCGCTTTATGGCGGGGTCCCGCGAGGTGAGTTTAGCGATACGATCCGACAGGTCGTCTGGCCCGAAGCGCAGATACTCCAAGTTCGCAGTGTCACTGCGGGTGCGACTGTAGGCTACAACGCGACCTGGACTGCACCCCGACGCACCCAAGTCGCGATAATCAACCTGGGCTATGCCGACGGATATGGCCGATCATTTTCTGGACGGGGTGTTGCCCGTACGGGGGACATCGACTTGCCGGTGCTGGGTCGTGTGTCGATGGACCTTCTGGTGATCGACGTCGATTCCATCCCCGGTCTGCGAGAGGGTGATTGGATCGGGCTTGATTATGCATTGGTCGTCGCGGCCGATCAGTCGGGGCGATCGCAGTATGAATTGTTGACAGGTCTCGGTGCGCGTTTCGATCGTCATTGGGCTTGAACAAAAAAAGGGGCCGCCTGACAGGCAGCCCCAGGGGTATCTCAAAGCCTAAAGTTCAGAACTTGAATTCCGCACCAGCATAGAAGTACCGACCCGTGTTCGGATAGATCGCGTCGTTGCCAGTTCCGGTCAATTCGTACGGCGGCAATTCGTTGGTGAGGTTGTCGACGCCGAAGAAGAAGCGGTACTTGTCGTTCGCCCGAACGTTGATGCGTGCATTGTGATAGACGATTGGATCGTAATACACGAACGGACGCGCGTCGGGATTAAGCGCGGGGCGGCCCTGCGATGCGAAGAAGGTTTCGTACACCAGACCTGAAACGATCTGCTTCCCGACGTATCGCGCATTGTAGGACAGTTCGATCGGTCCCGAATGAACCGCAGCATTGAAGGCACCCTGCCAACGCGGATCACCCAGCGTGCTGTCCAGACGATCGTACCGCTCCGGCTCGGTGATGTAGGCGTAGTTCAGCCGATCCATGACGTAGCTAACCTGGAACCGGACGTTCACACCCCAGTTTTCGCTAAACTCTCGCGCATAGCTGGCATCGAAATCGATACCCCGCGTCTTCAGCTGCGCAAAGTTGAACGGCTGGTTGATGAAGCCGATGCCGTTGCCCGTGGTCGGGAAGGTGAACTGCGCCTGGTCGATCGTTCGCGACGTCTGGCCGTTGAAGGTCAGGTTGGTTGTGGGATCCCCCGTTGCGCGACGGAAGACTGCGGCGCAGAACGTGTTGTCGATGCCGTTCGTGTCGTCATAGCAGCGGTTGATAATCGCCTGTCCGGTCAGGCCGGAGATAACGTTCTTTACGCGGATGTTATAATATTCGACCTTGAGGCTCAGACCCGGAACCTGATGCGGGGTGTAGATTGTGCCGACTGTAAAGCTGTAGCCGATTTCAGGGGTCAGGCCGAGATTGCCCTGATTGACGCCAGCGACACCCGATGGCGACTGGTTCGTCCAGGGACGAACCAGCTGCGCGCCCGACTGTGGGTCGGCGAACGTGATCGTCGTCGGGATCCCGGCCGCTGCGCAGTTTGCGACGCGGTTGGGATTGGCGGTAATGTTATTGCCGGAGTTGGTGCCGCCGGGCTGATCGCAGGGGTCAGTCAGACCGTTCACGAACGTTGTCGCCGCGGTCGCGTACAGGTTGGACAGATTTGGCGCCCGGACCGACCGCGCCAACGTGCCACGGAATCGCAGGTCGCGGAATGGCGCCCAGATACCGCCCGCGTTCCATGCAACGACCGAACCGGTGTTGCCGCCATAGTCGGAAACGCGTCCGGCGCCCTCGATCGTCAGTTCGTGGATGAACGGAATGTTCGCGAGCAGCGGTACGCGAAGCTCGCCGAACAGTTCCTTGATGTTGACCGATGGGGGATCGAACGTCGAGGCGGGGTTGAGGAAGGTCGCGCCCGATGCCGTAACCGGATCCTGTCCCGAGAACGCGTCCTCGCGGCGATATTCGCCACCGAAGGCGAAGCCGACGGGGCCGCCAGGCAGGCTGAACAAGCCGGACGAGTCGCCGGACAGCGAAGCCGTCACGTCGATTTCCTCGGCCCACTGATCGCGGGTCGACGTGTACAGCGTGTAGCCTAGCGCGCGGCTGTCGTAACGGTTCGCACCGAACAGGTTCAGCGGGACGCAGTTGGCATCGTCGTTAGCTGCGTTGGCATCGGCATTGACGCTGCAAACCACGCGTTGCCCAGCTGCGTTCTGCACGAAGTTGCTACCGGCATAGTTGGCGGGCGCGACGACGGCATTGATGGCGCGCCCGTAATTGGCGAGCAGGACGTTGCCGCCCGTCCGATATCGGTTCTCAGTGCGACCGTAGTTTCCAGCAACTTCGTAGTGCAGGTTACCGGTCTTGCTGATGTCGCCCTCGACCCCGATCACACCACGATAGGTTTCGCGGTTGTGGAACTCCGAGCGCGTGCCGAAATCGTTGTTGAAACGGTTCAGCGTGAAACTGGTCGCGCCCGGTGCCAGGATCGACGTCAGCGTTGCACGGTTCGCTGCGGACAGGAACGGGTTGTTGACGCTGAAGGTGGATGACAACGTGCCCCCGGTGAAGGTCGGCTGGGTCGACTGCTGCTCGACATCCACCTTGACGTACGTCGCTTCGATGAACGGCTTGAAAGCCGGCGAGAAATTGCCGCTCAAATTGATGTTGGCGACATACCTTTCGTTCTTCGGCAGCAGCATCGCATCCTCGACGCCTGTGGCGCCGAAGCCGCCCAGCACGCCACCGCCGATCGAGCGAAGGTCGGTGATGTTGCTGTCACGAGCGAGTGAGCCATCGGGCTGGAAGACATAGGTATAGGCGATCGGACCACCGGTAGGCGACAACTGCCCGGTACAGACATTGGTCCGCTGAGCAAGGTTTGCCGCGGTTGCCGTTGCGGGGCATGACGTGATGACGCTGCCACCGGTCGAGCGATTGCTGAATACGCTGCCACGGGGGACGAACGACGTATTCGGTACACCATCGAAATTGCGATTAGGGGCAGACGTGCTTTGTGTGGTGATGAAGGCCGGGGTTCCACTGAACGCACCGAGATAGTCGCGATCCTTGTAGAAGACGGAGTTTGCGCGGGAATACTCGCCCGAGGCGGTAAGATTGATCTTCCCGTCGAAGAAATTGTGGCCGGCAACGCCGCTGACGAGATAGGTGCCGCGGTCGCCGTACGATGTCACGCCGCCCTGGCCGCGAAGTTTCAGGCCTTCGTAATCCTTGCGCAGGCGGAAGTTAACGACGCCGGCGATCGCATCGGATCCGTAGATTGCCGAGTTGCCACCGGTGACGATATCGACCGATTCCACGAGATCGTAGGGGATCGTGTTGACGTCTGGCGTATAGTTGCCGGGAACCGCTGTCACGACGCGACGTCCGTTGACCAGCGTCAGCGTCCGCGCGGTACCCAGCCCGCGCAGATCGAGCAGGCTGAGACCCGCGGTGCCGATGCTGCCCGTCGAGTTCGCCTGGCTGAACGTCGAGCGAAGCTGCGGCAATTGGTTGAGCGCGTCACCGAGAGAAACGTCGCCTCGCGTACCGAGTAACTGTGCCGCCGTGATCGTCGTCACGGGTACGGCGGCGTCGATCTTGCGGCTGACGCGAATGCGCGACCCGGTGACCGTGATTTCATCGTCGGGAGCCGCTGTCTGGTCCGTGCTGTCAGATGATCCACTCTGGCCCGTCGCAGGCGCGGGTGGAGTCGTAGCGGCACCTGCCTGAGCCGGACCATAGGGTACTTCGACGCTGTTCGGCTGTGTTTGTGCAGCCGCCAGGCCAGGTACGAAAAACAAAGTACCGGCGAGCGCAGTCGCGCTCGCTAAGCGAGAAATCACCATCAATTAACCCCCGTTTACAGGCCTTTATGGCGCTGAACGGGGGCAAGTTGCCGCTAAAGCCAGCGGATGCGCAATGGTTAATGGCTGAATGTTAAATTTTTTTGCCACTTTAGTATATTACTGTCACATTCCCGCAACATAAGGTCAGTTTTCTACCTCTCCAGACACATAGCAATCCCCATGCCACCACCGATGCACAGCGTCGCCAAACCCCTCTTCGCATCACGCTTCTGCATCTCGTAGATCAGCGTCGTCAGGACGCGCGCGCCGCTCGCGCCGATCGGGTGGCCGATCGCGATCGCGCCGCCGTTGACGTTGACCTTGCTCGCATCCCAGCCGAGTTCCTTGCCGACGGACAGGGCCTGCGCGGCGAAGGCTTCGTTGGCTTCGATCAGGTCGAGGTCGGCTAGCGTCCAGCCGGCTTTCTCCAGCGCGCGCTTGGTCGCTGGGACGGGGCCGATGCCCATGATCGACGGGTCGACGCCGGCCGAGGCCCAGCTTTTGATCGTTGCGAGGATCGGCGAGCCGCGGCGTTCGGCTTCGTCGCGGCGCATCATCACGAGTGCGGCGGCGCCGTCGTTGAGGCCGCTCGCGTTCGCAGCGGTGACCGTGCCGTCCTTCTTGAACGCGGGCTTCACGCCCGAAACGCTCTCGATCGTCGCGCCGGCGCGGATGTATTCGTCGTCCGACACCACGGTGTCGCCCTTGCGGCCCTTGATCGTGACGGGGGCGATCTCGTCCTTGAACCTCCCTGAGCCACGTGCGGCCTCGGCCTTGTTCTGCGAGGCGACCGAGAAGGCGTCCTGTTCGGCGCGCGTGACCTGGTATTGCTCGGCGAGGTTCTCGGCGGTGATACCCATGTGATAGCCGTTGAAGACGTCGGTCAGGCCGTCGCTGACCATCGTGTCGACGAGGCTAAGGTTGCCCATCTTCTGGCCGCCGCGGATCGACTGGGCGTGCGCGGACAGCGACATCGACTCCTGGCCGCCCGCAACAACGATGGTCGCGTCGCCGGTCTGGATTGCCTGAGCGGCAAGTGCGACCGCGCGGAGGCCTGAACCGCAGACCTGGTTGACGCCCCAGGCAGGGATCTCCTTCGGGACACCGGCCGCCATCGAGGCCTGGCGGGCGGGGTTCTGGCCCTGCGCGGCGGTGAGGACCTGGCCGAGGATCACTTCGGATACGTCTGCGCCCGTGACGCCCGCCTGTTCGAGCGCGGCTTCAATCGCGATGCGACCGAGTTCGTGGGCCGGGGTGGTCGCGAACGCACCCAGGAAGCTGCCGACGGGCGTGCGCTTGGCGGCGGTGATGACGACGTCGCCGGGGAGAGGGGCGGTTGGACGTGGGTCGGTCATGTCGGGATCCTCTTTGTTTGGATCCCATGTAGGTCAGCCGAGCGCCGTGATCCAGTTGGCTAACGGTTCCCAGAGCTGCGCGCGGGCACGGCGACCGACGACCATCCCGACATGGCCTGCGCCGAGATCGCGGCGGTCGGCCAGGCCGATCGCGGTGGCGGCGGGGACGATACGGTCGGTCAGCGAGACGAATTCGACGGTCGGGCAGGCGAGTGCGAGCGGATCGACCGGTGTGCCGGCGATCATCCATTCACCTTTGCCGGGGAGGTCGTTGGCGATGCAGTCCTCGAACAGCGAGGCGGCGGCGGCGTAGGGGAGGGGGGGGCCTGCGTTTGCCCAATCCTCGAGTCGGACGAACGCGCGCGCCGCGCCGCTGTCGGGGGCAAGGTCGGCGAACATTTCGTATTTCGCGATGGTGCGTGTCGGGTCGAGTTGCCAGAAGCCGGCTTGCAGGACTTCCATCGGCAGCAGTCCGAGCATCGTCGCGGCGGGTTGCACGGCGGCCCAGGTCGCGGCGAGTGTGGGGCGGCCTTCACCGTAGCCCTCGAAATGCCAGGGGGCGGCGATCGTCGCGACTCCGGCGGTCGGCGTGATCGCAGCAGCACCGAGCGCTAGCGTCCCGCCGAGGCAATAGCCGATCAACACCGGCGGCTCGGGCAGCGCCCGCAGCAGCGGGACCAGCAACCGCTCGACATGCGCCGCCAGATCGAGGTCGCGGTCCTCGCTGCCGGGGGATCCCCAGTCGATCAGCCAGGCATGAAACCCCTGCGCGGCGATCCATTGCACCAGCGAAGACGCAGGCGAATGATCGAGGATATCGGGCGGGTTTATCAGCGAGGGGACGAACACGACGGGACGACCTTCGCCGCCGTAATCGCGTAACGAGACGCGGCCGGCACGGTGGATCGCAGGGTTCGGATCGGGGCGTTTCTCTCGCGGTGCGGCCTGATAGGCGCGCAAACCCGCTAGGGCGCGGGCCATCCGTTCGGGCGATGCTGCGGTCTCGCTGCGCAGCACGGATAGGAACAAGGGCAGGGGTCTTGGACCGTGTTGCGGTGCGTCATCAAAGACTGTAGCCTCTGTTTCAAACATAAGACGGGGGATCCATGAAGAAGCAACCGGCTGCCGACGGAATCGTCATCATCAAGAAATACGCCAATCGGCGGCTCTATAACACCGAGTCTTCATCCTACATCACGCTGGATCATCTGGCGACGATGACCCGCGAAGGCCGCGACTTCAAGGTGGTCGATGCGAAGACGGACGAGGACATCACGCATAACGTCCTGACGCAGATCATCATGGAAGAAGAGAGCCGCGGCGAGACGATGATGCCGGTGAATTTCCTTCGCCAGCTGATCTCGATGTACGGTGATTCGATGCAGACGATGGTGCCTGGCTATTTGGAAGCGTCGATGGACAGCTTCCGTCGGAACCACGACCAGTTCAAGTCGGCGGTCGAGGGTGCATTCGCGAACTCGCCGTTTGCCGATATCGCCAAGCGCAACCTTGCGATGTTCGACGTGGCGGCACAGGCGATGACGCCGCCCGCCCCCACACCCGCAGCCGCACCCGCCGCCAGCAAGGACGACGAGATCGCGGCATTGCGCAGCGAACTCGCGAAACTCCAGGAAAAGGTCGAGAAGCTCGGCTGAACGATGAGTCCCGTGTTGTGGAGTGCGAGCGGCGGACTGGCCGCGCTCGCCGTCGTCGCCGGGCTGGGCGAACGCAGACGGCGACGGCGGCGCGATCCGGATTCGGTAGGCTGGGTGGACTGGCCGACCGTCCAGATGCTGGCACTGATCGGGCTGGCGGTCACGGTTGGGCTCGCGTTCAAGACTTGAGGCTTGCTCGTTCTAGCCGATTGACCGGTAGGCTGGGTTAGACCGTGCGCGCCTTACCGGGGCGACTAGCGGTAAAGCTTTCCTCCGCAATGTTGTCTCGTCCAAGATTGGGGGGGGCTTCCCGGTCCGCCCTAGTAAAAGCGCCGGAGCGTCAGCGGCCGTATCGTGCCGTCGCAGAGGCCGAGCGTAACGATACGGCCGGGTTCGCCCGCCGACCAGGACGCGAGCGGACTGGTCGCATAGCTGGTCGTGATACGCGTGCCGTCGATCGTGCAGATCAGGTCGCCGTCCTTCCAGCCGGACGCCGCCGCAGGGCCGCCGCGCATGACATGGAGGACTTTCAGGCGCTCCTTTTCGATACCGACGAGCAATCCGCTGGTCGAGCGAAGCGGCGGCGTATCGGCATCGTTGCTGCGGCTAAACACCATGCGGCGCGCACCAGGATCGAGCAGCACGCGGTAGTTCTGGAGGAAGCCCGACCCGATCCGACCGGCCGCGCCGATCGCTTGCGAGAAGCCGCCCGCGGGTTCGATCCGGACTTCGGTGGAGCGCGCCGTGAGTTCGCCGACGCGAAGCTCGGGAACGATCGCAAGGCCGCTGACCGCCGGTCCGGCGAGCCCGAACGAAATCGCCGTGGTCGATGGGACGGTCAGCGCGGCCGCCTTCCAGCCGGCCGCCGTGACCGTGACCGAGGACCCGTCGCCGGTGTCGACGATCATCGGCGTCAGCCGCCGACGGCCCAGCGTCGCGACGCTTTCGTACACGCTGCGTTCGGTGGAAAGGCGTAGCGGCGCCGTCGCGCCCTTGAACGGAAGGCGGCCTGAGGGGAGCAGGCGAAAACGATGCGCGGCGTAATCTATGTCGAGCGCATGCCCAGCCAACAGGTCCGCGCCGACGAGCAGGTCCACCGCCGAGGCGCTACCGGTGGCGATCGCCGGAAGATCGGTGACGGTGACACCGCCGCCGGTTCGGGCGAGGCCGCCGATCGCGAGCGTCCGCGTCGGCATCCAGCCCAGCTCGACCGACCCGCCGATCGCCCGCGCACTGCCGCCGGCGACAAGCTTGGTGGTGTCGACGGCGGGAGAGGCCTTGGCGAGCAAGGTGTAGCTGACGCCGCTATCGAGGATCGCGGTGACCGCGCGGCCTTCGAGCCGCATCGTGAAGCGCATCTGATTGCCGGGGGTGAGATCGAAGGGCACCCAGTGGGCTTCGGCGTCGTCGGCGAGGTAGTAGACGCCGCGGTCGCGTGCTGCGGGGGAGATGCTGGCGACCGGTTTCGCGGGCTCGCGCGCGGAAACGATGAGGACCGCCAGCAGCGGGACGAGCATGAAGAGGGCGCGGCGCATGTCGGCTTGTCCCTAACGGGTCGGGGGATCGGTACAAGCGGGCGCTTGGTCCAGGCGGGGTCGGGTGAGGGGTGGGATGCAAGACTCGTTGGCAGGACCGGCTCGATTGCGCGCTGCAAGCTTTCTTTCGATGTGACTCTGCTGGCTCGGCTTAACAATCCTTGTTCTCCCGCGAAGGCGGGAGCCCAGGGTCACGGGTGTCGGTGTTCGTGACTCCTGGACCCCCGCGTTCGCGAGGGAACGTTAGACGGGGCGAGCGCTTGCTCCGATCAACATTGCGCGACTTGCGCGACCCATACCAGCCCAGCGAAGATCAACTCAGGATGTGGGCAACGGACGCAAACTACTCCCCGGCGGAGGCCGGGGCCCAGTTGGAAAGGTGGGAGTAACAAAGCGCCGTTCGCAGTTATTACTGTCCCCCACCTGGGCCCCGGCCTCCGCCGGGGTCGAAACCTTAGCCTGTGCCGCCGCAGCAATTTTCATCGGGGAGGTGGGCGCCGATAGCGACGTCCGCTACAGGCACGCCTCCAGATACGCCTGGTCGAACCCGAACTGCTTGGCCTTCTCCAGCGTGTACGGCCGCAATCCCATCGACCGGTATTCGCCCAGAATTTTCCCGTCCGCCGACTCGTCCAGATACTCGAACTTGAACAGTTCCTGCGTGACGATCACCGGGCCCTCCATCCCGATAACCTCGGTGATGTTGGTCACCCGGCGCGAGCCGTCGCGTAGGCGCTTCACCTGGATGATCAGCTCGACCGAGTCGGCAATCTGGCGCGAGATCGCTTCCTTCGGCACCTTGATGTCGGACATCATCACCATGTTCTCCATACGCGCCAGCGCCTCGCGCGGGGAGTTAGCGTGGAGGGTGCACATCGATCCGTCGTGACCCGTGTTCATGGCCGCGAGCATGTCGAAACACTCCGCGCCACGTATCTCGCCGAGGATGATCCGGTCGGGACGCATACGCAGCGCGTTCTTGACGAGGTCGCGGATGCTGATCTCGCCCTGGCCCTCCAGATTGGCCGGGCGGGTTTCGAGCGGGAGCCAGTGCGGCTGTTGCAGGCGAAGCTCGGCGGCGTCCTCGATCGTCAGCACGCGTTCGCCGGGGTCGATCATCTTCGAAAGCGCGTTGAGCATCGTCGTCTTGCCCGAACCGGTACCGCCCGAGATCACGACGTTGAACCGCGATGCGCCCGCGATCTTCAGCGCGGTGGCCATCTTCGGCGACATCGACCCAAAGCCTGCCATCATGTCGAGCGTGATCGGTTTCGCGGAGAACTTACGGATCGAGATCGCCGTGCCGCGCAAGCTCAGCGGCGGGACGATCACGTTGACGCGCGAGCCATCCTTGAGGCGGGCATCGGCAAGCGGGGTAGTCTGGTCGACGCGGCGGCCGACCGAGTTCACGATCCGCTGGGCGATCTGGAACAGATGCTCTTCGTCGCGAAACTGGATCGGTGCGAGTTCGAGCTTGCCTTTGCGCTCGACATAGGTCTGGTCGGGGCCGTTCACCATGATGTCGGTGATGTTCGGATCCGCCAGCAGCTCTTCCAACGGCCCGAGCCCGAGCAGTTCGTCGACCAGCACCTTTTCCAGCGCGAACTGCTCGCGGCGGTTGAGCGTCAGCTTCAGCTCGGCGAGCACTTCGCCGATGATCGGGCGAAATTCCTCGGCCAGCTCGTCCTTGTTGAGCGTCGCCGCCGCCTCCGGATCGACGCGTTCGAGCAGGCGCGGGAGGACCTGTTCCTTGATCTTGTGGATCGACTGTTCGAAGCCCTCGGTCCGGCTGTTGGCGGCCTCGCCGCTTGCATTCTGGCGGTCGGACAGGCGCTGCATCGCGTCGAGTTGGCCGGCGGGCATCGTGCCGGGGTCGAAGCCTTCGGTTTCGCCGGGCATCGGCAACGAATCGATTGGCGGGAATTGTGCGCCGCCTTCGGGTTCGGCGCGCGCCACCGGACTGCCGCCCGGGATGGAGCTTCCCTGCATCGGACGCGCGACGCCGAATGCGGGACGGGCCGACTGCCCCCCGCCGATGCCATTACGACGCCCGAATGCGCTCATGCCTGTGTCCCTGGATGAATGCCCACCGGGTTAGGCGCGAAGACTTGATAATTTGCTAACCAAAACAGGCACGTGAAAGGGCCGGTGTCGTGCGGTGCGATGGTCAGGGTTGATCGCCGCCGCGAACTCCCCGAAGGCAGGCGCATGATCCGCCTGCTGCTCCTTCTCGCGCTCACCTTCGGGTTGGCCAGCTCGGCATCGGCCGACGACATCGCCGCCACCGGGCGCGGCGTGGTGCGCGTCGTCACGATCGCGGTGGTCGACGACCAGGTGGTCGGCTTCGGCCATGGCAGCGGCTTCGCGATCGCCCCCAACCGGATCGTCACCAACGCGCACGTCGTCGACCTTGCCGAGCGCTACCCCGACAACGTCGTCGTCGGCATCGTCCCGACCGAGGGCAGCAAATCCTACCAGGGCAAGGTGATCGCGTATGATTCGCAGCGCGACCTGGCGCTGATCGAGTTCACCGGCGCGCGCTTGCCGCCGAGCGCGCTCTATACCGGGCCGATGAGTGAGGGCGACGCGGTGGTGTCGCTCGGCTTCCCCGGTAACGTCGACTTGGCGACCGCGCGATCGGCGGCCGATTACATCCGGCCGATGACGCCGGTGCGGTCGGAAGGCGTGCTTTCCGGGCGGCGGGTGCTGAGCAACGTCGAGGTTCTGCTGCACACGGCGAGCATCGCGCGTGGTAATTCGGGCGGCCCCTTGCTCGACCGCTGTGGGCGGGTGATCGGCGTGAATTCGGCGATCACCCGCGGCGAAGAGGGCGATTCGACGTTCGGCTTCGCGATCGCGGATACCGAGCTGGCCGGTTTCCTGCGCGATGCGAAACAGCCTTATGCGTCGATCGGGACCGGGTGCACGTCGATCGAGGATCGCCTGCGACAGGACGCCGATGCGGATGCGCGGGCGACGGCCGATGCTGCATCCGCCAAGCGCGATGCGGCGACGCAGGATGCGATGACTCGCGAGATTGCGTTGGAGAAGGCGCGGACCGAGGCGGGACGCGCGCGCGAGAACGTCATGGCGATTGCCGGGCTGCTGCTGGTCGCCGGTGCGCTGGTGATCGGGAGCGCTGGGTTGCTCGAATCGCGTGGCCAGCGGCGGCAGGCGGTGTGGGCGCTGGGTATCGGCGGACTGAGCGTGTTGGTCGCGATCGTCGTGTTCGTGCTGCGGCCTTCGGGCGAAGTCGACGTGCCGCTGTCCGCGCTGCCTAAGACGCGGATATCGACGCCGGATGCTGCGCTCGGCAAGCTGATCTGCACGCTGATCCCGGAACGAAGCCGGATTACGATCTCGTCCAGCGAGGACGTGCCGATCGACTGGGGTGCCAAGGGCTGCATGAACGGCAAGACGCAGTATGTCGGCGCGAACAGCCGCTGGGACCGCGTGTTGGTGCCCGATGCAGAGCAGACCGTATCCGTCCTGTCGTTCGATCCGGCGACACGCATCTATTCGAACACGCGCTATCTGCTGTCGGCGGCGGGGATGGACGCGGCGCGGACCGCGCGGGGTGTCGTGCCGAACGTCTGCAACATGGACGATGCCGCGCTGGCACGGCTCGCCGGGCAGCAGGCGGCGGTCCGCGCGGTGCTGCCGCCTCTACCGAACGAGAAGCTGGTCTACTCCTGCAAGTCGGCGCGCTGAGCTTCCGCCGCCAGCAGCGCGCGCTTGCGGTCCAGCCCGTACGCGTAGCCGCCGAGCGCACCGCCGATGCGTTGTGCACGGTGGCAGGGGATGACGATCGAGACCGGGTTCTGTCCGCACGCGGTGCCGGCAGCGCGGACCGCGGCGGGGCGGCCGGCGAGCGCTGCGAGTTCGCTGTAGGTGCGGGTCTCGCCGATCGGGATGGTGCGCAGGGCTTGCCAGATGGCTTCCTGGAACGCGGTGCCTCTGACGTCGAGCGGGAGGTCGTGGTCGCGTTCGGGGGACTCTACGGCCGCAACGACCTGCGCGGCTAGGTCGGCAAGCGATTTGTCGCCCTGCTCGATATGGGCGTTGGGGAAGCGGCGTCGGAGTACTTCGGCATCCTCATCGAAGGATACGCGGCACAGGCCCTTGTCGGTTGCCGCGACGAACAGTGGGCCTAGGCTCGTGTCGGCGACCGTCCAGCGGATCGTGACGCCTTCGCCGCCGCGCGCCCACGCGCTGGGGGCCATGCCCAGCCGTTTCGCATCCGCCTCGTAGAAGCGGCTCGGGGCGGAATAGCCCGCGTCGTAGATCGCTTCGGTCACGGTCGAATCCTCCGATAGGGCGTCGACCGCGCGGCCGGTGCGCAGTGCGCGGGCATACGCGGCGGGCGTGACGCCGGTGGCGCGCTTGAACAGGCGGTGGAAATGATGCGGCGCGTAGCCGACTTTCGCCGCGATCGCGTCGAGCGAGAGGCGGTCCTCGGCGGCTTCGAGCAGCGCGACGGCGGCGGCGACGGCGATCCGGTCGCGGCCTACCTCGTCCGGGGTGCAGCGCAAACATGCGCGGAAGCCGGCGGCACGTGCGCTTGGCGGATCGGGGTGGAAGGTGACGTTCTCGCGCTTGGGGTGGCGCGCGGGGCAACTCGGCTTGCAGTAGATGCCGGTGGTCTTCACGCCTACGACGAACCGGCCGTCCCACGCGCGGTCGCGGGCTTCGAACGCGGTCCAGGCGGTGTCGTCGTCAGGGGCGGTGCTCATTGGATCGGTATAGCCGGTCGCGACGCGCGCGCATCCCGCGGCTTGCGATCAAAGCGGACCCGAATGGGCGGCCCGGCCGTTCTTCCGTGCATACCCCATAACGAAAGATGTCTCATGGCCTCCGACACGCCCGTCTGGTTCATTTCCGGCTGCTCGACCGGTTTCGGTCGCGAACTCGCCAAGCTCGTGCTCGCGCGCGGTTGGCGGGCGGTGGTTACCGCGCGGGATGCGGGGCGGGTTGCCGACCTTGCAGACGGCGTTGAGGATCGTGCGCTCGCCGTGTCACTCGACGTCACCGATCAGGCTCAGATCGACGATGCAGTCGCGCAGGCCAAGGCCAAATTCGGGCGGATCGACGTGCTCGTGAACAATGCGGGCTATGGTTATCAGGCGTCGATCGAGGAGGGCGACGACGCCGAGATCCGCGCGCAGTTCGATGCGAACGTGTTCGGGCTGTTCGCCCTTACGCGCGCCGTTCTGCCGGTGATGCGGGCGCAGAAGAGCGGGCATGTCATCAACATCACTTCGGTCGCGGGGTTGGTCGGGTTTCCGGGCTCGGGCTACTATGCTGCGTCGAAGCATGCGGTGGAGGGGTTCTCGGATTCGCTGCTCGCGGAGGTTGCGCCGCTGGGGATCGCCGTGACGTGCGTCGAGCCGGGGCCGTTCCGGACGGATTGGGCGGGGCGGTCGCTGAAGCAGACTCCGGTGGCGATTGCGGATTATGCCGAGACGGCGGGCAAGCGGCTCGACAGCACGCGCGAGGTCAGCGGGACGCAGGCCGGCGATCCGGTGCGGGCGGGCGAGGCGATGATCGCACTGACCGAGGATGCGAACCCGCCGCGGCATCTGGTGCTGGGACGCTGGGGGTATGATGCGGTCGTCGAGAAGATGGCCGGGCGGTTGAAGGAGATCGAGGCGCACAAGGCGGCGAGCTTGGGGGCGGATTTCCCGGCGGAGTGAGCGGCGCTTACTGCTCCCCTCCCTGGAAGGGAGGGGGGGCAGAAGTGAGGAGGGGAGCAGAAGAGCGCTCAGCCCCCATTCGCGCGGAACAGCTCCAGCGTGCGCTGCTTCGCCAGGTCCGCACTCGGCTCGTGATAATCCTTCCGGCGGTCCGAGTTGAACCCGTGGCCAGCCTCGTAGACATACACCGTCGCGTTCGGCCAATCCTTGGCGATGACCTGCTCGACGCCTTCCATCGGGATGCCGTGGTCGTGGCGACCGAAGTGCAGGATCACCGGCACCTTGGGTTCCTCGTCCGCCGCGGCCGGAATCATGCTCCCGTAATAGCCGCTCGCCGCCGCGACGCCGGTGAGCTTGGTAGAGGCGAACCACGCGACCGAACCGCCATAGCAATAGCCGACCACGAACACCGGGCCTGCCGGTGCCAGTGTGTCGATGCAGGTCTGGACGTCCTTCAGCGACAGCTCGAACGGGTGAAGCTGGCGGGCGAGTTCGACACCGCGCGCGAGGCCATCACCCGAATAGTCCGCCTCGAAACCGGGATGCTCGCGATCGAACAAGGCCGGTGCCAGCACCTCGTAACCGTCGGCGGCGTATTCGTCGCACAGGTCGCGGATGTGGTCGGTCACGCCGAAAATCTCCTGCACCAGCACGAGGCCACCGCGGCGCTCGCCGGTTGGCTGCGCGTGATAGACCGCAACGCTCGCGCCGTCGGACATCGTCATCGTTTCCATCATGCCGGTCATGCTCTCGTCCTCGTCGTGTGATCCAATTCGTCACCATTATCGTCATTCCCGCGGAGGCGGGAACCCATAGTGGCAGGCCGTGTGGTGAAAGCGCTGGGTCCGGAGGATAGGGATCCCCGCTTGTGCGGTGATGACGGCGAGGGGCAAGGTTGGAGCCTTCCAACCTTCGGCGAATGACAAAACAGTCACAAACCGCTCGCCCCGACCCTCCGGCCGGGTTGCCAATCCGCGAACCCGATGCTACCCGCGCCGCGTCCCATGAGAGGTGCTTTCGCGCCCTCTTCCCCCATGGGGCGGCACTATTTTCGGTTTCAGGCGAGGATTCAAAGGTCCGTGGAGACATCCCCCGGTAATGTCGGCGGCGCTATTCAGGCGAGCTTGGGCGGGCGTTATGCGCTGGCCCTGTTCGAACTGGCACGTGACGCGAAGACGATCGACGCGGTCGAGTCGAGCCTGGCGAACGTGCGCGACGCGCTGACGCAGTCGGAAGACTTCCGTACGCTCACGTCCAGCCCGATGGTGTCGCGTGGCGCCGCCGTGAAGGCAGTCTCCGCGGTCGCCGACGAACTCGGTGTCGATGCGACTACCAAGAGCTTCCTCGGTGTCCTCGCCGAGAACCACCGGCTGGGCGCGCTGCCGAAGATCATCAAGGCATTCCGTACACTTGCCGCGCAGCATCGCGGTGAGATCGCCGCCGAGGTGACGTCCGCGCATCCGCTGACCGACGAGCAGGTGATCGAGCTGAAGCATCAGCTCCGCCAGCGGGTCGGCCGTGAAGTTTCCGTCGACCTCAGCGTCGACCCATCGTTGCTGGGTGGACTCGTCGTCCGCGTCGGCAGCCAGATGATCGATTCGTCGATCAAGACGCGTCTCAACACTCTCGCGCACGCGATGAAGGGCTAAGCTAATGGATATCCGCGCCGCAGAAATCTCGAAGATCATCAAGGATCAGATCGCCAATTTCGGCACCGAGGCCCAGGTCAGCGAGACCGGCCAGGTGCTGAGCGTCGGCGACGGCATCGCGCGCATCTTCGGCCTCGACAACGTCCAGGCCGGCGAGATGGTCGAATTCTCGAACGGCGTGCAGGGCATGGCGCTCAACCTCGAGGCCGATAACGTCGGCGTCGTGATCTTCGGGAGCGATTCCGAGATCAAGGAAGGCGACATCGTCAAGCGCACCGGCACGATCGTCGACGTGCCGATCGGCAAGGAGCTGCTCGGCCGCGTGGTCGATGGCCTCGGTAACCCGATCGACGGCAAGGGCCCGATCCACACCACCGAGCGCAGCCGCGTCGAAGTGAAGGCGCCGGGCATCATCCCGCGCCAGTCGGTCAGCGAGCCGGTCCAGACGGGCCTCAAGGCGATCGACGCCCTCGTCCCCGTCGGCCGCGGCCAGCGCGAACTGATCATCGGCGATCGCCAGACCGGCAAGTCGGCCGTCGCGATCGACGCGTTCATCAACCAGAAGATCGCCAACGCCGGCGACGACGAGTCGAAGAAGCTGTATTGCGTGTATGTCGCGATCGGCCAGAAGCGCTCGACCGTCGCCCAGCTCGTCAAGACGCTCGAAGAGAATGGCGCGATGGAATATACCATCGTCATCGCCGCGACCGCGTCGGACCCCGCACCGCTCCAGTATCTCGCGCCCTACACCGGCGTCGCGATGGGCGAGTATTTCCGCGACCGCGGCATGCACGCGCTGATCTGCTACGACGATCTGTCGAAGCAGGCGGTCGCGTACCGCCAGATGTCGCTGCTGCTGCGTCGTCCTCCGGGCCGTGAGGCATATCCCGGCGACGTGTTCTATCTCCACAGCCGCTCTGCTCGAGCGTGCGGCGAAGATGTCGGACGCGAATGGCGGCGGCTCGCTGACCGCGCTGCCGATTATCGAGACGCAGGCGGGCGACGTTTCGGCGTACATCCCGACCAACGTGATCTCGATCACCGACGGCCAGATCTTCCTCGAGACGGACCTGTTCTTCTCGGGCGTACGTCCGGCGATCAACGTCGGCCTGTCGGTGAGCCGCGTCGGTTCGGCCGCACAGACCAAGGCGATGAAGAAGGTATCGGGCTCGATCAAGCTCGAGCTGGCGCAGTACCGCGAGATGGCGGCGTTCGCGCAGTTCGGGTCGGATCTCGATGCGTCGACGCAGAAGCTGCTCAACCGCGGCGCGCGCCTGACCGAGCTGCTGAAGCAGGCGCAGTTCTCGCCGTTGCCGTTCGAAGAGCAGACCGTGTCGATCTTCGCCGGCACCAGCGGCTATCTCGACAAGGTGCCGGTCGCCGACGTGACCCGCTACGAGCAGGCGCTGCTGGCCGACATGCGCGCGAACCACGCCGACGTGCTGAAGCTGATCCGCGATACCCGCGATTTGGGTAACGAGGCGAAGGACAAGCTGAAGGCAGCGCTCGAAGCGTTCGCGAAGACGTTCGCTTAAGTAAACTCCCTCTCCCCTGCGGGGAGAGGGTCGGGGTGAGGGGCAGTACCGCGAGGTGCCGCCCCTGGCAGCCCCTCACCCCAACCCTCTCCCCGGAGGGGCGAGGGAGCAGGAAGAGACGATGGCATCACTTAAGGCCCTCAAGATCCGCATCGGCTCGGTGAAGTCGACGCAGAAGATCACCAAGGCGATGAAGATGGTCGCCGCTGCGAAGCTGCGCCGGGCGCAGGACGCGGCGGTTGCCGGGCGTCCGTATGCCGAGCGTCTCGAAGCGGTGATGGCGAGCCTCGCGGGGCGTGTCGGCATCGCGCCGGGCGCTTCGCCGCTGCTCGCGGGCACCGGCAAGGACCAGGTCCACCTGATCGTCATCGCGACATCGGAACGCGGCCTGGCCGGTGCGTTCAACACCAACATCGTCCGTGCGGCACGTCGCAAGGCAGAGGAGCTGATCGCGGCCGGCAAGACTGTGAAGTTCTACGTCGCGGGCAAAAAGGGGCGCGTGATCAAGCGCTTCTTCCCGAACGACATCCTCGCCGACCACGAGATGGGCCAGATCAAGCGGCTCGCGTTCAGCGACGCGCAGGAAATCTCCGAAGACCTGATCAAGCGCTTCGGCGAGGGTCAGTTCGACGTCGCCCATCTGTTCTACGCGAAGTTCGTGTCGGCGCTGGTGCAGGTTCCGACCGGCATCCAGATCGTGCCCGTGCCCATTTCGTCCGTCCCGGGTGCAGAAGGCGCAAAGGCAGGCGGGCCCAACGCCCCGGCCGAAGCCGTGACCGAGTATGAGCCCGACGAGGAAGCGATCCTCGCCGATCTCCTGCCGCGCAACGTCGCGATCCAGATTTTCCGTGCGCTGCTCGAAAACGCGGCGTCTGAGCAGGGTTCGCGCATGAACGCGATGGACAACGCCACGCGCAATGCCGGCGACATGATCACGCGCCTCTCGATCCAATACAACCGTACCCGCCAAGCCGCGATCACGACCGAGCTGGTCGAAATCATCTCGGGCGCCGAAGCGCTCAAGTAAGTCCAAGGAAGCAGACAATGGCAACCGCCCCAGAGACCCTCGGAACCACACTCGCCCCCAAGGCCACCAACAACACCGGCCGCATCTCGCAGGTCATCGGTGCGGTCGTCGACGTGCATTTCCCCGACAATTTGCCCGCCATTCTGTCGGCGCTCGAAACCAATAACAACGGCAACCGGCTCGTCCTCGAAGTCGCGCAGCATCTCGGCGAGAACACCGTTCGCACGATCGCGATGGACGCCACCGAGGGTCTGACCCGCGGGCAGACCGTCACCGACACCGGTTCGCAGATCCGCGTTCCGGTCGGCCCGAAGACGCTCGGCCGCATTCTCAACGTCATCGGCGAGCCGATCGACGAGCGCGGCCCGGTCGGCGCAGAGACGACTGCCCCGATCCATGCCTCGGCGCCGCTGTTTGTCGATCAGTCGACCGAGAGCGCGATCCTGGTTACTGGCATCAAGGTCATCGATCTGCTCGCACCCTATGCGAAGGGCGGCAAGATCGGCCTGTTCGGCGGCGCAGGCGTCGGCAAGACCGTGCTGATCCAGGAGCTGATCAACAACATCGCCAAGGGTCACGGCGGCACTTCGGTGTTCGCAGGCGTCGGCGAGCGTACTCGCGAGGGTAACGATCTGTACCACGAGTTCCTCGACGCAGGCGTCATCGCCAAGGATGCCGACGGAAATCCGCAGTCGGAAGGCTCGAAGGTCGCGCTCGTATTTGGCCAGATGAACGAGCCGCCAGGCGCGCGTGCCCGCGTCGCGCTGTCGGGCCTGACGATCGCCGAGTATTTCCGCGACGTCGAAGGCCAGGACGTGCTGTTCTTCGTCGACAACATTTTCCGCTTCACGCAGGCGGGCGCAGAGGTTTCGGCACTGCTCGGCCGCATCCCGTCGGCGGTGGGCTATCAGCCGACGCTGTCGACCGACATGGGCGCGCTGCAGGAGCGCATCACGTCGACCAACAAGGGGTCGATCACCTCGGTGCAGGCGGTGTACGTGCCGGCCGACGATCTTACCGATCCGGCGCCGGCCACGTCGTTCGCGCATCTTGATGCGACGACCAACCTCAACCGTGCGATCTCGGAGCTGGGCATCTATCCGGCAGTCGATCCGCTCGACTCGACTTCGCGTCTGCTCGAGCCACGTGTGGTCGGCCAGGAGCATTACGACACAGCGCGTGCCGTTCAGTCGACGCTGCAGAAGTACAAGTCGCTGCAGGACATCATCGCGATTCTCGGCATGGACGAGCTGTCGGAAGAGGATAAGCTCACCGTCCAGCGTGCGCGTAAGATCCAGAAGTTCCTGAGCCAGCCGTTCCACGTCGCCGAGGTCTTCACCGGCATCAGCGGCAAGTTCGTCCAGCTCGAGGACACGGTCCGGTCGTTCAAGGCGGTGGTCGAGGGCGAGTATGATCACTTGCCAGAGGCGGCGTTCTACATGGTCGGCGGCATCGACGAAGCCGTCGCCAAGGCCGAAAAGATGGCCGCGGAAGCGTAACTTCTACTGCTCCCCCTCCCGCAAGCGGGGAGGGGGCTGGGGGGTGGGCACCCGCCCTCCACGTCGCGCGACGCTGAAGGCGCGAGCCCACCCCCGGCCCCTCCCGCATGCGGGAGGGGAGTGAGACACAGACATGCTGCATTTCGAACTCGTCACGCCAGAAAAGCTCGTCCGCTCGGAGGAGGTCTACATGGTCGTCGTCCCCGGCACCGAAGGCGATTTCGGCGTCCTCGAAGGCCACGCGCCCTTCATGTCGACGGTCCGCGACGGTGGCGTCCAGATCTTCCGCACGGAGAACGGCACCCCCGAGGTCATCGCGATCAAGGGCGGTTTTGCAGAGGTCAACGCCAAGGGCCTGACGGTGCTTGCCGAGCACGCCGGCGAGTAAGCGTACGAACTGACCTTAAGGTTGTGTCCCCGCGAAGGCGGGGACCCAGTCTGGCCACCCGCCTTCGCGGGTTAGCAACCTTAGTTCTCACTTTTCTGCTTCCACCCTGGCGAAGGCCGGGGCCCAATTGGAACGGTCGAAGTAACGAAGCGCGGCGCATATCACCTGCGTCCCCCGATTGGGCCCCGGCCTCCGCCGGGGTGGCATTACCTCGCGGGGGTCGGAGCCCCGCCCTTACAAGAAATTATACGGGTCGACGTCCACCGTCACTCGCACCTTGGACGGCCAGTCCAGCTTCCCCAGCCAATCCCGAATGACGTCCTGCACGTCCAGTGCCCGCCGCGCATGGACCAGCAGCCGATACCGGTGTCGCCCCCGCAACATCGCCAACGGCGCCGGCGCGGGGCCATAGACGTGCATCCCCTCAACCTCGGGCACACTCCGCCCCACCAGCTTGGCCGTCTCGTGCGCGCAGGACTGGTCCTCCGACGACACCACGATCGCGGCATATCTTCCGAACGGCGGCGCGCCCGCGTCCTTCCGTGCGTCCGTCTCCGCGGCATAGAACGCATCCGCGTCGCCGGTGATCAGCGCCTGCATGACCTGCGCGCCCGGACTATGCGTCTGGATGAACACGTGCCCCGGCTTCTCGCCACGCCCCGCGCGCCCCGACACCTGCCGGATCTGCTGGAATGTCCGCTCGGCCGCGCGGAGGTCACCACCGTCTAGCCCGAGGTCGGCATCGACCACGCCGACCAAGGTCAGGTTGGGGAAGTGATACCCCTTGGTAACAAGCTGCGTGCCGACGACGATATCGATGTCGCCCGCCTCCATCCGCCCAACGAACTCCGCCGCCTTGGCCGGCGACCAGATCGTGTCGGACGTCACCACCGCCGTCTTCGCCTCGGGGAACAGCGCCGTCACCTCGTCCGCGATCCGCTCGACCCCCGGCCCGCAGGCGACGAGCGTGTCCTCGCCCTTGCACTCGGGGCAGACGCGAGGCGTCGGTTCGGCATGCCCGCAATGATGGCACGCCAACCGCCGCGTCAGGCGATGCTCGACCATCCAAGCGGTACAGTTCGGGCACTGGAACCGGTGCCCGCATGTCCGGCACAGCGTCAGCGGTGCGTACCCGCGCCGGTTGAGGAACAACAACGACTGCTCGCGCCGCTCCAGCGTCGCCTGCATCGCCTTCACAAGCCGCGGTGCGAGCCAGCGACCACGCTCGGGCGGCTCCTTGATGAGATCGATAGGCTCGATCGTCGGCATCTCTGCCGCCCCGAACCGGCCCGGGAGCTTCAACTCCGCGTACCGCCCCGTCGCGACCTGTTGCCGCGTTTCGATCGCCGGCGTGGCGGAGGCGAGGATGACCGGACAGCCCTCAAATTTGCCGCGCATCACCGCGACGTCGCGCGCATGATAATGCACGCCTTCTTCCTGCTTGAAGCTGGTCTCGTGCGCCTCGTCGACGACGATCAGCCCGAGGTCGCGGTACGGGAGGAACAGGGCCGAGCGTGCGCCTACCGTCACCAACGCCTCACCACTGGCGATCGCCCGCCAAGCCCGCCGCCGCTGGGTCGAGCGCAGTCCCGAATGCCACGCGATCGGCTCGCACCCGAACCGGTCGTGGAATCGCTTGAGGAACGGCTCGGTCAAGGCGATCTCGGGGAGCAGCACCAAAGTCTGGCGCCCGTCGCGGATCGCCTGCGCCACCGCCTCGAAATACACTTCGGTCTTGCCGGACCCGGTGACGCCGTCGAGCAGCGTCGGATGGAACGCATGCTCTGCCACACCCGCCACCAGCGCATCGGCCGCCGCACGCTGGTCTTCGGACAGCGTCGGCTCGTGGTGCTGCGGATCGGGCACGGGGTAGGGGCTGTCGATACTGACCTCGACCGCCGCGATCGCACCGACCTTTGCCAGTCCCCGGATCACCGCGTCGCTGACCTCGGCAAGCGTGGCGAGTTCGCGGATCAGACCCTGGCGATCGCCGATCCGCTCCAGCGCCTGCTCACGCTGCGGTGTGAGGCGTGGCGGAACGACGCCCGTTGCCCGGTACTCCACGGCAGTCCGCGCACCTTCCAATGCCGAAGTCGACGCCAGCGTCATGCGCAACACCGACGCCGCCGGGGCGAGGTAATAATCCGCCGTCCATTCGACCAACCGCCGCAACGGCGCCCCCAGCGGCGGCACGTCGGCGACCGCGAGCAGGTTGCGCAACCGGTTGTCGCCGACCTCCGCATCGGAGGGCATCCGCTCCGCCTCCCACACCACGCCGAGCAACTGCCTTGGCCCCAGCGGTGCGACCACGACCGAGCCCGGCTCGACGCTCATGCCGGCGGGCACGCGGTAATCGAGCGGCCCGAGGGCGGCGTTGAGTATCAGGACACGGGCTCGGGACGACATCATGTCGGTATATGGGGACAGATCGACTCCGCGTGAACCGTCTACGTCGGAGTGGTCGACGCGACGTTACGCAGCGTTCCGGTTCGGCCGCCGGCGTTCGCCTACGCGGGCGCGCTTCGCCTTGTACAGGATCGTGTCGGCGCGGTGGATGAAGTCGCGGACCGAATGGCAATCGCGGTCGAGGGCAGTGATGCCGACCGTGCCTGCGCTGACCATCGCGAGGCCGTTCAGCGCGACCGGAAAGCGCAACGCTTCCTCCAGCCTGCTGCTGATATACTCCGGATTCGCGGTCATCCCGGGATCCTCGATCAGGATCGCGAACTCGTCGCCACCGATGCGTGCGGCAAAGCTGTTCTTCATCCAGGAAGATTTCAAGATCCGGCCGACGCCGCGCAACACGTCGTCGCCCGCCGTATGACCAAGCGTATCGTTGATCGCCTTGAACCCATCGAGATCGACCAGCGCGAGCAACAGCGGTGTACCGTCCGCATGCGACCGCGTCATCGCGGCATCCAGCGCGCGATCGAAGGCAGCGCGGTTGCCTATACCGGTCAGCGAATCCGTATTCGCCGACCGCCGGAGGTTGACCTCTAGCGCGTGGCGTTCGGTCACGTCCTGAAAAACGCCGACCAGCGCAACGGTCTGACCCTCGACGGTTTCGCACTCGCCGAGAACCCGGACGCGGCGCTGTTCACCCTGCGCGGTCTTGAAGTCGACTTCGATATCGAACGGTGCGCCCGTTTCGATCGTTTGCCGAAGCGCCGCGTTCAACTCGTCGCGCGCGTGCGGCGGGTAGAACCCCATCGCGACGGGCATGTCGAGCATGTCGCCGACGGGCAGGCCGTGGATACGGTATACGCCGTCCGACCATTGCAGCTTGTCGTCGGCCAACGTGACTCGCCACGATCCGATCGCCGCCATTCGCTCCGCCTGCCGGAACACACGGTCCTGCCGCGCGAGCGCCGCCGCCTGGCGATCGGCAGTAGTGGCAATCGCGATCGCTTGGCGTGCAGCGGACCGCGCCGCGATCATCGCCTCGGCCAGCGTCGCGAGATGCGTCAGCGCCTTGCGACCGGCGTCGTTCAGCGAACGCGGGACAGTGTCGACGACACAGATCGAACCGATCGCATATTGTTCGCCATGCTCGTCCTTGGCATGAACGGGAGCACCCGCGTAGAATCGTATGCCATCGGGTGGCTGCGTGAAGGGATTGGCGGCAAACCGCATATCGCCCGCCAGATCTTCGATCACCAGCGGCGACTGGCTTTGGATCGTGTAGCTGCACATGCCGACTTCGCGCGAGATTTCCCCGCGTTCCCCGTCGCTTGCGGCTTTTATCCAAAGACGTTCACTATCGACGAGCGTCAGTAGAGCGTTAGGGCAACCGAGCATTTCCGCGGCGAGCGCTACCAGCGCGTCGAATTCGCGTTCGGGCTCGCTATCGAGCAATGCAAGTGCGTGAAGCGCTTCTACGCGTTGTGCTTCATCTGAAAAGTTGTTCGTCATGAGATCGACAGCCGGCATGAGGCTCGAATATAGTGATCGGGTTAATTTTTGTTTGCCTGTTCCGGGTGTTACTGTCGACCTGATGCAGGTTGATACAGATATCGTAACCGAAACGCTGCCCCCGTCGATGCTGTGGGCGACGCATCTCGAGCGTGATCGGCGGCGATCGGTCCATACCGTTCGCGCCTATCGCGCTGCTGCCGAACGGCTGACGGCGTTTCTGAACAGGCATTGGGGTGAGCGCATGGATCGCGCCGCCCTGTCGCGAGTGACCGCGGCGGACCTCCGTGGGTATCTTGCATTTCGGCGCGAGAATGGTCTCGGCAACGCATCGGCGGCGCGCGAATTGTCGGCGGTGCGGGGGTTCCTCGCCTGGGCGAACGAGGCCGCCGAGCAGCCGCGGTTGCGCGGGCCGCGGGTCAAGCGGGGCCTGCCGCGACCGATCTCGCCCGCCGAGGCGGTCGCCTTGGCGGAGGACGTCGCCGACGATGCCAGCGAGCCGTGGATCGGTGCGCGCGACTGGGCGGTGTTGCTGCTGCTGTACGGCGCAGGGTTGCGCATTGGCGAGGCGCTGACGCTGCCGGGTGGCATCCTGCCGCTCGGCGAGACGGTGCGCGTGCTCGGCAAGCGCGCCAAGACGCGAGTCGTGCCGCTGCTGCCGCAGGTGCGGGAGGCGATCGAGGCCTATGCCGCGCAAACCCCGTGGCCGATCGAACGAGACACGCCCCTGTTCCGGGGTGCGAAGGGCGGTCCGCTATCCCCCGTGATGATCCGTCGCGCGGTGCGCATGGCGCGGGCGCGGCTGGGGCTGGGCGAGCGGACTACCCCGCATGCGTTGCGGCACAGCTTCGCGACACATTTGCTGGGGCGGGGGGCGGATCTGCGCGCGCTACAGGAACTGCTTGGTCATGCGAGCCTGAGCTCGACCCAGGTCTATACGCAGGTGGACGCGGCGCATCTGATGGACGTGTATCGGAGCGCGCATCCGCGGGCCTGAGATACTCAGGCCGAGCCCTTGGGCTTCCACGTGACGACGCGCCAGACATAGCCGACGATGATGACGGCGAACGTCGCGACCGCTACCGGCCCGACATAGCGGTCGAGTTCCTCGAAGTGCGAACCGAGCAATATCCCGGCATAGGTCAGCACGGTGTTCCAGATCGCGCTGCCGGCCGCGGTCCAGATCACGAACTGCCAGATCGGCATGCACGTCATGCCCGCGGGAAGCGAGATGATCGTGCGGAAGGTAGGCATGAACCGGAACACGAAGATGACCCAGCCGCCGCGCTTGACGAAAAAACGGTGGATCTTCTCGACGTCGGACCATTCCATCGTCAGCCAGCGGCCGTTGCGCGCGATGAAGGGGCGGAAGCGTTCGTAGCCGATGTTGCGGCCGATATAATACCAGAAGTAATTGCCGACCACCGAGCCTGCTGTGCCCCACGCGATCAGCGGCACGACGCTCATGTTACCCCGCGCGACCGCCATGCCGCCAAGCCCCATGATCACTTCGGAGGGCACGGGCGGCACGATATTCTCGAGCGCCATCAACAGGAAGATACCGAAATATCCGCCCCAGGCGATGAGATCGAGGATGAATTCGGTCATGGGTATGAGATACTGCCGGGACGCCGGATGGGTTCCGCGAGGCGTTCCACCATTGCACTACCCCGGCCCACCATTGCACCACCCCGGCCTTCGCCGGGGTGGTGATCTTCTGATAGTTCGGCGTACCAGCACCACCTCGCGCCGAAATTACCGCGCCGCGACTTTCGCCTCGATCGCATCCCAGATCATGCCGGCGACATCGGTCCCATCGAACTTCTCGATCGCCACGATCCCCGTCGGCGAGGTCACGTTGATCTCGGTCAGCCACGTGCCGCCGATCACGTCGATGCCGACGAACAGCAGCCCGCGCTTCTTCAGCTCCGGCCCGAGCACCGCGCAGATCTCGCGCTCCTTGTCGGTCAGTTCCGACTTCTCCGCCGACCCGCCGACCGCGAGGTTCGAGCGGATCTCGCCTTCGCCCGGCAGGCGGTTGATCGCGCCCGCGACTTCGCCGTCGATCAGCACGATCCGCTTGTCGCCCTTCGCCACGTCGGGGAGGAACGCCTGCACCATGTGCGGCTCTCGCCACGTCATGTTGAAGACCTCCATCAGCGCCGACAGGTTCGCACCGTCCGACTCGACCTTGAAGATCGCCTTGCCGCCATTGCCGTGCAGCGGCTTGATGACGATCGCGCCGTGCTCGGCCAGGAATTTCCGGGCTTCGTCGAGCGAGCGGGTGACCAAAGTCGGCGGCATGAACTGCGGGTAGTCGAGCACGAACACCTTTTCGGGCGCGTTCCGCACCTGCGCGGGATCGTTCACGACGAGCGTCTTGTCGGCGATCCGTTCGAGCAGATGCGTCGCGGTGATATAGCCGAGATCGAACGGGGGATCTTGCCGCATGAGCACGACGTCGGCCTCGTCGCCAAGGTCGAGGTTCACGGGCTCACCGACGCCGAAATGATCGCCGACGACACGCTGCACGGTGACCGGATGCGCCTTCGCCCAGACGCGGCCATCACGGTAGTTCAGGTCCTCGGCCGAGTAATGGAAGAGCGTATGGCCCCGGTCCTGCGCGGACAACATCAGCGCGAACGTCGAGTCGCCGGCGATGTTGATGCTGTCGAGCGGGTCCATCTGGACGGCGACGGTGAGGCTCATGCGTCTTCCTTCTGTTCGGTCGAGCGCATGTAGGCGCGGGCGGGCGCGAAGTCATCGGGTGACGTCGTTTCAATCAGCCCCGTCATCCTGACGAAAGTCAGGACCCAGAGCCATGAAGGATGCCCTCAATTACCCTGGATCCTGACTTTCGTCAGGATGACGGAATGTTGCGGGTTGCTACCCGATCCAGGCATTCTCGATGTGCCGCGGCCGCGTACCGGGTGCGAGCAGGATGACGTCGACGCGGATGTCGTCGCCTGGCCCGGCATAGCGCGGCATCAGATATTCTGCCGCCGCGGCCACCCGCGCGAGGCGGCGTTCGTCGATCGCGAAGTCGAGTTCGGCCGCGGTCGCGCGCGTCTTGACCTCGACGAACGCGATCAGGTTTCCTTTGCGCACGACGAGGTCGACTTCGCCGGCGGGAGTCCTCACGCGACGATCGAGGATGCTCCAGCCCTTCAGCCGCAGCCACCACCCCGCCAGCCGCTCGCCGCGACGCCCGGCAATCTCTGCGGAACGACGGTCACGCATGCCTGCTCCCATCCCTGAAAGGGAGGGGTCGGGGGTGGGTTGGCCGATTGGCTGTTGCTGCGGACCCCAAGCAGCCGACCCACCCCCGTCCCCTCCCTTCCAGGGAGGGGGGAAGAAGGGCGATCACCCTTTTTCCGCCTTCAGTTCCAGCGCCCGCGCGTAGAGAGCCTTCCGGTCGAGCCCGAGCTTCTTCGCGACTTCGCTTGCGGCTTGGCCAGTAGACAGGCGTGTGAGCGCTTCGGTCAACGCCGCATCCCCATCCTCAGCACTAGCAGGCGGAGCCTCGCCCGGCGGTGCCACGACGATCACGATCTCCCCACGAGGCGGCGCGTCCGCATACCGTTCGGCCAGCGTCGAGAGCGTCCCCGTCACGGCCTCCTCGAACTTCTTGCTGATCTCGCGCGTCACCGCCGCCTCGCGGTCGCCGAGCCCTTCCAGCAGCGCCGCCAGACACGCCCCCAACCTTGGCCCCGACTCATACATCACCAGCGTCGCGCGAATGGTGGCCACTTCGGCGATCGCCTCCGCCCGCGCATGCATCTTCGACGGCAGAAACCCCACGAACAGGAACCGGTCGGTCGGCAGCCCCGCCAGCGTCAGCGCCGCCACCGCTGCGCACGGCCCCGGGATCGTCACCACCAGATGCCCCGCCGCGCGCGCATCACGCACCAGCTTGAACCCCGGATCGGAAATCAACGGCGTCCCCGCGTCGGACACCAGCGCCACCGCCTGCGTCGCCATCCGCGCGATCAGCGCCGGGCGCACGCCCTCCGCGCTGTGATCGTGATACGGCACCATCGGCGTCTTCGTGCCGATGTGGCGGAGCAAGCCGGCGGTCACGCGGCTGTCCTCGACCGCGATCACGTCGGCGCGGCGTAGGATGTCGGCGGCGCGCGGCGACAGATCGCCAAGATTGCCGATCGGGGTCGCGACGATGTAGAGGCCGGGATCGAGAAGAGTTTCAGGGTTCATGGGGACGGTCATGGCAGACGCGACGACGATAGGGCAATCCGGCCCGCTTTCGATGGGCACATTCGGGCGATGGGCGACGCTTGCCGCGGCGTGCCTGCTCAGCGCGTGCCAGACGATCGTCCCGCGTGGTCCCGTCGAACCGTCGCAGCAGCGCCCGACCACGCGCCCCGTCGATCGTCCCGACATCGGTGTCGAGACCGGCATCCCGCGCGATGCCGAGCGTAACCGCGTCGCGCTGCTCGTCCCGCTGTCGGGCAGTAACGCGGGCGTCGGCACGTCGATCGCCAACGCGACGATGCTCGCCCTGCTCGACACGCAGAACCAGCGCGTCCGGATCACCAACTACGACACCGCGACCGGTGCCGCCGCCGCCGCCCAGCGCGCGATCGCCGAGGGCGCGCAACTGATCCTCGGGCCGTTGCTCGCCGACGACGTCCGTGCGGTCGCGCCGATCGCACGCGCCGCGAACATCCCGGTGCTGAGCTTCTCCAACGATCTCGGCGTGGCGGGCAATGGCGCGTATCTGATGGGCTATGTCCCGACCCAGTCGATCGCCCGGGTCGTCGATTTCGCCAAGGAGCGCGGCGTCAGCAACTTCGCCGGCCTCGTCCCCAACGGGCTGTACGGCGAACGCGCCTCGACCGCGTTCCTCCGCGCGGTCGAAGGCGCGGGTGGCCAGGTCGTCTCGCTCCAGACCTACGCGCGCGGTCCCGGCGGCGTTTCGGGTGCCGTCACGCGGTTGGCAGCAAAGGCCCCCTATGACGCGGTCCTGATCGCCGACGGTGGCGCCACCGCAGCCTCGGCGGCGGCGATGGTCAAGCGCGGCGTCGGCGCGTCGACGCGCATCCTCGGCACCGAACTCTGGAATTCGGACACTGCGATCGCCGCGAAGCCCGCGCTTTCCGGCGCCTGGTATGCCAGCGTCTCGGACACGCTCTATCGCCAATACGCCGCCAAATACCGCGCACGGTTCGGGGCCGGGCCGTACCGCCTGTCGAGCCTCGGTTACGACTCGGTCCTGCTGACGGTTCGCATCGCCCGCGATTGGAAGCCCGGCACGCCGTTCCCGGTGAACCGCCTGCGCGACGGCGACGGCTTTGCCGGCATCGACGGCGCGTTCCGCTTCGGCAAGGACAACGTCGCCGAGCGTGCGCTCGAGGTAAAGGAAATCCGCGGCGGCACGACGACGGTGGTCTCGCCCGCGCCGGCTGGGTTCGGGAAGTAGCAACTTCGCCCCTCCCTGGAAGGGAGGGGTAGGGGGTGGGTTGGCCGATTGGCTATCGACGCACCCGCCCCATACCGACCCACCCCCGGCCCCTCCCTTTCAGGGTGGGGGGAAGAATAACGCAGCCGCCTAGGCGGTGACGATTTCCGGCAGGATCGCGTCGAGGAGTAGCGCGCCGGCTTCGGTAACTCGCAGCCGTCCCGGCGTATGGGCAATCAGCCCCAGCGCCTCCAGCCGCGCCACCGCCGCCAGATCGACCGGCACGATACCCGCGTTCAGCGCAGTGATCCGGTCCAGATCCACCCCTTCCGCCAACCGCAACCCCATCAGCAAAGCCTCGGTCGCCCGCGTCGAGGGGGTCAGCGGATCCTCGACCTCCATCCCGTGGCCATTCCGTTCGATCGCCGCCAGCCAGTTCTCCGGCTTCTTCCGCCGCACCGTCGCCAACCCGCCGCGCCGCCCATGCGCACCCGGGCCGATCCCGGCATAATCCTGATACCGCCAGTAAGCGAGGTTGTGACGGCTTTCCGACCCCGGGCGTGCGTGGTTCGACGTCTCGTACGCCGGCAACCCCGCCGCGGCGGTATCCGCGCGCGTTGCCTCGAACAGATCGGCGGCGGAATCGCCGTCCGGGATCACAATCCGCCCGGCCAGGGCCTCGGTCGCGAACCGCGTGCCGGCTTCGATGGTCAGCTGATACAGCGAGAGATGTTCCGTCCCCAGGCTCAGCGCGCGCGCGAGTTCCGCACGCCAGTCGTCGAGCCGCTGGCCGGGGAGCGCATAGATTAGGTCGAAACTCACGCGGGGAAACACACTCTGCGCGGTGGCAAGCGCCGCCTGTCCCTCGTTCACGTCATGCGCGCGGCCAAGGAACTTCAGCGCCGTATCGTCGAGCGATTGTAGCCCGAGCGATACCCGGTTCACGCCCGCGCTCGCCAGATCGGCGAACCTTGCCGCCTCGACCGACGACGGGTTCGCCTCCAGCGTGATCTCGATCCCCTCGGCGAACCCCCACGCCTTCTCCGCCGCATTCAGCACCGCCGCTACCGTCGACGGCGGCATCAGCGAAGGTGTGCCACCGCCGAAGAAGATCGACTGCAACTTGCGCCCCGGCAACACCCGCGCCTCATGCGCAAGGTCGACCAGCAGCGCATCCCGCCAAGCCGCCTGGTCCACCTCCTCGCGAACATGGCTGTTGAAATCGCAATACGGGCATTTCGACACGCAGAACGGCCAATGCACGTAGAGCGCGAGGTCGCCTGCGGAATCAGAGCGGGGGCTTGGTGTTTCGAAGACGGGCATTATCTCGCGCATATGGTCGCACGGGGCGGCTGAAGGAAGCGCAATGACGGCACGGATGGGTTTGGCGATTGCCGGGGCGCTGTTGTTGGCGGGTTGCGCGCAGGGCCCCGAGCGTGTCGTCGAGCGTCGCGACACGATGGCGCCGGCCCCGCGTGGGCCGAGCCTGCTCAAGACTGCGATGATGGACGGCCACAACACCGCCCGCGCCGCCGTCGGCGTGGCGCCGCTGACCTGGAGCGACACGCTGGCGACCTCCGCGCGCGCCTACGCCGAGGAACTGGCGCGGACCGGCAAATTCGCGCACGCCCCGCAACCCCAGGGCATGTCGCGCGAAGGCGAGAATTTGTGGACCGGCACGCGCTACGCCTATGCGTATCCCGAGATGATCGGGCATTGGGTGGCGGAAAAGCGCGACTTCATCAACCAGCCGACCCCCGGGTTCAGCCGCACCGGCAAGTTCGAGGACGTCGCGCACTACACGCAGATCGTCTGGCGCGGCTCGACCCAGGTCGGTTGCGCGATGGCGAGCAACAAGACCGATGACTATCTGGTGTGCCGCTACTCGCCTCCCGGCAACGTCTTCGGCGAGCGTGCCTATTGATCCAGGATAAGCTGTTAGTATGATCTCAGTCGTACTTTCTTAAGCGGCGTTCCGCTAGCTTGCCTTGATGATATCAGTAACCAAACCCGATGGTTCTCGGTCCGGTGGCTGCGTCGGATGCCGCGACGGTGCCGGCCTGTCGTTCGCCTTTTCGATGGCGTTCCAGCCGATCGTGGACGTCGAAACCGAGACCGTCTTTGCGTACGAGGCGCTCGTGCGCGGGCCCGAAGGCCAGTCGGCGGCGAGCGTTCTAGGTCAGGTCGATCCGGCGAACCTCTACGCGTTCGACCAGCAATGCCGGGTGCGGGCGATCGAGGCGTCGGTGAAGGCCGGGCTGCTCGATACGTCGGCGCGGCTGTCGATCAATTTTCTCCCGAACGCCGTGTATTCACCCGCCGCGTGCATCCAGTTGACGTTGAAGACTGCGGCTGCGGTCGGGATGCCTATCGACCGGTTGATCTTCGAGTTCACCGAGAACGAGGAGATGCTCGATCCCACGCATGTCGCGAACATCATCGCGACGTATCAGAAGATGGGCTTCGGCACCGCACTCGACGATTTCGGGGCGGGGCATGCCGGGTTGAACCTGCTCGCGCGGTTCCAGCCAGATATCATCAAGCTCGACATGGAGCTGATCCGCGACATCGACACGAGCCTGCCGCGGCGGATGATCGTCGAGGGCATGCTGAAGATGTGCGCCGGGCTGGGGATCGCGGTGATCGCCGAGGGGGTTGAGACCGAAGGCGAATACGATGCCCTGCGCGCGCTGGGCGTGCGGTACATCCAGGGGTATCTGCTGGCGAAACCGGCGTTCGAGGCGTTGCCGGCGGTGAATTGGCCTAAGAAGCAGCTGATCGCCGTTTGAACGGCGCCCACCTCCCGTCATCCTGACAAAAGTCAGGATCCAGAGCCATCAAGGGCAACGCCCGTTACCTTGGGTCCTGACTTTCGTCAGGATGACGGGACGGCGAGGGGGCTCCCCCGCCGGCCGCTCAGAACACCGCAGCTTCCAGCAGCTTGAACGCCTCGTTCCGATGGCTGATCGCGTTCTTCGTCTCGTGCGGCAGCTCCGCATAAGTCTGGTTGTAACCCAGCGGCACGAATACCGGATCGTAGCCGAACCCGACATTCCCGCGCGGCGGCCAAGTCAGCGTACCCTCGGCACGCCCCTCGAACCATTCGACATGACCATCCGGCCACGCCAGCGCCAGCACGCTGACGAAGTGCGCGCCACGCGTGACGTCGGGACCCTTGGCGACAACCGCGTCCTCGACCTTCTGCATCGCCATCATCCAGTCGCGACCGTTCGGCGTTTCCGCCCAGTCGGCGGTGTAGACGCCCGGGTCACCGCCCAGCGCATCGACGCACAGCCCGCTGTCGTCGGCGAGCGCTGGGTAACCCGACAGGTCGGCAGCCGAGCGCGCCTTAAGTTCGGCGTTCGCGAAGAAGGTGGTGCCCGTCTCGATCGGCTCAGGCAGGTCGAGCTCGGCGGCGGAGACGACTTCGAGTCCGCGGCCTTCGAGCAACGCGGCGATCTCGCGAACCTTGCCCTTGTTGTGGCTGGCGATGACCAGCTTGCCGGGTGCAAGCTTGCGGATCGCCTGCGGCTCCTTGCCCTCGCCGCTCACTTGGCGACTGCCTTGGCCTGCGCCGCGAAGATGTCGGTGCAGCCAATTCGCGCGAGACGCAGCAGGCGTAGAAGCGCCTCCTCGTCATAGGTCGCGCCCTCGGCGGTCGCCTGTGCCTCGGCGATGTTGCCGTTCTCGAGCAGCACGAAGTTCGCATCCGCGTCCGCGCCCGAATCCTCGATATAGTCGAGGTCCAGCACCGGATTGCCTTGGTAGATGCCGCAGCTGATCGCCGCGACCTTCTGCGTCAGCGGGTCGGCGGTGAGCTTGCCGCTCGCCAGCAGGCCGTCGATCGCGAGCCGCAGCGCGACCCAGCCGCCCGAGATCGACGCGGTGCGCGTGCCGCCGTCGGCCTGGATCACGTCGCAGTCGATCACGATCTGGCGCTCGCCGAGCAGCTTCAGGTCGACGACCGCGCGAAGGCTGCGACCGATCAGCCGCTGGATTTCCTGCGTGCGGCCCGACTGCTTGCCCTTGGCGGCCTCGCGGTTGTTGCGCGTGTTCGTGGCGCGCGGGAGCATGCCGTATTCGGCCGTCACCCAGCCTTCGCCCTTGCCGCGCATGAACGGCGGCACCTTCTCCTCGACGCTGGCGGTGACCAGCACCTTGGTGTCGCCGAAGCCGATCAGGACGGAGCCCTCGGCATGCTTGGTGAAGCGCGGCTCGATCGTGATCGCACGCATCTGGTCTGGGGCGCGGCCGGATGGGCGCATAGTCGGTGTCCTAACGGAAGTGAGTGGTTGCCCGCTGCCTAGCCTTTCGTTTGGTCGCTCGCCAGCCCAACTACCGCCGTCATCCTGACGAAAGTCAGGACCCAGAGCCACACAGGACGCCGTTCGGTTACTCTGGGTCCCGACTTTCGTCAGGATGACGGGTGGAGAGGGTGCATTCCCCCCTTTGTCCGTCCGTCGATCCGCCCTAGATCAAAGCGATGGCCACGCCCCCCGTCACCGAACTGACCGATCGCGCACGCGACATTTTTCGTGCGGTGGTCGACAGCTATCTCGCCAGCGGCACGCCGGTCGGGTCGAAGACGATCGCGCAGCTGACCGGCCTCAGCCTTTCGCCCGCCTCGATTCGCGGCGTGATGGGTGAGCTGGAGGGGCTGGGGTTGCTCGCCAGCCCGCATACCAGCGCCGGCCGGATGCCGACCGACCGCGGGCTTCGTCTGTTCGTCGACGGCATGATGCAGGCGATGGAGCCCTCGTTCGAGGAGCGTCAGACGATCGAGGCGCGCGCCGGCGTCGGTGGCCCGGTCGAGGAGGCGCTCGCCGCGACCACGCTCGCGCTCTCCGGGCTGTCGGCGTGCGCAGGGCTGGTGATGGTGCCCAAGCGCGAACTCAAACTCCGCCAGATCGCGTTCGTCGCGCTGTCGCCGGAGCAGGCGCTGGCGGTTCTGGTCAGCGAGGATGGTTCGGTCGAGAACCGCGTGATCGCGCTGCCCAAGGGCATGTCGGCGTCCGCGCTGATCGAGGCGGGCAATTACATGTCGGCGACGCTCGGCGGCCTGACGCTGGCCGAAGCGCGCGGCCGGATCGAACGCGAGCTGACGGATGGACAAGCGGCACTCGACGGCGCGGCACGGACTTTGGTCGAGCGCGGCATCGCGGTGTGGAGCGAGGATGCGGATCGCCGCCCGGTGCTGATCGTGCGCGGGCAGGGGCGGTTGATCGATGCCGCCGCCGCGGCCGATCTCGACCGGGTCCGCGACCTGCTCGACGATCTTGAGGGAAAGCAGGAAGTCGCATCGCTTCTAGACAGTGCGCGGGCCGGCGATTCGACACGGATTTTCATCGGCGCGGAGACCAAATTGTTCGCGTTGTCAGGGTCTTCGGTCATCGCGCGACCGTTCCGTGGATTGGACGGCCGGGTAGTCGGCGTGGTCGGTGTGATCGGCCCCACGCGGTTGAACTATGCGCGCGTCGTGCCCATGGTGGATTTCACGGCTGCAACGCTCGCCCGGTTGATGGGTTGAGCCGGCCTCAAACATAGGGAACATCATGTCCGATACCGATCAGAACGCTCCTGCCGACCTGCGCGAAGAGACCGCCGAAGACGCGCCCGAAGTCGCGGCGAACGACCGCGTCGCCGAGCTCGAGAACCAGCTGGCGGAAGCCAAGCAGAACGTCCTGTACGCTCAGGCCGAGATCCAGAACGTCCGCCGCCGCGCCGAGAAGGAAGCGCAGGACGCCCGCGCCTATGCCGCGACGGCGTTCGCACGCGACGTGCTGTCGGTTGCCGACAACCTCGCGCGCGGCCTATCGGCGATCCCCGCGGATCTGCGCGCGGACGACAAGATGAAGGGGCTCGTCACCGGCCTCGAAGCGACCGGTCGCGAGCTGGAGAGCGTGTTCCAGCGCCACGGCATCACCAAGATCGTCTCGGAGGGCCAGATGCTCGACCCGAACAAGCATCAGGCGATGATGGAAATCCCGAGCGACCAGCCTGCGGGCACGATCGTCCAGGAGATGCAGGTCGGCTACATGATCAAGGACCGCCTGCTGCGTCCGGCCATGGTCGGCGTCGCTAAGGCTGGGTAATCCTCCCCGGAACGGGGAGGGGGACCGCCACGCGCTTGCGTGGTGGTGGAGGGGGCTCTCCTCCCAAGTAACATCTGCGGCCGGGCGCGTTTACGTCGAGCGGTACGAACGCGGCACGCCCCCTCCACCAGCTGCGCTGGTCCCCCTCCCCTTGCAGGGGAGGAATTGAGAGATGCACATGAATCAGAACCTCACCGCCGATCGGCAGACCTTCGTCACGCATCTCGAATGCTCGATCACCAGCGAGCGGTATGAGGCGGAGCAGCTTCACGGACTGTCGCGCGCCGGACGTCCTTTGCTCGTCCGCTACGACCTCGACGCGGTCCGATCCACGATCTCGCGCGATACGATCGAAGCTCGCCCGACCGATCTGTGGCGGTGGCGCGAGCTGCTGCCCGTCCGCCACACGTCCAACATCGTCAGCCTCGGCGAGATCGAGACGCCACTCGTGCCGCTGACCAAGTCCGGCGGCCTCAACGTCCTCGTAAAGGACGAAGGCCGCCTCCCGACCGGCTCGTTCAAGGCGCGAGGCCTCGTCATGGCCGTCGCGATGGCGAAGGAGCTCGGCGTCACGAAGATCGCGATGCCGACCAACGGCAATGCGGGCGCGGCGCTGGCGGCCTATGCCACGCGCTGCGGGATCGAGACGATCGTGTTCTGCCCCGACGACACCCCCGAGATCAACGTCCGCGAGATCGCGATGCAGGGCGCGCGCGTCTGGCGCGTCAACGGCTTGATCGACGATTGCGGCGCGATCGTCGGCAAGGGGGCGGCAGAGGGCCGCTGGTTCGATTTCTCGACGTTGAAGGAGCCCTATCGGATCGAGGGCAAGAAGACGATGGGGCTCGAACTCGCTGCGCAGTTCGGCTGGAAGCTGCCGGACGCGATCTTCTACCCAACCGGCGGCGGTACCGGGCTGATCGGGATGTGGAAGGCGTTCGACGAACTCGAAAAGCTCGGCTGGATCGGCTCCGAGCGGCCCAAGATGTTCGCGGTACAGGCAAGCGGCTGCGCACCGATCGTCCGCGCGTTCGAGGCGGGCGAGGAGCATGCCGAGCGCTGGGAGGATGCGAGCACCGTCGCGGCCGGGATTCGCGTGCCGAAGGCGGTCGGCGACTTCCTGATCCTCCGCGCAGTGCGGGAGTCGGGCGGGCAGGCACTCGCGGTCGGCGATCCCGCGATCCTGAAGGCGGTCGACGCCGCGGCGAAGCAGGACGGCTTGCTGCTATGCCCGGAGGGCGGCGCGACGCTGGCGGCGTATCATCAGGCGCTGAACACCGGGCTGGTCGACGAGGACGACAAGGTCGTACTTTTCAACTGCGCGACCGGTTTAAAATATCCGATGCCGGAAACGCCGCAAGCGCTTGATCGGACACGACCTATCGACTTCGACGCGCTGTAAACGACGGATTTCTGCCGATCGGGTGGATTGCGATCGACCAGATCGGTGGTTGAAATTGATCCATGTTGTCTGCAACGGGGCGCCCTTCTTTACAAAAGGGGTCTTCAATGCAGAAAATCGTCCAGGTCGTTTGCGTCGTGCTCATCGCTGCGGCGGTGATGTTCGGCGGGCGTTGGTACATGTACGTCGCGCGCGGTTCGAGCCCGTATGACGAGGTCGGCATCGCGCTGAACGGTTATGCGCCGGGTCCGATGCGCGCCTGGGGCTGCCACAAGATGCAGGCGCGCTTCCCGGGGCAATTGCCGCCTTACGGGTGCGCCGGGCCGGATGGTCGCAGCTGGCTCTGAAGCTACTGCCGTCGTGAAACCACAACCGTCATCCTGACGAAAGTCAGGCCCCAGAGTAACTCAGCGCGCCGATCGTGGCTCTGGGTCCTGACTTTCGTCAGGATGACGGGGTGTGTTGGAATGGTGGGTAGGCGTAAACGGCAGCACCGTCTCGTACTGCTCAAGCGGCGGCGCCCCCGCCACCTTCGCCCCCGCACGCAGCAGGAAAGCATGCCGCACGATTTCACCCTGCTGCTCGATCCCGTAACGATGCAGCGCCACCCCCGGCCGGAACGCATAATCGTACCGGCACCACGGATGCCGCGCCAACGGCAGGAACACGCCCCGCTGATGCTGCCAGATATGCGTCATCTCGTGGATGAACAGCCCCTGCAGCGTCAGGTGTGCGTGCGCGAAGTCGTCGCACCACAGATCGCCCTTGGGATGAAAGTGGATGCAGCCGCGCGGCGCCATCACCGTGTCGCGCGGCTGGAAGAACGCCCATTTACGCCGCGCCAGGCTCACCTGCGTATAGTCGATCGCGCCCCCGAAGACCGACGCCGCAAGCGCAGTCTCGCCCTCGGTCAGCGCACGCTTCACTTCGCCGTCGCAGTCCCCGCTGGAGCGCCCGCCACGACAACGTTCGCATTGCCCAGGATCCGCGTCCCGTCCGCGAACGCGAACGTCAGCATCGCCCGCGCGCCCGGCTTGATCCCCGGGTTCATGTTGAACAGCATCACGTGCCGCCCGCCCGGCGCGAACGCGACGTCCGTGTTCGCTGGGATCTCGACGCGCGCAAGCGGCGCCATCGAGGTCACGCCGTCCTTCGCCCTCGTCTCGTGCATCTCGGCCTTGATCGCGACATCGGTGGTGACCGAGATCAGCGTCGCCGGGGTCGGCCCGCCGTGCACCGTGAAATACGCCGCCGCCGGGCGTCCGGTCACCGCGCCCAGCCGGATATAGGCACCGTCGACCGACAACTCCTTGGGCTGCGAACACGACGCCAGTGCCATCGCGGCAACACCCAGTCCGAAAACGATACGCATAGGTTACTTTTCTCCGGGCGCTGCCTCTTGCGCATCCTATGACCCATACAATCTTGCGGCAAGCGCGAGGCCACCTATATCGCGCCCATCATCAGAAAGGTTCCACTGCCGTAACGGGGTGGAACCGGTTTCGTATTTTCGTTTCAAGTGAGGGGCTAATCAGAACTCATGGCTAAAGTAATCGGTATCGATCTCGGCACGACCAACAGCTGCGTTTCCGTCATGGAAGGCGGCAAGCCCAAGGTCATCGAGAATTCCGAGGGCGCGCGCACCACGCCGTCGATCGTCGCGTTCGCCAAGGATGGCGAGCGACTGGTCGGCCAGCCGGCCAAGCGCCAGGCAGTGACGAACGGCGACAACACCATCTTCGCGGTGAAGCGCCTGATCGGCCGTCGCTTCGACGATCCGATCACCAAGAAGGACACCGAGCTGGTCCCGTACAAGATCTCGCGCGGCCCGAACGGCGACGCCTGGGTCTCGGCCGGCGGCAAGGATTACTCGCCGTCGCAGATCTCGGCGTTCACGCTGCAGAAGATGAAGGAAACCGCCGAGTCGTATCTCGGCGAGACGGTCACGCAGGCGGTCATCACCGTGCCCGCCTACTTCAACGACGCCCAGCGCCAGGCGACCAAGGACGCCGGCCAGATCGCCGGCCTCGAAGTGCTGCGCATCATCAACGAGCCGACCGCGGCAGCGCTGGCCTACGGCCTCGACAAGCAGGACGGCAAGACGATCGCGGTCTACGATCTCGGCGGCGGTACGTTCGACATCTCGGTGCTCGAGATCGGCGACGGCGTGTTCGAGGTGAAGGCCACCAACGGCGACACCTTCCTCGGTGGTGAGGATTTCGACAACAAGATCGTCCAGTACCTGGCCGACGAGTTCAAGAAGGCCGAGGGCATCGACCTCGCCAAGGACAAGCTCGCGCTGCAGCGTCTGAAGGAGGCGGCCGAGAAGGCGAAGATCGAGCTCAGCTCGGCGCAGTCGACCGAGGTCAACCTGCCCTTCATCACCGCGGACCAGAACGGCCCGAAGCATCTGGTGAAGTCGATCACCCGCGCCGACCTGGAGCGGATGGTCGAGGACCTGGTCAAGCGCACGCTCGAGCCTTGCCGCAAGGCGCTCGCCGATGGTGGCCTGAAGCCCGAGGACATCTCGGAAGTCGTCCTGGTCGGCGGCATGACGCGCATGCCGCGCGTCCGTGAAGTCGTGAAGCAGTTCTTCGGCAAGGAGCCGCACACGGGCGTCAACCCGGACGAGGTCGTCGCAATGGGCGCCGCGATCCAGGCAGGCGTGCTGCAGGGCGACGTCAAGGACGTGCTGCTGCTCGACGTGACGCCGCTGTCGCTCGGCATCGAGACGCTGGGTGGCGTGTTCACCCGGATGATCGATCGCAACACGACGATCCCGACCAAGAAGTCGCAGACCTACTCGACCGCCGACGACAACCAGGGCGCGGTCACGATCCGCGTGTTCCAGGGCGAGCGCGAGATGGCGGCCGACAACAAGATGCTCGGCAATTTCGATCTCGTCGGCATCCCGCCCGCACCGCGCGGCGTGCCGCAGATCGAAGTCACGTTCGACATCGACGCGAACGGTCTCGTCAGCGTGTCGGCAAAGGACAAGGGCACCGGCAAGGAGCAGCAGATCCGCATCCAGGCATCGGGTGGCCTGTCCGACAACGACATCGACCAGATGGTCCGCGATGCCGAAACCTTCGCCGAGGAGGACAAGAAGCGTCGTGCGGGCGCCGAGGCGAAGAACAACGCCGAGTCGTTGGTTCACACCACCGAGCGTCAGCTTGCTGACAACGGCGACAAGGTTGACGACGCGCTCAAGGCCGAGATCCAGGCCGCGATCGACGCGACCAAGGCTGCGGTCGAGAGTGGCGATGCGGATGCGATGACCGAGAAGAGCACCGCGCTCGCCCAGGTCGCGATGAAGCTCGGCCAGGCGATCTACGAGAAGCAGGCCCAGGCGGACGCGTCGCCGTCGGCCGACGGTGACGCGGCCAAGAAGGACGACGACGTCGTCGACGCCGAGTTCTCGGAAGTCGACGACAACCCGAAGGCGTAACCGAAACTCCCTCTCCCCTCAGGGGAGAGGGCCGGGGTGAGGGGCAGTTCCGCGCGCTGCCGTGTGGAACGGCCCCTCACCCAACCCTCTCCCCGGAGGGGAGAGGGCTAAGAGGGCCGCTATGAGTACCCAGACAGATTATTATGAACTGCTCGAATGCGAGCGGACCGCGGATGCGGGGACGATCAAGTCGTCCTACCGCAAGCTCGCGATGAAATATCACCCGGACAAGAACGCCGGCTGCAAGGATTCCGAAGCGCAGTTCAAGGCGGTCAGCGAAGCCTATGAATGCCTCAAGGACCCGCAGAAGCGTGCCGCTTATGATCGCTTCGGCCACGCCGCGTTCCAGAACGGCGGCGGCGGCGGTGGCGGCGGCGCGCAGGATTTCGGCGGCTTCAGCGACATCTTCGAGAGCGTCTTCGGCGAGTTCATGGGCGGTGCACAGCGCGGCGGCGGTCGCTCGGCGGCACGACGCGGTGCCGACCTGCGCTACGACATGGAAGTCTCGCTCGACGAAGCGTTCCACGGCAAGGCGACCGAGATCACGGTCGATGTGTCGGCACTCTGCGACACCTGTGACGGCTCGGGCGCCAAGGCCGGGACCCGCGCGAAAACCTGCCAGCATTGCGGCGGCCACGGGAAAGTCCGTGCGCAGCAGGGCTTCTTCGTGGTCGAGCGCGCCTGCCCGGTCTGCAACGGCGCCGGCGAAGTCATCGCCGATCCGTGCCCCGATTGCCGCGGCGAAGGCCGTGTCGACAAGACCAAGACCCTCTCGATCAACGTCCCCCCCGGCGTCGACGAAGGCACGCGGATCCGCATGTCGGGCGAGGGAGAGGCGGGGGCACGCGGCGCACCGGCTGGAGATCTCTACATCTTCCTCCACGTGACCAAGCACAACCTGTTCGAACGCGAGGGCACGACGTTGTTCGCGCGCGCGCCGATCAGCTTCACGGTCGCGTCGCTCGGCGGTTCGCTCTCGATCCCCGGTCTCGACGGTCGCACGCACGAGATCAAGATCCCCGCCGGCATCCAGTCGGGCAAGCAGCTCCGCCAGCGCGGCGCCGGCATGCCGGTGTTGCAAGGCCGCGGCCACGGCGACCTCGTCGTCCAGATCGACGTTGAAACTCCCACGCGTCTCAGCAACCGCCAGAAGGAACTGCTCGAGATGTTCCGCGAGACCGAGACGGGCGACGAATGCCCGGCAAGCCAGGGCTTCTTCGCCAAGCTGAAGGGCGTGTTCGCGGGGGAATAGCGGGTACGATACCGAAAGGGAGGGGGACGCGATGTTGGCATGTCTTTTCACGGCGATTGCCTGTTGGCTGGTCATGGTCGCGGCCCCCGAAACTGCGATCGGCAAGGCCATGCGGCGCATGTTGATCGATCGCCCGGCGGCTCGCCTGACGCGCTTCTCCCGCGGTGACGCTGCCGTGATGTTTCTCCTGATGATGGCGGCCGCGATGGTCACCCTCGTCGGCGAGGGTGATGGCGTCCGCTTGCTCGCCCTGGCCGCGCCCGATGTCGCGATCTGGATTACCACCTTCGAAGTGTCGGCCTATCTCGACATCGTCATGGCGCTGGCCACCACGGTCTCCAGTCTCCGCGTCCGCGGTGTATTGGCGCGGTATCTGGGAGTCTTGGGCCGACGCCCGGCGGCAAAAGCCCGTAAGCGCGCGACTCGCTCTCGGAAAGCGCGTCCCGCCGCGGCTGATAACGACGACGACAGACACCGGCCTGCGATTGCGGCCTGATTTCGGGTGGGGTGAGTTCGAGCTTGCCTGATCCGCGGCTTCCGCCAGAATGATACCGAACATCGAGGAATGACATGCGCGGACAAGTTTTAGGCGTCGATCCCCGGACGGGCGAAGGGATCGTCGCAGGGCAGGACGGACAACGCTACCGGTTCGCACCGGAGGATTGGGCGCATCGCGGTGAACCCGCGATCGGTATCGAGGTCGATTTCGAGGCCGCCAACGACCGCGCTCTCAGCGTCTTCCCGATGCCGACCGCACCGGGCCCGCGTCGTGCGGTGCCGCCCGCGACCGTCGCCCCACCGACCAACGACCGCAACAAATACGTTGCCGCAGTCATGGCGTTCGTGATCGGCACGCTCGGCATCCACCGCTTCTATCTCGGCCGCACCGGCTCCGGGATCATCATGCTGGTTCTCAGCATTACGGTAATCGGCCTCGTCATCAGTGCGCCCTGGGCGTTGATCGACATGATCCGTTACCTGATGATGTCCGACGAGGAGTTCGCGGCACGCTATCCGCGCAAGCGATAGATATCCGAAGGTCTTGAAACTGCCGGCCTAGCCGCGCCCCCTCGTAAGGGGGCGGGCGGGCCGATGGATCAGAAGGCGGTGATGACCACCCCGACCACCAGCGCTTGAGCCGCGATCGCCAGCATGGTGCTGGTCACGGTTTCGAACATGCGCATGGGTAGGTCTCCGGTGCCGGAACAATATCCGGTAAGCGGGATATGGGCTTAGTTGCGCGTTGTCGCAATTTTGTAACACGTAATCGCAATTGCGTTGCGTGCACTTTGGGCATCGCTGGGACACCATTTTTGCCAGAACACGGCGCTCTCCCCTCCCTGGAAGGGAGGGGCAGGGGGTGGGTCGGCTTCCGCGAACTTCAGGCGAAGTGGCGAAAACAAGCCAACCCACCCCCAACCCCTCCCTTTCAGGGAGGGGAGCAACGTTTGCCCAGTCCTCAGGCCGCGCCGAACACCCGGGCGAAGATCGTGTCGACGTGCTTCAGGTGATAGCCGAGGTCGAACTTGTCCTCCAGCTCGGCATCCGACAGCGTCACTTCCGGATCCGCCTTCAGCAGTTCGAGCAGCGACAGCGCGCCGTCCGAATCCCACACCTTCATCGCGTTGCGCTGAACCAGACGATACGCATCCTCACGGCTCACACCCGCCTGAGTCAGTGCCAACAGCACGCGCTGCGAATGGACGAGCCCGCCCATCTTGTTGAGGTTCTTCAACATCCGCTCGGGGTACACGACCAGCTTGTCCATAACGCCCGTCAGCCGCGCCAGCGCGAAGTCGAGCGTGATCGTCGCGTCCGGCCCGATATAGCGCTCGACCGACGAGTGCGAGATGTCGCGCTCATGCCACAGCGCGACGTTCTCCATCGCCGGCGTCACATACCCACGCACCATCCGTGCGAGGCCAGTCAAATTCTCGGTGAGCACCGGGTTGCGCTTGTGCGGCATCGCCGACGAACCCTTCTGGCCGGGCGAGAAGAACTCCTCCGCCTCGAGCACCTCGGTACGCTGGAGATGACGCACTTCCGTCGCGAGCCGCTCGATCGAACTGGCGATCACGCCCAGCGTCGCGAAGAACATCGCATGGCGATCGCGCGGGATGACCTGCGTCGAGACGGGCTCCACCGACAGCCCGAGCTTGCCCGCGACATACTCCTCGACGAACGGATCGATGTTCGCGAACGTGCCGACCGCGCCCGAGATCGCGCAGGTCGCGACGTCCTCGCGCGCCGCCACCAGCCGCGCCCGGTTGCGCGCGAACTCCGCATGCGCCTGCGCAAGCTTCAGCCCGAACGTCACGGGTTCGGCATGGATGCCGTGGCTCCGGCCGATCGTCGGCGTCATCTTGTGCTCGCGCGCGCGGCGTTCGAGCACCACCAGCAACGCATCCAGATCCGCGATCAGGATGTCGCTCGCCTTGGCCAACTGCACGGCCAGGCACGTGTCGAGCACGTCCGACGAGGTCATGCCCTGATGCATGAAGCGCGCTTCCGGCCCGACATGCTCGGCGACGTTGGTCAGGAAGGCGATGACGTCGTGCTTGGTCTCGCGCTCGATCTCGTCGATCCGGTCGACCTCGAACGCGCCCTTTTCCCAGATCGCGGCGGCCGCTTCCTTGGGCACCACGCCCAGCTCGGCAAGCGCGTCGGTGGCGTGCGCCTCGATCTCGAACCAGATCTTGAAGCGCGCCTCGGGCGTCCAGATCGCGACCATGTCGGGGCGGGAATAGCGGGGGACCATGGGGTTTCCTCGGAGCGTGAAGGGTAGGGCGTGTCGCGTGCATAGTGCCCGCGGTTGCACGCGAAACGCGGTAGCAGGACGCAGGGGAAGGTTCAAATACGCGTCGCAAGGTATAAATCCGGCGATGTGAGGCGTACAAAGCGAGTGAGCGGTTCGCGGTGCCGAGTATATCTCAGGCATGATCGCAAAGCTGCTTAGTAGACGCGTAGAACACTACCGGAGAGACGCAATGTTGAAATATGCTATGCTGGCCGGTGCGGCTTTGATTGCTGCGCCCGTATTGGCGCAGACGACCGCGACATCCCCGCAGACTTCTCCGTCCAGCGGCGGTGCTGCCGCGGAAGTGCCGCAGTCCGGTACGCTAACCGATGCCGTACCGATGCAGTCCGCCCCGCGCGAGCAACCGGCATCGAGCAGTCAGGTCGCCCAGGTCGTCGATACCGAATTCCCGACCTATGACAAGAACGGCGACGGCAAGCTCAGCGCGGCGGAATTCGGTGGCTGGATGGTCGCGCTGAAGAGTAAGACCGATCCGTCGACCAAGCCCGACGCACCCGACACCAAGAAGTGGGTCTCCGCGGCCTTCACGCAGGCGGATGCCGACAAGAACAAGTCGCTGACCAAGGCCGAGGTCACCAGTTTCCTGACGCAAGGCTGATCGGTCGCGACTGGTCTCGGACAATAGGGGCCGCTGCGTTCATTCGGCGGCCCTATCCCAGTTACGCCGAAATCGACCCGGTTGCCATCAACGACAGGAACGGGTTGCGGACCGTGTCGGATGCTCCGGTCAGCAGGCGCCGCATGCGGGCATCATACGCATCGACCGGGTCGGTGGCGCGGCGATGCGCCATCGTCCAGCCACCGAACTGGCGTTCGTCGATCGTAACATCGCGTTGTACCAAAAGCCCGTAATGCCGCTGATCATTCAGGATGCGCTCGAAGGTCGAGTCTATGCTCGCGGTCGGCCCTTCGATGACCTGTAGAAACCGCGCACCGTCCGACCACAATAGGCCGGTTATCCCTTCGACCGCGTTGTTATGCCGAGACTGTTCCAATATTGTTACGAGATCGGCCTTGTCGCCGGTAACCGTGCTCGAACTCACATAGAGAATTTGGCGCATCGCGTCTCCGGTCTGTAACTATGCCGGTAGAATACTATGATGCGTCGGATTGCGTCTTGCTGTGGATCAAGGCGCCTTTCGAGCAGCGTCTTCCTCTGCGAGCCGTGCCTCCTCCAATATCTGTCCCTGCGCCTCTGCCGCGCCATCCAGCAAGCGATCGGACGTTTCCGCCGCTGCATCGGGCGTCAGGGCGAGGGCAACCCCACCCGGACCGCTGACCAGAACTTGGCCCTGTTCTGCAGCCACGGTTGAGGCATGGTCGTGTAGTTTATTGTCCACGTTCGAGGACTCCTTCGCGAAGAAAACGAAGATTATCGGGAAAAGCCGCGGCCATGGCCCGTAATCCCAGGCTATATCTTACTGCGCTAGATCAACCCCTGCGCGCGCAGGCTGACATGGCCGCCGGTACCCATCACGATATGGTCGTGCACGGTGATCCCGAGCCGCTTGCCGGCCTCCGCGATCGTCCGGGTGATGTCGATGTCCGCACGGCTGGGGGAGGGGTCGCCGCTCGGGTGATTGTGGACGAGGATGATCGACGCGGAGCCGAGATCGATCGCGCGGCGGATGACTTCGCGGACATAGACTGCGGCCTGGTCGATCGAGCCCTTGCTCATCACCTCGTCGCGGATCAGCATGTTCTTGGTATTGAGGTGGAGCACGCGAAACCGCTCAATCACATGGTGCGCCATGTCCGCGCGGAGATAGTCGAGCAGCGCCTGCCAATTGGCAAGCACCGGGCGGTCGCTGACGTGCGATTGCAGCAACCGGATCGCCGCGGCGTGCGCGATCTTGATCGCCGCGGTCGAGATCTCGCCCATGCCTTTCACTCGGCCGAGCGCCTCGGCGTCCGCGGTAAGGACGCCGCCGATCCCGCCGAACTCGCGCATCAGGGCCTTGGCGAGCGCCTTGGTGTCGCCGCGAGGGATGGCGATCGCGAGCAAATATTCGATCAATTCGTGGTCGAGCAGCGCGTCGCTGCCGCCTTCGAACAGGCGCTTGCGGAGGCGACCCCGATGGCCCTTCAGATCGTCGGTTCCATCGTCCGGTTCGGCCATATCGCGATGCTAGCACATCCACACGCAATTGCATGACGCCCCCGCTCCCGCCTATGCAGAGGCCAGTGCGTGACGGAGTATGCAGGTGAGCGAGACGAGCGAGACGGGGGCCGACCCCGGCCCCCAACCTCGCCGTCGGGCGCCTGTCCGGTGTATCATCCTAATCGTCGCGCTGGTTCTGCTCGCGGCCCTGCTAGCACTATGGTTCGCGCGCAAACCGATCGCGGAAGGGTTCATCGATCGCGAACTTGCCAAGGCCGGGGTGCCCGCGCGGTACGAGATCGCGAACTTGGCGCTCGGCGGCCAGCGGCTGACGAACGTCGTGCTGGGCGATCCGGCGCATCCCGATCTGGTCGCAGACTGGGTCGAGACACGGACTGGAGTCGGGTTGTCGGGCCCGTATCTAGAGGGCGTCCGTGCGGGGAAGGTGCGGCTGCGCGGTCGGTTGGTCGATGGGAAAGTCTCGCTTGGCGCGATCGACAAGCTGCTGCCGGCATCCTCGGGCAAGCCGTTCTCGCTACCTGCACTCGACGTGTCGGTCGCCGATGGTCGAATGCGGCTGGAGACTCCGCAGGGCGTCGTCGGCTTGAAGCTCGGCGGGTCGGGCAAGCTCGACGACGGTTTTCGCGGTACGCTGGCGGCGATCAGCGAGCGGCTCGACATCGGCGGGTGCGTGATCGACCGGCTGGCGGCGACGGTGAAGCTGCGGATCGACGCGGCGAAACCGACGATAACCGGCCCGGTACGCGTGTCGCGGCTCTCCTGCGGCGCAACGCACGCCGATCACATCGTCGCGGACCTCGACGTCGGGCTCTCGGCAGCGCTCGACCGCTGGCAGGGCAAGGCGGCGCTCACGACCGGGACCGCGCGTACACCGGGCGGCACGTTGGCCGGCGCGAGCGGCACGATCGACTTCACCGGAAGCGCGGTGGCGACCACAGGCAAGGCGGACATTGCGGCCGATACCGTTCGCACTACCGAGGGCGGCGCGCGCCGGGTCGCGTTCGCGGGCACATACCGGATCGGCAAGCAGATCGCGTTCGACGGACGTGTCCAGGCGAGCGGGGCCGTGGTGGCGAAGAAGCGACTCGCGGAATTGACCGGGATCGGCGATGCGGCCGCAGGAACTCCGGTAGCACCATTGGCGACCGTAGCGGCGCAGGCGATCCAGAAGGCTGGCCGCGGATTTGCCGCGGACGCCGACCTGCGCGTGCAGATCGATGGCGGACGCGGCAAGGCGGTGCTGTCCCGTCTCGCGCTCGCCTCGGCCAGCGGCGCGCGCGTGGCGCTCGGCGGCGGGAGCGGGATCGCGTTCGACTGGCCTAATGGCGGCGTGCGACTCGACACAATTCTCGCGATGCGCGGCGGCGGCTTGCCTCAGGCGCGTATTTCGCTCGCGCAGGCGAAACCCGGCGCGGCGATCCGCGGCGTTGCCACCATCACTCCCTATGCGGCGGGTGGTGCAAGTCTGGCGCTGACCCCCGTCACCTTCAGTGCGACGCCGGGCGGCGCGACCTCAATCGCGACCCGAGTCACGCTCGCGGGACCGATCGGCGCGGGCGGCTCGGGCAACCGGGTCGACGGCCTGTCGATGCCGGTCGCGGCGCTATGGGACGGTCGCGGGCGGCTGGTCGTCAACACCGATTGCGCGCCGCTGGCCGTCCAGCGCTTCGCGATCTCCGGACTGGTGCTCGATCCGTCGCGGCTGACCCTGTGCCCGATCGATGGCGCGCTGGTGCAGGTCAATGGCGCGCGGATCAGCGGCGGCGCGAAGATCGCTGCGGCAAAGTTGGGTGGACGACTCGGCACAACGCCGATCACGCTCGCGACCGCCGGCGCGACCGTCCGCCTCGCCGATCGCGGCTTTGCGATCGACAACGTGCAAATGCGGATCGGCGCGCCCGAGCGTGTCACGCGACTCGATTTCGGCACCATCACCGGCCGCATGACGGGGCAGGGCGTGGCTGGCGCCTTCACCGACGGCTCGGGCCAGATCGCCAACGTTCCGCTGTTGCTCGGCGAGGCGGCGGGCGACTGGACCCTGGTCGGCGGTGCGCTCAACCTCACCGGCGCGATGGGCGTATCCGATGCCGCGCCGACCCCTCGCTTCAAGCCGCTCGCCGCGCGCACCGTGACGCTCGCGCTCGTGAACGGCACGATCACCGCGGCGGGCACGCTGTTCGAGCCGACCACCAACACCAAGGTCGCCGACGTCACACTGAGCCACGCACTCGCGACGGGGACGGGAAAGGCCGACCTGGACGTGCCCGCGATCGCCTTCGCCAAGGACAGGCTGCAACCCGACGCGCTCACCCCGCTCACCTTCGGCGTGATCGCCGACGTCAACGGATCGGTCAGCGGCGAGGGGCACATCGCCTGGAATGCCAATGGCGTGACCAGCACCGGCGTGTTCCGCACGGCCGGCACCGATCTCGCCGCCGCGTTCGGCCCGGTCACCGGCATCGCGACGGAGATCCGCTTCACCGATCTGCTCAACCTCCAGAGCGCACCGGGGCAGGTTGCGACGATCCGCACGCTCAACCCCGGCATCCCGGTCACCGACGGCACGATCCGCTACCAGACGTTGCCCGGCGCGCGCGTGCAGGTCGAGGGTGGCTCCTGGCCGTTCGCGGGCGGATCGCTGACGCTCGACCCGACTTTGCTCGACTTCTCCGCGCCAAAGGAGCGCCGGATGACGTTCCACATCGCCAACATGGCGGCCGACCAGTTCCTCCAACAGTTCGATTTCAAGAATCTCGATGCGACCGGAATCTTCGACGGCGTCCTGCCGATGATCTTCGACGAGAGCGGCGGCCGGATCGAGGGCGGCGACCTGCGCGTCCGGCCCGGCGGCGGCACGGTCGCCTATGTCGGCGATCTCAGCCAGAAGGATCTCGGCATCTGGGCGAACATCGCGTTCCAGGCGCTGAAGTCGCTCCGCTACCAGTCGCTGCGCGTCGGCATGAACGGGCCGCTCGCGGGCGAGATGGTCACTGACGTCCGCTTCGCCGGGATCAGCCAGGGCGAGGGGGCGAAGGCGAACTTCATCGTCCGCCGGCTCCAGAAACTCCCCTTCATCTTCAATATCCGCATCAAGGCGCCGTTCCGCGGATTGCTCGATTCGGCGCAGAGCTTCTACGATCCGAAGCGGCTGATCGAACGTAATTTGCCCGCGCTGATCCAACAGCAGTCGGGGCCGCCCCCTCCCAAACCTCCCCTCATTCAGCCTCCCGCAAGCAGGATCGTGCCATGACCGAAACAGGATTGAAGAAGCTGGAGCAAAGGCCGATCTTGCAAGTGATGAGGACGATCGCTTTTCTGGTGACGACCGCCGCCGCCCTGCCGGGCTGCATCAACGTGTCGGCGCCCGACAAGCCGATCGAGATCAACCTCAACATCAACGTCACGCAGGAAGTGGTCTATCGTCTCGATGGCGAGGCGAAATCGTTGATCCAGCAGAATCCGGGGATATTCTAAAATGAAGACCAAGGTCCTTATGATGGTTGCCGCAGCGGCGGCTCTCGGCGGCCTGTCTGTTGCGGCAACCGCGCAGCGCGATCCGGCCTATGCCGCGGCGCGCGCGGGTGGCGAAGTCGGCGAGCAGCCCGACGGCTATCTCGGCCTGGTCGGGGCCGCGAGCGGCGACCTGCGCGCGCTGGTCAACAACATCAACATCCAGCGCAAGTCGGCCTACACGCAAAAGGCGCAGGCGAGCGGCGCGACGGTCGAGCAGCTCGCGTTCACCAGCGGCTGCAACCTGATCCTGCAGACCAACCCCGGCGAGAAGTACAAGACCCCGAACGGTGTCTGGAAGACCCGGACGGCCGGCGCCCCCGAACGCGATTCGCGCTGCGTGTGAGGCTACTCAGCTCCCCTCCCTGACAAGGGAGGGGCTGGGGGTGGGTAGGCCGCTTGGGGATCGTGACGCCAGCCAACCGGCCGACCCACCCCCAACCCCTCCCTTCCAGGGAGGGGAGAAGAAGATCCGCCCCCCGGATTAATGACACCCCTGTCACACCGGTTGACTTGCACCCCCCCCTTTTCTAAACGGACCGCGCCTTGGCGGGATCGCTCGTCGCTGCTTGCTTCCTCCCCGATGCGAAATCAGGTGGAGGAACGTGCGTGGCGGAGATCGAACCCGGACAGGACCCCCAGGGTGTTGAAGATCCGCGACTTTCCGCGCTCGATGAGCGATTGAGAGAGGTCAAGGCTCGGGAAACGCTGGCAAAGGGGCAGAAGGGGGCGGATGCCGAGCGGGGTTACTCGCAAGGCAATCGCGTCATTTCCGCTCTGATCGGGAGTCTCGTCGGCAGTGCGCTGATCGGGTGGTTGATTGACCATTGGTTCGGCACTGGCCCTTGGGGGCTGATCGTGCTGCTGTTCTTCGGGATAGCGGTCGCGTTCAGGCAGATCATTCGAATTTCAGGCGAACGCCCGGAGTAACCGGGCGTTTGTCGTATCAAGACGGCAGGGATTCCACGTGGCGGCAGAACAGGGCGGCAAGATCGATCCGATGCACCAGTTCCTGATCGAGCCGGCGTTCGGCTCGCACTGGATCGTAGGTGGCTATGACCTGTCGTTCACCAACTCCGCATTGTGGATGGTGGTGACGCTGGTCGCCCTTTGGGCGTTCATGATCGGTGGCATGAAGCGTGAGCTCGTGCCCGGTCGCTGGCAGATGGCGGTCGAGGGCTTCACCGGCTTCATCTCGGGCATGCTCGAGCAGAATGTCGGCCCCGGCGGCAAGCGCTTCGTGCCCTATGTCTTCTCGCTGTTCATGTTCATCCTGTTCGCGAACATCATCGGCCTGCTGCCGTTCGGCATCGTCCCCGGCGTGCATCCGTTCACCGTGACCAGCCACATGACCGTCACCGGCGTGCTGGCGCTGATCAGCTTCGCGATCGTGCTGCTCGTCGGCTTCGGCAAGCACGGCTTCCACTTCTTCTCGCTGTTCGTGCCGAGCGGCACGCCGGCGCTGATGATCCCGCTGATCTTCGTGGTCGAGCTGATGTCGTTCCTGGTGCGTCCGTTCTCGCTCGGTCTGCGACTGTTCGTGGCGATGACCGCGGGGCACATCCTGCTCAAGGTGCTGGCCGCGTTCGTGATCAACGGTCTGAACCTCGGCGGGATGTATATCGGTCTGGTGACCGCGCCGAGCATGCTGCTGATGATCGGCATCACGCTGCTCGAGCTGCTGGTCGCCGCGATCCAGGCATACGTGTTCGCGTTGCTGACGTCGGTCTATCTGAACGACGCCGTCAACCTGCACTAAGTTTTCTATTTACCAACTGATTTTCAAAGGGAATTTATCATGGACGTCAACGCAGCAAAGATGATCGGTGCCGGCCTCGCAGCGATCGGCATGGGCCTCGCGGCCCTCGGCGTGGGCAATGTGTTCGCACAGTTCCTCGCCGGCGCTCTCCGCAACCCGGGCGCAGCCGACAGCCAGCAGGGCCGTCTGTTCATCGGTTTCGCAGCAGCCGAGCTTCTCGGCCTGCTCGCATTCGTCACCATGATCATCCTGGTGTTCGTCGCCTAACCACTCGGTGATTTGGCCGGGCAACCGCGCCCGGCCGGATTAACGCAGGACAGACCAATGCCCCAGATTGCCCAGATAGCCGCCACCTACGCCTCGCAGATCTTCTGGCTGCTCCTCACCTTCGGCATCCTGTATTTCGGGATCGGCAAGGGAATGGTGCCAAAGATCGTGTCCAACGTGGACTCGCGCGAAGGCCGGATCGCTGGCGATCTGGCGGCGGCGGTCGCTGCTCGTGCGCAGGCCGATACGGTCCAGGCGAACTGGCAGGCCGAAATGGACGCGGCGCGTACCGCGGCGCAGGCCGAGACCGCTGCCGCTGCGAAGCGTGCGGCTATTGCATTCGAGCAGCAGGTTCATGCGGCCGATGCCGAACTCGCCGAGCGTCTGGGTCATCACGATCTGGCGGTAGCCAACGCGAAGGCCGAGGCTCTCGCTAACCTTCAGGGTGTCGCCGCCGAGGCAGCACAGCAATTGGCCGCCAAGGTCGCAGGGCTCCAGGTCAGCCTGGATGCGGCGAGCGACGCGGTACGCAGGACGACGGCGCATGGCTAATCCAGATTCGGCCGCAAAGGTCATCCACGAAGAGGGCATGGCGCCCGAAGGTGCGATCGACAACCAGGGCATCCAGGGTCACACGACTGCACCCGGCGGTGTCGAGCATGTTCCCGATCCGACCGCGCTCGGCCTGACCTCGACCGGTTGGGTCGCGGTGGCGATGATCGTCGTCATCCTGCTGATGATCTGGAAGAAGGTTCCGGGGATGATCGGCAAGATGCTCGACACGCGCATCGCCGGCATCCGCAACCAGCTCGACGAAGCCAAGGCGCTCCGTGCCGAAGCCGAAGCGATCCGCACCGAATACGAGGCAAAGGCCAAGACCGCGCACGTCGAAGCCGAAGCGATGAAGGCTCACGCGCATCACGAAGCTGCGGCGATCATCGCCAAGGCCAAAGCCGGCGCCGAGGACCTCATGACCCGCCGCGCGAAGATGGCCGAAGACAAGATCGCCGCCGCAGAACGCGCCGCAATCGCCGAAGTCCGCGCGCGCGCCGCCGATGCCGCGGCCAAGGCCGCCGGCATCCTGATCGCCGAGCACCACGACGCCGCCGCCGACCGCGCCATGGTCGACCGCTCCATCTCGGGTCTCAGCCGCCTGAACTGATCCTACTCCTCTCCCCTCGGGGGAGAGGAAGGGGCCCGCTGCGAAGCAGTGGGAAGGTGAGGGCACGTGTCCCTCCCGCAACACATCATTATCGACGGCCGTCTCTTCCCGGGTTTCCGGCGGCCGAGTCTCCAATCTGAGCCCGTTGGAGAACACGCATGTCCTGGCTCATCCTCGCCGTCGCCGTCGTAACCGAAATCTGCTGGGCGCTCAGCCTCAAATGGGCGGCCACCGTCGCCACATGGCAGGCCTCCAGCGTCCCGATCATCCTCAGCTTCGTCAACATGGGCCTGCTCGCCCTCGCGATGCGCGGCCTCCCCGCCGGCACCGCCTACGCGATCTGGACCGGCGCAGGCGCGATCGGCGTCATCATCGGCGGCGTCATCCTGTTCGGCGACAAAGTCAGCGGCATCCAGGCCTGCTTCATGGCCCTGACCGTGGTCGGCATCGTCGGCACCAAGATCTTCGCGCAAGCGTGACTCTCTTCGCCCGCAGGGCATGAAGAAACGTGACTCTCTTCGCCCGCAGGGCATGAAGAAAGTTGATTCACGCGAAGGCGCAAAGGCGCGAAGAGAAGCTGGGTTCACGCGGAGACGCGGAGACGCGGAGCTGTTGTGTTCCGGGCTAATGCCCCGAGCAACCGCAAGCGGATATTAGCCTCCGGCGGTTTTAAGCGAAGGTTATCGATCTAAACTTCTCGCCGCGGCTCCGCGTCTCCGCGTGAACCAAAACTGCTCCTTCTCTTCGCGCCATCGCGCCTTCGCGTGAACATCACTGCCTCCCGCTGGCATAACCCCCTCGCACTCCCTAGATTCCGAAGCGATGTCCTCCCCCAATTCCCCCGACCGGTTCAACGAAGACAAATCCACCTTCGCCGTCCGAGGCGGCGGTGAAGCGCCCGATCTCGCGGCCGGCGTGGCGGCGATTCGCAACGTGCTCGAAACTCTGCCGATCCGCCCCGGCGTCTACCGCATGCAGGACGCCCGCGGCGACGTGCTCTACGTCGGCAAGGCGCGCGCGCTCAGGAACCGCGTCGCCAACTACGTCCAGGTAGAGCGCCTCACCAAGCGCCTCCAGCGGATGGTGTCGCAGACCCGGTCGATGACGATCGTCACCACCAACAACGAGGCCGAGGCGCTGCTGCTCGAATCGCAGCTGATCAAGCGGTACCGCCCCGCCTACAACGTGCTGCTGCGCGACGATAAGAGCTTCCCGTTCATCCTCCTGCGCGACGACCACGCCTTCCCGCGCGTCCAGAAGCATCGCGGCGCGCGCCGGGCGAAGGGCAATTACTACGGGCCGTTCGCCAGCGCCGGGTCGGTCAACAACACGCTCAACGCGCTCCAGAAGCTGTTTCTCCTGCGCAGTTGCACCGACAGCTTCTTCAAGACGCGCGACCGGCCGTGCCTGCTCTACCAGATCAAGCGCTGCTCCGCGCCGTGCGTCGGGCGGATCGACGAAGCGGCGTACAAGGAACTGGTCGAGGATGCGAAGGCGTTCCTCGGCGGCAAGTCGACCGGCGTGCAGGCCAAGCTCGGCGCGCAGATGCAGGCCGCCGCGGAGAACATGGACTTCGAACTCGCGGCTTTGCTCCGCGACCGTCTCCGCGCGCTCACCTTCATCCAGGGCACGCAGGCGATCAACGCGGAAGGGGTGGGCGACGCCGACATCTTCGCGATGGCGTGCAAGGACGGCCTGATCGGTATCCAGGCGTTCTTCATCCGCGGCGGTCAGAACTGGGGCCATCGCAGCTTCTTCCCGCAGCACACCAACGACGTCCCCGAGGACGAGGTGCTGACCAGCTTCCTCGGCCAGTTCTACGAGGAGGTCCCGCCGCCCAAGCAGATACTGCTCGACCGCGACCTCCCCGAGGGCGCGCTGCTCGTCGAGGCACTCGGCGAGCGCGCCGGCTACAAGGTCGCGCTGCAGGTGCCACAACGTGGCGACCGCCGCCGCCTGATGGACCAGGCCAAGCGCAACGCGATCGAGGCGATCGAGCGCCGCCAGGCCGAATCGACCACGCAGGCCAAACTCCTGCGCGAGGTCGCCGACCTGTTCGACCTCGCCGAGCCCCCGCAACGCATCGAGATCTACGACAACAGCCACATCCAGGGCACCGCCGCGACCGGCGCGATGGTCGTCGCCGGCCCCGAGGGCTTCCGCAAGGGCCAGTATCGAAAGTTCAACATCAAGAACAAGGATACCGCGCCGGGCGACGATTTCGCGATGATGCGCGAGGTTTTCACGCGGCGGTTCTCGCGCGCGCAGGCCGAAGACCCGGATCGGGATTCGGGCGACTGGCCCGATCTGGTGCTGATCGACGGCGGCAAGGGCCAACTCAACACGGTGAAGGCCGCGCTCGAAGAGATCGGCGTCGAGGACGTGTGCCTCGTCGGGATCGCCAAGGGCCCCGAACATGGCCGTGATGGCCGAGAAGTGTTTCACATGCTCGACGGCCGCGAGTTCCAGCTGCCGGTCAACGCGCCGGTGCTGTTCTACCTCCAGCGCCTCCGCGACGAGGTCCACCGGTTCGCAATCGGCGTCCACCGCGACAAGCGCAGTAAGGCGATCGGCGCCAGCCCGCTCGACGAAGTCCCCGGCATCGGCCCCGCACGCAAGAAGGCGTTGCTGATGCACTTCGGCACCGGCCGCGCGGTCCGCAATGCGAGCCTCCAGGACCTGCAACAGGCGCCCGGGGTATCCGCGGGCGTCGCACAACAAGTCTACGACTTCTACCACTCGCGCTAACGTCCCCGCTCGCGGCGTACCTGAAGCCCGCGCATCCCAAGCCGGAAGCAGAACGGTTGCGTCGGAACGGCCGAGGCTCGAAGGTAGATCATGCACCTCCGCGCAACCGCCATCGTCGTCGCCGTTCGCCAACACGGCGAGCATGGCGCGATCGTGCGTGCGCTCACCCGCGGCGACGGCGTGCAGCCCGGCTATGTCCGTGGTGGTCGCTCGCGCGCGATGCGGCCGGTGCTGCTCCAGGCCAATGTCATCCAGGGCGAATGGCGCGCACGGACGGGCGAACAACTCGCGTCGTTGACCGCCGAGCTGGTTCACAGCCGTGCGACGCTCCACGGCGAGCCGCTCGCAGCCGGTGCGTTGGAATGGGCGACCGCGCTGACCGCCGCCGCCCTGCCGGAGGCGCAACCCTATCCGCATATCCACGATGCGCTCGACGGCGTGCTGAGCGCGATCGAGGGGGCACCGTCCGCCCGCGGCTGGGCGGCGGCGTTGGTTCGCTATGAATTGCTGATGCTGGCGGAACTGGGGTTCGGGCTCGATCTCGATCGGTGCGTGGCTACCGGCGCAATCGACGACCTCGCGTTCGTCTCCCCCCGGAGTGGCGCGGCGGTTTCGCGCGGGGCGGCGTTCGGATACGAGGCAAAATTACTGCGCTTGCCCGACTTCCTGATGGTCGGCGGCGAGGCGGAGTGGACCGATATATTCGATGGCCTGCGTCTCACCGGACATTTCCTGGCGCGGGACATCCTCGTCGATCGCCGCGCCGATCCGCTGGCGGCGCGCGACAGGCTGGTGGATCGCCTCAAAAGGGCGGTTGCGTGAGCGCGCATCGCCCGGCAAGGGCGGCGGCGGAGGAACGCACATGCCCTTGATCGCGATACTGGCCGGTGACGGCATCGGACCCGAAGTCACGTCGGAGGCCCGCCGCGTGCTCGATACGCTCGGCCTCGACCTCACCTACGAAGAGGGTTTCGTCGGCGGCGCGGCCTACAAGGCGGTCGGGCATCCGCTCCCACCCGAAACGCTCGACCTCGCGCGGCGTGCGGATGCGGTGCTGTTCGGTGCGGTCGGCGACCCCGATTGCGACAGTCTGGAGCGTCATCTTCGCCCGGAACAGGCAATCCTCGGCCTCCGCAAGGACCTCGGCCTGTTCGCCAACCTTCGCCCGGCCAAGCTGTTCGCCGGCCTGGAGGACGCGTCCGCGCTCCGCCCGGAGATCGCACGGTCGATCGACATGGTCATCGTCCGCGAACTCACCGGCGACGTGTATTTCGGCGCGAAGGGCATCCGCACCACCGCCGACGGCCTGCGCGAAGGCCATGACGAGATGCGCTACGACGAGAGGGAGATCGCGCGGATCGCCCGCGTTGGCTTCGAGACTGCGCGCACCCGGAAGGGCAAGCTGCTCTCGGTCGACAAGGCCAACGTGCTCGAAACCTCGCAGCTCTGGCGCGACGTCGTGATCGAGGTGTCGGCGGACTATCCCGACGTCGAACTCAGGCACATGTACGTCGACAACGCGGCGATGCAGATGGTGCGCAACCCCGGCCAGTTCGACGTGATCGTCACCGGCAATCTGTTCGGCGACATTCTGTCGGACGAGGCCTCGATGTGCGCGGGCTCGATCGGCATGCTGCCGTCCGCTGCGCTCGATGGCACCGGCCGCGGCATGTACGAACCGATCCACGGCAGCGCGCCCGACATCGCCGGGCAGGGCAAGGCCAACCCGTGCGCCGCGATCCTTTCCGCCGCGATGATGCTGCGCCATTCGCTCGGCCTGCCCGACGCCGCCGACCGGATCGAGGCGGCGGTCGCGGCGGCGATCCTCAGCGGCGCGCGCACGCCCGATCTCGGCGGCACGCTGTCGACCCGCCAGATGGGTGACGTGGTGCTGGCAAACCTCTCCTGAACAGCCGGTGATCGGCGACGCGCTCGAACTCGGGCTCGTCATCCCGACGTTCAACGAAAAGGCCAACGTCGCGACCTTGATCGCCAGGCTCGACCTGGCATTGGCCGGGCGCAACTGGGAGGCGATCTTCGTCGACGACGACAGTCCCGACGATACCGCCGGCGCCGCGCGCGCGATCGCACGACACGATCCGCGGGTTCGCGTGATCCAGCGGATCGGTCGCCGCGGGCTGTCGTCGGCCTGCATCGAGGGCATGTGCGCCACCGCGGCGCCGTTCGTCGCGGTGATCGACGGCGATCTCCAGCACGACGAGACGCTGTTGCCGGCGATGCTCGATCGCCTGCACCACGGCGAGACCGACGTGGTCATCGGCTCGCGCTTCGTCGCCGGCGGTGGCACCGGCGCATGGGACAGCGACCGCGTCGCCAAATCGGCGTTCGCGACCAGGCTGTCGCGCGCGGTGCTGAAGGCCGATCTCAGCGACCCGATGAGCGGCTTCTTCATGATCCGCACCGATATCGTCCGCCGCCTCGCGCCGTCGCTGTCGGCGATCGGTTTCAAGATCCTGCTGGACCTGCTCACCGCCTCGCCACAGCCGCTGCGCTTCGTCGAGCTTCCCTACACCTTCCGCGTCCGCGTTGAGGGTGAGAGCAAACTCGATCACGTCGTCGCGCTGGAATATCTGATCGCGATCTACGACCGGATGTTCGGGCGGTTCGTGCCCGTGCGGTTCGCGATGTTCTCGGCGATCGGGCTGCTCGGCGTCGGCATCCACATGGCCGTGCTGACCGCGTTGTTCATGGGCCTCGGCGCGCAGTTTCTCGCGAGCGAGATCCTCGCGACCTTCGTGGCGCTCACCTTCAACTTCTTCCTCAACAATGCGCTGACCTATCGCGATCGGCGTCTGAAGGGCTGGCGGCAACTGGTCGACGGCTGGGTGTCGTTCGCGGTGATCTGCTCGGTCGGCGCCGTCGCGAACGTCGGCATCGCCGCCTTCCTGTACGAGATGCGCGACGGCGCTTGGGCGGCGTCGGCGCTGGTCGGCGTGCTGGTCGGCGCGGTCTGGAACTACGCGCTGTCCTCGAAATTCACCTGGGGCCGCTACTGAACCTTCTGGCCCCCCTCCCTGAAAGGGAGGGGCTGGGGGGTGGGTAGGCCAGCTTTTGTCGCGACCGTTCCTCGATCCGGAACCCGACCCACCCCCAACCCCTCCCTTCCAGGGAGGGGCGAATGAAGCCACCACCCCCCGCAAGGCTTGTCATCCCGGCTCCCCCCCGGCAAAGCGGCGCGCATGAAGCGCAAGACCGGCCAGGATCGTTCGATCACTCAGAATTGGCGTCCCGCGACGCGCGCCATCCGCGGCGGCACCGCCCGCAGCGAATATGGCGAGACGTCGGAGGCGTTGTTCCTCACCTCGGGCTATTGCTACGACAAGGCCGGCGACGCCGCGGCGCGCTTTGCCGGCGAGCAGGAGGGGATGACCTATTCCCGCCTCCAGAACCCGACCGTCCAGATGCTCGAGGAACGGATCGCGCTGATCGAGGGCGCCGAGGCGTGCCGGACGATGGCGACCGGCATGGCGGCGATGACCGCCGCGCTACTGTGCCAGCTCCAGACCGGCGATCACCTCGTCGGCGGGCGCGCCGCGTTCGGCTCGTGCCGCTGGCTTACGGACACGCTGCTCCCGAAGTTCGGGATCGCCACGACGATCGTCGATGCGCGCGATCCGCAGGCGTTCCTCGACGCGGTCCGCCCGGAGACGAAGGTGTTCTTCTTCGAGACGCCCGCCAACCCGACGATGGACATCGCCGACCTGAAGGCGATCTGCGACATCGCGCGGGAGCGCGGCATCACGACGGTGGTCGACAACGCGTTCGCGACACCGGCCTTGCAGCGGCCGATGGAGTTCGGCGCGGACGTCACCGCCTACAGCGCGACCAAGATGATGGACGGACAGGGCCGCGTGCTCGCCGGCGCGGTCTGCGGGACCGAAGATTTCATCACCAACACGCTGCTGCCCTTCACGCGCAACACCGGCCCGACCCTGTCGCCGTTCAATGCGTGGGTGGTCCTCAAGGGCCTCGAGACGCTCGACCTGCGGATCCACCGCCAGTCCGAAAACGCGATGAAGGTCGGCGAATTCCTCGAAGGCCGCGTACCGCGCGTGCTGCATCCCTTCCTGCCGAGCCACCCGCAGCACGAACTGGCGATGCGCCAGATGGACGCGTGCGGGCCGATCTTCGCATTCGAGGTCGAGGGCCGCGAACAGGCGCACGCACTGCTCGACGCGCTGGAGTTGGTCGACATCTCGAACAACATCGGCGACTCGCGCTCGCTGATGACGCATCCGGCATCGACCACGCACGCCAGCGTCTCCCCCGACAAGCAGATCGAGATGGGCGTGACCGAGGGGCTTCTCCGAATCAACGTCGGCCTCGAAGACGCGCAGGACGTGATCGACGATCTCGACCAGGCGTTGCGTCAGGCAGGCCTATGAAAGCGCTGTTCCCCAACGCGGCGACGACCGATGGGGTGACGGTGCGCGTGTCGGTCAGTTACCTTCCCGAACAGTCCGAGCCCGAGCGCGGCCGCTGGTTCTGGGCGTATCACATCCGCCTCGAGAACGAGGGCGAGGAGAGCGTGCAACTGCTCACCCGCCACTGGGTGATCACCGACGGCCGCGGCGCGCGCCATTCGGTCGAGGGCGAGGGCGTGGTCGGCGAACAGCCCGTGATCGAACCCGGCGCGAGCTTCGACTATGTCTCGGGTTGCCCACTCGCGACGCCGACGGGCGCGATGCAGGGCAGCTACCAGATGGTCCGCGAAGACGGCGCCCTGTTCGCCGTCGAAATCCCCCGCTTTTCGCTGTTCGCGCCCGCGGTGCTGAATTGAGGAATCCGCGATGAAGCGCACGCATCTCCCCCTGAACGGCCTGCGCGTGCTCGACGCGGCTGCGCGGCATCTGTCGTTTACGCGCGCTGCCGACGAACTCGCAGTGACGCCGGCGGCGGTCGGTCAGCAGATCCGTGCGCTTGAGGATACGCTTGGCGTCGTGCTGTTCCGCCGCACCACGCGCGGGCTGGAGCTGACGCCCGAGGCCGAGGCGGGTCTCGGCGCACTCCGCGGTGGCTTCCTCCAGTTCGAGGAAGCCGTGCGCGCGATGCAGGCGGGGCAGTCGTCGAAATCGCTGACTATCGCCGCGCCGCGCGACCTGACCGAGAAGTGGCTGATGCCGCGCCTCGCGCAGATCGCCGAAGCCGATCCCGAACTTCGCTTCGTGCTGATCACCGCCGACGAGAATGTCGACTTCACCGAAGCCAATCTCGATCTCGCGATCCGCTGGGGCGATGGCCCGGGCGAGCATGAGGGCGAGGCGCTTGAGTCGGAGGGCATGGTGACGATCGCCAGGCCCGGCACCGACAGCGAAGCCGCAATCGCATGGTCGGGCCCCAGCGAACCGGGGGACGGCGTCGCGCTGGTCCGCGTCACCGACGCCGGACTAGCGATCGACGCAGCCGCGGCGGGACTTGGCCGCGCGACCGTCCCCGAACTGCTCGCCCGCCGCGATCTGGCGCAGGCGCGTGTGCAGCTGATCGGCGAGTCGCAGCCGTCGAAGGGCGGCTATTGGCTGGTCGCCCCGCTTCCGCAGTGGCGCCAGAAGAAGGTCCGGGCGCTCGTGGACGCGCTCACCGCGTGAGGCAGCCGGGACGCAGACCACGGCGCGCCGGCGTATCGCCGGTACTGAAGACGCGACGGCTGCGGCTGCGTCCGCTCGTCGAGGGCGACGCGACCGCGTTGCACCCGATGCTCGCCGATGCGGAGCTGATGGCGTATTCGGCGGACGGCCCGCTTGGCAGCGTCGACGACGTCCGCATCTACCTCGCCGAGGAGGCCGCGCCGGGCAACCAGCGCACCTGGGCGATCACCCGCACCGGCGACGACCGCGCGATCGGCTGGGTCTCGGGGAGCGAGGCCGACGGGGCAGGGGTGACCGAGATCGGCTTCATCCTCGCGCGCGAGGCCTGGGGGCGCGGGATCGCGCGTGAGGCCGTGTCCGCGGTGATCGACCGTCTGTTCGCGGAAGGCGGCAGCCGCGTATTCGCCGACGCGGATACCGAGAATACCGCATCGATCCTGTTGCTGGAGCGGTTGGGATTTCGCCGCGAACGCCTGCTACGCGACGAATGGGAGACGCATCTGGGGCTGCGCGACAGCCTGATCTTCGGGCTGTGCGCGGATAGCTGGCAGGCCGCCGGGCGGGCCTGAGCTTCATTCATTCTGCTGTTCTCCTGCGAACGCAGGAGCCCAGGATCACGAACGTCACCCTCGGTAACCCTGGACCCCCGCCTGCGCGGGGGAACGACAGGAAGCGTGCGTCGCGTGTTCCAGTCAGCGCTTTGTGCGTACGCGGTACGCCTACCGCCCCGCCAGCAACGCCAAAGCGCGCCCCATCAACCCCGCGAACCGAACCTCGTTCACCGCATCATCCGCCCGGTGCCAGTTCCCGGTAGCCGCATACCAACGCCCGTCCTTCGCCTGCACCAGGTAGTTCAAGCTCAGCACCCCCGGCTCGCCACCACCCTTGAACCCGACATACCCAAACCGCTTGGCGATCGCCGGATCGAGCCCCGCGTTGACGGCGAGGATCGCCCGAGTCGTAGCATCCGCGCCGCGCAACCGATCCAGCACCCCCGCCATCGCCGCCGGGCTCGCAAACCATTCGACGCTGTCGATCGCCACCGGCTTCCCCGCGAACACGGTCGGATCCAGCTTGGCCGTGGCGAACTTCACCGCATTGTCGGCAAGCAACGCCCGCCGCTCGTCCACCGACCCCGCCGCCCACGCCTTGGTCAGCGCCGGATCACCCTTCAGCACGAACATCTCGCGCGTGGTCATGACCGGCACGCGGCCGCCCGCCGCCTCCGCCATCGCATCGACCTTCGCCCGCCCGAGCGTCGTCAGCAGCTTTTCGACGGTCGTCGAGAATTACGCCTTCGGCACCTTCTCGCGGAAACTCGCAGCAAAATCTGCGTCATACGCGCCGCGGCCATCAAGGATCGCGACCAGCGCCTCCGCCTTCGCCCGCAACACCGGGTCCGCCACCGCCAACGCCACGCGCCAAAGCGCGAGGCCTCGCATCAGTTCTTCAGCTTCCACCCGCTCTTCAGCAACCGGTAGCAGAGCGTCGCCAGTACCAGATCGATCACCAGGATCACGATCCCGCCGATCATCACCGGCGAATCGGCAATCCCGAGGAACCCGTAGCGAAAGCCCGAGATGATGTAGAAGAACGGGTTCGCATGGCTGAACGCGCGGAACGCGGGCGCCAGCTTGTCGACCGAATAGAACGTCCCCGACAACAGCGACAGCGGCGCGATCACGAAGTTTGTGACCGCCGCCGCATGATCGAACTTGTCCGCCCAGATCGACGTCAGCACGCCGAGCAGCGCGAGGAACACCGCGCCCAGAAAGCCGAACCAGATGATGGCGAGCGGTGCATGCGGCGTCACGTGCACGCCCGGATACAGCGCCATCGCCGCCCACACGACGATCCCGACGATCACTGCGCGAGTGACTGCACCGCCAACCAGCGCGGCCAGCAATTCACCCGTCGCCAAGGGCGGCTGGAGATAATCCACGATCGTGCCCTGCATCTTGCCGACCAGCAGCGAAAAGCTCGCATTGGCGAACGCCGGGCCCATCATGCCCTGCGCGATGATCAGCCCCGGCGCGATGAAATCGGCGAACGCGACGATCTGGCCATCGACCGGAACCGGGCTTCTCGCGCCCGTCGCGATGGTGAACACGATCAGAAAAAGCAGGGTGGTAATCGCCGGCGCCCACACCGTCTGAAGCTGCACCTTGAAGAACCGGCGCACCTCCTTGATATAGAGGGTTCGCAATCCCTCCCAGTTCACGCTCTTGATGACGGGAACGCCGGGGGCGGAATGTACCGCCGAATGGATTTCACCGATTGGGGGCTGGCTGCTCATGGAGGTTGCGGGTAATCGCTGCCGCTGCTGCCCGCAACCCGGCTGACGTAGACTAAGGAACGAACATGTCCTGGACCGACGAGCGCATCCAGACGCTCAAGACGATGTGGGAGGCCGGCCAGACCGCCAGCCAGATCGCCGAAGCATTGGGTGGCGTTAGCCGCAACGCCGTCATCGGCAAGGCCCACCGCCTCGAGCTACAGGCGCGCCCGTCGCCGGTGAAGCCGAACGATCCCGAAGCCAAGGCGGCGGCTGCGGCCGAAGCAGCAGCGTCGGCATCGGCTGCAGCAACACCGGCTCCCGAGCCGGTCGCCGCACCGGAACCGGGCGAGGTCGAGGCCCCCAAGCCCGCACCGGTCGTACCGCCCGTCGTGGCAGCAGCCAAGCCCGCTGCACCGGTCGAGCCAGAGCCGGTCGCCGAAGAACCCGAGGACGAAGAGGACGAAGACGAGGACGAGGCTGCTCCGGCCGTCGTCGCCCCAGTTCGCGCGCCCCAGCCGATCCTACGCTCGGTCGGCCCCGGCGGCTTCCTCCGCCAGGCCCCCGGCGAGCAGCAGCCGCCAAGCACGCCCGCCCCGCCGCGTCGCCTCGTCCCCGCCAAGCCGTCCGCCGAGATGGCGAACAAGACGAGCCTGCTCGAACTGAACGACCGCATCTGCAAATGGCCGCTCGGCCATCCCGGCGAGCCCGACTTTCACTTCTGCGGCAAGGCAGTAAACCCCGGCTTCCCGTATTGCGTCGATCATTGCGGCCACGCGTATCAGGCACAGTTGCCCCGTCGCGATCGCCGTCCGACTCCGCCACTGCCGTTCGGCGGCCCGCGGCCTCGGTGAGCCTGTTCTGGAGGTGGGCTCCGTAAACCACCTCCGCCGCCTTAACGCGCTCCCGTCATCCTGACGAAAGTCAGGACCCAGGATACCAAGCGGCGACGTATTTGGCTCTGGGTCCTGACTTTCGTCAGGATGACGGAGCGGGTGGGGCACCGCTGACTCACAAACCGCGAGCAAAATGCCGCGTCCTCGTTCGGGGATGCGGCCTTTTTCAAAACTGCTACCACCCCGACTTCAAGAGGCACCACCCCGGCGAAGGCCGGGGCCCAACTGGGAAGGTGTTGGTAATCGTGCGCTTCGCTCTGTTAGCAACGTTCCCCAGTTGGGCCCCGGCCTCCACCGGGGTGGTACGTAGGGAGGAGCATGCTTTCCTTGTTCTCCCGCGAAGGCGGGAGCCCAGTCTGATTCCCCGCCTTCGCGGGGAAACAACCTTTGGCGGGCAACGGTCTCAGTGCCGGAACGTGCTAAGTCGAAGTACGCTGATAAAGTAGGCCACGCCCCCACAACACCCTCCCGTCATCCTGACGAAAGTCAGGACCCAGGATACCGAGCGGCAACGTATCTGGCTCTGCGCCCTGACTTTCGCCAGGATGGCGAAGCGTGTGGATCACCACTTGGAACATCGAACGTGCAAAAGAAAAAGGCCGCGTCCTCACCTGAGGAAGCGGCCTTCTTCACACCTCGCTAGCCATGGGCAAAGCCCATGTCGTCGGACGCGGCGAGCCGCGCCGGCCGGGCTCGGGCGAGTCCGCTGCCAGCGTGGCAGCGGCCGCCCTTCGCCTCAAAACCTAAACGCAGCCGTGGCGCGCAGGCTGTGCCAGCGGAAATCGTCGAAGCTGCGGCGGAAGTCCGTCCCCGACGCATTGCCGCGCGTGAAGGGACCGCCAGCGGGACCGCCCGATGCGCGGACGCGGTAGTCGGTGTCCTGATACTGGTGGTACTGATACTCAAGGCCCACCGAGAAGTTGCGACCCAGCTTCTGCTCGATGCCGCCGCCACCGACGATGCCCCATTCCTTGCTGCCACCGTTGGTGGTGAAGGTGTTCGCCGTGTTGCCGGTCGTGAAGCTGTTGTCGATGTTGGCATAGCCGACGCCGAACGTGCCGTAGAACAGCGTCGTGTTCGCCGCATAGCCCAGGCGGCCGCGTGCCGATGCTTCCCACTTCAGGTCGCGCGTCATCGTGTAGAAGGCAGGCGTGGTGCTGAACGCCGAGACGCTGTCGCTGATCTCGTTCTTGCCGAACTCGCCGACCACGCCGACGACGATGTTGCCGCGCTGGTAATCCGCGCCGACGCGTGCCGAATAGCCGATGCCGTCCTTGTCGCTACGGCAGCCACGGCCACCGACCGCAGGCGCGATGTTGCTGGTCGCACGGCCGTTGCAGAAGCCCGGCGAGAACGCGTTGGCTACGGTCGCAGTCGAGATGGTGTCGCCGAAGACGCCATCCAGATTGCGATCGAATGCGATCGACTCGCCGTCGTCGTTGGGCTGCACGTCATAGCCGAACGAGCCGCCGACATAGACGCCGCTGAACGGCGCGTCGTCGGTCATGTCCTGTGCGGCGGCGGGTGCCGCGAAACCCAAAGCGGCAACGCCTGCAAGCGCCACCATCATCGTCTTGTTCATATTCACTCCCGGAAATTTCATGACAGGTTTTTCATAAACGGCCGATCGCGGGAAAATTATGCAGCTAGATTAACAATCTGCGTCAATGTGGCTTTCCGGCAACAGGGAGAACAAACGGAGCCTGTGGCTTTGTCTCACGCCTCGGGCTACGCTCTCGCCATGGCTGAAGATCTGTTCGCGTCCCCCTCGACGCCCGGCGCCGGCAAGACCGCCGCCAATACCTATGATGCATCCTCGATCGAGGTGCTCGAAGGCCTCGAACCCGTACGCCGCCGCCCCGGCATGTACGTCGGCGGCACCGACGAGCGCGCGCTGCACCACCTCGCCGCCGAAGTGCTCGACAACGCGATGGACGAGGCGGTCGCCGGCCACGCGACGCGGATCGAGGTAACGCTGGAGGCGAACAATCGCCTGACGATCGTCGATAATGGCCGCGGCATCCCGGTCGACCCGCACCCGAAGTTTCCCGACAAGTCCGCGCTGGAGGTGATCCTCTCGACGCTCCACTCGGGCGGCAAGTTCGCGGGCAAGGCCTATGCGACCTCGGGCGGCCTGCACGGTGTCGGCATCAGCGTCGTCAATGCGTTGTCGTCCGACACCGTCGTCGAGGTCGCGCGCGACAAGCAACTCTACCGCCAGCGCTTCGCCAAGGGCCAGACGCTCGGCCCGATCGAGCATCTCGGCCCCACGCCCAACCGGCGCGGCACCAGCGTCGCGTTCACCCCCGATACCGAGATCTTCGGCACCGAACTGAACTTCAAGCCGCAGCGCCTCTACAAGCTCGTCCGCTCGAAGGCGTACCTGTTCGCCGGCGTCGAGATCCGCTGGCACTGCGCCCCCGACCTGATCGGCGACGACACGCCGGCACAAGCCGTGTTCCAGTTCCCCGGCGGCCTAGCCGACCACCTCCGCGATCAGATCGCCGGCCGCGAATGCGCGACCACCGACTTCTTCTCCGGCTCGCAGGATTTCCCGAGCGCGAACGGCGAAACGCAGGGCCGCGTCGAATGGGCGGTCGCGTGGCCGCTCTGGAGCGACGGCTCGTACAGCTGGTATTGCAACACCATCCCGACCCCCGACGGCGGCACGCATGAGCAAGGCCTCCGCCAGGCTCTGGTCCGCGGCCTGCGCGCGTTCGGCGACCTCGTCGGCAACAAGAAAACGAAGGATATCAGCGCGGACGACGTCATGGTCGGCAGCGAACTGATGCTGTCGGTCTTCATCCGCGAGCCGCAATTCCAGAGCCAGACCAAGGATCGCCTCACCAGCCCAGAAGCCGCCGGCCTCGTCGAGAAGGCGGTGCGCGACCATTTCGATCATTTCCTCAGCCACAACATGGAGCGCGGCAAGGCGCTGCTGAACTATGTGCTGGAGCGGATGGACGAACGCCTGCGCCGCAAGCAGGAACGTGACGTCAAGCGCAAGACCGCGACCTCCGCGCGCAAACTGCGCCTGCCGGGCAAGCTCACCGACTGCTCCGCCAACTCGCCCGAAGGCACCGAACTCTTCATCGTCGAAGGCGATTCGGCAGGCGGCTCGGCGAAGCAGGCGCGTGACCGGAAAACGCAGGCGATTCTCCCAATCCGCGGCAAGATTCTCAACGTCGCGTCCGCGACCAGCGCGAAGATCTTCGCCAACCAGGAGATCGCCGACCTGACGCTCGCGCTGGGCTGCGGCACCCGGAAGGACTGCACCCCGGATACGCTGCGCTACGAACGCATCGTCATCATGACCGACGCAGACGTGGATGGGGCTCACATCGCCACGCTGCTGATGACGTTCTTCTTCCAGGAAATGCCTGAACTCGTCCGCCGCGGGCATCTCTACCTCGCCCAACCGCCGCTCTACCGCCTGACGGTCGGCACCAAGAGCGTCTACGCCCGCGACGACGCCCACCGCGCCGAACTCGAACGCACCGTGTTCAAGGGCAAGAAAGTCGACGTCGGCCGCTTCAAGGGTCTCGGCGAGATGAACCCGAGCCAGCTCCGCGAAACGACGATGGACCCCGCCACCCGAGGCATGCTCCGCATCACGCTGCCCCAGGAATATGAAGAGCGCGCGCAGGTAAAGGACCTGGTCGACCGCCTGATGGGCAACAACCCCGCGCACCGCTTCGCCTTCATCCAGGAAAACGCCGGCCGCATGGACGAGGAAGCGATCGACGCGTAGCGTAAATCGTATTGACAATTTGAGCCGGGGGGCTAGATGGAGATCACGTTCGATCCAGATAAGGACGCGGCGAATATCGCCAAGCACGGGCTGTCTCTGGCCGAATTTCGCGGATTTGATACCGATCCGAGTATCTATGTCGATGATCGGCACGATTACGGCGAAACCAGGTTGCTGGCACGCGGCCGGATCGGCGGCCGGGGATATTGCGTCGTCTTCACGGTTGCGAGTGCCGTCGCGCGGGTCATCAGCTTTCGCAGGGCGCATGAGAAGGAGATGAGACGGTATGAGTAAGGGCCCGCCGCCGCCGGATTATGACGACAATCCGATCTGGACCGATGAGATGATCGCCGAAGCCCGGCCAGCTTCCGAAATGCTGCCGCCCGAGGTCGCCGCACTACTGGTCCGGCGCCGCGGCCCGCAAGCCGCGCCCACCAAGAAGACCGTGACCCTGCGCCTCGACCCAGACGTGCTCGACAAGTTTCGCGCGACCGGTCCCGGCTGGCAGTCGCGAATGAACGAAGCGTTGCGGCAAGCTAAAGTCTGACACGATAGCGCGCCCGCCGAGGTTGACGCGTCTCCCCCTGCGTCCGTATTAGGCATTCCGGGCGGCCAGTGGGTCGCCCTTCTCGTTTCGGAAAGGAAGCGCTTGTGACCATCACCCCGCTCATGCCCGTCTACCCGCGGTGTGGCGTGCGTCCGGTCCGAGGCGAGGGCGCGTACCTCTATGGCGAGGACGGCCAGCAATATCTCGATTTCGCCAGCGGCATCGCGGTCAACGCGCTCGGCCATGGCCATCCGCATTTGACCAAGGCGATCACCGAGCAGGCCGCGACGCTGATGCACGTGTCGAACCTGTACGGATCGCCGCAGGGCGAGCATCTCGCGCAGCGCTTGGTCGACAACACATTCGCCGACACCGTGTTCTTCACCAATTCGGGTGCGGAAGCGGTCGAGTGCGCGATCAAGACCGCGCGGCGCTATCATTTCGCCAATGGCAATCCGCAGCGGCACACGCTGATCACGTTCGACACCGCGTTCCACGGGCGCACGCTGGGGACGATCTCGGCCACCAACCAGGCGAAGATGCGCGACGGCTTCGAGCCGTTGCTGCCGGGGTTCGCTTATGCGAACTTCAACGATCTCGAAGGCGCGCTCGCGCTGATCGACGACAACACGGCCGGATTCCTGGTCGAGCCGATCCAGGGCGAGGGCGGCATCCGCCAGGCTAGCCACGAGTTCCTGACCGGTTTGCGGAAAGCGTGCGACGAGCATGGCCTGTTGCTGGTGCTCGACGAGGTCCAGTGCGGCTACGGACGCACCGGCAAGTTCTTCGCGCACGAGCTGTACGGCATTACGCCCGACATCATGGCGGTCGCCAAGGGTATCGGCGGCGGCTTCCCGCTCGGCGCGTGCCTCGCGACCGAGGAAGCGGCCAAGGGCATGGTCGCCGGCACGCACGGCTCCACCTATGGCGGTAACCCGCTCGGGATGGCAGCGGGCGAGGCCGTGCTCGACGTGATGCTCGAGGACGGTTTCCTCGACAACGTCACGGCGATGGGCGACCGGTTGCGGCAGGGGCTCGAACAGATGATCCCGAACCACGATCACCTGTTCGACAGCGTCCGCGGCACCGGGCTGATGCTCGGACTGAAGCTCAAGAGCGACAGCCGCGCGTTCGTCGCGTTCGCGCGCGATCATCACAATCTGCTGCTGGTGTCGGCAGGCGAGAACGTCATCCGCATCCTGCCACCGCTGGTGATCGACGAGAGCCACATCGCCGAGTGCATCGACAAGCTGTCGACCGCCGCGCGAGTGTACGTGCCGGCTGCCGACGATTGATTTAAATCCTCTCCGCACGCGGGGAGGGGGACCATGCGAAGCATGGCGGAGGGGGATCGCCCCGCAGCAAAGCACCGTGGAGGTCCCCCTCCACCACTTGCTTTGCAAGCGGTCCCCCTCCCCATGCCGGGGAGGATATTATGACCCGCCATTTTCTGAATCTCACCGACGCTGGAGCCGACGGCATCGCCGCGATGCTCGCCGACGCGCTCGACCGCAAGGCCGCACGAGCGGGCTTCCCCAAGGGCCGCGCCGACGCCGACGCGCCGCTCGCCGGCCACACGCTCGCGATGGTGTTCGAGAAGAGCTCCACCCGTACGCGCTTTTCGTTCGACATGGCGATCCGCCAGCTCGGCGGCACCTCGATCGTGTCCGACGGCGGCTCGATGCAGCTCGGGCGCGGCGAGTCGATCGCCGACACCGCGCGCATCCTGTCGGGCTATGTCGACGCGATCATGATCCGCACCGACGATCACGCCAAGATCGAGGAGATGGCGCATTACGCGTCGGTCCCGGTCATCAACGGTCTGACCGACGCGTCGCATCCGTGCCAGATCATGGCCGACCTGCTGACGATCATCGAGAGCGGCAAGACGCTCCCCGGCCTCAAGGTCGCGTGGCTCGGCGACGGGAACAACGTGCTCGCCTCGATCGTCGAGGCGGCCGGGCTGATGCAGTTCGATGTCGTCGCGGCGTGCCCGCAGGGGTTCCAGCCCGAGGAAGAAGCGATCGTTCGGGCGTCGGGCAGGGCGCGCGTCGTCTCCGACCCACGCGAAGCGGTCGAGGGGGCGGACATCGTCGTCACCGACACCTGGATCTCGATGGGCCAGGCGCATGCCGAGGCGAAGCTGAAGGCGCTGACGCCGTATCAGGTGGATGCCGCACTGATGGCGATGGCCAAGCCCGACGCGAAGTTCCTCCACTGCCTGCCCGCGCACCGCGAGGAAGAGGTCACGTCGGACGTCATCGACGGTCCGCAGTCGCTGATCTGGCAGGAGGCCGAGAACCGCCTCCACGCGCAGAAGTCGGTGCTGCGCTGGTGCTTCGGGCAGATCGGTTGAGGGGGCGTGTCGGTTGAAGCCACGGGTCTAGCTCCCCATTTTCGTCATTCCCGCGGAGGCGGGAACCCATAAACGCTACCGGCTCGGCTTTCACGGTCGTTTGCCATGATGGATCCCCGCCTGCGCGAGGATGACGAAGGAATGATGGTGAACGACCCCAACATGACCGATCTCGACCGCGCGCTGGCCTTCGCGATCCCCGCGCGTAGTGCCCGTGGCCGGATCGTGCGGCTTGGCACCGCGCTCGATGAAGTGCTCGCCGCGCACGCTTACCCGCCCGCGATCGAGAAGCTACTCGCCGAGGCGCTGACGCTTGCCGCGCTGATCGGCTCGACGCTCAAGGATTCGAGCGGTCAGCTGACGATGCAGACGCGCACCGACAATGGCGTCGTCCAGCTACTGGTCTGCGATTACCGCGGCGGCGAAGTGCGTGGGTACATCGAATACGACGCGGACAAGCTCGCCGAAGCCCCCGCCGAGCCATCGCTGTTCGCGCTGTTCGGTGCCGGCTATCTGGCGATCACGTTCGACATGGCGAGCAGCAACGAACGCTATCAAGGCATCGTGCCGCTCGACGGCGACACGCTGTCGCAGGCCGCGCAGAGCTATTTCACGCAGTCCGAGCAGATCCCGACGATGATCCGCACCGGCATGGCGAAGGGCCCCGACGGTCGCTGTATCTCCGGCGGCCTGTTCCTCCAGCACCTTCCCGAGGGCGAGGATGGCCGCGAGCGGTTGCACACCAAGCTCGACCACCCGGAATGGGAGCATGTCGCCACGCTCGGCTCGACGATGAGCGCGGATGAACTGACGGATGCGACGTTGCCGCTGGAAACGCTGGTGTGGCGGCTGTTCAACGAGGAAGAGGACGTCCGCATCCTCGCGGATATCCCGATAGTCCGCGGGTGCCGCTGCGATCCGGACTATATCAAGGGCGTGATCTCCAAATTCCCGCTGGAAGAACGCCAGTCGATGGCGGATGAAACCGGCTTCATCATCGTCGACTGCGCGTTCTGCGCGAAGAAATTCCCCGTTCCGGTCGACGCCTAATACCCTCGCCCCTCCGGGGAGAGGGAGGGGCCCGCGCGTACTTGCGCGTGGGAGGGTGAGGGGAGTGAGGCTCCGGACGCTAATCCCAACCACCCCTCACCCTTCCGCAGCCAAGCGGCTGCTCCCTCCCTCTCCCCCAGGGGAGAGGGGAAGGCGCGGCGTTAACGTCGTTTTTACGTCTCACCCCTACCTCTACCCACGTGCTCTTATTCAGCACGTTTACTCCCTTAAGGCGCGCATCCCGCGCCAAACTCGGGGCCGCTCCACCGGGCGGCCCTTTCTTTTTTGCGTTCGCTGGCCTAGCGAACACGCATCATGACATCCCCTGCTCCCTTTGCGGTCGCCCTCGTCTCGGGCGGGCTCGACTCGATGGTATCCGCCGCACTCGCGCGCGAAGCCGGCCAGCGCGTGCTCGCGCTGTCGTTCGACTATAATCAGCGTCACCGGATCGAACTCGACGCCGCGCGCCGCGTCGCCAGCGCACTCGGTGCCGAACGCCACATCGTCCTGCCGATGGACCTGTCCGCATTCGGCGGCTCCGCGCTGACCGCCGATATCGACGTGCCGAAGGACGGTGCGGGTACCGAGGACGGCGGCGGCATCCCCGTCACCTACGTTCCCGCGCGCAACACCATCTTCCTCAGCCTCGCGCTCGGCTGGGCCGAGGCGGCGGGCGCGCGTGACATCTATATCGGCGTCAACGCGCTCGACTATTCCGGTTATCCCGATTGCCGACCCGAGTTCATCGCGGCCTTCGAAGGGCTAGCCGAACTCGCCACGAAGGCCGGCGTCGAGGGCGAACCGTTCCGCATCCAGGCGCCGCTCCAGATGATGACCAAGGCGGACATCGTTCGCGAAGGCACGCGCCTCGGGCTCGACCTGGGCTTGAGCTGGTCGTGCTACGATCCGACGCCCGCCGGCGAGCATTGCGGCGAGTGCGACAGCTGCCGCCTGCGCGCGCGTGGTTTCGACGAGGCCGGGATCGCCGACCCGACGCGTTACGCCGTGCCCCCAGCATTTGGGCCGGCCTGACGCCATGAGCTACGCCGTCAAGGAGATGTTCCTCACGCTGCAGGGCGAGGGCGTGAATGCCGGCCGCCGTGCGGTGTTCGTCCGGTTCGCCGGCTGCAACCTGTGGTCGGGCCGCGAACAGGACCGCGCCACCGCGGTATGCAAGTTCTGCGATACCGAGTTCGTCGGCACCGATGGGCTCGGCGGCGGCAAGTTCGCCGACGCGCGGGCCTTGGCCTCGGCGGTCGCGGGCTTTTGGGGAGAGGGCGCGCGCGACCGCTTCGTCGTCCTGACCGGTGGCGAGCCGATGCTGCAGATCGACGACGCGATCGTCGATGCGCTGCACGACGAGGGCTTCCGGATCGCGATGGAGAGCAACGGCACGATCCCGGCGCATTCCGGTATCGACTGGATCTGCATCAGTCCCAAGGCAGGCAGCATCGTCGTCCAGCGCGCCGGGCACGAGCTGAAGCTGGTCTGGCCGCAGCCGGGCAGCGACATCGAAGAGGTCGAGACCTGGGACTTCGCGAATTTCCTGCTCCAGCCGCTCGACGATCCGCGGGCGGATGCGAACCGGGAGGCGTGCGTCGATCTGGTCATGGAACGCCCGCAGTGGCGGCTCTCGCTCCAGACGCACAAGCTGCTCGGCCTGCGCTGAGAGTGTGCCGCGCGATCGTGCGCGAGACCAGGAATACCCCATCCCCTAGTCCGTCACCCCAGCTTTCGCGGGGGTGACGGGATCAGAGAGATCGCCGCGCCCGCACTCAGCGGGTCGCTATCCCGACACCAGCCGGTGGCCAGTTCTGCGCGCCGCACTTCTTCGCGACCCATTCGCCCTTCTTGTTCCAGCAGATCGGATCGAGGCGGATCATCGTCGGGGCCGACCGTTCGCGGCCGATGTACCGCGGAAAGCGCTGCTCGCCCCACGGGATCAGGCTGTTCCGCAACTCGCGCGAGCGGGCCAGCGCGACTTCGGCGAAATGACCGCGCGGTGCGAATACCGCGTCGCGCCCGATCGACCCTGCGGTCTGGCAAAAACCGTACTGCGCCGCGACCGTGGCGAAGCTCGAATAAGTCCGCGTACCGAACTGGTCGAGCGCGGCCTGCCCGGCCCTGACCCCCGCTGCCTTGTTCACGCGCAGGAAGTATTTGGTGAGCGTGTCGAAGGCCCCCTTCAACTCCTCGCCATGGTCCGTCAGGATCGAGTTATAGTTCGGCACCGTCAGCAGGGTCGGTTCGAACTGGCACTGCAACGCCGCGACGTTGAGCGCGGCGCGCATGTGCCACACCAGGGCCGCACGCATTTCCGCCGACGTCGCGCCGGGCAGGGGCTGGCCGAGGTCCGCTTCCTCGCCGGTGACGGGTGCGGCGGAAAAATCGCGCGACTGCAAAAAGAACTGCGCCGACGCCGACTGCGCGACAGCGAGCCCGCTCGACGCCACGCAAAGCGCGAGCGCGGTACGCAACACCTTCATTCCAACCTCCCCAGGGCATTCCAAGCAAACGAATCTAAAGCGTTTCGCAGAAACTCCCAAGCGATTTTAACCTTTTCCCGGGATCAGCCCCGCACGTGCTCGCAAGGAACATTCTACATGGTGCCAAGCGTCGTTCGCCGCATCCGTAACGATCGGCTGAGATGCGAGGTCCGGTCCGTGGGAACCCGAACGACAAAGGGCCGCCCGGTTGCCCGAACGGCCCTTCACGTCACGTAAGTCCTGTCGGAAATCACCCGAATGAACGGGTGGTTTCCTAGGGGATTACATTGCGTTGTTGGTCATCATGGTGTCGTTCGACATCATCGTGTCGTTCGCCATCATGGTGTCGTTGGCCATCATGCCACCGTTCATCGTGCCGTCGACGGCAGTCATGTTGTCGGTCATGGTGTCCATGCCCTCGGTGGCGTTCATGTCGGTGACCATCGTGTTGTCGGTCGTCGTCTCGGTCTTCGGACCGCAAGCCGAAACGGCAAGTGCTGCGCTGGCGATCAGCGAACCGGTCAGGACCTTGGAAATGAGTGCACGCATGTGGAAGCTCCCTAGATAGAGGATTTGGCTGGCTGCTCGCCCTTAATACCCAAATCGTAGTGGACATTAATCCGATAACGCTTTGCCCTCAAGCCTCGTTTTCTCAAGGACAACAAACAGTTTCAAGGAAAGCGCTCGCCGTCAACGCAAGGGCCGCGTCGAAAGTTGCAAGATCGGCAGAAATGCCGAGCGATCGCAGGCTGGTAACGCCGTATTCGGGCAGGCCGCAGGGTACGATACCACCGAAGTGCGACAGGTCCGGGTCGACGTTCACCGAGAAGCCGTGGAGCGTCACCCAGCGCCTGACCCGCACGCCGATCGCGCCGATCTTGGCTTCGACACCCCGGTCGAGTGTCCAGATTCCGACGCGGCCATCCACCGCGAACGCTTCGACGCCCAGTTCGCCGAGTGCTGCGATGACCCATGATTCGAGCGCGTGGACGTAGCATCGCACGTCACGGCCCCGCTTGGTGAGGTCGAGCACGACATAGCCGATCCGCTGCCCCGGCCCGTGATAGGTGTATTTCCCGCCGCGGCCGGTAGGGATCACTGGAAAGCGGGCGTCGATCAGGTCGGCGGCCTCGGCGCTGGTGCCCGCCGTGTAGACCGGCGGATGTTCGAGCATCCACAGCAGCTCGCGCGCATCGCCGGCGCGGACCGCCGCCGCGCGCGCCTCCATCTCCGCCAGCGCGTCGGCATAGGGGGTGAGGCCGGCGCTGGTACGCCATTCGATATCGGAGGGGAGGGGGGTGGTCACCGATCCCACTTGCGCACCCCCGGCGCGACTTGCAACCGCGACGCGCGTTTCAACCATGTGGTCAAGCGCAGGGGCTTGGGCTACCTCGCGCAGGAACGGGAATGGCGGGAGCACGGGCATGGCACAGGCGGACATGGCACAGGCGGGCACAGGCAACGTACGCGTGAAGATGGGCACTGTCTGGGATCGCACGATCGAGGTGCTCAATGGGCGCACCGGCATGATCGCGTCGATCGCGGTGCTCGGCATCCTGCTGCCAACCGTCGTGCGGGACGGATTCGTCGCGTTCTCGTCGCGTGCGAATCCGGTTTCGATGCTGGTCGGGGTTGCCCTGACGATCGTCGCGCTCGTCGCGATGATTTGGGCGCAACTCGCGATCGTCGCGATCGCCACCGATCCGGCGGTCGATGCCGCGTCCGCGCGCCGCCGGGGTGGCGCGCGCGTATTGCCCGCGCTCGGCATCACCGCACTGCTGACGATCGTCGCGCTGCTGCTCGCGGTGCCGCCGATCGTCGTGCTGGTTCAGTCCGGCTTCGACTTCGTCGCCGCCGCCAATGGATCGAGCGCACGGATGACGCCGCCCAGCGTCGGTGCCGCCAGCTTCACCGCGCTCTACGGGCTGGCCTATCTGCTCGTCCTGCTCTGGATCGGCGCGCGACTGGTGCTGCTCAACCCGGTCATTCTCAACGAACGTCTCGGCGTCGGGGCGATCCGTCGCTCGATCCAGCTTACCAAGGGCATGACCTGGCGGATCATCGGCGTCATGATCCTGTTCCTGATCGTCCTGATGGTCGCCACCGGCGCCGCACAGTCCGTCACGGGTATCGTCTTCCGTCTCGTGCTAGGCGCAGACTCCGTCGCGACGGCGGCCTTTCTTGCCGGGGTTGCCGGCTCGGTCGTCACCACGGCCTTCACCGCGCTCGCCGCAGTCTTCACCGCACAGCTCTATGTCGCCACCAGAGAGAAACACGCCGTCTCATGAAGCTCGATTTCGCGACCGTTCTCACCGACGCCTGGACGCTCTTCAAACGCGACCGCGACCTGTTGCTGCGGATCGCCGCACCGTTCCTGTTCCTGCCCGCCTTCGCGCTCGCGCTGGTCGTCCCCGATCCGCCGATGCCCGATGCCGCGGCCGGCAATAACGAGGCGCAGGCGATCGTCTGGGCCGATGCGGTGCAGACCTGGGCGGCGGCGCATGGCGGCTGGTACCTGCTCGCCTATGTGACGAGCTTCTTCGGCACGTCGCTGTTCTACGCGCTGTATCTCGATCGCGAGCATCTCGACCTGCGGCAGGCGCTGACGCGCTGCCTGCGGATCTTCCCGCGCTTCCTGCTGGCGATGGTGATCGTCTCGCTGCCGGCGGGGGCAGGGCTGCTGCTGTACGCGATCCCCGGCCTCTACATTCTCGGCCGGACGATGCTGACCGGCCCCGCGATGTTCGCCGAAGCCCCGCTCGGCGCGCTGGGCGCGATCCGCCGCAGCTTCAGCCTCAGCCGCGGTTCCGGCTTGCCGCTCATGGGGCTCGCTGCGTTCAGCTACATCAGCGGCTGGCTCGTCGGCGCACCGTTCATGATGGCCGACCGCGCCTTGCGTGCCGGCGGGCAGGCCAACCCGGTCGCGCTCGTGATCGTCGACGCCGGTGCCGCAGTGGCGGCGATGGCAGCCGGCATAGCGATGGCCCTGATAGCAATCTCCGCCTACCGCCGCTTGGCGAGGTAGGAGCGGGCCTCAGGAGCCGGCGAGCGAGTAGGACTGTTGCTCCCTCCGCACCGCCTGCGGGGGGCACCACCTCCTGCTCCCTCTCCCCTGCGGGGAGAGGGTCGGGGTGAGGGGTTGGGGCAGTTGCCAGCGTTTCCGCCTAGGGCTGCTTAGCGCGATAGAAGCGAGCAAGCCTGAGGCGCACTCAAGCCGTTAGTGCTGTTCGCTCGGAAAAAGCACCTCCCCGGCGGAGCCCGGGGCCCAATTAGAGAGGTCGCAGTAATCGGCCGCACCGCTCAGTCAGCAACGTCCCCCAATTGGACCGGGCCTCCGCCGGGGAGGTGGACGAGGTCGGCGCATACGACCCCCGGTTGATGAAACGGCTGCGACCTACCCCCGCTCCCCCAAATACGGAATCTGCGGCGCAGTCTCCTCCGGCAGCACCCCCGTCGCCCGAGGATCCGGAAACGTCTCGATAGTCCGCTTCACCGCCACGAACCCCTGCGCCCGATAGAACCCCAGCGCACTAGGATGATCGAGCGTGCAGGTATGCAGCCAGACCCGCTCCACCCCCTTCGCCCAGGCCCGCGCGCAAGCCTCCGCCATCAGCCACCGCCCATGACCTTGCCCCGCCAGCTCCGGGATCAACCCGAAATATGAGATTTCGCACGCGCCCGCCGCACGGAAATCGAGTTCGAGCATCCCCACCTCGATCCCCGTCGGATCGAGCACCGCATACACCGCGATCCCCGGATCATGCACGATCGCCGCCAGCGCATCGTCCGCCATCACCAGCCGAGAGAACCACAGCCACGGGCTCCCCACCCGCCGGAACAGCGCGCGATACTTCTCCAGCGCCGGCCGCTCCCACCGCACCAGCCGCAACCGCGACCCCGGGCTCGGTCGCAACGGCGGCCGCTTGCGCATCTCCAGCGTCGTGACGATCGTCGCGAGGACGTCGTCGGCAACCGGGATCAGCGCCACCGGATCACGACCACGTCGCGCGTGGCGGCAGGCTCATCAGGATCGCGTCGATGTTGCCGCCGGTCTTCAACCCGAACAAGGTGCCCCGATCATAGACGAGGTTGAACTCGGCATAACGCCCCCGCCATTCGAGCATCCGTGCCTCGTCGGCGGCAGTGAACGGCGTATCCATCCGCCGCCGCACGATCCGCGGATACGCATCCAGAAACGCCTCGCCGACATCGCGCGTGAACGCGAAATTGGTCTCGAAATCGCCATCCAGGTGGTCGAAGAAAATTCCGCCCGCGCCGCGACTGACTTTCCGGTGCGGGATGTAGAAATAGGTCTCGGCCCATTCCTTGAAGCGCGGATAATGCGCCGGATCATGCGCGTCGCACGCGGCCTTCATCGTCGCGTGGAAGTCGGCGGTATCCTCCTCGATCGGCAGCGGCGGGTTGAGATCGCCGCCGCCACCGAACCAGCGCTTGGTCGTATTGAGGAAGCGGCAGTTCATGTGCACCGCCGGCATGTGCGGGTTGGCCATGTGCGCGACCAGGCTGATCCCGGTCGCGAAGAACCGCGGGTCTTCGCCGGCGCCGTGGATCGACTTGGCGAACTCGCCCTCGAACGTGCCGCCCACGGTCGAGACGTTGACGCCGACCTTCTCGAACACCCGGCCCTTCATCACCCCCATCACGCCGCCGCCGCCCGGCTCGCCCGACGGATCGGTTCGGTTCCACGGGGTGTATTGGAACGCAGCGTCCGATCCCGCCTCCCGCTCGATCGCCTCGAACTCCGCACAAATGCGATCGCGAAGGGACTCGAACCAGGTTCGGGCGGCGGCTTGCTGGGGGTCGAGTTCGATCATGGGGGCGTCTCTACCGCCAGCAAGCGACGCGTGAAAGACACGACGCGTCTCGCCCCCCTCCCTGGAAGGGAGGGGCTGGGGGTGGGTCGGCTTCCGCACATCCGAACGCTAATGGCCGAAGCGGGCCGACCCACCCCCGACCCCTCCCTTCCAGGGAGGGGAGCAGAAGGGTCAGGCCGGCCACCCCCCGGTCTGCCGCAGCGCCTCCGCCGCAACGATCCCCGTCGCCACCGAAATATTCATCGACCGCAACCCAGGCCGCATCGGGATCAGCACCCGCATATCCGCCCGCGCATGCACCTCCTCCGGCACGCCAGCCCCCTCGCTCCCCATCAACAACACGTCGTCCTCGCGAAACGCGGCCACATCCAGCCGCACGGCGCCCTTCGTCGTCAGCAACACGATCCGCCCGGTCACCTGTCCCAGGAACGCGTCCCAATCGACATGCCGCACCACGTCGACCACGCCGACATAGTCCATGCCGGAGCGCGCGACGGCCTTGTCGCTCCAGGTGAATCCCATCGGTTCGATCAGGTCGACGCCGATTCCCATGCACGCCGCGGTGCGCAAAATCGCGCCGACATTTCCGGCGATATCGGGTTGGTAGAGGGCAATACGCATGCCCGATCCCCTAGCGCAGCGAGGGCGCGGCGGTAACCCAAAGCAAAATGCAGTTGGCAAACCGTCGTCCCGCCGTCTATCAGATCGCAGCCTCCGTGGGGACGGTCGGGCGGAATGGGCATATGGTTTCGCGAAACCGAAAGCCCAGTCGGCCACGAAAAAAATAACGTGCAAGGGCGAGATGAATGGCGACAGTCGACGACATGGTTCCTCCCGGCGAATCGCCAGAGCCGTTTCACGAAGAGGCCCATGACCCTCGCCGCCGTGATTTCATCAATATCGCAGCCGTCTCGTTCGCCGGCGTGGGCGCGGTCGCGATCGTCCTGCCGCTGATCAACCAGATGAACCCCTCGGCCGACGTGCTCGCGCAGTCGACCACCGAGATCGACCTGTCGAAGATCCTCCCCGGCCAGGCGATCAAGACCTCGTTCCGCAAGCAGCCGCTGTTCGTGCGCAACCTGACGCCGAAGGAAATCTCGGAAGCCGACGCGGTCGATATCTCGACACTGCGCGATCCGCAGACGCTCGAGGAGCGCACCAAGGCGGGCAAGAAGAACTGGCTGATCACGCTGGGCGTCTGCACGCATCTCGGCTGCGTCCCGCTCGGCGCAGGCGAGGGTGAGAACAAGGGTCCGTTCGGCGGCTATTTCTGCCCCTGCCACGGTTCGGCTTACGACACCGCCGCGCGCATCCGCAAAGGCCCCGCACCGACCAACCTCCACGTGCCGGACTATGCCTTCAATTCCGACACCGTCGTCACGGTAGGCTGAGGAAAACACCATGAGCTTTCCCTGGGCCAAGCAATACGAACCGAAGCTGCCGCTGACGCGGTGGCTGGATGAGCGGCTTCCCGTTCCCCGGCTCGTCTACAACGCAGTCGGCGCCGGTTATCCGGTCCCGCGCAACCTCAATTACTTCTGGAACTTCGGCGTCCTCGCCGGTGCCGCGCTCGCGATCCAGATCATCACCGGCATCGTGCTCGCAATGCACTACGCCGCCAACGGCGCGGTCGCGTTCGACTCGGTCGAGAGCATCATGCGCGACGTCAACGCGGGCTGGTTCCTGCGCTACGCGCACGCGAACGGCGCCTCGATGTTCTTCATCGTCGTCTACACGCACATCTTCCGCGGGCTCTATTACGGCTCGTACAAGGCGCCGCGCGAGATGGTCTGGCTGCTCGGCGTGGTCATCTTCCTGCTGATGATGGCGACCGCGTTCATGGGCTACGTGCTTCCTTGGGGCCAGATGAGCTTCTGGGGTGCGCAGGTCATCACCGGGTTCTTCTCGGCGATCCCGCTGGTCGGCGACACCATCCGCATCTGGCTGCTGGGCGGATTCGCGCCCGACAACGCCGCGCTCAACCGCTTTTTCTCGCTGCATTACCTGCTGCCGTTCGTGATCGCGGGCGTCATCATCCTGCACATCTGGGCGCTGCACATCCCCGGCTCGAACAACCCGACCGGCGTCGACGTGAAGGGCGAGCAGGACACCGTCCCGTTCCACCCCTACTACACGGCGAAGGACGGCTTCGGGCTCGGCATCTTCCTGCTGATCTTCGCCAGCCTGTTGTTCTTCTTCCCGAATTATCTCGGCCACCCGGACAACTACATCCCGGCGAACCCGCTTTCGACGCCCGCGCACATCGTCCCCGAATGGTATTTCTGGCCGTTCTACGCGATCCTGCGCGCCTTCACCGCGGACTTCATCCTGCCGGCCAAGCTCTGGGGCGTGCTGGCGATGTTCGGCTCGATCCTGCTGCTGTTCTTCCTGCCCTGGCTGGACAGCTCGCCGGTCCGTTCGATGAACTACCGGCCCAAGGCACGGATCGCGTTCTGGGTCCTCGTCGCCGACATCCTGGTGCTCGGCTATTGCGGCGGCGCCCCGGCGAACGCGTTCTACGTGATCCTGAGCCAGATCTGCGCGGCGTACTATTTCGCGCATTTCCTGATCATCCTGCCGCTGATCTCGCGCGCGGAGCGACCGCGGCCGTTGCCCAACTCGATCACCGAGGCCGTCCTGGCCAATCACGGTGGCACGAGCCCGGCCCAGACAGCGCTGTCGACGGCGTCCGCGCCGCACGCCGCGCACTGATACGAACTCGAGGACACACACATGGTTCGTCTCATCGCATCCCTGGTCGGCGCGGCCTTCGTGCTGGTGCTCGGCATCGCGCTCTTCGGCAGCGTGGCGGGGGTCATCACCGACCCAGTCGCGCCGACCGCGGAAAGCGTGGCGCACAAGCATCCGAAGGAGCTGGAGCTCGCCTCCAACGGCGTGTTCGGCAAGTTCGACCGTCGCCAGCTCCAGCGCGGGTTCCAGGTCTACAAGGAAGTCTGCGCCGCCTGCCACTCGCTGCGGCTCGTGTCGTTCCGCGACCTGCAGAAGATCGGCTATTCGGAGCCCGAGGTTAAGGCGATCGCCAGCCAGTGGGTGATCGAGCAGCCCTCGATCAATCCGGAAACCGGCGAAGCGGCAACGCGCAAGAACATCCCGTCGGATCGCTTCCCGTCGCCGTTCGCGAACGAGATCGCCGCCCGCGCCGCGAACAACAACGCGCTGCCGCCCGATCTCTCGCTGATCACCAAGGCACGCGAGGAGGGCACCGCCTACGTCCACTCGCTGCTGACCGGCTACACGACACAGCCAGCCGCGCTGCTGAAGGAATTCCCGGACATCAAGACTCCGTCCGGCCTCCACTACAATCCGTATTTCGCGAACCTCAACATCGCGATGCCGCCGCCGCTGACCTCCAACGGCCAGGTGACCTATGCGGACGGTACCAAGCCGACGATCGACCAGATGTCGACCGACGTCTCCGCGTTCCTGACCTGGACCGCCGAGCCCAATCTGGAGGCACGCCACGCCGCCGGGTTCGCGTCGATCATCTTCATCCTGATCTTCTGCGGCCTTGCCTGGGGCGCGTACCAGAACGTCTGGCGCGACGTTAAGCATTGATGGCGGCCGGGCTCCCGCGGTAAGGGCGCACGGATAGAGGGAGCGGCGGACGGGTGATGAGCCCGATCCGCCGCTTTCGTTTCGGCCGGGGTGCAGCGTCGCGTCTCGGCCCATCCGCCGCCGTCGCGCGGAACGAAGGGAACGATCCATGTCCGATTTCGCCGAGCAGAATGCCGACCTCAAGGCCCTGATCCGCACCATCCCGGACTTCCCCAAGCCCGGCATCCAGTTCCGCGACATCACGACCCTGCTCCTCGACCCGCAGGGCTGGGCGACTGCGATCGAACGCATGGTCGCGGCGGTTTCCGGCCCCGTCGACCTCGTCGCCGGCATCGAAGCCCGCGGCTTCCTCTTCGCCGCAGCGCTCGCCGCGCCGCTCAAGGCCGGCGTCCTGCTGATCCGCAAGGACGGCAAACTCCCCGGCGCCACGATCGCCGAAGACTATGCGCTCGAATATGGCACGGACCGCATCGCCATCCACGCCGACGCCTTCGCCCCCGGCGCACGAGTCCTGCTGGTCGACGACCTGATCGCCACCGGCGGCACCGCCCGCGCTGCGGTCCGCCTGCTCCACAAAGCCGGCGCGATCGTCACCCAGGCCCAGTTCCTGGTCGACCTCCCCGAACTCGGCGGCGCCGACGCGCTCCGCTCGGACGGCATCGAAGCCTCAGCCCTGATCCACTTCCCCGGCCACTGATCGGCTGCCGCGAGCCGGCGGTGCGCCAATCCCCACCGCATGCGTCCCGCCCGTAAGGCAGTCGTACGCCGCCACCTACAGCTCCCCCCCCGGCGAAGGCCGGGGCCCAATTGGGGAACGTCGTCAACGGAGGACGCCCCGCCGTTACCTCAGCCATTCTAATTGGGCCCCGGCCTCTGCCGGGGAGGAAGCAGCCCACCCAAACCGTTCCCCCAAACCGTTCCCCCGCGGACGCGGGGGCCCAGCTAAGTACCGTAGCGCTCCGGTACCCTGGACCCCCGCCTACGCGGGGGAACAGTAAGGAAGGGCGTCCCGTACCTTCAAACTCCCACGGAACCCAAAACCCCATTCCCACCCCCGGTACGAAATCCCGTCAGACCCCGTTCATGGAACTTGCGACATAGTGTCTCCGTTGTGCGACGAATGGCGGCGCGTTGTGTCCGCCCTCCGCGTACGGGAGATTTTCCATGTTTATGAAACGCTTCGGCATTATCGGCCTAGCCCTGGGCCTCGGATTGGGCGTCGCGGGCTGCACCGACGGTTACGGCTATGGCGGCGCTGGCCTCGGCTATGCGAGCGACCCCTATTACGGTGGCGGGTATGGCGGCGGCTATTACGGCGCGGGGTATGGCGGCGGCTATGACGGGTTCGCAGGCTATGGCGGCCTGAATTCGTACTACGGCTGGAACGGCGACTATTATTATCCCGGCTCGGGCGTCTACGTCTATGATCGCAACCGTCGCCCCTATCGTTGGAACGGCAACCAGCAGCGCTATTGGCAGGGTCGTCGCGGCAACTACCGCGGCAACGGCAACTGGGGCAATTTCGCCCGCGGCAACAATCCCGCGGCGCGCGAGTATCGCCAGGATCGTCGCGAAGCCAATCGCGATTTCCGCCAGGACCGCCGTCAGGATCGCGGCCAGCTCCGCAACGGCCAGATCACGCCGGACCAGTTCCGCGGCGAACGTCGCGAAGCGCGCCAGCAGTATCGCGGCGATGCCCGTCAGGATCGGCGCGAATACCGTCAGAATCGCGGAACGCAGGGCCGCAGCTTCGGCGGCAACCGCGGATTTCGTGGCGGCAATCCGGGCGGCGGTCGCACGCCTAGGTAACTAGCGCAGATTGGTTCACGCGAAGGCGCAATGGCGCGAAGAGAAGAAGGTAGGTTTCGCGCGGAGCCGCGGAGCCGCAGAGCCGCGGAGAGTTTTAGACGGGCGAGAGGAGGGTAACCTCCTCTCACTAGCCAAAGCTCACCAAGCAACTCTGCCATCCTAAAATCTCTCCGCGCCTCCGCGCCTCTGCGCGAACAAACCTTCTCCTGTTTTTGCGCCTTTGCGCCTTTGCGTGAACCATGCCGACCTCAACCAGCAGCGAGACCGCATGAGGCGCGCATAGTCAGCCAGCCGGCGCTTCCGTCGGGCGCGTCGCGACAAGCCCATTAGATACGAACGTCATCACCATGACGTCGTCCTGGTTGAACACCCGCATCCGACTCTTGAAGATCCCCATCTCGGGCCGACTCGCCGACACGCGCTTCTCCAGCACCTCGCTCTCGCAGCGTAGAGTATCCCCCGGATACACCGGCTTCACCCACTTCAACTCGTCGATCCCCGGCGACCCGAGCCCCGCCTGCCGGTTCTCCCTCAGATGCGCCACCAGCATCGCCATCGTCATCGCGCACGTATGCCAGCCGCTCGCCGACAACCGCCCGAAATGCGTCTGCGCCGCTGCCTCGTCGGACAGGTGAAACGGCTGCGGATCGTATTTCGCGGCGAACTCGGTCACCTCCGCACGGGTGACGGCATAGGAGCCGAACGACGCGGTCCGACCGACCTCGATATCCTCGAAATACTGCACGCGAACCTCTCCTCTTATCGTTGCATCACCTTCTGGAAGGGCGCCGCGGTGCCGTCCAGCCCTGCCTCCGCCGGCAACCCGATCAGGTCGCGCAGCAAGGGCTCCATCGCGACGTTATCGAAGCTCGGGATCGTCTTGCCGCGAACGAACGCCGGCCCGTTGGCGATGAACAGCGCACGCATCTCCGGCGCCATGTTGTCGTATCCGTGCATCCCGCCGACCGAAGCCCGGGTCGGCGCACTCGCATCCACCCGCCAGCCGACATCGGCGAGACACAGATAGCTCGGCACCCGCGGATTGCGCCCATAATGGAACCGCACCGGAATCTCGCTTTTCCGCCAGCATTGCAGGTGATCGTGCGGCTTCAGCAACCGTGCTTCCAGCGCCGCCTCATGCCCCGGCACCGCGAACAGGGTCGCGTACGGCCCCATCTCGACGGTGCGATAGTCCGCCTTGTCCGCGATCGTATCGAGCGCGACGACGCGCGTGCTGCTCGTCGCCGCCATGCCGTGGTCCGCGACGATCACCAGGTTCGCCGGCTGCCCCAGCGCGGCGAGCCCGTCGACCAGCGCGCCGATGCTGGCATCGACATCCGCCACCGCCTGGGTCACGCCCGTGCTGTCCGGCCCACCCGCATGCCCCGCGCTGTCGACCGTATCGAAATACAGCGTCACCAGCTTCGGTCGGATCTCGGCAGGCCGCCGCATCCAGTCGAGCACGGCGTTGACGCGCTGCGTCCCCGACACCTGCTGGTTGAACTGCTGCCAGTCCTCCGGCCGCGTACCGCCCTCGATCGCACCGTGGCTGTCGGGCTTCACCGTGCCGCCAACCGCGACGTTCGCGCCCGGCCAGAACATCGTCGCGGTCCGGATCCCCGCCTTTTCCGCATCGACCCAGATCGGCGAACTCTCGCTCCACCAGAACGGATCGTCGGTCGCCATCGTGAACGTCTCGCCCGGCCGCGCCGGATCCTCCATCTTGTTGCCCACGATCCCGCTGCGATCGGGGCGCAGCCCCGTCACCAGCGTCCAGTGGTTGGGAAAGGTGACGCTGGGAAACGACGGCCGCATGCTCGCGAACACCCCGCCCGCGCGCAGCCGGTTGAGGTTCGGACTGACACCGCGGTCGAGATAATCCGGCCGAAACCCATCGATCGACACGAGAATCGTAACCGGCGCCCGAGCCTCACCCGGCATCGCAGCTGCTGCGGTCGATGCGGGGGCCGGCTCAGTAATCGGCGCAAGGGCAGGGGGCGTATACGGATACGCACACCCGGCGAGCGCCAGCCCCAGAAATGCGAGCACAGTCGTCTTCATCATAACCGTTCGTCCCGAGCAGGTGCCGAAGTCGCGCGATCCCTACTCGGCACGACCGGCGAACGAAAGCGATCCGTGCGGAGGCGAGCTTACCCTCGCTTGTTTCCCCGCGAAGGCGGGGACCCAGACTGGGCTCCCGCCTTCGCGGGAGAACAAGGAGCGCTGTCAGCTGTTATGCAGCCTACAACCCCACCGCCCACTTGCTGAACAAGGTCCAACTCACCGGCGTCTTTCCATAAGCCGCATCCAGCGCCGCCGGCTTCGCATACGCCGCGACAGTCCCCCCCAGCGCCAACCCCAACGGCCCGAAGATCGGCACCCGGTACGCATACCCGACCTCAGCCTTCGTCACCCGGAACTTCCGATCATGCAGCGGATCGTCGTGATCCGGAAAAAGCTCGTCGTTCGCCACGTTCTCGACCCGCCCAAACACCGCATGCCGCGGCGTCAGCTCATACGTAGCCTCCGCCAGGAACGCGCTCAGCTTCTCCCCCGGCACCCGGTCCTTCAGACTATACGCAAACGTCGTCGCCAGCCCGCCCCGCGCATATTGCACGCTCGCGGTCGAGCGGTTCTCGTCCTCGCCCGGATGCTGCGCCTCGGGCTCCTTCAGCCGCCCATGGCTCACCTGCACAGCCCAGAACGGCGACGGCGTCCACGTCCCGCGCACGCTCCACGAATCGAACCGCGGCGCTTCGATCCCCCAGCGATGCTCGTCCGGCTCACGTCCCTTGAACGCCGAAGCTTCCAGCTGGAACGCGGGCGTCGCATAGCCCGCCGTCACCACGCCGTACGTGATATGCGTCGAGTTCGAACCAGTGATGCGTGATCGGCGACATCGGCTGATACCGCGCCGACCCCCGGTGCATGAACGCGCTCGGCCCCAGCGCCGGTTCGCCGACCGGCCCACCATACAGGAACAGCGTGTTGCCGTTCCCCAGCCGGTAATCGACCTTCGCGGCAAGCTCCATGAACAGGTCGTGCGGATGCTGCCGATCGACCAGCGGCCGGTCGTTCGCCAACTCGCCGGTCGCGAACAGATTGGTATAGCCCCGCGCACCCATCAGCGGCTCGAGGCTGTTCATCGCCCGCAGCTGGATATGCCAACGGTCACCCAGATCGCGATCCGCCATCAGCATCGCCATCGACTGCACGAACGCCTCGCTCTTGCCGCGCGGTCCCCCCTGGTCGGTCGCGACGCCCCACGCATAGCCATGCGCCATCAGCATCCACTCGCCCGCCTGAACCATATACCCACGCATCGGCCCCTCGGCCGCCGGCAGCCGCGACGTCCCGCTACCCTGGCTATAGAAGCCGGCGGACGTCCCCATCGCCATCCCGGCCATTGCCGAACCCGCCGGCATCCTCGCCACCGCCGCATCGGACGCCGCGCGATAGGCCGGGTCCACGATCATCGCGTGCCCCATCGCCCCGTGGTCCATCTGCGCATGATCCATCCCTGGCATGGCGTCCGGCATCGCAGACGGCGCGGCCGGAGCTGGGTGCCCCATCGCCGAATGATCCATCGTCGAATGATCGACAGCCCCCCCAGACTGCGGCGGACGAGCCACCGGCCGCGACTCAACCCTCTCCACCGTCTTCTCGGGAGCCGCATCCGGCATCGTCATGCCCGGCATGGGCATGGAATGTTGCGCCACCGCAGCAACCGGCCACACCGCCCCCACGACACCACCCGCAAGCAGCATCGCCCTCACGGCACCAGCCGCGAGCAACCTCGCCCCCGCGGCATCAGCCGCGAGAAACCTATATCGTTTCATCAGTATATCCTTGGAAAAGCCTGAAAATCGGGGCGCATCAGCACCCGGAGATCAAGCCTCTCGCGGAGGCCGCAAAGCCGGCGCGCCGCCAGCCCCAAGATCCAGCACCGCCACCCGCCCGGTCACCACGGCCGGCTCCCGCAACGCCACGCCCAGAACGCGGGCGCCATTCCAGTTCGAAGGCGGCACGCACCCGATACACCCATGCAGCGCGGTAGCCTTCCGATCGGGCGCCTCGTGATCCGGCCCATGATCCGACATAGCCTCATGCGTCCCGCCCATCGCGGCCATATCCATCACGACGCCAGACCCCCGCGGAGCAGACGCGTCATGACACGCTGCCGGCGCCACCGCAGGAAACGCAAACGCAGCAAGGAGCAAAGCCAGGATCAGGCGCGCGAGCATGCCCCGGTTTACCCCGCCACACGACCCGCCACAACCACGCAGTCTCCACCGACCTCGCCAAAGCCCACACAGCGCCAACCCGCAGCCTTGCCCGCAAGCCGCGAAAGGTTCAGCCTCGACCCATGAAGACCCCAACGCACCCAGAACGCACCAAGACCCCAAGCACCCCCGCCGCCAAAGTCTCGATCCGGATCGGCAAGCGCACCACCTTCGACGCCTCGGTCACCACCGCCGGCCTGCTGTCGGTAGGCGCGCTCGTATCCGGCATCCTCCTGTCCAGCGCCGTCATAGTCGCCGCCGCAGGTCGCAAGGCAGCAAGACGACCACTGGCATTGCCCGATCATACCAAGACCGACGCTTAGCGCCCAATTGCTGCCGTTCGTTCATAGTCGTAGCGAGCCGGAAAGCAGACGCTAGACAGATCACCCTGACCGGCACCCGCATCTTCGGAACAAAGACCGTTCAACCGCCTCTCAGCAGAAGGTTTCTCGTAGATCCTGTCAGTTAATTTTGCTGTACACCTGATTATAGACAATCGGCGTAGAGAACAGCGGGTTGACGATGGTGGTATTCTCGACCAAGTCCTGGCCGACACTATGATATTTTGACGTCCGCTCGCCGTATTCGCCAAGGAATGTTAGAGCGACGGTTCCACCATCAGCTTTTACCGATACATCGAAAACAAGTTCTGGGATGAGCGTCCACTTGATCGGCTCTTCGCCTAACCAAACTACGATAGGTGTTTTGGCATCATACGCGATCCCGACTCGACGTCCTGCGGTGGAAATTCTAATTCTATTTACCGCAATGGACTTGCGGAGCCTCATCCGAATGCGAGGGCGCTTGTCGTCGGGAATGTTGGCGGTAGCGCTGTCGATAACCTTAAAAGCGTTGTCACTCCGCGCGTTGTCCAGTTCATAGATGCCTGAAACCACACCTTGGACAGGGCTCGCGGAGCCTGAGGCAGAACTCAAGACGGCAACTCCAATCGCCGCCGACAAAGTATGACGCATCACACGCTCCTCAAATTTCGCCGCTCGCCGGTCGGGGGTAGCAACGATCCGCGCATAGGTTATGCCTTAAGTGTCGGAGCGGGGACTTTTTCTTATAGCAGACGTCGCGCCTTTGCCTTCCCGGCTCCCAAGCCAGCAACCCACCGATAAGTCTTCGTCAACCACTACGCACATATAACAGCGCCATGGAGCGCTCCTTTATCGCGGTCACGGCGATCGCCTCGACACTGATGTTTGCCGGGGTCTGGAAAGCCACCGAGCCGCAGCCGACTGCAGCCCCGGCGATCGTCGATACCAAGGCGGTGCCCGATACGCCGGTTACCGCGCCGCCGGCACTGCGGCGTCATGTCATCGCGCCCGCCCGACCAGCATCCGAAGCCGAGCCCTACAACGTCGTTCGGTCAGCATATGCATCATCGCCCCCGGCCCGCCATTCAACCAGCGCCCCGTCGGAAAGCGCGGTCTTCTACAGCGGATGTCGCGAAGTACGCGCGGCGGGCGCCGCACCGCTCTCCCGCGGCCAGCCGGGCTACCGCGAAGGCATGGACGGCGACGGCGACGGCATAGCCTGCGAGGACTATCGCTGAGCCGCCGCCGCCAAACCCTCAGCTATGCAGGAAGTGCATCACGTCGCCGTCCTGCACGACGTACGCCTTGCCCTCCGCGCGCAGCTTGCCCGCCTCGCGCGCTTTCGATTCCCCACCCAGCGCGATGAAGTCGTCGAACGCGATCGTCTCGGCGCGGATGAAGCCCTTTTCGAAATCGCCGTGGATCTCGCCCGCCGCCTGCGGTGCGGTCGCGCCCTCGTGGACGGTCCAGGCACGTGCCTCCTTAGGGCCGACCGTGAAGAACGTCAGCAGGTGCAGCAGCTTGTACCCGGCGGTGATGACGCGCGCGAGACCGGTCTCTTCCAGCCCCAGTTCGCCGAGAAACTCGCCGCGATCCTCGGCCGGCATCGTCGCGATTTCCGCCTCGATCGCGGCCGACACCACGACGGCTTCCGCGCCTTCGGCCTTCGCCTTCTCGAACACCCGCGCCGACAACGCATTGCCGTTCGCCGCATCGCCCTCGTCGACGTTGCACACGTACAGGACGGGCTTGGCGGTCAGCAACTGCGCCTGCGCGAACACCCGCGCCTCGTCCTCGTCCTTCGGCACGGTCAGCCGCGCGGGCTTGCCTTCGCGGAGCAATTCGAGCGCCTGGCCGAGCACGGCGGCGCCAATCTTGGCTTCCTTGTCGCCCTGCATGCCCTTCTTGGCGAGGTTCGGCACGCGCTTCTCGAGGCTTTCGAGATCGCTCAGCATCAGCTCGGTGTCGACCGTCTCGGCGTCGGCGATCGGATCGACCTTGTTGTCGACATGCGTCACGTCGCCATTCTCGAAGCAGCGCAGCACATGGACGATCGCGTCGACCTCGCGGATGTTGCCGAGAAACTGGTTGCCGAGCCCTTCGCCCTTCGACGCGCCGCGCACCAGACCGGCGATGTCGACGAAGCCCAATTGCGTCTCGATGATCTTCTGCGATCCGGCGATCTTCGCCAGCGCGTCGAGCCGCTTGTCGGGCACGCCGACGTTACCGACGTTCGGCTCGATCGTGCAGAACGGATAGTTCGCCGCCTGCGCCGCGGCCGTCTCGGTCAGCGCGTTGAAGAGAGTGGACTTGCCGACGTTCGGCAGCCCCACGATGCCGCAGCGAAAACCCATGATATGCCTTTAGTTTGAGATTGGGGTGTAAGAATGTGGCCGCGCTTTAGGGCAGGGCGGGGCGGAAGGCCAGCGGAGGCCGCGCGCAAGGAACGAGTTCATCCTGCCCCCCTCCCTGAAAGGGAGGGGCTGGGGGTGGGTAGGCCAACTTTGGCCGCAATCGTTCCACGATCCGGAAACCGACCCACCCCCGACCCCTCCCTTCCAGGGAGGGGAGAAGCTCAACGCATCACGGAACACACTGCCCCCTAATCGACCCACTCGATTGCCGCAGCGCAGCAAAATAAACATACCGACCGGTAGTTATCATATGGTCGACGCTTATATCCCGAGCCCAGCTTGAGATAGATCAGGAACTTCATGACCACGACCGCTCACGGCTACGCCGCGCAATCCCCCGAAACCCCGCTCGCCCCCTTCAGCTTCGAGCGCCGCGAGCCCGGCAAGACCGACGTCGCGATCGACATCGCTTTCTGCGGCGTCTGCCATTCCGACCTCCACACCGCCAAGGGCGAATGGGAAGGCACGCTCTACCCCTGCGTCCCCGGCCACGAGATCGTCGGCCACGTCACCGCGGTCGGCAGCGACGTCACCAAATTCAAGGTCGGCGACGTCGTCGGCGTCGGCTGCATGGTCGACAGCTGCGGCCACTGCGCATCGTGCAAGGACGGCGAGGAGCAATATTGCGAGACCACCGGTTTCGTCGGCACGTATAACGGCCCCGATCCCGTACTCGGCGGCCACACCTTCGGCGGCTATTCGGACAAGATCGTCGTCGACGAGGGCTTCGTGCTGAAGGTGTCGCATCCCGAAGCCGACCTCGCCGCGGTCGCGCCGCTGCTGTGCGCCGGCATCACCACCTACTCGCCGCTGAAGCATTGGAAGGTCGGCCCCGGCCAGAAGGTCGGCATCGTCGGCTTGGGCGGTCTCGGCCACATGGGCGTCAAGATCGCCAACGCGATGGGCGCCGAGGTCTACGTCTTCTCGACCTCGCCCAACAAGCGCGACGACGCCAAGCGTCTCGGCGCCAAGGACCTGATCGTCTCGAAGGACGAAGCCGCGATGGCCGAGCACGCCAACAGCTTCGACTTCATCCTGAACACCGTCGCGGCGAGCCACAACCTCGACACGTTCACCGCGCTGCTGAAGCGCGACGGCACGATGACGCTGGTCGGCGTCCCCGAGCACGCGCATCCGTCGCCGTCGGTCGGCGCCCTCATCTTCAAGCGCCGCGCGATCGCCGGCTCGCTGATCGGCGGCATCGCCGAGACGCAGGAGATGCTCGATTTCTGTAACGAGCACGGCCTGGTGTCGGACATCGAGATGATCCGCATGGACGAGATCGAACCGTCCTACGAGCGCATGGTGAAGAGCGACGTGAAGTACCGCTTCGTCATCGACATGGCGTCGATGAAGACGGCGTAACCGGGCGGGGGCGGGGCTAACAGACTGCCGCCCCCTTTCGATAGAACGCCGTTCTCCTGCGAACGCAGGAGCCCAGGGTCAGGAACGTCGCACTATGTAACCCTGGGTTCCAGCGTCCGCAGGAAAACACCACCTCGTCATCCTGACGAAAGTCAGGACCCAGAGCCAAAAGCGCGGGGGTTCGTAACCCTGGGTCCTGACTTTCGTCAGGATGACGAGGTAGCGGCGAGCGGCACCCCGCTCACCACCGATAATTAAAACTGATACTGATCCGCTCGCCCTTGGCCGCATTCGGCACGACCTCATGCCTAAGCCAGCTCTCCCACAAAAACACACTCCCCGGCTTAGGCTCGGCATAAACGAACGTCCGCAGATCCTCCGGCGCATCCTCCAGCCGAGTCGGCGCCGCCATCATCATAGGCAACCGCGGATCCTCCAGCTTCAGTGCCCCAGCCCCCTCGGGAATCGCCACGTACATCGTCCCCGACACGACGCTATGCGGATGAATATGCCCGGAATGCGCGCCGCCCGGCTTCAGGACGTTCACCCAGAAGCTGTCGAGCTTCAACTTCCGCCCACCCAGATCGAACGCACAGTCCTTAGCGAACTGCGCGACATGCTTGTTCAGCAATCGCACCAGATCCCCGAACCGCGGATCGCGCAGCGGCAGGTCGTTCAGCGACGCATACGACGTGTACCCGCGATACCCGTGCGCCTTCGACCACGCGACACCCGCGCGATCGGCCTTCGCCAGTTCGAGCGCGGCATCCTCCAGTTCCTCGACCAGATCATCGTCCCCGAGATCGGCCTCGTAGAACCGCGTGGCAAACAAGGATCGGGTGGTCATATCTGCATCCTCAACGCGACATCGTTCATGAAGCGGACGTCGTCGCCCTCCGCCAGCCACTTCGCTTCCGCCGCGACCGCGCCGAGCATGTCGCTCAACGGCTCGATCTCGGCCTTCGCGTAATTGCCGAGCACATAGCCGGTCACGCGATCCTTGTGCCCCGGATGCCCGATCCCCAGCCGCACGCGCCGAAACTCCGGCCCAAGATGCTGGTCGGTCGAGCGCAAGCCATTATGTCCCGCGGTCCCGCCGCCGGTCTTCACCTTCACGCGGAACGGCGCGATGTCGAGTTCGTCGTGGAACACCGTCAGTGCCTCGACGCCCAGCTTGTAGAACCGCAGCGCCTCGCCGATCGCGCGACCGTTCTCGTTCATGAAGGTCGCGGGCTTCAACAGCAGGATCTTGGTCGAGCCGATCCGCCCCTCCTGCGTCCATCCCTGGAACTGCTTCTTGACCGCGCCGAAGCCATGCACCTCGGCGATCGCGTCGGCGACCATGAACCCGACATTGTGCCGGTGCATCGCATATTGCGCCCCCGGATTGCCGAGTCCCGCCCAGATCTGCACGTGGTATTCTCCTGGAAGTGATCGCTGCCCCACGCCCCTAACCGTCATTCCCGCGGAGGCGGGAACCCATACTGGCTAGCCTCGCGCTTCCATAGCTGAAGTCCGAGGGTCTGGTTCCCCGCCTACGCGGGGATGACGGGGGCGGGGCGGCATTGGTCGGACGGATGTGATATAAAACGAAACGGGCGGGAAAGCCCTAGCTTTCCCGCCCGCCAGATCATCCTAAGACGAAGGGCTGAACCCTCAGTCCTTCTTCTGCGGCGTGATCTTGTCGTCGTCGTTGTTATCGTCGTTCGGCTCGACCGGGGTCTCTTCCTCGGCAGCAGCCTCGGCAGCCTGTGCTTCGGCAACCTCGGCCTCGAGCTCTTCGTCCTCGACGGTCGGGACGGTCGGCGGCACGATCGTGGCGATCGCGAAGTCGCGGTCGTCGATCGCGGGCGTCGCGCCCTTGGGCAGCTTGACGTCGCTGATGTGGATCGAATCACCGATCTCCAGACCGGCGAGCGAAATCGTGATCTCGCTCGGGATGTCCGAAGCGTCGACGACCAGTTCGACCTCGTGGCGCGTGATGTTGAGGACGCCCTTGCCCTTCTTGATGCCCGGTGCGTCGTCCTCGTCGGTGAACACGATCGGCACGGCGACCGTCACGGTCGAATGCTCGCCGATGCGCAGGAAGTCGACATGGATCGGGCGATCCGAAACCGGGTGGAACGAGACGTCCTTCGGCAGCGTACGCACGCCGTTGACCATCACGACGGAATTCATGAAGTGGCCGGTCATCAGCGCTTTCATCAGCGCCTTTTCCTCGAGGTGAACCGAGGTGGGTTCCTGATTCAGGCCGTAGATCACGGCAGGCACGCGGCCATCACGACGCAGCGCCCGGGAGGCTCCCTTGCCAACCCGGTCACGCGTCTCGGCTGCGAGCGTCAACTGGTCGCTCATCGATATTCTCCGAAACTCGTTTGTTGTCCTTCCCGCCCACGCCTCCAGGGATGACCATGGACCGGAAGCGCGGGCGCATAGCTGAGATAAGGGGGAAAAGCAATTCTACCCCTCTCCCCTCGGGGGAGAGGGAGGGAGGCGCGCTTGCGCCGGAAGGGTGAGGGCACGTGCTTGTGGCGGACCCGTGCCCTCGCCCTCCCACTGCTTCGCAGCGGGCCCCCCCTCTCCCCGAAGGGAGAGGGGTTCATCACCTCAATACTTCACCCGCTCCGCCTTCACCCCAAGCTTAGCCAACTGCGCCTGCACACTATCGGCCCCAGCCAAATGCCCCGCCCCAACCGCAACAAACACAGTCCCCGGCGACTTCATCCGGTTCGCGACCCACTCGGCCCAGCGCGCATTGCGATCCACCAGCAACACCTTCGCCACCTCCGGCGAGTCCTTCAAACTATCGTTCATCTCGCGCGCCAAAGCCTCGGGATCACCCTTCGCCCATTCATCCACCATAGTCGCCATCGTCGTCTCCAACTTAGGCAACTCGTCGATCGTGCTCCCCAGAAACTGCATCTGCGCGGTCTGCGAAAGCCCCCCGAAATACCCCAGCTGCTGCTCCGCCGTCTCCAGCCCCGTAACCGGCTTCCCCGCAGCCTTCGCCGCCGCCGTAATCACCTGCTCCGGCCCGTTCGCCGCATCATATCCCAGCTTGGACAGCGGCGCGATCGACAGGTTGGTCGCCGCCAGCCACGGCTTGAACCGATCGAACGCATTCGCCGGCAGCCCCAGATCGGTCACCGCCTTCGCATACGCCGCGCGCTTGTCCGCCGGCAGCTGCTCGGTCAGCGTTGGTCCATCCTTAGACACGCCCGTCGCCATCACCAGCGACTGCATCTTGGCCGGATCCGGCATCACCAGTTCCAGCACCACCTGCTGCGACCGATCGAACGCGGTCTTCACCGCCTCGTCGAACCACGTCATGCCGGGCTTCAACACATGGATCGTCCCGAACAGGTAGATCGTCGTGTCCTTGTCCTTCACCACCCACAGTGCCGGATCGGCATCGTTCGCGGTCTGCACGGGCTTTGGCGCAACCTGCGCACAGGCGGGCAGAGCGAACGCCATCGCCAGCGCAGACAAGGCGGATCGGAACGACGCGATCTTCGAGAACAGCTTCAAGGGGAGGGCATCCTTACCGTGAGTTCGCCCCCATGTAGGAGCGCAGACCGCAACGCACCACTTGCCTCCCGCACCCCCATCAGCCAAAGCCCAGCCCGTGACCCAGCCCGTGACCCAGCCCGTGACCCAGCCCGTGAAAAAGCCTCTCAGCTTCCAGCGCATGATCCTCACGCTCCACGATTACTGGAGCGAACACGGGTGCCTGATCCTGCAGCCCTACGACATGGAAATGGGCGCGGGCACCTTCCACACCGCCACGACGCTCCGCGCGCTCGGCCCCAAGCCGTGGAACGCCGCGTTCGTGCAACCGTGCCGCCGCCCGACCGACGGCCGCTACGGCGAGAACCCCAACCGGCTCCAGCATTACTACCAGTATCAGGTCATCCTGAAGCCGAGCCCCGCCAACCTCCAGGAACTCTACCTGGGGTCGCTCGCGGCGATCGGCATCGACATGCTGAAGCACGACATCCGCTTCGTCGAGGACGACTGGGAGTCGCCAACGCTCGGCGCCTGGGGGCTAGGCTGGGAAGTCTGGTGCGACGGCATGGAGGTGACTCAGTTCACCTATTTCCAGCAGATGGGCGGCTTCGACATGAAGCCCGTCGCGGGCGAACTCACCTACGGGCTCGAGCGCCTCGCGATGTACATCCAGGACAAGGACTCGGTGTACGACCTCGCGTTCAACGATGCCGGGGTGACGTACGGCGACGTGTTCCTGGAGAACGAGCAGGAGATGTCGAAGTGGAACTTCGAGATCGCCGACACGGACTCGCTCTTCGACCAGTTCCGCAAGCACGTAGCCGAATGCGAGAACTCGCTAGCCGCCAAGCTCCCGATCCCAGCCTACGAGCAGGCGATCAAAGCCAGCCACATCTTCAACCTGTTGCAAGCCCGAGGCGTAATCTCGGTAGCCGAACGCCAAGCCTATATGGGCCGCGTCCGAGACTTGGCGAAGGGCGCCTGCGCAGCCTGGATGGACAAGCACGGATGGGCGGCATGATGCCTCATCCTTCCTCCCCTCCCGCAAGCGGGAGGGGACCGAGGGGTGGGCACGCGCTCACCACCATCGATACGCCAGCCATGACGCTCCCCACCGCCACGCCACGTTCCACGCAAATGCTGCGCATGTACGGGCCGGGCGCCCACCCCTCGATCCCCTCCCGCTTGCGGGAGGGGAGGTGAAGATATGACCGACTTCCTTCTCGAACTCCGCTCCGAAGAAATCCCCGCCCGGATGCAGTCCAAGGCGCGGGAAGACCTCGCCAGGCTGTTCACCGCCGAGCTCGCCAAAGCCGGCATCGCCACCAGCGCCATCGTCACCTACGCGACCCCGCGCCGCCTGACGCTGATCGCGCGCGACCTGCCGCTAGAGACCGCCGCCGTCTCCGAGGAAACCAAGGGCCCCAAGACCTCCGCTCCCCCCCAGGCTCTCGAAGGCTTCCTCCGCAAGACCGGCCTAACCCGCGAGCAACTGATAGACCGCAACGGCACGCTCTTCGCGGTCACCGAAAAGCCCGGCCGCGCCACCGCCGCCGTGCTCGCCGACGCCATCCCCGCGATCGTCCGCGCGTTCCCGTGGCCCAAGTCGATGCGCTGGGGCGATGCGTCGGCCAGCACCGAATCGCTCCGCTGGGTCCGCCCGCTGCAAGGCATCGTCGCGCTGCTCGGCGAAGAGATCGTGCCGTTCGAGATCGCCGGCATCGCCAGCGGCGCCGCCACGCTCGGCCACCGCTTCCACCACCCGTACCAGATCACGATCGGCGGCGCGCACGACTATGTCGAGAAGCTGCGCGCCTGCCACGTCATCGTCGACCACGACGAACGCGCCACGCTGATCCGCGACCACGCCCGCGAAGCCGCAGCCCAGGCCGGGCTCGAACTGATCGAGGACGAGGGCCTCGTCGCCGAGAATGCCGGCCTGACGGAATGGCCGATTCCCCTGCTCGGCCAGTTCGACCCCGCGTTTCTCGACGTCCCGCCCGAGGTGATTCAGCTCACGGCGCGCGTAAACCAGAAATATTTCGTCTGCCGCGGGTCGGACGGAAAATTGGCGAACGCGTTCGTCTGTACCGCTAACATCGACGCGAAAGACGGCGGCGCGAGCATCGTCGAGGGCAACCGTAAGGTCCTCGCCGCCCGCTTGTCGGACGCGAAGTTCTTCTGGGAAGAAGATCAGTTCGTTTTCGCTGACGCGGCGCGAACTGAAATTCTGCGCAGGAAAAAGCTTGAAGAGTTTTCCCCGAAACTCAGTCAGATCGTCTTCCACGAGAAGCTCGGCACGGTCGCCGACAAGGTAGACCGCGTCGCGAAGCTGGCGCGGTGGCTGATAGAAGAGGGCATCGTAACTTCTGCCCCCCCTCCCGCAAGCGGGAGGGGGCCGGGGGGTGGGCTCGCGCTCCCCACCAACGCCACACGGGCAGGAGAGCGCGAGCCCACCCCCGACCCCTCCCGCGAGCGGGAGGGGAGAGAAGACCTCGCCACCCTTGCATACGAAGCAGCCCGCCTCGCAAAAGCAGACCTCGTCACCGGCATGGTCGGAGAGTTCCCCGAGCTACAAGGCCTGATGGGCGGCTACTACGCCGCCGCGCAGGGCGAGCACCCATCCGTCGCCACCGCCATCCGCGACCACTACAAGCCGGTCGGCCAAGGCGACGACGTCCCCACCGACCCGGTAACGGTCGCGGTGAGCTTGGCGGACAAGCTGGATACGATCGCTGGCTTCTTCGGGATTAACGAGAAGCCGACAGGCTCGAAGGATCCTTTTGCTCTCCGTCGAGCGGCGCTTGGTGTCATTCGCATCATTACTGTCAATCAACTGCGACTTGGCTTCCGTCGCGCTCTGATTCAGGCCCTTACCCAGCACGGTGTGTTTTGGTGGAATCGGTTGCTGGCTGGTGCGCGTCGCGTGGACGAAATCTCGGATGACCGGATGGCAGCGTTCTTTTCCTTGGCATCCCAACACAACATTCAAACGGAAGGTTTGAGGGGAGGGAGTCTAGAGAGCGTTCTGACTGCGCGCCTGTCCGAAGACCAAGTACCCGCAGCAGTGTTCGCCTTCGCGGATATGAAGCAACAAGAGATTGTTCCGTTTTTTGGGGAAAGGCTCTCGGTCCAACAACGCGAAGCCGGCGTCCGTCACGACCTCATCGACGCGGTGTTCGCGCTCGGGGGCGAGGACGATCTCGTCCGCCTGCTCGCGCGCGTCCACGCGCTCCAGGCGTTCGTCACCACCGAGGACGGCACGAACCTGCTCGCGGGCTACAAGCGCGCCGCCAACATCCTGAAGAAGGAAGCCCCTTCTGCTCCCTCTCCCCTCCGGGGAGAGGGTAGGGGTGAGGGGCTGCCAAGCAGTGCAACGCCCGGAACAGCCCCTCACCCCAACCCCTTCCTTCCAGGGAGGGGCGAAGAGAAGATGCTGTCCTACACGCCCGAACCAGCAGAGACCGCGCTGATGACAGCGCTGGACTCCGCCGAACCCCGCGCCACCGCCGCCATCGCGCGCGAGGATTTCGCCGCGGCAATGGCCGCGCTCGCCTCGCTCCGCGCGCCGATCGACGCGTTCTTTGATAGCGTTATCGTCAACGATCCCGATCCCGCCAAGCGCTCCGCCCGCCTCGCGCTACTTGAGCGAGTCCGCGCCGCAGTGCACAACGTCGCAGATTTTTCGAAGATCGAGGGCTGACTGGAGGGGAAGTGGAGACGGCTCCCAGCGTCTATACTTCCTATACTTCACTTTTGCCCTGCTAATGAAAACAGGCACTTAGAGGACCGACCATGACCCAATATGTGTACCGCTTCGGCGGCGGTGTTTCGGATGGCGGCAAGGGCGACAAGAACCTGCTCGGCGGCAAGGGCGCGAACCTCGCCGAGATGGCGTCGATCGGCCTGCCGGTCCCGCCGGGCTTCACCATCTCGACCGATTTCTGCGCGGTCTATTACGACGAGGGCGGCCAGTTCCCGCAAAGCCTGCGCGACGAGGTCGCCACCGGCCTCGCCCACATCGAGGGCGTCACGGGCAAGAAATTCGGCGACCCCGCCGACCCGCTGCTCGTCTCGGTCCGCTCCGGCGCCCGCGCCTCGATGCCAGGAATGATGGACACCGTCCTCAACCTCGGCCTCAACGACCAGACCGTCGAAGGCCTCGCCGCCAAGTCCGAGGACGCGCGCTTCGCCTGGGACAGCTATCGCCGCTTCATCCAGATGTACGCCGACGTCGTCCTCGAACTCGATCACGGCGCGTTCGAGGAAGCGCTGGAGATCGCCAAGGAAGACCAGGGCTTCACGCTCGACACCGAACTCTCGGCCGACGACCTGCGCAAACTCGTCGCGGAATATAAGGGCCTCGTCGAGAAGCTCTGGGGCAAGCCCTTCCCGCAGGACGTCCACGACCAGCTCTGGGGCGCGGTCGGTGCCGTCTTCGGCTCGTGGCAGTCGGAGCGGGCGAAGGTTTATCGCCGGCTCAACGACATCCCCGGCGGCTGGGGTACCGCGGTCAACATCCAGGCGATGGTGTTCGGCAACATGGGCGACACCTCGGCGACCGGCGTCGCGTTCACGCGCGACCCGTCCAAGGGCGACCGCGCCTATTACGGCGAATTCCTGATCAATGCACAGGGCGAGGACGTCGTCGCAGGCATCCGTACCCCGCAATATCTCACCAAGACCGCGCGCGAAGACGCCGGCGCCAAGGCCTCGTCGATGGAAGAGGCGATGCCCGAGGTCTATCACCAGCTCGCCGACGTGTTCGACACGCTCGAAAACCACTACCGCGACATGCAGGACATCGAGTTCACGGTCGAAAAGACGAAGCTCTGGATGCTCCAGACCCGCGCCGGCAAGCGTACCGCCAAGGCCGCGCTGAAGATCGCCGTCGACATGGCGAACGAGGGTCTCATCACCCGCGAGGAGGCGATCCTGCGCGTCGAGCCGATGGCACTCGACCAGCTGCTTCACCCGACGCTCGATCCGAAAGCGCACCGCGACGTCCTGACCAAGGGCCTCCCCGCATCGCCGGGTGCCGCATCGGGCGCGGTCGTGTTCGACGCCGATGCCGCCGAGAAGAAGGCCGCCGATGGCGTCGCCGTGATCCTCGTCCGGACCGAGACCTCGCCCGACGACATCCACGGCATGCACGCGGCGAAGGGCATCCTCACCGCACGCGGCGGGATGACCTCGCACGCCGCCGTCGTCGCCCGCGGCATGGGGCGTCCCTGCGTTTCCGGCGCCGGCACGCTCTCCATCGACGCCAAGGCGAAGATCATGCGCTGCGGCGGCCGCGAGGTGAAGGAGGGCGACCTGCTCACCATCGACGGCACCACCGGCGAAGTGATGATCGGCGCGGTCGCGACCGTGCAGCCCGAGCTGTCGGGCGATTTCGCGACCCTGATGGTGTGGGCCGACGAGGTCCGCCGCCTGAAGGTTCGCGCCAATGCCGAGACGCCGGAAGATTGCCGCGTCGCGCGCGAGTTCGGCGCCGAGGGCGTCGGCCTGTGCCGCACCGAGCACATGTTCTTCGAAAGCAGCCGCATCACCAACGTCCGCCAGATGATCCTGGCGTCGGACGAGAAGGGCCGTCGCGCAGCGCTCGAAAAGCTGCTCCCCGAACAGCGCAAGGACTTCACCGAAATCCTCGAGGTGATGGCGGGGCTCCCGGTGACGATCCGCCTGCTCGATCCGCCGCTCCACGAATTCCTCCCCCACGAGGAATCCGAGTTCGCCGAAGTCGCGACCGCAGCGGGCGTCGATGTCGACACCCTGAAGCGTCGCGCGGCGGAGTTGCACGAGTTCAACCCGATGCTCGGCCATCGAGGCTGCCGTCTCGGCGTGACCTACCCCGAAATCTACGAGATGCAGGCTAGGGCCATCTTCGAGGCGGCGGTTGATGTCGCGGAGAAGTCCGGCGCAGCCCCGATCCCCGAAGTCATGATCCCGCTGGTCGCCACCCGCCGCGAGCTGGAGCTGATGAAGGCGGTCGTCGACAAGGCCGCGCAGGCCGTGTTCGCCGAAAAGGGCCGCACGATCGAGTATCTCGTAGGCACCATGATCGAACTCCCCCGCGCAGCCCTCCGCGCCGGCGAGATCGCGGAAGTCGGCGAGTTCTTCTCGTTCGGCACCAACGACCTGACGCAGACGACTTTGGGCGTCAGCCGCGACGACGCCTCGCGCTTCCTCGGCGCCTATGTCGAGCAGGGCATCTACGCGAAAGACCCGTTCGTCAGCATCGACGTCGAGGGCGTCGGCGAACTGATCGAGATCGCGGCGGAACGTGGTCGCAAGACGCGGGCGGGCATCAAGCTCGGCATCTGCGGCGAGCATGGCGGCGACCCGGCCAGCATCGCGTTCTGCGAGAAGGTCGGCCTCGATTACGTATCGGCCAGCCCCTACCGCGTCCCGATCGCCCGGCTCGCAGCGGCGCAGGCGGCACTCAACGAGAAGTGACGTGAAACCCTTCTCTCCCGATCCGCGGGAGAGAGGGGCGGCAATCAGCTACACAGGCCCGTCGGCGGACCGGCCAGCGCGGGCAGGGCAGGCGGGCCGGCGAGCGACGGCGTCGGTCCCGGCAGCGAAAGGTCGACTGCCGGCGCGTAATAGGGATCGGCTTCGGCGTCGGGCAGCGTCACGAAACGGAACCCCATCTCGCGGTACAGCGCGAGCAGTTTCGGTAACATCCGCGCATCGAACGCCCCGACATGCATCAGCAGGACATAGGGAATATCCCGTCCCACCTGAGCCTTGGCCCGCGCCCGTGCTGCCAACGCAGCAGCCCGTGCATCGCCGAGAAAGCTAGCTTCCAGCCTGGCGATCGCCCCGCCGTCCCGCTTGACCGAGCAGGCGGCATAGACCGGGTTCCAGCTGAAATCGTTGAAACTCATCGTCACCGCCGCAGCCCGGTACCCCCGAGCCCTCAGGTCGGCACGCGCCGCGTCGCGAACCGCTGGCGAACTGCCCTCCGAAAGGAACGGATACCGAAACCAGTGCCAGTCGGTCCCCTTCGCAGCGGCGGCGAGCGGCGCCTCGTTCCGCCCGACATCGGCCGCAAACGCCGCCGCGCCCACCGTATCGAGATTGGCATGCGAATAGGTGTGATTGCCGAGCGGCAGTCCGGCAGCGCGCCAAGCGGCGATCGCCTTCGCAGCATCGTCCGGCGCATCCAGCCCGAAACCCGCATTCAGAAACCCGAACGCCGGCGCCTTCGCCGCGGCCAGCGCCTCGGTAATCGCCCCGATCACATCGACCCGCGTCTGCCCCGGCACGAGCGGACCATGCGCCGGAATATCGTCGAACGTAATCGCGATGGCAGGCCCCTTGTCCCCGCCAGGACCGACCGGCACAGGGGCCGCAACCCCGATCACCGACCGCGACCCAACAGACGTGCGCGAACCGCCGAACATGTTCAACGGTACGGCCTCGCCCATCGCCTTATAGCCAGCCTCCGACGGGTGCAGGTGATCCCCCGAATCATACGCGGGGGACAGCCGATCGGGATGCGCCGGATCCCGCATCACCTTGTCGAAATCGATGACGGCATCGAACACGCCCGAACTGCGGATGTAGCTGTTGACGGCCTGTCGATCCGCCTCGTTCTCCGCCGTGGGGTGATAATAGGTATTGCCGCCGAACGGCATCACGGTCCCGCCGATCACCTTGATCCCGTGAGCATGCGCCCGCGCGACGATCTGCGAGAAGCCGGCAGTGACTTGCGCAACGATCGCGGCATGTTGTGCGGGGGTCGCTGGGGCCTCGCGGGTCAGCACGCCCAGATCGTTCACCCCCTCCAGCACGATCGCCCAGCGCACGCCGCTGCGTGCAACGACGTCGCGGTCGAACCGCGCGACCATATTGGGACCAAGCCCGTCGAGCAGAACGCGGTTGCCGCCGATCCCCGCATTGACCACACCGATCGCGCGCGTCGCCGTCGTTCCACGAAGCCTCTGCGCAAGCACGTCGGTCCAGCGGGTGTTGCGCTCGGGCTTCACGCCGTAGCCGTCGGTGATCGAGTCGCCGATCGCGACGATCGTACCCGCCGTCGGCGCGGCAGCGACCTCGACATCCGCGATCGCATACCAGTGCGTCGTCGGCGTCGCGCCCGCCAGAGTCGCGTCCGTCACTGCGTTGCCGGCCAGCGTGAAACTCGTCGCGCGCGAGCCGGGATGGCCGGTCTGCGGGCTGGCAGCGTCCGGCAAATAGAGGCTGATCGCGAGATCGGCACCCGCCGCGACGGGGAACGCGACCGGGTCGCTATAGATCTCCGCGCCGGCCGGGATCACCGCGTCGCTGCGCCCCGAGAAGGTCAGCCGGGCGCCGCCTTCGATCCGCGGCGTACCGGGAGCGATCGGCCGGGCAAGGTGCGCCCCGCCGATCGCTAGCGGCCGCGTGCCGAACGCGTTGGAGAGCCGGATGCGTACGTGCTCACCGCCGGCCGAAACCCGCACCACCTGCCGCAGCGTGATCGCGCCGGCACGATCGGCGGGGAGCGCATTGTCCCCCTCGGCGATCATCTGCGACGATCCCCATGTCGCGATCCAATGCGCGTCTCGTGCGGGCGCCGTGTCCCGCGTGCCCGCGCCCGTCACGATCAGAGCGCCCAACACCAGCGCTACCGGCCACCGTCTCATCATCGCGTCCTATCCTCTCTCATGGTGTCGGCGCTGTTCCGCGCCGTTCTTATTGCGGGTTGCCGGGCGCGTACGGAAAGCGCTGCGCCTTGTACCATGCCAGGTCATGCGCAGGTGCCGCGGCTCCGGCCGGCAGCGGCAGGCCGTTGACGGACATCCAATAGGCAAGGCTCGCATCGCGCCACCAGCGTGCTTCGCGCTCCTGGACCGCCAGATACGTCGCGGTCTTCGTCCAGCGCTCGGCATCGACCTCGGTCTTCAACCCGTCCCACTGCCGACGCATGCCGGCCACATAGCCGACGCCGGCGTCGTAATCATGGACCATCTCCGCCCACACCGATCGACCCGAGGCCGTCCGGTACGTCCACGGCACATGGTGGAACCACAACAACTCGCGCTCCGGCGTCGTCGCGGGGGCAGCCAGCTTGCGAGCAAGGCCGGGTGCATATTGCGCGACCGCGTTGCTCCCGGTCTTCGTCCGATCGAAGCCGATCCCGCCCTTGTCGGCGCGGTGGTAATAGACCGGGTTCCATTCGGGGCGCTTGAGGTCCGACACCCACGGCGCCGGGCCATAATGATGCCCCGTCGCCATGACGTGCGACAGGCCGAGCGGGGTCATGTAATCCACCACCGCCTCGCGCGATCCCATCATCATAGCGACGACCGGATCTACGATCTTGGCAGAGGGCGCGAAGGTCATCGCGGCCCATTCACGCGCGACCGGCGCGGCGCCCAAAGTCGGATCCCACGCCATTCGACCGAACGCGTACCAGTTCGCCTGGTTGAACGTAGAGCCGGCCCAGTCGCGATCGCGCCCGATATTGGCGACACCCGCCATGCCCGTCAGATTATGACCCTCGACCGACCCGTCGACGACCTTGGCGACGGTCTCGCCGGGCTTCTGCATCGTCTCGCTCGCCAGCGTCTCGGCGAACATCGGCCCGAGATAGGCAAGGTGCGTCGCGAAGCCGAGATACTCCTTGGTGATCTGGAATTCGATCATCAACGGCGTCTTAGGCATCGCCCCGAACAGCGGGTGGAACGGCTCGCGCGGCTGGAAGTCGATCGCGCCGTTCTTGACCTGGACGATGACGTTCTTGGCGAACGTCCCATCGAGCGGCTTGAACTCGGTATAGGCTTGTTTCGCGCGGTCGTCCGGATCGGTCTCGGCATAGACGAACGCGCGCCACATCACGATCCCGCCATGCGGCGCAACCGCGGCGGCGAGCATGTTGGCGCCGTCGGCGTGGCTGCGGTGATAGTCGCGCGGTCCCGGCTGGCCCTCGCTGTTCGCCTTGACCAGGAAGCCCCCGAAGTCCGGAATGCTGCGATAGATCTCGTCGGTCTTCGCCTTCCACCACGCCGCAACCTGCGGGTCGAGCGGGTCGGCGGTCTTCAGGCCACCGATCTCGATCGGGGCCGAGAATCGCGCGGAAAGGTACACCTTGATCCCGTACGGCCGGAACACGTCGGCGAGCGCCGCGGCCTTCGCGATATACGGCGCGGTCAGGCTGTCGGCCTTCGCGTTGACGTTGTTGAGGACCGTGCCGTTGATCCCGAGCGACGCGTTGGCGCGCGCGTAATCGGTGTAGCGCGGGTCGCGGAAATCGGGGAGCGTCCACCAATCCCATAGCGAGACGCCGGCATAGCCGCGCTCGACCACGCCATCCAGATTGTCCCAATGGTTCAGCACGCGCAGTTTCACGCGCGGCGTCGATGTCAGGTCGATGCGGTCGAGGCTGCCACCGGTCTGGAGGTGCCGCAGCAGCGCGAAGCTGCCGTACAGGACACCACGATCGGTGTTCGCGGTGACCAGGAGTGTGCGGCGGCCGCCGATCGTGACTTGTCCGACGCGGTATCCTTCGTCGCCGAGCGCGGCCAGTGGTAAGCGGAGCGCCGCGACGTCGCGATCGCTCGCGGTGGCCAGCACGATGGGCGGCATGCTCGTCCCGAACAGCCCCGCGCCGCGCCGCAGTTCCTCTGCCGCCACGCGGAGCGTAGGCGTATCGCCCCGTGTCTCGACCGTCGGGACACCGCGCGCACTTGCCGTCGCCGGCGCGTGATATCGCAGCCAGAGGTCATAGCCATCCTCGGCGTGCGCCGGTCCGGTCAAACCAATCACTGCTCCGAACAGCAGTGCGAACTTACCGATCCATCGATCGAATTTCGTCATAATCCTCTCCCGCCGTTCCGCGCTACATTGACAGGATCGCGGATGATCAGCCATGTTATCGCTATCACGACGACGGCTTCGACAGCAATGCCGCGTTTCACATTAGGAGACAATCTTGGCCGGTACGAAGACAGCAACGATCGCGCCGACCATCATGCCGACGCGACGCGACCTTTTCGGCTTGCTCGGCTCGGTCTCGATCGCAGGGCTTGTTCCAGGCATCGCGCAGGCCGCGGCGGCGGCACCGATCTACCAAGACGCACGCGCGCCGGTCGATCTTCGTGTCCGCGACCTGATGGCCAGAATGACGCTGGAGGAAAAAGTTGGCCAGACCATTTCACTGTGGGCGACCAAGGCGGATGTGATGACGCCGGGCGGGCTCGATTTCGACCCGGCGCGCGCAACTGCCGCGTATCCGGCGGGCTTCGGGCAGGTCACACGGCCGTCGGACAAGCGCGGCGGTCCATCGATCGCCGCCGTCGCCGGCGGCACCGGAGCGGCGTGGCGCGGAACGGCCTCGACGATCGCCTTCGTCAACGCGGTCCAGCGCTGGGCACGCGGCACCCGCCTCGGCATCCCGGTGATCTTCCACGAGGAATCACTGCACGGCTACATGGCCCCCGACGCGACGATGTTCCCGCAGGCGATCGGCATGGCCGGCGCGTTCGACCGCGACCTGATGCGCCGCGCACAGGTGATCATCGGGCGCGAGGTGCGCGCGCACGGCAGTCACCTCTCCTTGTCGCCGGTCGTCGACATCGCGCGCGACCCGCGCTGGGGCCGGATCGAGGAGACGTTCGGCGAGGATCCCTATCTCTGCGGCGAAATGGGCGTCGCCGCGGTCGAGGGCCTGCAGGGCGACAGCACCACCCTCGCGCCGGGCAAGGTCTTCGCGACTTTGAAGCACATGACCGGCCACGGCCAGCCACAGGCGGGCAACAATATCGGCCCCGCACCGATCGGCGAGCGCGAACTGCGCGAGAGTTTCTTCCCGCCGTTCCGCGCGGTCGTGACGCGCACCGGGATCGGCGCTGTGATGCCGTCCTATAACGAGATCGACGGCGTGCCGAGCCATGCGAACCGCTGGCTGCTCGGCGACGTGCTGCGCGGCGAATGGGGATTTTCGGGCGCGATCGTCAGCGATTACGGCGCGATCGAGGAACTCGACACGATCCATCACATCGCGCGCGACCTGGGCGGGGCGGCGAAACTGGCGCTGGAGGCGGGCGTGGACAGCGCGCTGCCGGACGGGATCGCCTTCCGGACATTGCCCGCGCAAGTACGGGCGGGGACGGTACCGATCGCAGCGGTCGACGCCGCCTGCGCGCGAATGCTGGCGTTGAAGTTCCGTGCAGGTCTGTTCGAGGAATCGGCGGTCGATCCCCGCGCCGCCGCTCGCCTGACCGGCAATGCGGAAGCACGCGGCGTCGCGTTGGAGGCCGCGCGCAAATCGATGTGCCTGCTCACGAACGACGGCACGCTGCCGCTCGCGCCGAAGGGCAAGATCGCGGTGATCGGGCCCAATGCGACGATCGCGCGGCTCGGCGGTTATTCCGCACCGCCCCGCCAGACGGTGTCGCTGCTCGACGGCGTGCGTGCGCTCGTGGGGAACGCAGCGACGATCGTCCATGCGCAGGGCGTGTTCATCACCCAGAGCGAGGACCGGTCGCAGGACGAGGTGCTGCTCGGCGATCCCGTCAAGAACCGCGCGCTGATCGCCGAGGCGGTCGAGGTCGCGCGCGGGGTCGATACGATCATCCTCGCGATCGGCGATACCGAGCAGACCAGCCGCGAGGGCTTCTCGAAGAACCATCTCGGTGATCGCACCACGCTCGATCTGCTGGGCGAGCAGAACGCGCTGTTCGACGCGCTGCATGCGCTGGGTAAGCCGATCGTCATCGCCGCAATCAACGGCCGCCCACCGAGCTGGCCGGGCGTGATCGTGAAGGCGAACGCGGTCCTCGAATGCTGGTATCCGGGGCAGGAGGGTGGCACGGCGATGGCCGAGGCTTTGTTCGGGCGGATCAATCCGGGCGCAAAGCTGCCCGTGACCGTGGTGCGCGAAGTCGGCCAGGTGCCGTTCTATTACAACCGCAAGCCCTCGACCCAGCGCGGCTATCTGTTCGCGGAGACGGCCCCGTTGTTCCCGTTCGGGCACGGCCTCAGCTACACGCGCTTCGAGGTTAGCGCACCGCGGCTGTCGGCGGCGAAGATCGGCATCGCCGGCAGCGTCGGGGTCGAGGTCGACGTTACCAATGTCGGGCAACGCGCCGGCGACGAGGTCGTGCAGCTCTATGTCCGTGACCAGGTGTCGTCGGTGGCGCGGCCGGTGATGGAGCTGAAGGGCTTCGAACGCGTGACGCTCGCACCCGGCGAGCGGCGGACGCTGCGCTTCACGCTCGGCCCCGACGCGTTCGCATTGTGGGACGTCGACATGCGCGAGGTCGTCGAGCCCGGCCTGTTCACCATCATGGCCGGGCCAAGTTCGGCACAGCTCAAAACCGCCATCCTCGAAATCGCCTGAAGGACCTTCGATGCCCAAGATCGTTTCCGCCCGCGTCATCGTCACCTGTCCGGGACGCAATTTCGTCACGTTGAAGATCGAGTGCGACGACGGCACCACCGGGCTCGGCGACGCCACGCTCAACGGCCGTGAACTCAGCGTCGCGAGCTATTTGACCGATCACGTCGTGCCGTGCCTGATCGGCCGCGACGCCCACCGGATCGAGGACGTCTGGCAGTATCTCTACAAGGGCGCGTATTGGCGGCGCGGCCCGGTGACGATGGCGGCGATCGCTGCGGTCGACACCGCGCTCTGGGACATCAAGGGCAAGCTCGCGGGCATGCCGGTGTACCAGTTGCTCGGCGGCGCGGCGCGCGATGCGTGCATGGTCTACGCGCACGCCAACGGCACCACGATCGAGGACACGATCGCCGTCGCGAAGGCCGAACAGGCGAAGGGTTACAAGGCGATCCGGCTGCAATGCGGCGTACCGGGGCTCGCCTCGACCTACGGCGTCGCCAAGCACGGCGCACGATACGAGCCCGCCGATGCCGACCTGCCGAGCGAAAGCGTCTGGTCGACCGAGAAATACCTCCGCGTCGTCCCCGAACTGTTCAAGGCCGCGCGCGAGGCGATGGGCTGGGACGTGCACCTGCTCCACGACATCCACCACCGGCTGACCCCGATCGAGGCGGGGCGGCTCGGCAAGGCGCTCGAGCCGTATAACCTCTTCTGGATCGAGGACCCGACGCCCGCCGAGAACCAGGAGGCGTTCAAGCTGATCCGCCACCACACCACGACGCCGATCGCGGTCGGCGAGGTATTCAACTCGATCTGGGACGCCAAGGACCTGATCCAGAACCAGCTGATCGACTATATTCGCGCGACCGTCGTGCATGCCGGCGGCATCACGCACCTGCGCCGGATCGCCTCGTTCGCCGACCTGTATCAGATTCGTACCGGGTGCCACGGCGCGACCGACCTGTCGCCGGTGGCGATGGCCGCGGCGCTGCACTTCGGGCTGTCGGTGCCCAATTTCGGCGTGCAGGAGCATATGCCGCACACCGACGAGACCGATGCGGTATTCCCGCACGCGTACAGCTTCGACGACGGCATGATGCATCCGGGCGAGGCGCCGGGGCTAGGCGTCGACATCGACGAGGATCTCGCCGCGACCTATGACTACAAGCGCGCCTATCTCCCGGTCGCGCGTCTCGAGGATGGCACGCTGTGCAACTGGTGACCGGGGCCGCTACTCCAGCGACCGAAAAACCGCGCGGCAAAGTGCGGTGGATCGTCTGCGCGCTTTTGTTCGCCGCCGTCGCGCTCAGCTATATCGACCGCCTCGTATTGCCGGTGCTCAAGCCTGAACTCCAGGCACGCTACAACTGGAGCGAGCAGGGTTATGCCGATCTCGCGATCGCGTTCCAGGCCGCGTACGGCATTGCCTATGTGCTGTTCGGCCGGTTCGTCGACCGTGTGGGGGCGAAGATCGGCTATGCGGTCGCGGTGACGTTGTGGACGATCGGTCATGTCGCGCATGCGCTGTTCACCAGCGCCGGGATGATGATCTTCGCGCGCATCCCGCTCGCGATCGGCGAGGCAGGGGCATTCCCCGCCGCACTCGCCGCGGCGAACGAATGGTTTCCGCAACGCGAACGTGCGCTCGCGATCGGCATCTTCAACGCGGGCTCGAACGTCGGCGCTATCCTCACGCCGTTGATCGTGCCGGTCATCGCGGTGACGTTCGGCTGGCGGATGGCATTCATCGCGACCGGCGCGCTGACCGTGCTCTGGCTGGTCGCCTGGCTCGCCTTTTACCGCACGCCGCGCAAGCATCCGCGCGTCACGCCTGAGGAACTGGCCTGGATCGAGGCCGATCCGGTGCCCGCTGCGAAGCCGGTCCGCTGGCGCACGCTGCTGCGCCTGCGACAGACCTGGGCGTACATGCTCGGCCGCTTCCTGATCGATCCGGTGTGGTGGACCTTCCTCTTCTGGCTGCCTGATTTCTTCAATCGGCAATACGGCGTAAAGATGCTCGATTTCGGACCGCCGCTGGTCGCCGTGTACGTGCTCGCCGATGTCGGATCGATCGCAGGCGGCTGGTTCTCGTCGCGGCTGCTGGCGAAGGGGGCGACTCCGAACCGCGCACGAAAGACCGCGTTGTTCGCCTGCGCACTGTTCGCCCTGCCGATCATCTTCGCCGCGCAGGCACCCGGCCTCTGGTGGGCGGTCGCGGCGATCGGCTTGGCGTGCGCCTGCCATCAGGGCTTCTCCGCCAACGTGTACGCGATCCCCGGCGACCTGTTCCCGCGCGGCATGGGCGGGTCGGTGATCGGTCTCGGCGGGCTGGCGGGCGCATTCGGCGGCATGCTGATGGCCAAGTTCGCGGGCACTATCCTCGCCGGCGTCGGCAGCTATGGTCCGATCTTCGTGGTCGCCGGATGCGCCTATTTCGTCGCGTTATTGGTTATCCACCTGCTCGTACCGCATTATACCCCCGTCGATCCGGAACGCCTCGCATGACCCATCCGCTACGCCTTCACCCCGACCGCCTGTTCCCCAGCGACGGCCGTACCCGCGACATCGCCCGCGCACTGCATGCGGGCGTCAAGGACCTGCCGATCGTCAGTCCGCACGGCCATACCGACCCGGCATGGTTCGCGAAGGACGAGGCGTTCAGCAATCCCGCCTCGCTGTTGATCGTCCCCGATCACTACGTCTTCCGGATGCTCTACAGCCAAGGCGTGCCGCTCGACGCGCTCGGGGTGCCGACGGTCGATGGCAGCACCACGGAAGCCGATCCGCGGAAAATCTGGCGCATCTTTGCGGAGAACTACCCCCTGTTCCGCGGCACGCCGTCGCGGATGTGGCTCGACTGGGTGTTCGCCGAGGCATTCGGGATCGACGTCCGCCTCGAACCCGCGACCGCGGACCTGTATTACGACACGATCGACGCCGCGTTGAAGACGCCAGCCTTCCGCCCGCGCGCGCTGTTCGACCGGTTCGGCATCGAACTGATCGCGACCACCGAAAGCCCGCTCGACCCGCTCGAGCACCATGCCGCGATCCGCGCGAGCGACTGGAATGGCCGCGTCGTCACCGCCTATCGCCCCGACCCGGTCGTCGACCCCGAGACGCCGGGCTTCGCCGCCAACGTCCGCCGCTTCGGCGAGACCGCGAACGAGGATGTCGGCAGCTATGCTGGCTATCTCGCCGCGCACCGTTTCCACCGCGCTCGCTTTCGCGATGCCGGTGCCACTTCGACCGATCACGGCCACCCCTCGGCGGCGACCGCGGATCTGACACCCTCCGAAGCGGAAGCACTCTATGCGCGCGTGATGGCCCAACCGACCGCCGCTGAGTCCGAACTCTTCCGCGCACAGATGCTCACAGAGATGGCGGCGATGTCGGTCGAGGACGGCATGGTGATGCAGCTTCACCCTGCCGTCTCCCGCAGCCACAACGCCTCGGTGCTCGCCCGCTTCGGCCGCGACAAGGGCGGCGACATCCCGCTCCCCGGCGAGTTCGTCCGCGCGCTGAAGCCACTGCTCGACCGGTTCGGCAATAACCCCGCGCTCACCCTGATCCTCTTCACCCTAGACGAGGACACCTACTCCCGCGAACTCGCCCCGCTCGCCGGCCATTACCCGTCGCTCCGGCTCGGCCCGCCCTGGTGGTTCCACGACAGCCCGGAGGGCATGCGCCGCTTCCGCGAACGCGCGACCGAGGCCGCCGGCTTCTACAACACGGTCGGCTTCAACGACGACACCCGCGCCTTCCTGTCGATCCCCGCGCGCCACGACGTCGCGCGCCGAATGGACTGCGCGTTCCTCGCCAAGCTCGTCGCCGAACACCGGCTCGAAGAGGACGAAGCGCACGAAGTCGCCCGTGCGCTGGCCTATGACCTGGTCAAGCAGGCGTACCGGCTGTGACAGGGCTAGAAGCATGAGCCTGCCCCCGGAGTCGGCGCAGCCCCACCCGCGGCTGACATTCCCCCCTCCCTGAAGGGGAGGGGCCGGGGGTGGGTAGGCCCGCTTTGGTCGCAAGCGTCTGAAGATACGGAAACCGACCCACCCCCGACCCCTCCCTTTCAGGGAGGGGGGAGATTTTGTCGCTGCCCAACTCCAGGTATCAATTCGCGTCCCAATGAAACGCCGCGCAAACAAAGGGTCTGGACGATATGAACACAAGCATGGCCGGACAGGCCGCGGTTCAACCGACGCATCACGACCCGCGCATCGATCGCCCCACCAATGTTTGAGCATCGCGCAGTCGCCCCCTTCCGGCCGGGACGTCGTGAAGTCCTGTTCGGCGCGGTGGCGATGGCCGCCGCCCCGGCTTTCGGCGCGGGCGTCGCGGCAACGCCGCCCGAGCCGCGCATCCAGAAACTGTCGCCGGCATTCGACCGCATGGTCGTGCCGGGCACGCGGATCGAGACGATCGCGACGGGCATTCGGTGGGCGGAGGGGCCGGTGTGGGTCGAAGCCGGACAGTATCTGCTGTTCTCCGATCCACCGGCCAACATCGTTCGTCGCTGGCGCAAGGGTGGCCTGGCCGTACCGTTCCTCGATCCGTCGGGCGTGGGCGGGACCGATCCGAAGCTGATCCGAGAACCGGGTGCGAACGGACTGACGCTCGATCGAGCGGGCAAGCTGCTGGTCGCCAACAGTGGCGGGCGGTCGATCGATCGCGTCGATCTGGTCACGCGGCGGCGCGAAGTGGTGGTCGACCGCTATCAGGGAAAGCGGTTCAACAGCCCGAACGACATGCATGTCGCGCGCGACGGTACGCTGTATTTCACCGATCCGCCCTACGGCCTGACCGAAGGCGATACGTCGCCGTTGAAGGAACTGGCGGTGAACGGCGTGTATCGACTGCGGCCGGGCGGCACGGTCGAACTGCTCGAGGGAAGCCTGACGCGACCGAACGGCATCGCGCTGTCGCCCGACGAGACGCGGCTCTACGTGTCGGTGTCGGACGAAACCGCGCCGCGGATCATGGTCTACGACCTCGATGCCAAGGGCGTGCGCAATGCCCGGGTCCTGCTCGATGCCAAGGCGATGAAGGCGCGGGGCGGGGCGGGGTTGCCCGACGGCATGAAGGTCGCGCGCGATGGGACACTGATATGCTCGGTGCCCGGCGGCATGATGGTCATGACCCCCGATGCGGAGCCGCTCGCGCTGGTGACGACCGGTGCGCCGATCGCCAACTGCGCGTTCGGGGAGCGCGGGCGGGCGCTGTATATGACCGCCAACGACCGCGTCCTGCGCCTGCCGCTCCGTGCGGGATGGCAAGGCTGAACCCTGCTCTTCCCCGGTAGCGATCGCTACCGGGGGAGCCGCCGATCAGAACCGGGCGCGGACGCCCAGGCGGTAGATACGGCCGAGCGTGTCGTACAGCGCGGGGTTCACGTCGAGGCCGGTATTGGTCTGCGGCGCGGGCGCTGGATCGTGATCGAACAGATTGTCGACCTTGAAGAACATGCTGACCTGCTTGGTGACGTTAACCGATCCCCCGAGGTCGACGTAGAACGCGCCCTTCATCTTGTTGTAGTCGATGGTCGGGTGGTTGGCGGTCGAGACCGGGCAGCCGGTGGTGCAGACCACATATTGGTTGCCGAAGACGCCGTCCGAGAACCAGCGCTCCTGCAGGTTGATGCTGAAGAGCTCGTTGTCGTAGCTTTGCGTCGCCAGCCATTTCCAGTCCGGCGTGTTGCCGTTGTTGGCCCCGGCCTGGTCGACCACGTCGACGTTGGCGATCCCGGCATCGACGAGGAACTCCTTCACATGCGTGCCCAGCACGCGGAGCGTGAAGTTGCCGGGAATGCCGAGCGGCTTCTTCCACTGATAGCTCGCCTCGATGTCGAACCCGCTGGTCTTCCACGACGCGAGATTGAACGGCTGGACGTTGATGAAATTGCCGCCCTGGGTGGGGCTGTTCAGCACGAAGCCGCCGCAGAACGCCTGGTTGCCCTCGAAGCAGAAGCGGACGATCTGGTCGGGCGACAGTGTCGAGACCACTCCGTCGAGCTTGATCTTGTAGTAGTCGAACGACAGGCCGAGACCCGGCGCCCATGAGGGATGCGACAGGACGATGCCGACCTCGGTATTGCGCGCGATTTCCGGCTTCAGATCGGGGTTGCCGACGGTGTTCTGGAACGCCTGCACACCGCTGCCGGAAAAGGGATTGGTGAAGTTCGGCAGCGTGGTGACGGTCGGTGCCGCGAACAGTTCGGACAGGTTCGGCGCACGGACGTCGCGCGACGTGACGGCGCGCAACCGGATGCCGTCCAGCGGCGTGTCCCAGGTACCGCCCGCCTTCCAGGCCCAGACCGTGCCCGACGTGCTGTAATGCGTCACGCGGCCCGCGCCGTTGAGGTTGGCGCGGCCGATCGCCTCGCTGTTGAACAAGGGCAGGTTGAGCTCGAGAAAGCCCTCGTACACCTCGTACTTGCCGCGGCCGTTCTTGTAGTTGCCCGCTGCCCAGTTGCTGCCCAGCGCCGAATTCAACAGCGGATCGGCGGGATAGGCGGCGCTGTTGGGGCTGAGTGCGGTGACGCCCGCACCATAGGGATCGCCGTGGACGCGGTAGAATTCACGACGATATTCGCCACCGAACGCGACCGACAGCGGCCCGGCCCACAGGTTGAGCGGCTCGCCCGAGAAGTTGAGGCTGGCGACGTCCTGCGTCAGCTTGGTGCGCTGGAGCGGCCCATTGGCGGGCGTGACATAGGCAAGCGCCGATGCCGACGGCACCGCGCCGCCGAAGATGTTGATCGGCTGACATCCGGCGGCGCGCGCGACCGGATCGGCGCAGACGATCGCCCCGTTCAGCGTGATCGCGTTGGTCGCGGCGACGTAGCGGTTCTGAAGCACGGTATTCTCGACGTCGATCGCCGCCAGCGTGATGCCGTGTTCGTAATAGGCGTCGTAGGTCCAGGGCGTGCTGCCGATCTCGAACTTGCCCTTCAGCCCGCCGACGAAGCGGTATTGGCGACGGTCCGTCTGGACCAGTGGATCGGGGAAGTTGCCGTTGCTGCTACCGAAGCCGAACTGCGTGATTCCCGGGGTCCCGGTGGCGGGGTTGATCGCCGTCGCGCAGCGATCCCGCACCAGTTGCGGCAGGAAGGGATTGGCGCACTGCACGGTCAGGTTCGGGCGGTTGTATCCCGGGCTCGGCTGGTTGCTGGTCTTCACCTGCGCAAGGTTGACCGTCACATAAGCCTCGTTGTCCGGGGCGAAATCGAAGCCGATCCGCCCGAACCCGTTGAGCCGCTCCAGCGAGGACTTCAGCGATGCGCCCGAACCCGGCGCGCCCGACAGGTCGCCGCCGACGCAGAAGCTGTTGGCGGGGAAGCAATTCGTGACGCCGCCCGTGCCGGTCGGACGACCGTTCGAACCATAGTTGAAATTATATGGCGCGCCGCTCTGGTCGAAGGCGATGCCCTGTAACGGCCCGTTGTTGATCAGGCCGTAGCGCGCATATTGATAGGGTTGGGCATAGTCGCGGTAGTTGAACTGCGGCAGGCCGTTGTTCGTCTGACCGGTGTTGACGAGCGTGGTGGCGCGGTACCAGTCGCGACCCTTGGCGAGGTCGGTGCCGAAATCGCCCGGGCCAACGCCGTCTTCGTCGTCATATTCGCCGCTGACGATCAGGTGCAGGCGGTCGCCGAACAACGACGTGCCGAACGCGGCCTGGACCAGCGCCTGCTTGTCGTCGCCGTAATTGGTGATGCCGCCTTGGATGTTCGCCTTGAACCCCTTGAAGCGCGTGTCGGTGATGAAGTTGACCACGCCGCCGACCGCGTCGGAACCATAGGAGGCCGATGCGCCACCCGTCACAACGTCGACGCGCTTGATCAGCAGCTGTGGGAACATGCTGATGTCGGGCACGCCGGAGACGTTCGCACCGACGACGCGCTGGCCGTCGAGCAGGGTCAGCGTACGGATGGGGCCGAGGCCACGCAGCGAGAAGGAACTGAGCCCCTGCGTGCCGCTCGACGTGCTGAACGTCCCGGTGGAGGCGCCGGTCGATCCCTGCAGCGACGGCAACTGCGCGATCGCGTTGAAGATATTGGGCTGCGCGTTCTTGAGGATCTGGTCCTCGCCGATCACAGTCGTCGGCGTCGGCGCGTTGAAACCGCTCGACGTGATGCGCGAACCCGTGACGACGATGTCCTTCTCCGTCGCGCCCTGGTCGTCGGCGGCGGTCTGCGGCGTCAGCGTCTGCGGGGGCGCTGCCGGATCGGCCGATTGGGTCGAGGCGGGCAGGTCGGACTGCGGGGTTGCGGTTTGGGCTGCGGCAGGTGCGCAGAGCAACGCGGTTGCCAGCACGATCATGCTGGTTGCGTTAACATTGAAAGATCCGACTGATCGCCGACCGCGCGTAACCTTTTGCATCCGTCCGTCCCCTAGTTGCACGTAGCGCGTGCCGTGGAGCGGCTTGGCGACGTGTCATTCTTGCCGTTCTCTACGATATACTGGGCGCGGTATCATCTACGACCATGGTCGCAGGTCCCGGCGGGGAGCCGAAACCCGGCTCGTCAGGGCATCAACCGCTTGCGGCCCTGCGACAGGTGCCAGCGCATCGCCAGCGCCGCGCCGTCGGCATCCTGCGCCCGGATCGCCTCCACGATCGCGTCATGCTCGTCCATCATCGCCTTGATCACGTCGGGTGCGCGCGACCGCGATATGTCGACGCCCGCGCGCAGGATCCGCATCACCGCGTCCCGCAGATGATCGAACACCGGCAGGAACGCCGCATTGGCGGTCGCCTCGGCGATCGCGCGGTGCAGTACCCAGTCCTCGTCATGCGCCGGCGCGTTGGACAGCAAAGCAGTCCGCAGCGCCTCCAGCGCGCGTTCGATCGCGTCCATCTGGTGATGCGACCGGCGCTGTGCCGCCAGCCGCGCCGCCTCCGCTTCCAGCACGAAGCGCACTTCGTAGGTGCCCAAGGTCGCGGCGATGTCCGCCATCGGCATGTGCGACCCGAGCCGCTCCGACGGACGCCGTTTGACATAGGACCCGGCCCCACGCCGCGCCTGCGTGATCCCGTCCGACGCGAGCCGCGCCAGCGCCTCGCGCACGATCGTCCGCGACATGCCGAACATCGTCGCCAGCTTGTCCTCCGCGGGCAGCCGGTCGCCGACCGCGAGCTGCTCGTCGAGGATGATCTGGACGATCCCGGTATAGGCCCGGTCCGCCAGCCGCACGGTCACGACCGGCTTCTCATGAGAGACTGCGGCATCGTCAGACGACATAGCTCAGTGCCATCACCAGCGCGAGGCCGACCACCGATATCGCCGTCTCCAGCATCGACCACGTACGGAACGTGTCCGCAGTGCTGGTGCCGACATAGCTTTTGACGAGCCAGAATCCCGGATCGTTGACGTGGCTGAAGAACACCGATCCCGCGCCGATCGCCAGCACGACCAGCTCCGGCGACACGCCCGAGCTTGCGACCACGCCCGGCATGATCCCGACCGCGGTGATCGTCGCCACGGTCGCGGAGCCGGCGGCGAGGCGTATGCCGACCGCGACCAGCCAGCCGAGCAACAGCGGCGAGATCGAATACATGAGCACGGTGCGCGCCAGCAGGTCGGACAGGCCTGCGGTCACCAGCACCTGCTTCAACGCACCGCCCGCGCCGATCGCCAGCAGGATCGCACCCGCGGCGCCCATCGTCTCGTGCCAAACCGCGGTCTGGATCGCGGCATCGCGCAGCCGCCGGCCAAACAGCAGCGGCAGGGCGATCAGGTTGGTCAGCAACAGCGCGACCACCGGGTTGCTCGCCGCGACCAGCCAGGCGGCGCCCTTCATCCCCGGGATCATCTGCCCCAGTTCGCCGGTCGCGATCATCAGCACCGGCAGCAGCACGATCAACAGCGACAACAGCCGCGCCGGCGGTGCGATCGCGAGCGCGTGATCGTGCAACACCGGCGCCTCCAGCCGCACGCCGCGCGTCGTGAACTTCGCCAACAAAGGCCCGGATATGATCGCCGTCGGGATGGCGATCGCGATCCCGTAGAGCATCGTCTTGCCCAGGCTGGCGCCGAGCGCCTCTACTGCGAGCAAGGGTCCCGGATGCGGCGGCACCAGCGCGTGGACCACGCCCAGCCCGGCCAGCGCCGGCATGATCAGCCTCAGCTTGGCGGCGTCGCGTTCCGGGCCGTCCTTGCCGGTCATCTCCTCGGCCGCCGCGACGACGATCGGCAGCAACAGGACGAGGCCCGTCTCGAAGAACAGCGGCAGCCCGACGACGATCGCGATGCCCAGCGTGGCCCAGGGCGCGGCCTGAACGCCGGTCATTCGCAGCGCTGCCTTGGCCAGCGACGCCGCAGCGCCCGACAGATGGAGCATCGCGCCCAGCGACAGCCCCAGCGCCACGACCAGCCCGGTGCCGCCGATGATATCGCCGACGCCCTTCTGCACTGCCTTCGCCACCTCGGGCAGGGGCAGGCCGGCGAGCAGCCCGACGGTGAACGCGCCGCACAACAGGCCGATAAAGGGGTGGAGCCGCCCGCGGACGATCATCACCACGGCGAGCCCGATGCCGGCCAACGCGGCGATCACCAGCCTCATGTCCGCACCGATCATCGGCCTGCCGTCCGCGTTAGAGCGTGCGCATCCGTTGCGGTCCGTGCACGCGTGTCCGGTGCTTGTGGCATCAGGCCCCTCCCGTCGCTCAGCGGCGCCTTCGCCTGCTGGTGATTGTTGATATCTGTACGACAGGTCTTTTCGGTCTGACAACAGAAAAGGCTTGATTGCGCGCAAATCCGTGGCCCATAGTCAAAACCTGTCTAACCGAATCCGTATAAGCGGATCGCTGGATCAACGGCGCAAACCTGCCGCGACCTCGAACCGTCGTGGCACAGGCTGAAGCTCAGGGAGGATGACCATGGAACGGACCGGCCACGACATCGGGCATCCCCCGGCAGCAAAAGCGACGGAAAAAGTGGCGGCACCAGCGCCGGCGACCCACGCGGCGCTGACACCGACCCAGATCAGAGTACTCCGCGGCGTCCATTCGGGCCTGCTCAACAAACAGATCGCGTTCGATCTCGGCATCGCCGAGGCCACCGTGAAGGTCCACATGACCGCCCTGATGCGCAAGCTCAACGTCCGCAACCGGACACAAGCGGCGATCGTCGCGCAGACGCTGGCGATCTAACCCCACCCCTCGTTTTTATCCTCCCCCGCCAGGGGGAGGTGGCTGGCGCTTGCCAGACGGAGGGGGAGGTAAGGAGGGACCGTTCCGTGTCCTCCCCCTCCGTCGCCTACGGCGCCACCTCCCCCTGGCGGGGGAGGATCAGAAGGCCCCCCCCAAAGATACGACCTTCGTCGCAGATGAAGCGCACCCCCACGAACGGTAGGACTACTGTCCTGATAACGGGAGACGGACGATGGTTGCGAAATGGCTGCTCTGCGGAACGGCGCTCCTGATCGCCGCGCCGGCGTTCGCGAAATCCGCCCCGTCTTCGAAACTTGGCGCTCCCGCCAAGTCCGTCTCGGTCTATCTCACCCAGCCCGACGACCCGACCGCGATCACCGTCAAGGGCGTCGGCGACGGTCGAGCCGACGACAGCGTCGCGCTCCAGCAGGCGATCGACGCGGCCGCGGCGGGCGGCCATGGCGGCGTCGTTTTCCTCCCCTCCGGGCGCTACCGGATAACCCGCACCATCTTCGTCCGCTCCGCGGTCCGCATCTTCGGCATCGGTCCGACCCGCCCGGAGATCGTGCTCGGCGACAACAGCGCCGGCTACGCCTCGGGCGTCGCGGCGATGGTCAGCTTCACCGGCGAGGATCAGTACCGCGTCGGCAAGGCGCCGGTGCCGCCGCGTACCAGCGTCCCGTTCGACCCGGCGATATTCGACGCGACCTCCAGCACTTTCTATTCGGCGCTGTCGAACGTCGATTTCCGGATCGGCGAAGGCAATGCCGGCGCGGTCGCGGTCCGCTTCCGCGTCGCGCAGCACGGCTATCTGCGCCACGTCGATTTCCACATCGGCTCCGGTCTCGCCGGCGTCTACCAGGCGGGCAACGAGTTCGAGAATCTGCGCTTCTTCGGCGGTCGCTACGGCATCATGTCCGAAAAGACCTCGCCCGCATGGCAGTTCACGCTCATCGACTCCGAATTCCAGGGCCAGCGCGACGCCGCGATCCGCGAGCATGAGGTCGACCTGACGCTCGTCAACGTCGCGATCCGCGACACGCCGGTGGGGATCGAGATCGACCGCGGCTATTCCGACTCGCTCTGGGGCAAGGACGTCCGGTTCGAGAACGTGTCGCAGGCGGGCGTGATCGTCTCCGCCGAGAACAGCGTCTTCACGCAGATCGGCTTCGACAGTGCGCTGGCGTCGAACACGCCGACCTTCGTCCGCTTCCGCGACAGCGGCAAGACCGTGGCGGGCGCTGGGCCGCGCTACCGGGTCAGCGACTTCTCCTACGGCCTGAAGCTCGCCGGGCTGGGCGCGATCGGCGACTATGCGACCGACATCCAGATGGCACCGCTCGCGCGGATGCCCGCCCGGCGGACCCCGGCGATCCGCGCGATGCCACCGGTTCGCGACTGGGCGAACGTCCATGATCTCGGCGTGAAGGGCGACGACACGACCGACGACACCGCGGCATTGCAGCGCGCGATCGACACGCACCGCGTGCTGTACCTTCCGGTCGGTCGCTACCGAGTCACCGATACGATCAGACTGCGCCCCGACAGCGTCCTGATCTCACTACACCCCAGCCTCACGCACCTCTATCTCCCCGACGAGACGCCCGCCTATATGGGCGTCGGCGGTCCGAAGGCGCTGTTGCAGAGCGCGAAGGGCGGCAACGCGATCGTCTCCGGCCTCGGCCTGTGGACCGGCGGCGTCAATCCGCGCGCGACCGCACTTCTCTGGAAGGCCGGCGAGGCGTCGATGGTCAACGACGTCAAGATCCAGGGCGGCGGCGGCACCGTGCTGACCAAGGGGAGCCCGATCGGCTTCGGCGATCCGCGCGCGCGTTTCGACGGGCAGCATCCGAGCATCTGGGTGACGGACGGCGGCGGCGGCACCTTCGCGGCGATCTGGTCGCCGAACACCTTGGCGTCGGCCGGCTTCCAGGTCTCGAACACCAAGACCCCCGGCCACGTCTACGAACTGTCGGCCGAACACCATTATCGGGCCGAGATCGTCCTCGATAACGTCGAGAACTGGGAGTTCCTCGCGCCGCAGACCGAGCAGGAGGTGCGCGACGGCGTCGACGCCATCTCGACCGAGATCCGCAATTCGCGCAACATCCTGTTCGCGAACTACCACGGCTACCGCGTGACGCGCACGATCAAGCCGATGGACGCCGCGGTAAAGCTCTACAATTCGGGCGATATCCGTTTCCGTAACGTCCACGTGAACGCCGAGAGCGGCTTTGCGAGCTGCGATACGAAGGGCTGCGGCACCTATCTGCGCGCAAGCAAATTCCCGTTCGAGAACGCGATCAAGGACATGACGCGCGGCCAGGAAGTTCGCGAACTCGAATTCGCCAAGCTCGACGTGCCGGCAGCATCGGCGACGGCAGTGCGAACCCCGATACCGCTCACGCCCGGCGTCGAGAAGCTGGCCGACGGTTTCTATTCGATCGCCGGCGGTGCGGTCGACGCGCAGGGCAAGCTGTACTTCATCGATCGCCGCTTCCAGCGGATCCATGGCTGGTCGAAGGGCGAAGGCCTGTCGATCGTGGCGGAGGCGCCGCTCGACGCGGTGAACCTCGCGGTCGCTAAATCCGGTGATCTGATGGTGCTGTCGTCGGCCGGGCGAGACGGTACCGTCTACAGCATCGATCCGACCAAGCCGGCCGACGTCAAGGTGATCGCACCGACACCCGCCAAGGTCCGACGCTCCGCGGCGACGATGCTCCCCGTCAACGTCTGGGCGAACGGCGAATTCGCCGATCGGATCGATCCGACGACGTATCAATATCCACCGCTCGCCGATTTCTTCACCGGAAAGATGGGCGAAGCGAAGTCGCAGGAATATGTCTCGCCCGACGGGTCGCTGGTCTTGCCGGCGTTCCGCGTGTGGAACCAGGGGCCTGACGATCACCAGGGCTGGCGCTGGTCCGACACGCTTGATTCGTATGGCTTCGTCACGGCGCTCCCCGGCGAGCGGGTGGTGCTGACCAACGGATCGCAGAACCGCACGTATAGCGGTCTGGTCGGTGACAATGGCCGGGTAACCGACCTCAAGATCGCAGCACCGCGGGGCGGCGAGAGTGCGACGCGCGACGCGGCCGGCAACCTCTACGTCGCCAATGGACAGGTGTTCGTCTACCGGCCCGACGGCACGCTGTTACGCCGTATCGACGTACCCGAACGTCCGCTGCAACTCGTCATCGGTGGCCCAGATCGTCGCACCTTGTTCATCCTGGCCCACCACGCGCTATACTCCATCGGACTGTAAAGGGCGGTCGGGCGATCGGTCAGATCGCCCGCCCCCTCCGCCGCCGCCGCCGCGTCAGGCTGGCGACCTGGATGATCGTCGCCAACGCGGTCAGCACGATGCCGAGCACGACCACGCCGAACCAGCCCGCTGCGGCCCAGGCCTGTGTCGCCGCGGCGGACCCGACCGCGCCGCCCAGGAACATGCCGCCCATGAAGATGGTGTTGAGCCGCGCCCGCGCTTCGGGGCGCAGCGCGTAGACGATGTGCTGGTTGGAGACGAGCGCACTCTGGACGGCGAAGTCGAGCACGATGACGCCGACGACCATGCCCGCGATCGACGTCCACACGCCGAACATTATCCAGGATACGAGCGTCAGCGCGGCGCCGAGCGCGATCACCAGATGCGGGCCCTTTCGATCCGCGTAGCGCCCGGCGATCGGCGCGGCGAAGATGCCGACCGCGCCGACGACGCCGAACAGCCCCGCCACGTCGGCCCCCATCGCATAGCCCGGCTCCTGGAGCCGGAGCGCCAGGATCGTCCAGAACGCGGTGAACGCTGCGAAGATCAGCGATTGGGTGACGGTCGCCAGCCGCAATGCGTCGAACTCACGCCACAGCCCGACGAGCGAGCGGAGCAGGCCGCCATAGGACAACGTGGCGACCGGCTGGCTGCGGGGCAGCTTGATCGCCATCCAGGCGCCGACCGCGAGCGCCATCGGCACGCCGAGCCAGAACATCTCGCGCCACCCGGCATGCGTGGCGACGAAGCCGGCCAGCGTTCGGCTCAGCAATATGCCGCACAACAACCCCGACATGACTGTGCCGACGGTCGCGCCGCGCCGCTCCGGGGCGGCGAGGTTGGCGGCCAAGGGCACGATCTGCTGCGCGACGGTCGAGGCGACGCCGACCAGCAGCGACGCAGCCACGACCAGGCCCGCGGTGGGCGCGACTGCGGCGGCGACCAGCGCGGCGGCCAGGACCGCGAACTGGATCACGATCAGCCGCTTGCGCTCGATCAGGTCGCCGAGCGGTACGAGGAAGAACAGCCCTGCGGCATAGCCTAGCTGTGTCGCAGTGGGGATCAGCGTGGACAGCTTGCCGGGCAGATCCTTCTCGATCACGCCGAGCATCGGCTGGTTGTAATAGATGTTGGCGACCGCGACGCCGGCCGCCGCGGCCATCGCGAACGTCACGCTGCTGGTCAGGACATAGCCCGTCGTACGAGGTTCCGGGCGGTCTTGCGCGGTCGATGTCATGGTCAATTCCGATGTACGACGCTGCGCCGGGTGGGCGCGCCGTGCGTGCAGGGTGGACTGGGTCGGGCGGTCGTCAGCGCGCATCGCAATGCACGCTCGGGTTAGATGGGCAGTTCGCCCGAGAGGTAAAGTCCGGACGGGAGGCTCGACGGCAGCGTCGGTTCGCGCGCGGTACGCGTCGCGGCGTCGCGAAGCCACTCGGGGCCACCGTCGCGGTGTCGCGTCGATCCATCCGACCGCGTCGGCACCTTGCCATAGATCGGCGGACCGTCCCGGCCGGGCGATCCCGCGCCGAACGACGCCGCGATGTTGCCGTATGTCGACGGGTCGCGCCCATCCAGGCTGAGCCGATCGTTCAGGTAACAGGCGGTCGCCCACGCGGTCTCCGGATCGGGGGTCAGCGCGATGATCCGCTTGGCCCAGTACATGCGCAAATTGTTGTGCATCCAGCCATCGATCAGGAACTGGCGCTGGCACGCATTCCAAGTCTCATCCCGCGTGGTCCCGTTGAGCAAGTCGGCGAGCGTTTCCACCTCGGGACGCGGATCGGTGGCATGCGCAGCGAGCGTTTCACGCGCCCATTCCGAGACCCGGTCGTAGCGCTCGGGCGAGGGGAGCGCGCGAGCCTGGTAATGAAACCACTCGCGCCAGGTCAGAAGTTCGTCGGCAAATTTGGCTTTCGCGGCGGCAGGCGCATCGGTGGCGTCGACGGTGGCCATGACTTCGCGGGGGCCGATCACGCCGAAGTGCAGATAAGGCGAGAACATGCTGGCGCCGACCGGCTTGGTCGCGTCGTTGCGGGTCGTCCCATAGGTCCGCAGCACGATGTCCATCAGCCGTTCGAGCTTCGTCAGCGCGCCGTCGCGGCCAGCTGGAAAGTCGGGACTGAGCGCAAGCGAATGGTCGATCGCCGCGCTCTCGACGAGGCTGTCCAGGTCCGCATCGCTACAGGCTTCGAGTCGATCGGACGTGAAGGGCAGGGGGCCGTCATACGCGGCGACGGCGGCGGGGAGATCGGCGATCGCCAACCAGTCCGCACGAACCGCCTCGTGCTTGCGTCGGAACGCGGTGGTCGATCCGATCCCGTCCCCCAGCAGCGCGGGCGGCACCACGCATGCTGCGTTGACCGCGAACATCGCGACTTCGGTACGGTCGGCGACC